>CAYXXU010000016.1:0-45928 GCA_964469155.1 uncultured Bacteroidales bacterium
CGTAGCGTAATTTTTATTAACAATATTTGGTCATGTCTTAGAAAACTGGCGGATTGAGCCTTTGTGTATCTTTGTGGCGGAATTAGAACTTTTCAGAGTAGACTCAACATTTAGAATTAAAAAAACGGTCAACGCTATTTAGGCCTAAACAACTCCAAACTCCCCACTCCAAACTCCCCACTCCCAACTCCAAACTCCCAACTCCGAACTCCCAACTCCAAACTCCCCACTCCAAACTCCCCTCCTGATAAAAATCAATCTCTTTATATTGACATGTCTTTGAAAAAATACTACTTTTACATTAAAATTCACATTATGAAAAAGACGCATTATTTTGTGCTGGCAGCCCTGATAGCTTCGGTTGCCGCCGTTATGTTCATCAGCCCTATGAAGGCCGTTAGTCAGAAAAGCATTTCACAACAGGCTTACTCCATACCTGACAATGTGTCAGCGATTCTGCAAAAATCGTGTGCAAGCTGCCATAATGCCGGTGGCAATGGCATGGCTGCTTCTATCTGGAGCCTTTCGTCGTGGGATAAGTATTCTGCAAAGAAACAAGCCAAAAAGTCCAATGCTATCTGCAAGGCTGTCAACAACGGCAGCATGCCGCCGGCGTCGGTAGGCAGCGACAGGATGCCCACGGCTGAGCAGAAAGACATACTGTGTAAGTGGGCCGCTTCTCTTCAGGTGTCAAAAAAATAGACATTCTGTTTCATTTTCCGCATAGTTGATATATGTTTTGTGTTTTTTTATCCGAATGGCACAATAAATGCTAATGCTTCGGGTTATTATAAAAAACTAAAATTAAATATACTACTATGAAAAAACTTGTTTTGTTATTACTGATAACTACTGCCTTTACCTTTGGGGTACGAGGCCAGAGTTCAACAGCTGCCGACGGCACTTCTACCTCAGGCGATCCGAAGAACACCCAGGTCAGCAGTGTTCAGGTTACTACCGATGCCTCCGGTCAGGTTATTGACGGCACATCGGCCGACGGGCAGAAAACTGTTGCCGGCCCAAAGGTCGTAACAGGAGAAAAGAAAGGCTGTTTCCGCATATCTTCCCTGTCGATGGCTTCGGGTATGAACAAATACCGCGAAATAGGAGCAGGCGATCAGGATTGGGATAAACCCCAGATAGGCCAACATTCATGGAGCTCGGGCGATATGGGTTCGATGATGGGCGGCAGCCAGGGCGACATTCTTACTAAAAACAAAATCATACTGGAACTGGGCCTGAATCCCTGGTCGAAAAAACTGGGCGATTACAACAAAAAGCGCGAACTTACCATTGCTCTATTCTATTCGGGTTCCAACCTCCAGGACCGTTTCAGGGAAGAATTCACCAGCACACCGGGCGATACTTTCAGTTTTAACTCTGTGATGTATCAGACCGATACCGTGGCCCGAACCGTTAATTCTTATATGGTAAAAGCCAATGTGCTGGGTGCCGGTGTGCAATATCTGTTCAAAAGCGATCAGGAGAAAAGGTTTTCGGTGTTTGCCGGGGTAGGGGTCGATGCTGCTTATGCTCTGACGGCCCGTATCTATGAAAGATATACCAAAGACAGTGCGGTGGTGTTAAGTTTCAATGGTGTAAAAGAAGATGAGATCGGATTCAGCGAATTTGATAAAGGAAACTTTCTGGGCAGCGAAGGCACCAAAACCTCCATCAATGCCAAACCCACCATGTTTGCCAGTGTGTATGTACCTTTTGGTATCGATTTCAAACTGTGCAAAAAGAAAGACATCTGGAACCAGTTCCGTCTCTTCCTGAAAGGTAATGTAGGCCTCGAAACCGCTATTGTTGTCGGAAGCAAAACCCATTTCAACCCGTATATGGGAATGAGCATGGGTTTGAAATTCGATTTCAAATAAGAACTCTCAACAGTAATAGTCTCACTCCAGGTGAGGCTATCACTCAAACAATCCCGGCCATCATGCAACATTATGGTGCCGGGATTTTTTATGGCTAAATGGTTAAATTGTTTTTGGTTGACGGTGTTTAATCGCATAAAGGCCGCAGTTTGTTATACTGACATCTAATACCGATTCGGTATCTGTAATAGTCCAAATAAATTGTACTATAACAGCTACTCTATCGGCATTATACAATTCTTCAACAGTCTAAAACTTTTCAAGAAATGGTATAACCATTTAACAATATAGCAATTTAGCAATTTAACAATATAGCCACCAACTCCACAAGAATCACCTCCTCCCGAATTAATTCTGCCTTCTTACTTCCGCCTTCTGAAATTTTAATACTTTTGTTACTCATATAATATACACTAAGGCATGGCCATTTTTGTCCGTGAGAACATCCGAATATCCCTGATCTCCATTCGCAGCCACATGTTGCGAACCATATTAACCGTGCTGATCATTGCCTTTGGCATCATGGCGCTGGTGGGAATACTCACCGCCATCGAATCCATAAAAGGCTCTATCAGCAGCAACTTTGCGCGCATGGGCAGCAACACCTTCAGCATACGCAACCATGGCATACGCATGCACGGCCCCAACGAGGGTGCTAACGATTACCGTCACATAAGCTACCGCGAAGCCATTGAATTTAAAGAAAGGTTTATGTTTCCGGCTCTGGCTTCAGTGTATACCTGGGGCACAGGGACCGCCACCGTAAAATATGAATCGCAAAAAACCAATCCAAACATAGGAGTTTTGGGTGTCGACGAAAATTATCTCATCACTTCGGGTATAGACATCGACTATGGACGTAATTTCTCTACACAGGAACTCAACAAAGGTTCCAATGTGGTTCTTTTAGGAAGCGGCATCGTTACAAAACTTTTCCCCAACAACAACAATCCCGTCGATAAACTGGTTACCATCGGTCCCCAGAAATATAAGATCATAGGCGTATTGAAATCGAAAGGCTCGAGTATGGGCTTCAGCGGCGACAATCAATGCCTCATTCCTTTGTCTAATTTGCGGCAGTTTGTCTCGGGCAAGGAGCTTACGTATACCATAAACGTGATGGTGAATAATCCTTTGCTCATCGATGTTGCCATTGGCGAAGCCACGGGCCTGTTCAGGGTGATTCGCAAAGTGCTTCCCGGCGAAAAGATCAATTTTGCGGTGGAGAAAAGCGACAACCTGGCGCAAATGCTCATGGAAAACATTTCGTATGTAACCCTGGCAGCCACCATCATCGGGCTGATAACCCTGCTGGGTGCCGCCATCGGTTTGATGAACATCATGCTGGTATCGGTCACCGAACGTACCCGCGAAATAGGCATACGCAAAGCCATGGGAGCCACCTCCACCATGATCAAGAACCAGTTTCTGATCGAAGCAATTGTCATAGGGCAGTTGGGCGGATACCTGGGCATCTTGCTGGGGATATTAATAGGCAATACCATGTCCTTAATCCTCGAAAGCAGTTTCGTGATCCCCTGGCTATGGATATTTTCTGGAGTATTGTTATGTGTTGTGGTTGGTTTGGTCTCAGGAATTTTCCCGGCCATCAAGGCAGCCCGCCTCGATCCCATCGAAGCATTACGTTATGAGTAAATTTGGAGTAAATATCAGCACTACATTCGTTGTAGCTGTATTTGCTATACTGTTGGGCTCTATGCTGGAAGGCTGCAGCCCCATAAGGAAATATCCCGCTGATAAATACCTCCTCAAGCGCAATAAGGTGGTCATCGCTAAAGGCTCGGTAAACTCTGACGATATAAAGATATTGCTGAAGCAAAAGCCAACGCGCAAAAACCTCGGATTATACCTGAATGTAAGATTATGGAATTTTTCGGTACGGGGTAAAGAAACGGGATTTAAACGCTGGATAAAAAAGACCATGGCCGCCGAACCGGTTTTGTTCGACAGTTCGCTCACCCAAAGCTCTGTTAAGCAGATTAAATACTACATGCAAAATCACGGATATTTTGCTGCAAAGGTTGGCTTCGCGGTTAAATACAAACCGCCTGTCGCCCGGTTAGTGGATCATAAAAAGAAAGGCATAACCACCTACGGACGCCGAAAAGCCGTGGTAACTTATTCTATACAAAGCAATGAGCCTTATAAGATCCGTAATGTAAAATATATTATAAAGGATGCCACGCTCAAGGCCTTTGTTTATTCCACCAAGGCTGAATGCAGAATTATTCCGGGCGATATTTATAATGTAGATAATATTGATGCCGAACGCGACCGAATAAACAAGAACCTGCAGACGAACGGTTATTTTTATTTCAGCAAAGACTATATAAATTTCCTGGTCGATACTGCCCTTAATTCGGATCAGTTAGATATTACTATAAAATTGTCCGACAGGTTGGTACCTGAGGCTGTCGACCCCGATTCCATGATAATCGAAAAGCATAAAAGATACAGCATCAACAAAATTATTATCAACACCGATTTCGATCTGGACAAGTCTTCCACAATGACCTACGATACCCTCCGCACCGTTATTCCTAACCGCCTCAAAGGTCGTCCGTCCAAAGTGTATTATGTGGTTTATCCCGGAAAACTGAAGATCAACCTGAAAACCCTGGCCCAGGCCATGTATATCGACAGCAACGACGTGTATAACTACACCGATGTGGAAAAAACCTACAAGGCCCTGCTCGATCTTCGGCTATACCGTTATGTGAACATTGAGTTTGTGAAAGAAATTGATACCCTGCCTGCTTCAGGCTATCTGAATTGTATCATAAAACTCTCTAAGGCTCCGGTGCAGGCCATCTCTGTCAGCACCGATGCAACCCATACCGGTGGCGAACTGGGATTGGCCGTCGGCTTATTGTATACGCATAAGAACCTGTTTCGTGGTGCCGAGGTTTTTGGCATGAAGATAAATGGTGCCGTTGAATTTCAGTCGTTTAAAAAAAATGCCAATATTATCGAAAAACCGGTGATCGAAAAACTAAAGTTTGTCAACACCATTGAAGCAGGTATTAACCTCGATATAAAGATACCACGCTTTTTGCTGCCTGTCAACCAAACCAGATTTCCAAAGTATTTCAAACCCAAAACCAATATCAATGCGGTATTCAATTACCAGATCAGGCCGCAGTACGAACGATTTTATACCGCGGCTTCTTTTGGTTATCAGTGGAAAGAAAACGAGTATAAAACCCATTTCATAACCCCCTTACAGATCAACCTGGTAAAGATATATCCCGATTCTGTTTTCAATGCCCAGATCGACCAACTTAACGACAGGGCCTTGCAGAATTCGTACCGCGACCACATCATCACATCATTATCGTATACCTTTTTATACAACACACAGCAGTTGGGGAAGAACAAAGATTTTGTTTACCTCAAGACCAATGTCGAAATGGCCGGTTTGTTATTCTTTATCGTGAGCCGCATTCAGAAAAAGCAGGGAGCGTATGAACTGTTAAATATCCCCTATTCTCAGTATCTTCGTGTAGATGCCGATTTTAGATACTACATGTACTTAAAAAAAGCACATTTGATGGTTTTCCGCACCTATGCCGGTTATGGCATGCCTTACGATGACGAAAATGTGCTGCCTTTCGAAAAAAGTTTTTACCTGGGAGGTGCCAATAGCATGCGCGCCTGGAGATTGAAAACCCTGGGTCCCGGCAGTTATATCGGTCAGGAAACCTTTGCACTGGAACGTATAGGTGAGATAGGGCTGGAAGGCAACATTGAGTATCGTTTCCCCATCTACAAGTATTTCAAGGGAGCAGCTTTTATTGATATAGGAAATGTCTGGATGAGAAAAACAAGCGAGCAACTGCCGGGTGCGGTTTTCAAATTCAACAAGTTCTTAAGCGATCTGGCATTTGATGGAGGATTGGGCCTGAGGGCTGATTTCGGCTATTTTGTGATCAGGCTCGATGGGGCAGTTGTATTGAAAAACCCTGCCAGACCCATGCATACAAGATGGATAGGGCAGAACAGCGACAGGTTTTTGATCTACGGGAATTTCGGGATAGGATACCCCTTCTGATGTTACACTTAAAAAAATGCTTTCGGTCAACATTGAATCATCACATTATTTACTTACTACATGTTACCCTCTCAGGAAATAAATAAATTATTGCTGGAGTCTTTTCCTTACACTCCAACAGCCGATCAACATGTTCTGCTGGAAAAACTTGCCTTGTTCCTGAATTCACACGAACCTAATAAAACCTTCCTGCTGAAAGGATTTGCCGGCACCGGAAAAACCACTGTGGTTAGTGTGCTGGTTAGCATACTTCCCCGCCTCAACCTCGATGCTATGTTGCTGGCACCCACCGGCAGGGCAGCCAAAGTGCTGTCTTCCTATTCCGGACAACATGCGCTCACCATCCACAAAGCCATTTATAAGACCAACGAAGCAGAATCGGGCTTTTTCCTTACCCTCCGCGAAAATACCCATAAGAATACCGTTTTTATTGTGGATGAAGCCTCGATGATAGCTGCAGAAGCGCCGGAGAAAAATGGTTTGTTCCCGGTCTCAAATATTCTTGAAGATCTGATGACCTATATTTTCAGTGGTGAAAACTGTTCACTCATATTCGTGGGCGATACGGCACAATTACCTCCTGTGGGCACCAACCTGAGCCTGGCACTGAACCGCGAGTATTTAAAAACCTCATACCATCTTACGATCGGTAATTTTGAACTAACCGAAGTGGTCCGCCAGTCGGAAGATTCAGGCATTTTGAGTAATGCTACCCATATACGTAAACTGGTGCAGCAGGAGGATATTGATCATGGATTCTTTTCAACCCAGGGATGTAATGATGTGTACCGAATCAATGGCGATGAGTTGGAAGATATGCTCAATACAGCCTATTCAAATTCGGGCGATACGGAAACCATTGTGGTATGCCGTTCTAACAAACGCGCAAATTTGTTCAACAACGAAATCCGTCAGCGAATTTTGTATCGCGAAGGAGAGATCAATGCCGGCGATAAGATCATGATAGTGAAGAACAATTATCTCTGGATATCGAAAAAATCGAAAGCCGGGTTCATTGCCAATGGCGATATTGCAGAGATCCTGCGGATAAAAAATAAAGAGATTATTGCCGATACATACAGCTTTGTAGACGCAACCATACGATTGATCGATTATCCCGAGGAAAAGGATTTTGATGTAAAATTACTAATGAATACCCTGCAGATGGATGCACCCTCCCTTTCCTATCAGGATTATAAAAAGCTATACAGCGAAGTGGCTGCCGACTATCAGCATATAACCGATAAATACCAGCGAATGAAACTCATGCAGACCAATCCATACCTCAATGCATTGCAGATAAAGTATGCATACGCAATGACCTGCCATAAAACTCAGGGTGGTCAATGGGAAAATGTATTTATCGAACAGGGTTACCTTACCGACGATATGGTAAACCAGGAGTACCTGCGCTGGTTATATACCGCTGTTACCAGGGCAACCAAAAAGCTTTTCCTGGTTAATTTCAACGATCGATTTTTCAGATAATTCATCCTTTTAAATCAGTCTTATCAGTTGTAAATAATTATTTTAAAAAAAAAACAATCTGCTTGACCAACCTGAACATTTTTTTTATAATTTTACCAAAATATTTATTAATTAAACAACTATGAAAAAATTTACTCTTTTCTTTCTCGCATTTAGTATTGCAGTGATTAGTTTTGGTCAGAGCCAGATAGGCAAAACCAACCCCAATGCAGCATTTACCTCCAAAGCTCAAATGAGTTCCGAAATTCCGAACTTCAGTCAGACAGCAGGCAAGGTATTTTGGTCTTCATCTCCTGCAAAAGTCAGTTATATGACACAAAATTTTGATGGCACCTGGTTACCTACCAGTTGGACACAAACCATTCTTTTAACAACTCAAACCTGGCAGCAAGGTAATCCTTCATCAAATGCTTTTACTACTATCGATCCTACTAATGTGGCCTCTGCAATTTGCCCTTATTCATTATCTACCACAGCCATACAAAACGAATGGTTGAAATCGCCTTCCATAACAGGAACAGCATCAGCAACCTCTTTAGCCTTGAAATTTTGGGCAGGTTTTAGTTACAACTGGTTGCCCGGCCATGGTGGCAGCACAGTGGGTGCCAATTTGCAATGTAAAATTTCAACCAATGGTGGTTCCACCTGGACAGTTATTTGGGATGCACTATCCTATCCTTCATTCACCGGATGGGTTTGGCGCGAAGTTACTGTCGACATTAGTGCTTATAAATCAGCTCCGTTTATATTAGGCTGGAATGTTACCGGCGCCGATGGCGATTTAATGGGCCTGGACAATATCTCTGTTGCTGAACCCGCTGCTATCGATGGTGGAGTTACTGCAATCACAGCTCCCGTTTCATCATGCACCCCATTATCTGCTACCGAAAATATTGTTGTTTCAATAAAGAATAATGGTACCTCTGCCCTTACCGGATTCCCTGTATCTTATAAAATTAACAATAATGCACCGGTAACTGTCACTTATACTGCTTCTATTGCTGCCGGTGCTACTGCCACCTACACATTTACAGGCGCCAATGCTGCCAATCTTTCGGTAGCCGGAAATTACAGAATCAAAGCATATACAGGAATAACTGGCGATGTTACCTATAACAATGACACAGCAACGGTTTATATTTATTCCGGTCCTGCATCTGTTCCTTTTGCAATGGGTTTTGAAGCAACTGATAACCTTACCGGATGGACACTTCTTAATGTAAATGCTGATGCTTCTGTATGGGGAATTTATACGGGTGCAAAATACTCACATACCGGAACCGGATTTGCTGCTTATGAATTCAGTACTACTGCTGCAGCCGACGACTGGTTGTTTACAAAATGCCTCGGATTACTTTCCGGAAACTCTTACCAGTTAAAATTCTATTACAGACCTTTTGCCACCATATACCCTGAAGCAATGAATGTTAACATTGGAACTGCTGCTACAGTAGCGGGTATGACAACCCAACTAGTCGATCTTCCCAATATTACCGATACTACTTATCCTGCATCTACAACTATTTTTACGGTTCCATCCAGCGGTAATTATTATATCGGATTTCATGCAAAAAGTGCAATGGATCAGGCATATCTGATGATTGATGATGTAACAGTTGATTTGGTTACAAGCGTAGCTGAAAATAATAATGCTCACGACATCAGCATCTATCCTAATCCTGCAATCAACATGGTTACTGTCATTTCTCCAGAAAAAGTAGCCCATCTGAAAGTACTAAACCTGCTGGGTAATGTAATTTACGAAGAAGATCCGATGCAAAATATCATTCAGTTGAACACCACCTCATATAGCAAAGGAATTTATTTTGTGGTGGTTAATACTGAAAAACAAAACTTCACACGCAAGATACAGATCATTAAATAATCTTGTTCATTTTATAAAAGAGGCTGTCATTAAAATTAGGCAGCCTCTTTTTTTTATCCCTGAATTGTCATTACCAATGCAATGAACTAATATCCTCCAACACTGGCAGATGTTTAGGCCAGAATATTGTCTCAAAATAGTAATTTCACTTTGTATTTCTCTGCAAAATACCTCTGTTATCCTGTGGTTTAAGCGGAATTGGAAATGATGTAGGCGGAAGTGACAATGAAGTAATCGGAATTGACAATGAACTTACGGAAATTGGGAATCACAGATCGGGCCCATACTCCCCACTCTAAACTCCGAGCTCCCGGCTCATCACAAATGTGCCCCGATCGCCAACTGCCCCAGCGCAATGCCCCCGTCGTTGGCCGGAACCTTTTCGTGAATTAAAATCCTGAACCTATCCTTGGTGAGTTGGCGAACGGTTCGTTCCAGCAGGTAGCGGTTCTGAAAACATCCGCCCGATAAGGCTACCGTATTAATATGGTATTTTTTTCGGATATCATTTACAGTACTGATTATAGCTTCGGAAACCGTATTGTGAAAGATGGCTGAAGTTATTGCGGGGGAAAGTTTGTCTTCGAAGCTATCCACAATACCTTTGATAGTGCCTTTAAAACTTATAACCTTGTTATTATAAAAAGTAATTGGGTAGATCTCTTCCAACCAATCTTTTTCAATAATAGCTTCCAGTTTCATGGCGGCCTGTGCTTCGTAGTCCTGCTTTTCGCAAATGCCCATTATGGCTGCCACCGCATCAAACAGTCTTCCGCAGCTCGAAGTCAGGGGCGAATTGATACCGGCATGTAAGCCCTGCAGCAGCAGTTCGGTCTTTTTCAGGTCCAGGTTTTTTACAAAAGGTATATTCAGGTCAAGGAAGTCCTCTCCATAATATTTATACAGGTATGCCACTCCCATGCGCCAGGGTTCCGTGCTGGCTTTATCCCCACCCGGCATAGGCACATACTCGAAATGCCTCACCCTTTCGAAACCTTGGTAATCGCACACCATAAACTCACTGCCCCACACGTTGCCATCTGTGCCTAAGCCTACACCATCGAAACTCACACCAATCACTTTTTCGTTTATGCCATGTTCGGCCATCACCGAAGCAATATGTGCATGATGGTGCTGCACCTTGATATGGCGCAATCCGCTTTTCTGTGCATGTTGGGTCGAAAGATAATCGGGATGCAGGTCGCTGACAATAACTTTAGGCTCACAACGGAATAATCTCTGAAACCGGTCTATTGATTCCTCATAAAACTCCAGGGTCTGGTGGTTTTTCAGATCGCCAATATGCTGGCTCATAATAGCCTTATTTTGTTTGCCCAGGCAGAAAGTGTTTTTCAGTTCGGCGCCGGTGGCGATGATGCCATCCACATCAAAACCGAGTGTCATCTGTGCCGGAACATATCCCCTCGACCGTCTTATCAGTTGTGTTTTTCCTAAGCTCACCAGGGCAACCGAATCGTCGCAGCGGTTATATATTTCGCGGTTATAGGTAATCACCGCATCGGCTATCTTTGAAAGTTTTTCCAGGGCTTCGGCATCATCAATAATTATGGGTTCGTCCGATACATTGCCGCTGGTCATCACCAAAGCCTCCAGCCCCGATGCTTCGAACAACTGGTAATGAAAAGGCATATAAGGCAAAAAAGCGCCCAGTTTATCCAGTCTATAGTTTACCGATTTACATAGACGGTGAGTTTGTCGCAGCAAAACTATGGGCCGTCTCCACGAAGTAATCAAATCTTCTTCGGCAGGCGTAACCAAAGTATACTTATTAAGGCTTGCCATATCCTTAAACATCACCGCAAAGGGTTTTGCATCGCGTTTTTTCCTTTCGCGCAGTCGTTTCACTGCCTTTTGGCTCATGGCATTGCAGGCAATAAAATATCCGCCCATGCCTTTTATGGCCACTATTTTCCCTTCGGTCAGCAAGGCTGCCGCAAGGGTCAGAATTTTGTCGTGCCCTGTGAGGGCAGTCTTTTTATAATGTATGGTATAAACGGGTCCGCAATGGTTGCATGCTACCGGTTGCGCATGAAAACGTCTGTCGCTGATGTCGGCGTATTCTTTGCGGCAGTCGGGGCACATCTCGAAAGGCTGCATGGTGGTATTATCGCGGTCGTAGGGCAGGTCGCGGATAATGCTGAAACGCGGACCGCAATTGGTACAGTTGATAAAAGGGTAGGAGAGGCGGTGAGGCTGCGACTGCATATCCCCGAGGCATTCCATGCAGACGGCAATGTCAGGACTGATTTCGGTAACCGCATCGGAAATACTGCTGCTTTTTATTATACTGAAATCATCGAATTTGCATGGCTTGTCAATAATACTGATTTCAATGGTATCTATGGCTGATGCCGGAGGCGCTTCGGTTTTAATCGTGTTTACAAAATCTTCAAGAAGTTCTTGGGTTCCTTGCATTTCGATAATAACCCCGTCGTTGCGATTTTCTACAGTCCCTAAAATATTAAATTGATTGGCAATCCTATAAATAAATGGCCTGAAGCCCACCCCCTGCACAAGCCCCGTAATTTTTATCCTGAATATCTTCAAAGTGCTCAATATTGAAAAGCAAAATTACACATTATATTATATACCCTACGAAGCTTAAATAAAACTGGCTGTATTTCTTTTACTTCATTAACAAACCGGTTCTAATTGCAAAAATAGATCTTAATTGATATTCCTGCTTGTTATTATTGATAAATATTAAAATTGATTAATTTTTTGTTTTTAAAAAAAAAATCTATTTTTGCCGAGAAAAATTTAATAGGCTAAATCGGTATAATTCGAAAAAAATGAACAACGAATCATTAGTATTATTTTTTATTGTGGCAGTAGTGTTGGTGGGTGCGGCCATAACCTTTTCTTCTCTGGTACCTCCCACCTCCAAAAATGCCGTCAAATTCGAACCCTACGAATGTGGTATCGAAACTCAGGGAATGACCTGGATTCAGTTCAACGTTGGGTATTATCTTTTTGCTATTATCTATCTGATATTTGATGTAGAAACAGTATTTATTTTTCCCTGGGCAGTGGTCATGAAACAAATAGGGTTGCGTGCATTTATCGAAATACTGATATTCTTCGTAATACTCGGCTTGGGGTTAATTTATGCATGGAAGAAAGGAGCATTGAAATGGGAATAAAAATAAAAGGAATAAAGTATGATGAATTCAAGGACAACGAAACCCTTGAAACCTATAAGGATACCGATGGAAACTTCATCATAACTACCATTGATACTATACTCAACTGGGGCCGTTCAAACTCTGTCTGGCCTTTAACCTTTGCCACCAGTTGTTGTGCTATCGAAATGATGGCTACCGGGGCTTCACGTCACGATTTTTCCAGGTTTGGTATCGAAGTATACCGTGCCAGTCCACGTCAGGCCGACGTAATTGTGGTGGCGGGTACCATCAATCATAAAATGGCTCCGGTATTGAAACGTTTATACGACCAGATGCCCGATCCGAAATATGTTATAGCCATGGGTGCCTGTGCTGTTTCCGGAGGCCCGTTTTTTTATAATTCCTATTCAGTGGTAAGGGGTGTCGATCATGTTATTCCGGTTGATGTGTATGTTCCGGGATGTCCTCCCCGTCCCGAAGCGCTCTTATATGGAGTAATGCAGCTTCAGCGCAAAATAAAAGCTGAAACTATCCGTCTGAAAAGAAAAGATCCAACCGCTGATTTTATATAAATACCATGACAAACGAAGAAATAAAAGTAAAGATAAGTTCGCTTGTACCGGAAGCGGAGTTTGCCGAAAACAAACAATATACCGATGCAGTGATCCCTGTCGAAAAGATGCACGATCTTTGCAAAACACTCAAAGAATCGCCTGACACCGCTTTCGATTACCTGATTTGCCAGACCGGGCTCGATATGAATAAACAGCTTATGGTGGTGTATCATATTACTTCAACCGTATATCATCATATGGTGGTGCTGAAAGTCAAAACTTCTGACCGCGACAATCCTGCATTCGATACGGTTTGTGACATCTGGCGCACAGCCGAATTTCACGAACGGGAAATTTTCGATCTTTTTGGGATAAAATTTAATAATCATCCTGATCTGCGCCGCATTTTCCTTGATGAAAACTGGAAAGGATATCCCCTGCGAAAAGATTATAAGGATGAAGTAAACATTATTGAACGATAATAATTGCTATGAGCCAAGAAAACAAGATAATAGCAGAATTTCAGGAAAGCGAGGAGTACATAATTAATATGGGTCCTCAGCATCCTTCTACCCACGGAGTGTTGCGCTTTGAAGTTTCATTGAAAGGTGAAACCGTGAAATATCTGATACCTCATTCCGGTTATATTCACCGCGGAATTGAAAAAATGTGTGAAAGTATTACGTATCCGCAAACCATTCATCTTACCGACAGAATGGATTACTTGTCGGCACACATGAACAATGAAGCCTTATGCCTGTGTGTTGAAAAAGCCCTTGATGTTGAAGTGCCGGAAAGAGTAAAATATATCAGGACAATTCTGGCTGAGTTGACCCGTATCGCCTCTCACCAGTTGTGGTGGTGTGCTTTTGGTATGGATATGGGTGGTCAGACCTGCTTTTTTTATGGATTACGCGACCGTGAAAGAATATTGGATATTTTCGAAGAATCCTGTGGCTCACGTCTGTTGCATAGTTATATTATGCCGGGCGGATTGATGTATGATGTTCATCCGAACTTTCAGAAACGCACCAAAGATTTTATAAAATATTTCAGAAAAATACTCCCGGAATATGACAAGATTTTAACCGGAAACGTAATATTTCAGGAACGATCAAAAAAAATCGGAGTACTGTCAAAAGAAGATGCCATATCATTTGGCATAACGGGACCTTCCGGCAGAGCTTCAGGCTTTTCATGTGATATTAGAAAAATAGAGCCTTATAGTGCTTATCCAAAAGTAAATTTTAAAGAAATTCTTTATACCGAAGGTGATACTTTTCATAGGTATAAAGCCAGAATAGATGAGATGTGGGAATCGATGAATATTATTGAACAACTGATCGATAATATTCCTGAGGGTGATTATACCGCCAAAATGAAACCTATCATCAAACTTCCTGTCGGAGAATATTACCAGAGGGTTGAGACAGCCAGGGGCGAATTGGGTGTTTATATTGTCAGCGATGGCAACAAAACACCTTATCGGTTAAAATTCAGAACTCCGAATTTTTCCAATCTTTTTATTATGAACACTATCACAGCCGGGCTAAAAATTGCCGACCTTATTGCGATAAGTGGTTCATTGGATTTAGTTATTCCTGATATTGATAGATAATACTTGTATTATGGGTTACGAAAGATATGATTTTACACCGGTATCACAAGCCGTAGATACATTTCTGAATTCTTATTGCTCACCTACGTGGACATTTATTTGGGAAATGGTTATCATTGGGCTTGTATTCCTGATATTCTATGCAGTGGTTGGACTTTATCTGGTATTGGCCGAAAGAAAAGTCTGTGCATTTATCCAAAACCGCCTCGGACCAAACCGTGTCGGTCCAATGGGATTTTTTCAAACCATAGCCGACTTCATTAAACTGTTGATGAAAGAAATTATCCCCATCCGTAAGGCCGATAAATTTCTTTTTAATCTCGCACCTTTTATCGTCATCATCACATCCTTTATGGCAATTGCTGCAATTCCGTTCGGATTGGGAATGCATGCCATTGATTTGAACATTGGTATATTATACGTTGTTGCCGTATCATCTTTAAGTGTGGTGGGTGTTTTGCTGGCAGGGTGGTCGAGTAACAGTAAATATTCATTATTGGGAGCCATGCGGAGTGGAGCACAAATCATCAGCTACGAACTTTCAGTGGGTTTATCGTTGCTTACCATCATTTGTTTTGCCGGGACAATGCAGCTTGCAGAAATTGTGCAAGGTCAGGCTGACGGATGGTGGATATTTAAAGGACATATTTCAGCCATAATTGCTTTCTTAATTTTTCTTGTGGCCAGCACTGCTGAAACCAATCGTGGACCTTTTGATCTTGCCGAAGCAGAATCTGAATTAACCGCAGGTTTCCATACTGAATACTCCGGAATTAAGTTTGCCTTCTTTTATTTGGCCGAATACATGAATATGTTTATTGTCGCATCTATTGCAGCTACGGTATTCTGGGGCGGTTGGATGCCTTTACACATTGGAGGCTGGCATTCTTTTAACAATGCTATGGATTGGATTCCTCCTTTCGTCTGGTATTTTGGTAAAACAGTTTTTGTTATCCTTCTTATGATGTGGTTTAAATGGACTTTCCCCCGTTTAAGGATTGACCAGTTGCTTACCCTGGAATGGAAATATTTACTGCCAATCAATCTTGTAAATATTATTGTTGCTGCATTTTTAGTATTAATGGGATGGTATATTAGTTAAAGTATGAAAAGCATTGTAAAATATATTTCAGGTATTTTTAAAGGAGTATGGTCCCTTTTACTAGGAATGAGTGTAACCGGTAAATACTTCTTTAGTCCGTGGAAAATTGTTACTCAAAAGTACCCGGAAAACAGGAAGAAATTAGAAATGTTCGAACGCTTCAAGGGCGAAGTGGTCATGCCACACGATGCAAACAATCAGCATCGTTGCACCGGATGCGGTATATGCGAGATCAATTGTCCCAATGGTTCTATCGAAATTATTAGTGATAAGATAACTACGGCTGAAGGAAAATCCAAAAGGATCATTGACAAGCATATCTACCACCTTTCTATGTGCACTTTCTGCGGATTATGCATCAAAACATGTCCTTCAAATGCCATTGTGTTTGCGCAAACATTCGAACATGCCGTATTCGATAGAAACAAGCTCACCAAAGTGTTAAATAAACCAGGTTCATCAATTGTAAAAGATATAGTGGAATGAATTCATATAAATTAATGTTTATCCTTTTTTCGGCTTTTATTGTAATATTTTCAATATTTACAGTAACCACCCGAAAAATTCTAAGAGCAGCAGTCTATTTGTTGTTTGTTCTTATCTCTACTTCAGCTATCTATTTCTGGCTTAATTTCCAGTTCATGGCTGCTGTGCAACTTACCTTATATGCAGGTGGCATTGTAGTGTTGATTATTTTCTCCATTCTGCTTACCCATCAGATCGATCATAAATTTGATATTCCTGGTTGGAAGAAAGTACTTCCGGCTGCTTTGGCTTCATTATCAGGTATGTTGTTAACTTTATATGCCGTTTTAACCTATAATTTTGTTCCTACTGATAAAGCTCCGGTCGAAGTTAATATGACTGTCATCGGTACTCAGCTAATGGACGTGGGTTATAATGGATATGCATTGCCTTTCGAGGTAATCAGCATTCTGCTTCTGGCCGCCATGATAGGGGCTATTATTATTGCTAAAAAAGGGAAATAAAATTATATCACTATGAATGAAGGAATCCCATTATCGTATTTCCTGGTGTTAGGCACCATAATGTTTTTTGTCGGTATTTTCGGGTTTTTGGTTCGCCGCAACCTGATCACCATGCTCATGTCAATAGAACTGATACTGAATGCCGTGAATATTAACTTTATTGCAATGAACCATTTTTTGTATCCCGATAAATTACAGGGGCAGTTTTTTGCAATTATTGTTGTTGCCATTGCAGCTGCCGAAGCATCTGTTGCCATTGCTCTGATCATCAATATCTATAGAAGATTCTCCAGCATCAATGTGGATGATGTTGACGAAATGAAGTATTAATATTTAAAACTCCGGATGATGTTCGATTTTAGTTATACCATTTTAATTCTGATAATTCCACTATTCATGTTCCTGTTTCTGGGTTTGTTTGGAATGAAATTCAAACCCTCAGTATCAGGTATTCTTGGAACCATTGGGCTGGGAATTATTACCTGTCTGTCTTACTATACTGCCTACCGATACTTCTTTGATGTCGGAAAAGTAGGTGAAGAATTTGTGAAGTTGATCCCTGTGAATTATACCTGGCTCAACCTGACCGATACCTTATCTATTAATATGGGTATCCTTCTCGATCCCATATCTGTTATGATGCTGGTAGTTATCACCACGGTTTCCTTCATGGTCAACATGTATAGTATTGGCTACATGAAAGGGGAGAAAGGGTACGAAAGGTTCTTCTCTTTCTTATCCCTTTTTACATTCTCAATGCTGGGACTGGTAATTGCGACCAATATTTTCCAGATGTACATTTTTTGGGAATTGGTGGGTGTTTCATCCTTCCTGCTGATTGGGTTCTATTACGAAAAACCTTCGGCAGTTGCAGCCTCTAAAAAAGCTTTTATCGTAACTCGTTTCGCCGACCTGGGTTTCCTCATCGGAATTTTATTACTCTCATTTTATACTGGAACTTTTGATTTTGCCAGGCTAACCGGACCCGAAGGAGTCGATATCATGAAAAATGTTTCCGGATCGTTCTTAGGCCTTTCGGTTGTAACCTGGGCATTATTGCTTGTGTTTATGGGTGGTGCAGGAAAATCTGCAATGTTCCCCCTGCATATATGGTTACCCGATGCCATGGAAGGTCCTACACCTGTGTCTGCTTTGATTCACGCTGCCACTATGGTTGTTGCCGGAGTTTTCCTGGTGGCCCGTATGTTCCCGCTTTATATTTTTGCGGCTCCTCATGTGTTGACCATTATAGCTTATGTTGGAGGTTTTACTTCGCTATTTGCGGCTGTGATAGCTTGCACACAGTTTGATATCAAACGGGTACTGGCATTCTCAACCTTATCTCAGATAGGTTATATGATGCTTGCATTAGGAGTATCAGGTTATGGGGGTGAAGAAGGCCTGGGATTTATGGCATCCATGTTCCATTTGTTCACTCACGCCATGTTCAAGGCACTGTTATTCCTTGGTGCAGGTGCAGTTATTCATGCGGTTCACAGTAATGTTATGAACGAGATGGGCGGATTAAGGAAATTCCTTCCTATAACAAATATCACTTTCCTGATCGCTTGTGTAACTATTGCCGGCGTTTATCCTTTATCAGCTTTCTGGAGTAAGGATGAAATTCTGGTGGCCGCATATCATCATGACAAAATACTTTTTGTTATAGAATATCTGGTGGCCGGACTTACTGCTTTTTATATGTTCCGTTTGTACTTCAGGGTTTTCTGGAACAGGACCCCTCATTATCATCATGCCCCCCACGAAGCACCCAAGGTAATGACCATTCCTTTAATGATACTTGCTTTCGGTTCCATATTTGCCGGTTTTATTCCTTTCAGCGAATTGGTTACTTCAGATGGTAAAGGTTTCGAAAGCCATACTGATCTGATGATAGCCATTCCATCAGTATTAATTGGTCTGGTCGGGATTCTTGTCGCCTATTTCATGTATTTTAAGGAAAATAATATTGCTGATAATGTATCAAAATCATTGGGTGGTTTGTACAAAACGATTTTTAACAAATTCTATATTGACGAGATATACATGTTCGTGACCAAGAAGATATTGTTCAACCTGGTATCACGCCCGGTGGCATGGTTCGACAGGCATGTGGTCGACGGAACCATGAACGGGGTGGCTTGGGTAATTACCAGAACATCAAGCGGCATCAAAGGGGTGCAGTCAGGACAGTTACAGACCTACGGTTTCGTTTTTGTTTCAGGTGCAGTAGCCCTTGCTTTATTATTACTTTATTTATGGTATTAAAAATTTGACACAATGAATATACTTTCCCTATTTGTTATAATTCCTATCTTCACAATAGTTGGTATATTAATGACCAAAGATTTCAAAGGGGCACGCATTGCTTCTGCGATTGGTATGGGTTTGCAATTGATCACTGCTGCGGTTTTGGTTTTCTGGTATCTGGCACTGCGCAAAGCCGGCGATACTTCAGTAATGTTGTTTGCCGACGATTTCCTTTGGTTTAAAAGCCTTAATATTCATTATGCCATTGGAGTGGATGGTATTTCGGTGGCTATGATAGCCCTGACTGCCGTTGTTACTTTTGCAGGAGTATTTGCTTCCTGGGAGGTGGAAAATCTTTCCCGTGAGTTCTTTATTTCACTGATTGTTTTGGCGATGGGTGTGTTTGGGTTCTTTATTTGCCTCGATCTTTTCACCATGTTTTTGTTCTACGAAATGGCGGTAATACCCATGTACCTGTTGATCGGACTTTGGGGTAGCGGACCTAAGGAGTATTCTGCCATGAAACTGACCCTGATGCTTATGGCAGGTTCAGCTCTTATCATGGTTGGTTTGTTCGGACTATATTTCAATTCAGCTCCTGATGGCGGACCATTGACCTGGAATATCATGGAAATATCGAAAGTGAAGATTCCTCTTGATAAACAATTATTCTTTTTCCCGTTCACATTTGTCGGATTTGGTGTGTTGGGAGCTTTGTTTCCTTTCCATACATGGTCGCCCGACGGTCATGCATCAGCTCCTACAGCTGTATCTATGCTTCACGCAGGTGTGTTGATGAAACTGGGAGGTTATGGCTGTTTCAGGGTGGCAATGTTTTTATTGCCTGATGCAGCTCACGAACTTTCGTGGATATTCCTTATTCTCACCACCATCAGTGTGGTTTACGGTGCCTTCGGTGCTGTCTGGCAGAAGGATCTTAAATACATCAATGCTTATTCATCTGTGAGTCATTGCGGGCTGGTACTTTTTGCCATACTGATGATGAATAAAACCGCCATGGACGGAGCCATCATACAGATGATCTCTCACGGACTTATGACGGCCCTCTTCTTTGCCCTGATAGGCATGATATACGGCAGGACCCATACCCGTCTTATTAATGAAATGGGTGGACTGATGAAAGTGATGCCTTTTCTGGGTGTTGCCTATGTTATTGCCGGTTTGGCCTCTTTGGGATTACCTGGCTTGAGCGGATTTGTAGCTGAAATGACCATCTTTATAGGTTCGTTCCAGCAGCCTGATATGTTCCACCGTGTAGCAACTATACTGGCATGCTCGTCCATTGTGGTAACTGCTGTATATATCTTACGTGTGGTAGGTATTCTGTTGTTCGGACCCATCAGGAACGACCATTTCCTGCATTTGAAAGATGCCAAATGGTTCGAAAAGGTGAGTACGGTTACCCTGATAGCGGCTGTTGCCGGCATCGGATTATTCCCCTTATGGCTATCGGATATGATATACGACAGTCTTACACCGGTGATGAACCAGTTATCATCTATTTTTTAGTGTATCAATAATTAAAGAAACAATTCAAATACTATGAATATAGAACAATTTCTTCTGATGAGACATGAATTAGTGCTGATATTATCGGCATTGGTCATTCTTATTTTGGAGCTCGCCATAAAGGATGATAAAAAGCACGTTATCATTCCAATTTCACTGGTTTTATTTTGTATCACTCTAATTGTCGGATTCCTTCCGGTTGAAACGGCTACCTTGTTTGGTGGCAGCTACAATACAGGACCGCTTGTGGCCACTATGAAAAATGTGTTGAATATCGGGGTATTTATTGTTTTCCTGCAGTCGGCCACCTGGTTGAAAAAAGAAGAGAATCACGGAAAGATCAGCGAATTCTATATTTTAATGATTTCTACCCTGATAGGAATGAATTTTATGATCTCTTCGGGTGATTTCCTGATGTTCTATCTCGGACTTGAATTGGCTACTATTCCTATTGCCTGTTTGGCAGCTTACGAAAAATACAAGAACAAATCAGCTGAGGCAGGTATCAAACTGATTCTTTCTTCCGCTTTATCGTCAGGTATACTTTTATTTGGCTTAACAATCGTATATGGCACTACCGGTTCCATTTTCTTTAGCGAAGTAGCTAAGAACTTTGGTTCGGCTCCGTTGCAGATGATAGGATTTATATTTTTTGTAAGTGGAATGGGCTTTAAAATGTCGCTGGTTCCTTTTCATTTGTGGACAGCCGATGTCTATGAAGGTGCACCCATCAATGTTACCTCCTACCTTTCGGTAGTTTCAAAGGCTGCCGCGGTTTTTATCTTTATGATCATTCTGTTCACAGTTTTCAAGACCATTTTACCCATGTGGGAAACCATTTTGTATACACTATCGGTGGTTACCATGACCGTCGGTAACTTGTTTGCTTTACGTCAGAAGAATCTGAAACGATTCCTTGCTTTCTCGTCTATTGCCCAGGCAGGTTTCCTGTTACTTGGTATCATGGGAGCAAGCGATATGGGAATGACATCTGTGGTTTATTTCGCACTCATTTATATCTTCTCCAATCTGGCCGCCTTTGGCGTTATTTCGGCTGTGTACGATCAGACCGGCAAAGAGAATATGGATGATTATAATGGTTTATACAAAACCAATCCCAAGCTTTCGCTGGTGATGATGCTGGCTTTGTTCTCGCTGGCTGGTATTCCGCCTGTGGCAGGGTATTTTGGCAAGTTCTTTCTATTCGCTTCCGCTGCTAGTCAGGGATATTATTGGCTGGTTATGATTGCCGTGCTGAATGCCACCATTTCATTATACTATTATTTATTGGTGGTTAAGGCCATGTTTATCAATAAGAGCGATACCCCCATTGCTTCGTTCAAGAGCCCTTTCACTACCCGACTGGCTTTGATCATTTGTGTGTTGGGCTTGTTCCTGATCGGATTTATCAGCCTGATTTACGAAAATATTCTTTCAGTTAGTTTTGGAATTTAATCTATTCAAATTATGCCTCTCAATAAAGGAAAACACATTATTCAGGAAATAGAAGGAGTTCGCTGCACGGTGGTAGAAACTGGTGCCGACAAGCAGCGCATGGAGTTTCTGAAAGAGATACTGACCCTGAACAAGTACGAAGTTAAAATAGCCCTATTAGATAAGAAAGAAGGCGAAACGGCAGATACCTATGTGATTGGCGTAACCGA
Organism: uncultured Bacteroidales bacterium; assembly: GCA_964469155.1. Classification (GTDB taxonomy): domain Bacteria; phylum Bacteroidota; class Bacteroidia; order Bacteroidales; family CAIWKO01; genus CAIWKO01. The sequence goes on from CAYXXU010000016.1 coordinate 22,179, forward strand.
CCTGCTGTTCAATCCCGTGATTGAAGTGTATAAACGAAAGTTACTTTCGAAAACCGGACATAAAATAACCCCTGCCTACTGGCTGCAAACTTCTGATGCCGAAACCGAAGCCGAGGTGAATTACTATTCTTTTCACGCATAGGGATTTTCGCTGTTTAGAATTTTACGCATTTAGGAAATAATGATTCATGAATATTGAATGATGAATTATGAAGTGGAAGGAAAACTTCGAAATTCATTATTCCTTGTTCAATATTCGATATTTTTTTGTCACAAAGTTTCAAAGGCATAAAGAAACCCAAAGAAGTTCTTCAAAAAACACCCTTAATTTACCACTTCCAAAATCCCAATCCCTCTTCGAAAGCGTTTTTTCCTCGCCTGCATATCTGCGCATTGACCAACATATCGATTTTTTAATACATGTTTAGATTCGCGGAGACTAAAAAACCGATTTTTCTATGCCTGCAAATCTGTGCAGAGACCAAAAAACCGTTTTTTCCATGCCTGCAAATCTGTGCAGAGACTAAAAAATCGTTTTTTCCATACCTGTAAATCTGTTCAGAGACTAAAAAACCATTTTTTCTATGCCTGCAAATCTGCGCATCGATTTAAAAATGTATAATTGCATTACGATCAAGCTACTCATATTGTAAACAATTGATATTCAATTTGAAATAAGTCTGCAAGGTTGACCTTATTTTATAATTTTTGCTTTAGCACCCCATAAGAAGTCGGGTTATAGCCTTAGCATGAAACGAATGTTAGTGGTATATTATATTTTTCTTATCTTTGGGTACCTTTTTCTAAATTCCTCTTTTATTACTAAATGCCTATGAAACTTCGAAAACACCCTGTGCTTATTTTTATTTTGGTTATGTTCTCTTTACATTCTATTTGTCAGAAATGGGATCTGAAAACCGATAAAGAGGGAGTTAAAGTTTACACCCGAAGCATTGAAGGATCGAATGTTCATGAATTCAGGGGAGAAGTAACCGTCAAGTCGAATTTGTCGGGGGTGTTGGCGCTAATCGACAGTGTGCCGGAATATACCAAATGGATGAAGAATTGCATAGAATCGGAAAGGATAAAAAAAATAACCCCTTCTTCGGGTTATTCGTATTATGTAATAAAAGCTCCCTGGCCTGTTTCTGACCGGGATGCCTGCAACTATTATAAGGTTTCGCAAGACTCTGTTACCCGCATCATAACCGTGAGCCTGATCGGTAAAAAGGACTATCTGCCTGAGAAATCGGGACGGGTGAGGGTACCTGTTTTGAATGGTTTCTGGCAACTGATACCTGTAGCAAAATGGGTCACAAAAATTGTTTACCAGGTGCATTGCGATATTGGAGGCATTGTGCCCGCCGCTATTGTGAACATGTACATCACCGATACCCCTTTCTTTAATTTGCTGAATATTAAAAATATTGTGGAAGCGCCTCTATATCCAAAGATCTTCAGAAAAGACGTAAAAGAACTACCATGAACTGTCTTTCCATAAATATGTGTATCAATATTTGTGACAGCAAGCGGAAGTATTTCGCAAGGCATAGAGCCATAGACAATTTTCATAAAAGTGTCTCGGTTCAGTGACAATTATCATAATTTAAATTAATTCTAAATTGTAATTTATTAGTACCTTTGCATCCATTTTTAAAAATGGATACAAAAAATCTTTATGAAACGCACAATTCTTTATATAATACTTGCCTTTCTATTCACTTCTCAGCTGTTTGCCCAAAATGGCAGCATACAGGGTAAGGTCTTCAATGCGAAGAACAATGAACCTACTCCTTTTGCCAATATTCAGGTAATGGGCACAACCATGGGGGCGACCAGTGATATTGACGGAAAATTCGTGATCAAAAATTTAACTCCCGGTTACTACCGTTTGGTGGTATACAATGTAGGTTTTGAAACTTTTACTACCACAGAATTTCTTGTAACAAATTCCAAACCTGCTGAACTGGAGATTCCACTGCTCGAAAGATCTGTTAACCTCTCGCAGGTTGAGATCGTACATTCCGGTGCCTTCGAGCGTAAAGAGGAAAGCCCGATTTCGATGCGGACACTCGGCATTGCCGATATTGAAAAGAACCCTGGTGGTAACCGCGATATCAGTAAGGTGCTCCAATCTTTTCCGGGTGTGGGAGGAACCGTTAGCTTTCGCAACGACCTGATCGTTAGGGGAGGAGGAGCCAGCGAAAACCGATTCTACCTGGACGATGTTGAGATACCCAACCTCAACCATTTTGCCACCCAGGGTTCGTCGGGCGGACCTGCGGGTATTGTTAATGTGGATTTTATACGTTCAGTTGATTTCTATTCAGGAGCATTTACGGCCAATAAGGGCAATGCGCTTAGCTCAATTGTCGATATGAAACAGATAGACGGCAGTAAGGAGAAAACAAATTTCAAAATCACACTCGGAGCTTCCGATTTTGGGTTCAGCGCCGATGGTCATATCGGGAAAAAAAGCACCTACCTGGTTTCAGTGCGTCGGTCTTATCTTCAATTGCTTTTTTCTGCTTTGAAACTTCCTTTTTTACCCAATTACTGGGATTTCCAATTCAAAAATAAGATTGAGTTCGACCAAAAGAATCAGTTGACCATTATGGGTATTGGAGCCATCGATAAGAACAAGCTCAATCTGAAAGCCAACAAAACCGAACAGCAGCGTTATATTCTGGGGTATCTGCCCGAGAACAACCAGTGGAACTATACCCTGGGGGCCGTGTATAAGCATTTTCGCGATAACTCATATGATACCTGGGTGCTGAGTCGTAATATGCTGCGCAATATTATAACCAAATATAAGGACAACGACAAAAGCAGTGAAGACAACCTGCAGCAGAAATACAGCAGCGACGAAATTGAAAATAAACTGAGGTATGAGAACAATACCCGCATCAACAACTGGAAGGTTACTTACGGTGCCGGCCTCGAATATAGTAAATATACCAACAGTACCTTTCAGAAACTCTATTTCGGAGGCAGCGAACGGACCCTGGATTACAAATCTTTTCTGGAGATCTATAAATGGAACTTCCACGGTCAGGTAAGCACAGGGGTGTTTAAAGAACTGTTGAATCTATCGTTTGGTATCAGGGCTGACGGAAACAGCTACAATCCCCGTATGCAGAACCCTTTGAACCAACTCAGTCCGAGGTTTTCGGCCTCTTGGAGTATCACCGACCGCTGGTCGCTGAATTTCAATACCGGGCGATATTATAAACTGCCTGCTTACACCATGCTCGGCTATCGCGATTCGGACGGGGTTTTGGTGAATAAAAGGAATAATCTTAGGTATATTTCAGTCGATCATTATGTGTTTGGCTTTGCCTATCAGGACAACAAGAACTATCAGGTGACAGTGGAAGGTTTTTATAAAGATTACCGCCATTATCCTTTTTCGGTCAGGGACAGTGTTTCTATGGCAAGCAAAGACGCTGACTTTGGCACTTATGGCGATGAAGAGGTGACTTCCACTTCGAAAGGCAGGGCTTACGGAGCTGAACTGTTGTTCCGTATCAAGATGCTGAAAGGATTTAATGTGCTATTGTCATACACTTATGTCCGCAGCGAATTCACTGCAAAAACATCGGCGTATATTCCCTCGTCTTGGGACAATCAGCATCTGGTGAACCTCTCCGTTTCAAAACGGTTTAAAGGCAACTGGTATATTGGCGCCAAGTGGAAACTGCTGGGTGGTGCACCTTTTACGCCTTACGATCTGGAAGTATCGAGCCTGAGAGCTGCCTGGGATGTGAGAAAACAGGCTTATATAGACTATTCGCAATACAACAGCCTGCGTCTGAAAGCCTATCACCAGCTCGACCTCAGGGTTGATAAGGAATGGTATTGGAAAAAATGGTCGCTCAACCTTTACGCCGACGTACAGAATGTATACAACAGTAAAGCCATTGGCCCCGACACCTATATCCCTGAAACGGATGCCGGCAACCAACCTATAGTCGACCCGGCTGACCCTTCTCGTTACTTGCTGAAAGCTGTTCCCAACGAATCGGGTTCAATAGTGCCGACGGTGGGCATAATTATTACGTTCTAATTTGGTCCGTTTTATAAGCCGACGCATTCCTCTGCGGTATCGTTTAAATATTGGGTATGTGGGATGCTAAAACCTATGCTGCATGAAGCGCATGCCACGCACAGGAGCTTACTCTCATTATTCGCTATTACTTTTAATTATTGACATTAGAATATATCAATAAGTAATTGTAATATAGTCTTATAATACGAAAAAATATCTCTGTTTAATAAAGATATTAATCTTTATATATACTTTTTTTTGCTTTAAAAGTGCCTTAACTCCACGTGGAATAACTTCTAATACTCATGGAGTAATTTTGTTTTTGGCTGACACCCTTTTCAGAGGATAGTCTGTTTCTTCTGATCAACTCCATCACCTTTACCAACTTAATCTTTCTCTCTTCGCAGCTTTCATGCCGGGCACTGCCTGAGCATCCCGCCCCCATAATCTATTAAAAATCATTTTTTTACCTCCTTATTTAGAATTAAAAAAATTTTCAAAAATTTATTGATAAATGTCAATATGGAGTTGTTAAATTTATACCTTTACGGCGTTTTTTTGATAAATATTACCTAATATATGATTAAAGCTAAAACAATATTGATAAATAATACTAACTAAAAACCAAGTTTAATGAATTCAACCCTCAAAGGCGATATGCCTCATATCATGATCAAGCGTGAAGCTGACCTTGATAAAGATTTCAGTAAACATATTGCTAAGCTGGCTCACGGCGAAAAGCTTTACGGATGTATCCAATGCGGCAACTGCAGTTCAACCTGCCCTCTCAGTCCTTATATGGACTATACGCCCCGCAAGGTCATAGCTATGGTTAAAGCCGGATTCCGCGATGAAGTATTATCCAACAGTACGGTGTGGCTCTGTGCCTCCTGTTATTCCTGTACGGTCGAATGCCCCAAAGGCATCAAGATCACGGATATTATGTATGCGCTGAAACGCGAAGCAATATTGAAGAAGATCTATCCCAAGCGCTTCACCATTCCTGCCATGTCGAAAGCATTTTACGACACAGTGAAAAAAGACGGACGCAGCAACGAAGTGTGGCTGCTGTTGCGCTATTACATGCGTACAAACATTTTAAAATCACTGGGCTACGTTGGAGTTGGCTGGAAACTGCTGAAAACCGGACGTCTGTCCATTTTTGAAGCCAAGATGAAAGGCAAACACGAATTCCAGAAAATGCTTGCTACCACACAAACTATTGAAAAGGAGGACACCATATGAAATATTTGTATTATCCCGGTTGTTCGTTAAAATCCAGCGGTCGCTCTTACGAAGAGTCAATGCTGGCTGTTTTCAAATATTTGGGAATAGAACTGCAGGAGCTTAACGATTGGAACTGCTGCGGCGCTACCAACTATATGGCCATCAATGAAAAAAGTGCTTTGTCAGTAACTACCCGCAATCTGGCATTAGCCGAAGCTCAGTGCGGTTCGGGCGAAGTAAACCTGGTGGCTCCCTGCAATGCCTGTTATATGGGCTTGTTGAAATCCAAGAATTATCTCGAAACAGAACAAAGTTTGCGCGATTCTGTGCTTTCAAAACTCGATTCCATTGGTCTGAAATACGAAGGTCGCGTCAATGTGCGCCATCCGCTGGATGTTTTGGTTACAGATTTTGGTCTCGATAAGATCAAAATGGCTGTGAAAAAGCCTTTGAAAGATATGAACGTGGTATCTTATTACGGATGCCAGGTGGTTCGTCCCATCACGGCTTTCGACGATGCAAGCGATCCCGTTTTTATGGACCAGATCGCCATGACCCTCGGTGCAACCGCTATCGATTGGGGAATGAAAGTGCGCTGCTGCGGTGGAGCTATGACCAGCACGGTTTCGGAAGTCGGTCTGCGACTGAACTACCTCCTGCTCAAGGAAGCCAAACGCAAAGGAGCCGATATCATCATCACGGCTTGTCCTCTCTGCCAGTTCAACCTCGAATGTTTCCAGGATAAGATCTCCAAAAAATTCGGCGAAGATGTTAGGGTACCGGTGGTATTCTTCCCTCAGCTGATGGGAATGGCATTTGGCCTCGACAAAAAGGAACTCGGCCTGCATAGAATGTTTGTACAACCTCAATATATTTAAAAATAGGAGGAAGCGACAATGAATAATACGAAAGAAGAAATCAGAATAGGAGTTTATATCTGTCATTGCGGGCATAATATTGCCGGAGCAGTCGACGTGGTAGGTGTGGCACAATATGCCGCCAAACTTCCCAATGTGGTTATCAGTAAAGACTACAAATATATGTGTTCAGATCCGGGCCAGGAATTGATAGCCGCGGACATCAAGGAACATAATCTCAACCGCGTGGTTGTCACCTCATGCTCGCCTTTATTGCATGAAAAGACATTCCGCGATGCTACCACCAAAGCCGGTTTGAACCAGTATTTCATGCAGATGGTCAACATCCGTGAGAATGTGAGCTGGGTCAATAACAATTATGATGATGCTACCGAAAAAGCCAAGGACCTGGTTCGTGCTGCCGTGCAACGCGTAGCTTTCCAGCGTGCTTTGGAAAAACAAAAAGTGCCTGTCAATCCCAATGTATTGATCGTTGGGGGAGGTATAGCAGGTATCAGTGCAGCTCTTACTTTGGCTGATGCCGGTAAGAAAGTCTTTTTGGTTGAAAAAGATCCTACCATTGGTGGTCACATGGCCATCTTCGACAAGACTTTCCCCACACTCGACTGCGCTGCCTGTATCTTAACACCGAAGATGTCCTCGGTTAAGAAACATCCGAACATCACCCTATGGACCTACTCCGAAGTTTCCAAAGTATCGGGCTTCGTAGGTAACTATAAGGTTGAAGTGACCCGCAAACCACGTTACGTTATCGAAGACCTTTGTGTAGGCTGCCTCGACTGCATTGAGAAATGTATCTTCAAAGAAGGCAAATTCCCCGATGAGTTCAATCAGGGACTGAGTAAACGTAAACCGGTTTATGTTCCTTTCCCACAGGCCACTCCTCTGGTAGCGGTGATTGATGATAAAACCTGTATACATTTCAAAACAGGCAAATGCACCAAAACATGCCAGACCGCCTGCGACCGCAATGCCATCGATTTCGATCAGAAACCCGAAGTTAAGGAAATAGAAGTAGGTACTGTTCTTCTGACCACTGGTTTCCAGGCATTTGATGCCAAGAAAGTTCCTTACTACGGTTACGGAAAATATCCCAACGTCTTCACTTCTCTTGAAGTGGAACGAATGGTCAATGCTTCAGGCCCCACCGAAGGCCATGTGGTTACCCGCGACGGAAAAGCTCCCAAGAGCGTGGGTATCATTCATTGCGTGGGTTCACGCGATGAAAAGACTCACAAATGGTGTTCAAGGGTTTGCTGCATGTATTCTCTCAAACTTGCACATCTTATTAAAGAACATACCGGCGCCGAAGTTTACAATTTCTATATTGATATGCGTACACCCGGCAAGGGCTACGAAGAATTCTATGACAAACTGCTTCACGAAGATGTTCATTTCATCCGCGGACGTGTTTCCGAAGTCAACGACTGGACCACATCGCCCGAAGAAGAAGGAAAGCTCATCATTCGTGCCGAAGACACCATGATAGGTATGGTTCGCCGTATTCCTGTAGATATGGTGGTATTGTCTGTAGGTCTGGAACCCCGTGCCGATGCACAGGATATCAGGAAGATGTTCAATATTTCCTGCTCTACCGAAGGTTTCTTCCTCGAGCGTCACCCCAAGTTGGCTCCTGTAGATACATTCACCGATGGAGTTTTCATCGCCGGTGCTTGTCAGGGTCCCCGCGATATTCCCGATAGTGTTGCCCAGGCAGGTGCTGCTGCAGCTCAAGCCATGGTGCTGATCGACAGCGGACATGTGGAACTCGAACCCAACACGGCTTATATAGTCGACGAAAGTTGCTCGGGTTGCAAATCATGTCTGAATATTTGTCCTTACTCAGCCATCACTTTCGATAACGAAAAGAATAAATCGAATGTCAACGTGGCTTTGTGTAAAGGCTGCGGAACCTGTGTGGCTGCTTGTCCTTCAAGTGCCATCAAACAGAACCTGTTCGAGGACATCGAAATATTTAGTGAAATACAAGGAATTTTTGTTGAATAATAAATTATAGATATTATGCAAGAAGAAGTAAAAAACAATACCGAACAAACGGCAAAAGCCTGGAAACCTAAGATACTGGCCATCTTTTGCAATTGGTGCACCTACACGGCTTCCGACCTGGCAGGTGTATCCCGTTTGAAATATCCTGCCACCACACGCGTGGTACGCATCATGTGTTCCGGTCGTCTCGATCCTCAATTCGTGCTTACTGCTTTTGCCGAAGGTGCCGACGCCATTTTGATTGGCGGATGTCATCCCGGCGATTGCCATTATGCCACGGGTAATTATAAATGTCTGCGTCGTTTTCATTTAATTCAGAACTACATGAAGCAAATGAACATCGAGCCCGAGCGTCTCCGTTTGGAATGGATCAGCGCCAGCGAAGGCAAGCGTCTTGCCGAAGTAATTGGCGAAATGACCGAGACCATCACCAAACTCGGACAGAGTAAGATAAAACATCAAATGGCTAACATCGAAAAATAGGAGGATAGTAAAATGTCAAACGAAACAAAACCAAAAATAAAAATGGCCGTCTATTGGGGCGCTGCCTGTGGTGGATGCTGTGTTTCTGTTCTCGATGTTCACGAAACCCTGCTCACCGTTATCGAGCATGCTGATCTGGTCTTTTGGCCCATCGCTCTCGATACCAAATATGCTGATGTGGAAGCCATGGAAGATAAATCCATCGATTTATGCTTATTCAATGGTGCTGTACGCAACAGTGAGAACGAACACATGGCTCATGTATTAAGGGCTAAATCCAAGATATTGGTAGCTTATGGTTCCTGTGCCCACATGGGCGGAATCCCCGGTTTGGCAAACTTCTCAACTAAAGAAGAACTGCTGCGTCGGGTTTACGACGAATCTCCTTCAACCGAGAATCCTGATAAGATCAGACCTCAGCATGAATACAAAGTGCCGGAAGGAACCCTCGAGATTCCCAACTTCTACGAAGATGTGTGCATGCTCAACCAGATCGTTGATGTGGATTATTACCTTCCGGGATGTCCCCCAAAGACCGATCGTCTGGTGGAGGTGTTCCTCGCAATTGTGACCGGAAAAGAATTGCCTCCGAAAGGTTCGGTAATTGGAGTTACCACGCTTGCACAATGCGAAGAATGCACCCGTATCAAGTCAGATAACCGTTCTGTGAAACGTTTTTACAGGACATGGGAGATAGAAGATGATGGTGTAACCTGTTTCATTGATCAGGGAGTTGTTTGCATGGGTTCTGCCACGATAGGCGGATGCGGAGTAAGATGCGTGAAAGGCAATATGCCTTGCCGCGGCTGCTACGGTCCTTTACCCGACGTAACCGATATGGGAGCCAAGATCATGTCGACCATCGCTACAGCATTGGATCACGAAAACGAAGACGATATCATTGCTGCAATCAATTCAATTGAAGACCCTGCCGGAACATTCTACCGTTTTAGTTTGCCGGCTTCAAAAATCAGGAGGAAAATACAATGAAAAGATACACTATAGATCCGATCACCCGTTTGGAGGGTCACGGAAAGATTGAAATATTTACCAACGACGACGGCGAAGTAGAAAACGTTTATTTCCAGGTTCCCGAGTTGCGTGGTTTCGAAAAGTTTGTCGAAGGCCGCCCTGTGGAAGAAGTTCCCCAGATCGTAACCAAGATATGCGGTGTTTGCCCGGGTTGTCATCACATGGCTGCCGGTAAAGCGGTGGATGCTGTTTTTGGTGTCGAGCCTACCAACACTGCCAAGCTCATTCGCGAACTCTTCTACATGGCACACTTTGTTCATAGTCATATTGCTCACTTTTATGCTCTGGGTGCACCCGACTTCGTGGTGGGACCTACTGCCAGCAAAGCCGAACGCAATGTGTTGGGTGTGATCAATAAAGTAGGAGTGGAGATAGGTACCGAAGTGTTGAAACAACGTCGCATTGCCCAGGAGATACAAGCTCTTATCGGTGGACATCAGACCCATGTGGTCATGAATGTTCCGGGCGGTGTTCGCAAAGGCATCAAAGAAGAAGAAAGAGTGGATATCGTTGCTAAGGCAAAAGGTTTTGTAGAGTTTGCCAAGTTCTCTATGAAGATATTCAACGACGTGGTGCTTGCCAACGAAGGTTATGTTGATCTTATTGTCAATGGCCCTTACAACCTAAAGATACATTCTATGGGTTTGGTAGATGCCAACAATAAAGTGAATTTCTATGATGGTAAAGTGCGCGTGGTGGATACTTTCGGCAAAGAACTACTGACCTATAAACCCAACGAATATCTCGACAACATCGCTGAGAGAGTGGAACCCTGGTCATACCTCAAGTTCCCTTACCTGAAAAAGGTAGGTTGGAAAGGTTTTGTCGAAGGTCAGGATTCGGGTGTATATCATGCTACGCCTTTGTCACGTCTGAATGCCTCCGACGGTATGGCTACTCCTGTTGCTCAGGAAGAATACGAAAGAATGTATTCTGTATTGGGCGGCAAACCGGTAAACAATACTTTGGCTATGCACTGGGCACGTTTGGTTGAGTTGATCTATTCTGCCGAGCATTGCCTTGAGTTGGCCGAAAACAAAGAAATCACCGGCACCGACCTGCGCAACAAAATGTATCAGACCCCTAAAGAAGGTGTGGGCATTGTGGAAGCACAGAGAGGTACTCTGACCCATCATTATCAGACCGACGAGCGCGGTTTGGTAACCAAGGCAAATCTTATTGTCGGAACCACCAACAATCATGCGCCCATCAGCATGTCTATCAAAAAGGCAGCTCAGGGTATCATTAAAAAAGGTGTAATGGTCGACGACAGCATACTGAACATGGTCGAAATGGCATTCCGTGCCTACGATCCTTGTTTCTCCTGTGCCACTCACAGTCTGCCCGGCAAAATGCCCATGATAGTCAACATCCGCAAACCGGACGGAGACATCATGCAATCACTGAAAAGGGATTAAAATAACATAGGGTTTTAACCTGAACGGCCGTTTCAATGTAAAAGTCGAGACGGCCGTTTTTTTTTAAGAAGATACAAAGGATAGCCACCAAGACACCGAGGCACAAAGAAATACGAAGTTAATATTTCTTTGTGCATCTTAGAGTCTTTGAGCCTTTGTGGCAATAAAAGGAAGATTTATTACTGTACTTAACTCACTTAATCGCTTATTTTTTCTAAATTTGCATTAAATTATAGCAAGCCGTTTTACGATGGAACTTATAGTAAAAATCAAAAACAAAACTGTTGATAGCGAAATTTCAAAAATTACGAAGTATTTGAAATCTCAAAGATGCGTTCGTAAATTTGATATTGTAACTGATGATATGATTACAATAAAGAGTATTTCGGATAAAGAAACCGTTGATGCTATTCACAACACTACTTCTAAAGCTCTAAACGACTTTTTGAATAAGGAAACCGAATCAATTTTTTAGATGAAAGTTGAACAAAGAGAAATTGTTGAAGTAAACTTTTTGTTGCCTGACGGGAAAATGAAACCTCATCCCGTAATTGTATTATCCAATAATGACATTAACCTTTATGAAGGTGCATTTGTTGGTGTGATGCTTTCATCAAGCGCCCCTGACGATGCTTATAGTTTTTGGATTGAAAATAACATGCTCACAAAATCTCCGAAAGTCAAATGTCAGGTTAGATGCCAATTGATTTCTCTCATACCAGAAAACCAAGTTATAGGCAAACATGGTTCTGTTAAAAAACAATATTTTAAGGAACTTTTAAAAACTATTAATGAGTGTGTTTTTAATATTGAGGAATAGGCAAACGAAACCATCCTAAATTTGCCGAATCACAATTAATGACAACAAATGACCATTAATGACTATTAATGACAATGAATGACAAAAACAATATAAAAAGAGAAACTCTCATCCTCGGCGTAGGAAACGATATATTGACAGATGACGGCGTTGGCATCAAACTCTGCCGCGAAATGCAGCAACGACTGAAGTACGACAATATCTTTTACGACACCGCCTGTCTCGGCGGACTCGAAATACTGGAATACATACGCGGTTACCAAACCGTCATCTTCATTGACGCCATCAAAACCCAGGGAGGCATACCCGGAACGGTGTATTATTTCACCCCCGACGACTTCAAAGAAACCTCCAACCTATCCAACATACACGACGTGTCCTTCTTAAAGGCCCTCGAAATAGGCAAAACACTCTACATAGACGTACCTGAAAGCATACACATCGTTGCCGTTGAAATAAAGGAAGATCTCACCTTTAGCGAAGATTTCACTCCCGAACTGCAAGCCAAATATCCCGAAGCCATTTTGAAAACCCAGGCTTTGATAGAGGATATCCTGGGGTAGCATCTTGAACATTGTTTGTTGAGCATTTCTTTTCTCAATTCAAAAAAGCTATTACACAAAGCTACACAAAGAAGCACAGAGTTATACAGAGAAAAACTTCCTCATTCAATATTTCCTCCGTGCAACTTCGTGTAATCCGTATCTCCGTGGTTTTCCTCTTCAACTCCGAACTCTTTCCTATCTTTGCAAAAAACTCCAAACTCCAAACTCCTTGAACTACCTCACCGTCGAAAACCTTACCAAAACCTATGGCGAAAAACTGCTTTTCGAAAACATCACCTTTGGCATAGATAAAGGACAAAAGGTAGGATTCATAGCCCGCAACGGCACAGGGAAAACAACTCTTCTGAACATTATCATGGGAACCGAGATACCCGACGGAGGCAAAGTAGTCCTGCGCAACGACATCCGCCTCACCTATCTCCCTCAAAACCCCATCTTCCCCGAAAAGCTCTCCGTCGTCGATGCCATTCTGCATTCCGAAAACGAATTCATACTGGCCATCAAAAACTACGAAGCCATACTCGACGAAATACACCACCGCAACCTCCAAGGCAAACCTCATGAGGATAGTAATGTCAAGCTGGAGGAAGCTATACACAAAATGGACACCCTCAATGCCTGGGATTTCGAATCACGCATCAAAGAAGTATTGTCTAAACTCAAGATAATCGACATCAACCAGCCCGTCGAAGAACTCTCCGGAGGGCAGCGCAAACGTCTGGCTCTGGCCAAGGTGCTCATCGAAGACACCGACATGATGATTCTCGACGAGCCTACCAACCATCTCGACATCGACATGATTGAATGGCTCGAAGAATTCCTTTCCAAACAAAACCTCAGCCTCATACTGGTCACCCACGACCGTTATTTCCTCGACAATGTCTGCGACGAAATCATGGAAATGGAAACCGCCAATATGTTTCATTACAAGGGCAACTACGCATATTATCTCGAAAAGAAACAGGAGCGACTGGCCAACGAAAAGATTGAACAGGAGCGCGCCCAAAACCTCTACCGCAAGGAGCTCGACTGGATGCGACGCATGCCCCAGGCACGCACCACCAAATCCAAGGCCCGCATCGAAGCCTTCTACGACCTTCAGGAGAAAGCCTCCAAACGCCTCGACACCGGCAACATCGAACTTCAAACCGGCGAAACCCGAATAGGAGGGAAGGTGCTCGAGATGAACAACGTCCGCAAGACCTTCAGCGATTTTGTGGCCGTCGACGACTTCACCTATACTTTCAAAAAAGGCGAACGCATAGGCGTTTGTGGCAAGAACGGCGTGGGCAAGACCACCCTCATCAATATGATAGTCGGCAATCTGCGACAAGACCGCGGCAAGATAGCCGTCGGGCAGACCATAGTCTTCGGCTATTTTTCGCAGGAAGCCATCCGCCTCATACTCGACAAACGCGTGCTCGATTCCGTCAAGGAAGTGGCCGAGCTGGTGCGCATAGGCAAACACGAAATGTCGGCCAGCGCCTTCCTCAACCATTTCGGCTTTTCCCACAGCGTGCAATACAGCAATGTGTCCACCCTCAGCGGGGGCGAGCGCCGCCGCCTGCAACTGCTCATGGTGCTCATCAAAAATCCCAACTTCCTCATCCTCGACGAACCTACTAACGACCTCGATATTCAGACCCTCAATGCCCTCGAAGATTTTCTCAACGAGTTCAAGGGCTGCCTGCTCATCATTTCGCACGACCGTTATTTTCTCGACAACCTCACCGACCACCTCTTTGTGTTCGAAGGCGAGGGCCGCATCAAGGATTTTCCGGGCAACTACACCGAATATGCCCTCCACAAAAAGAAAAAGGATGCCCTGCTCCGTAAGGCTTCCGCGCCCAAACCCCAGCCCGCCAAACCCACCGGCGACAGCGCCAAAGCCAAAAAGCCCACCTACAAACAAACCCGCGAGTTCGAAACCCTCGAAACCGAAATCGAACTCTTAGAAACCGAAAAGAAAGAACTGCTCGCAAAAATGAACCACGGCAAAGGTTCTCCCGAAGACTTCACCGCCTATGGCATACGCTACGCCGAAATCGAAACCCTGCTCGAAACCAAAACCGAAAGGTGGATGGAGTTGGCGGAATTATTTGAGTAGGGGCGAATCACGATTCACCCAATTACTTCAAAATTCATCATTCCTTGTTCGATATTCATTATTTTTATTAGGGCGCCCCCTCCTTCGTCGGGCCGGGCTGTCCGCTACAAGTCCTCATTCCGCTGCGCTCCACTGTGGGCTTTCCGCTACCATCCCTGGCGCAGGGGGCAAACAGCCGTCCTCTTAATTAACGTTACATCGCCCATCAATCATCCAACCCCTCCTGGCAGGGTGACATAGCAAGCGCTGTGTGTCGGAAAGTTCACCCCGTCCGTAACCCATGTCATAGATGTCACAAATGTCCCAGAAACGTAAGGGTAGCCTGTCCCACTAAAAGTGTAATCTCCCATACGCAAAGTGTCAACTCCTATCCGCAAAGTGTCAGCTTCCATACGCAAAGTGTCAACTCCCACCCGTAAAGTGTCAACTCCCACCCGTAAAGTGTCATCTCTCATGCGCAAAGTGTAATCTCCCACCCGTAAAGTGTCATCTCTCATACGCAAAGTGTCATCTCCCATACGCAAAGTGTAATCTCCCATACGCAAAGTGTAATCTCCCATACGCAAAGTGTAACCTACCGTACGCAAAGTGAAGAAAATCAAATTAATAATGTTTATTTTGCTTTCTCCTAAAATAATGTCGCCCCGCTGGGGCTTTTAAATTGTGGGGGGTAACTTTTTTTCTACCAACATGTCGCCCCTCTGGGGCTGTAAACTTTATCATTCGATATTCCTTGTTCGATATTCAATATTTCCTAAAAGTACTTTAGGCACTCCTAACTCTAGGCACTCCGAACTCCTAACTTCCTCCCTTCAAAATAATTTTCTCACAACCCTTTTTTTTTCCGAAAATCTGAATACTTTTGTCAATCCATTGCTGACAATTATCAATAAACTCTAATATATCCTTATGAAAGAAAGAATTTTAAGTATTCTCGGAACCTTCGGGAACGACGCAGGCCGCATGATGGACATACTGCGGGGCGTTCAGGCCGAATTCGGCTGCGTTTCCGACGAGGCGGTCGCCACGATTGCTTCAGCACTTCATATTTCGGAAGTGGACGTGATTCAGGTGCGTTCGTTCTACCACTTTTTTACCTGCAAACCCGTGGGCAAATACGCCGTTTATTTAAACAATAGCGTGGTTTCGTGCATGATGGGCATGGCCGATGTAGCCGACGAGTTCGAAAAACTCACCGGCGTCAGCTTTGGCAAAACCACCGCCGACGGACAGATTGGCCTGCGCTACACCGCCTGCATAGGCATGAGCGACCAGGAACCTGCCGCACTGATCAATAACGTTGTATTTACCAGGCTCAACCGCGAAAAAGTTCGCCAACTGGTGGCCGATATGCGTGCCGGAAAAGCCGTACAGGACATGGTTACCCAACTGGGCGACGGACAAAATGCCAACCCCCTGGTAAAATCTATGGTGAAAAACCATATCCGTAAATCAGGTTCTGTGACTTTGGGTGAATATACCCTGGGTAAGGGCCTGGAGAAAGCATTGAAAATGGACAGCAAAGGGGTGATAGCCGAAGTGAAAGAATCCAATCTTCGCGGACGCGGGGGTGCAGGCTTCCCCACCGGAATGAAATGGGATTTCTGCTCACGCGAAACCGGCGAACACTACGTATTATGCAACGCCGACGAAGGCGAACCCGGCACATTCAAAGACCGCGTGTTGCTGACCGAGCGTGCCCACATGCTGTTCGAAGGTATGGCCATTGGCGGATATGCCATTGGCGCCAAACAAGGTATATTGTATCTGCGCCACGAATACACCTACCTGAATGCTTATCTGGAAAGCGTGCTGAAAGAAATGCGTACCAAAGGTTTGTTGGGAAATACGATACTAAGCAGTAAATTCGATTTCGATATCCGCATTCAGTTCGGCGCAGGTGCGTATGTGTGCGGCGAAGAATCGGCTTTGATAGAATCTTCAGAAGGCAAACGCGGCGAGCCCCGCAACCGTCCTCCTTTCCCCGTACAAAAAGGCTACATGGGAAAACCAACCATAGTAAATAATGTCGAAACTTTCTGTTCGGCTGTGAAGATTATGGAAAAAGGCGGAGCCTGGTACAACAACCTGGGAACTGCCGAATCGGCCGGAACCAAACTGTTGAGTATCTCGGGCGACTGCAAACTTCCCGGAGTTTACGAAATTGAATGGGGAATGAGCATACGCGAAATGTTGAAGATGGTAGGTGCCGAAAACGTTCAGGCGGTTCAGGTAGCTGGTCCTTCGGGTGTTTGTTTGAATCCTGCACAATTTGATCGCAAGATAGCCCTCGAAGATCTTCCCACGGGAGGTTCCATGATCGTAATAGGCTATCACCGCGATCTGCTGAAAGAAGTGGTGGTTAATTTTATGCATTTCTTTGCTGACGAATCGTGCGGTTCGTGCGTAACCTGCCGTTCGTTCAACACCATACTGAAGAACTCAATCGAGAAAGTGGTTACCGGCAAAGCGATCAAAAAGGATATTGACGATATGCTTGCCTGGAGCGAGATACTGCGCAAAACCACCCGCTGCGGTTTGGGACAGACATCATCCAACCCCATAACCACTACCATAAAGAACTTCAGGGAACTTTACGATATCAGGGTTAGTAATGTTGATTTTAAAAGCGATTTCGATCTGCAAAATTCGGTTCTTGAATCCTGCGCAGTTGTCGGACGCGACTCAAAGATCCACGAATAATTTGTTTGATTTAACATTAAAAAAGATAATAAAATGAGTGAAACAGTAAAATTCACAATAGACGGCAAAGATTGTCAGGGCACCAAAGGCCAACTTCTGGTTGATGCTGCTGCCGACAACGGCGTTTATATTCCTGTGCTTTGCCATATGCGCGACCTGGTTCCGGCCGGTTCCTGCAGAATATGCACCATTAAGGTAAATGGCCGCAACATGGCTGCCTGCACCACACCTATAGATGAAGGCATGGCGATAGAAAATAATATTCCTGAGCTTTTGGATATCCGCAAAGCCATCGTTGAGATGCTTTTCGTGGAAGGAAACCATTTTTGCCCGGCTTGCGAAAAAAGCGGCAACTGCGATCTGCAGGGTTTGGGTTACAAATACCAGATGATGGTTCCGCGTTTTCCTTATGCTTTCGAGCGCAGGGAAATGGATGCCACCACCCCCAAGATCTTCCTCGAGCGCAACCGTTGCATTTTCTGCAAACGTTGCGTACGTGTGATTAAAGATGCCGAGGGACGCAATATTTTTGCTTTCAAAGGCAGGGGAGATACCCTCACGATAAACATCGACCGTAAACTGGCTGCCAACATGAGCGACGAAACGGCTCAGAAAGCTATGGATATTTGCCCTGTGGGCGCCATACTTCGCAAAGAGGTTGGTTTTGTGCAACCGATTGGTGCACGCAAATACGATCACGAACCTATCGGATCGGATGTAGAAAACAATCACAAGTAAAACAAGGAGGAAAAGAATATGAGTAAACCTATAATAGCTACCACTTCCTTAGCAGGCTGCTTCGGATGCCACATGTCGATACTCGATATTGACGACAGGATCTTACAACTGATAGAACTGGTTGAATTCAATAAATCACCTGTTGATGATATTAAAACCTTCACCAAAGAATGTGATATTGGTATTATTGAAGGCGGATGCTGCAACTCTGAGAACGTTCATGTGTTGAAAGAATTCCGCAAACATTGCAAGATATTGATCGCTTTGGGCGAATGTTCCATCATGGGCGGATTGCCTGCCATGCGCAATGGTATCCCCGTGAAAGAATGTCTGGAAGAAGCTTATTGGAACGGACCTACCGTTGGCAAGAATCAGGAAAAGATCATGCCTAACGATCCGGAACTTCCCATGATACTGGATAAGGTATATCCCTGCCATGAGATCGTAAAGATAGATTATTTCCTCCCTGGATGTCCGCCGAAAGCTGACCTTATTTGGGCAGCAGTTGTTGCACTTGTAACAGGAGATACGCTGAATATACCATATGAACTTGTCAAATTCGATTAATCTAAAACTATTAATATAATGTCACAGAAAGTAACTATAGAACCTGTAACAAGAGTTGAAGGCCACGGTAAAGTGACCATTCATCTCGATGACAATATGAATGTGGCGCAAACCCGACTCCATATTGTTGAATTCCGCGGATTTGAGCGTTTTGTGCAAGGACGTCCCTACTGGGAAATGCCTGTTTTGGTGCAGCGCCTGTGCGGAATTTGTCCTGTAAGTCATCATCTGGCAGCTGCCAAGGCCCTCGATGTAATTGTCGGAGCCGGAACCGGTCACGGATTGACTCCTACCGGAGAAAAAATGCGCCGACTGATGCATTACGGACAGATGTTCCAATCGCATGCCCTTCACTTTTTCCATTTGGCTTCTCCCGATTTCTTGTTAGGATATGATGCTGACCCCGCTATTCGTAATGTGATAGGTGTTGCCATCAATTTCCCTAAACTGGCTACTCAGGGTGTGCTGATGCGCAAATACGGACAGGAAGTGATCGCTTTAACAGCCGGTAAAAAGATACATGGTACCGGAGCAATCCCTGGTGGAATCAATAAGAATCTCACAATTGCCGAACGTGATGCTCTGTTGCATGGTGCCGATCCTTTGAACATCGACAAAATGATCGAATGGGCCGATGGCGCTTTGCAATTCTTCAAAGATTATTACCTGAAGAACCGCGATTTCGTGGATGGTTTTGCTTATTTCCCATCAAATCACCTCAGTCTCGTAAGAAAAGACGGTGCTTTGGATCTCTATCACGGTGTTTTGCGTGCTGTGGACGCTGATGGAAAGAAGATCCTCAACGATGTGGATTATCAGGAATATTATAAATACATCGAGGAAGAAGTTAAGAACTGGAGCTATATGAAATTCCCATACCTGACCAGCATTGGTAAAGAAAACGGCTGGTACAGGGTAGGACCATTGGCCCGTTTGAATACCTGCGATTTCATTCCTACGCCAAAGGCTCAGAAGGAATTCGAGATCTATAAGGCACATACCAATGGAAAACCCAACAACTACTGTCTGCATACTCATTGGGCACGTCTGATCGAATTACTGCACTCAGCCGAAGTAATAAAAGAGTTATTGCTGGATGCTGACCTGCAGAAGGATGACCTCGTGGTTAAAGGAACCAAAGGTAACGAAGGTGTTGGTTTGATCGAAGCTCCCCGTGGTACTTTGTTCCATCATTATCGCATCAATAAGAATGATGAGATAGAAATGGCAAACCTCATTGTTTCAACTACCAACAACAACGAACCAATGAACCGTTCGGTGAACTATGTAGCCAAGAATATGATGAACGGTCAAGCTGTTATCACCGAGCCTATGAAGAACGCGGTAGAAATAGCCATCCGCGCTTATGACCCTTGCTTAAGTTGTGCAACACACGCATTAGGCAAAATGCCGCTTGATATCAAATTATACAATGCCAACGGAGAAGAAATGGATCATTACCGTTCGTAATTCATTCGAAATAGAATTGAAAAGTCCGCTGCAAGGCGGACTTTTTTTTAGAAATACTTTGATAGCATGAAGAAATTATTGATTTACGGTTATGGCAATCCCGGCCGTCAGGATGATGGTATTGGTGCACGCTTTGTTGAAATGGTGGAAGCCTGGATAGAGAAGGAAAAGCTTACGGATATTTATACCGACTGCAATTACCAGTTGAATATAGAAGATTCAGCGTTGGTGGCCGATTATGAAACTGTAATATTTGTGGATGCATCCGTGGTGGAAGAATTGGAAGATTTTAAACTCGAAACCATTCAGCCCAATGATGCCACCATAGAGTTCACCATGCATGCTGTTTCGACCTCTTACGTGATCGATCTGTGCAGAAAAATCTACGGAAAAACTCCTCAGGCTTATGTGTTGCATGTGAAAGCCTATGAATTTGATTTCAAAGAAGAACTCACGTCAAAAGCCAATGCAAATATGGAAGCTGCATTTCAGTTCCTTAAGCAGTTCATTACAGAAAAGATCTTATAAAAAAAGCTCCTGAGTAATCAGGAGCTTTTTTTTATTGCAATCGTGCAGCAGATCTCAATAGTCGTTGATCAGTTGAAAGTCGAAGCGATAGTACTGGGTTTCGCCCTGGTATTGTTCCGGATCTTCCAGGGTAATATCCTTTAGCTTTTCTTCAACATACTCTTTAAATTCTGGTGTTGAGGCATTAATTTGTTTTAACAGTATCTTTCCGTTGTTGTCGACATCGAAAGAGATGACTGCAAAACCTGTCTCCAGGTTTTCTTTGGCAAATGCCGGATAAGGAACTTCTTTCTGCATTACCTTTTTCAGGGCATTGGTTGCTTTGGGATAGTGAATTCCGGCAAAACCGATATTTGCTGTTAAGATCAATATGAGCATTGCCGTGGCTGATTTTAACATGAATTGTGTTTTCATAATTGTATTTTTTTGATGGGTAAATTATTTGTTCTGATGTTGGTTTAATATAACCTGAACACGAACCTGGCATATTGATCCCTGATGGCACCCATGGGAACGTTCAGGCTGCTCAGTTGCCTCTGAACATAGCTTATCAATTGTTTATTACTACCATTAATGGCATCTATTTTAATATTGCCGGCCTGATTAATTTCGTATTGTACCAAAACAAAACCTTGCAGTCCATTCGATTTTGCAAAGTCAGGATAGGTGATGGCTTTATTGATGTATTGCTGGATCTGGGTTGATTTGTTGGTTGAGGTTGTGCCCGTTGGGAAGGCAAACGATTGTGCCATAAAGAATATCATTATGGCTGCTGCTGAAATGATCATTTTGTGTGTTTTCATGATTTCTGTGTTTTTAAATTATGATACAAAGGTGCACCCAAAAGCTTACGCAGACCAAATTTAATATACGATTCAGATAAACTGAACTGTGAAAGACAGTATTTTAGATGCAAACGGGTTGCCGACAATCAGGCAGGTCTCACCGATTGAAACCGGGAGTTGATAGAAATCGGACCGAAGGCCCAATAAACAAGAAAGCCCATCAGTCAGGGACTGATGAGCTTTTCAAGTGGAAATTTAAAAAGTGTTATTCTATCACTAATTTTTGAGTAAAAGTATTTTTATTGTTGGTTACTTTCACAAAATAAATTCCGTGCTGTAAGTTTCTGATGTCAATAACCTGTGAAGTTTTTGTTATGTTGGATGATGAAACCAATTTTCCGGTCATATCAAAAATTTCAATGGTACCGTTTCCGCAGGTATTTGCCATAATATATTCCGTGGCCGGGTTAGGGTAAATGTTGATCTTTTCGCCTGAAAGCTCTTCCACGCCAATTATGCTCGACATATCGACCTTGGTAACCTGGGTAACTTTATGCGAAACATCATCCTGCAAAAAAGCAACAAACTGGCAATTATCTTTAACATAACCCGTGGTTGTGAAATTAAAATTGAAAGTCTGAGGATTTTGAGTTGCAAAGTTTATGCTGGAACCGCTTGCACTTGGATACATTGCACGGCAAACATAATCGATTTCAGTTTGACTATACCATGTAACCGCAATATTTGATTCGGTGAGAGCAGTGTAGAGTTTTACGGGCGAAAATGCATTGAAAGTTTGTTCGGCAGTAATGGTTGCTGTGTAGGCATCGGGGCCGGTTTGCACAATATTTACATCGAGATTATGAAATGATGGAAGTGCAATGCGCTGGTTGTAAAATGATAAATATACCGAATACTGGTTGGTTGATCCTGTAACCCCTTCTATCTTTAATCGTCCGTCAGCCACTATTGTTGGGAAGCCATTAATCCCATAATAATTCAAACGGGTTGCTGTGGTTGCATTTCCATAGGCATCTTCAAAGCTTCCCCATGCGGCGGTGGGATGATAGGCAATACCTACCGCGTTTTTATGGTTGGTTTCTATCAAATCTTTAAAACCCATGGCTGCATAAGGACAATATACACAGTTAACGGAAGTTCCTTTTTCAAAAAGCACCTGGTTTCTGCTAACACCACCTGCTATGGTAACTGAATCGAGGTTTGAAGAGTGGGAATATCCCTGACCTGCATAATGTGCCCTGGCTCCATAGATATAAGTTTCCGGCCAGGGAGCTACATCGGTATAAGTTAAGCCGGTACCTGCATATACCACGCCACCATTGCGGCTTAATTTGTATAAATCGGGGGCAGGCATTGGGGCGGTCCACACAACATCTACGTCACTTCCATTGATTGTGGCTGATAAATTGGAAGGAGCCACTGGAAAAGATACACTGTCTACCTTAAGGTCATCAATATAATAGCCTGATGTGCCTGTGGCATCATTATCCCATCCATAAAAATTGATACCGTCGAGTTTCAGAGAGTTGTCAGCACCTTGTGCGCCTTTGCTCCACTGGTAGCTGATCAATTCTGCACCATCCACATAAAGGGTGGCAAAATCATCGTCAAGGTCGACGATAACCTGCATTTTTTTCCATGTATTGGTGGTGAAAATACCTTTTGCTTTCGATTCGCCATCGGCATCGATTTTAATGGAATCGTGAATCATAAATACCTGCAGCGCCCATTTGCTGCTGCTGCCGTTGAAGTCGCTCAGGAAGTTAAAATATCCGAGTTTGCCTGATTCAACGTACATGTACCATTCAATCATGTAGCGACCTGTGGTTTTATCGTTGAGTTGAAAAACGCAGTCGTTGGCATTGAGCACATTTACCGATTTGGTGCCACTGTGAGCCTGGGTGGCTGATACAAAGGGGTCTTCAGCACCGCCGGGAGCCAGCGACCAGGTGGTCCATGGGGCGCCTGCCTGAACAGCAAGGCGGGTGCCTGCAGTGTAGCTTTCGAAATCTGTGGTATACAGATTCAACTGGGCCTTAAGGGTGAAAATGCCTGTGAGCATTACAAATAAAAAGAGTAGTGTTTTTTTCATAAGGTTTGGTTTTTGGTTTGGTGGAACAAATATAGGATATTATAGACAGCATTGGTAATATCTCTTGAATTTTTTTTCCAATTTCGGTTGTGCCACTTTCAATTCCGCTTGTGTCGATTTCAATTCCGGTTGTGCCATATTCAATTCCGCTTGTGCCACTTTCATTTCCGGTTGTGCCACTTTCAATTCCGCTTGTGCCACTTTCAATTCCGCTTGTGCCACTTTCATTTCCGGTTGTGCCACTTTCAATTCCGCTT
>CAYXXU010000016.1:46028-60370 GCA_964469155.1 uncultured Bacteroidales bacterium
GCCACTTTCAATTCCGCTTGTGCCACTTTCAATTCCGCTTGTGCCACTTTCATTTTCGGTTGTGCCACTTTCATTTCCGGTTGTGCCACTTTCAATTCCGCTTGTGTCATATTCAATTCCGCTTGTGCCATATTCAATTCCGCTTGTGCCACTTTCATTTCCGGTTGTGCCACTTTCAATTCCGCTTGTGCCATATTCAATTCCGCTTGTGCCACTTTCATTTCCGCTTGTGTCGATTTCAATTCCGCTTAGTTCATTATCGATTTCGTTTGGTGCATTATCAATTCCATAATGTTCGTTTCAAATTTGGTAGGTCCAATGGGGATATTCCCGGAGGAGACAAAGGTTTTTTACTTGAGGTCAGATACGCTAAAATTTTACAGAAGCCTGTTGTGAAACAGAAGTTTAGTAAGAAAAAGAAAGGTGGACTTTACCTGACCAGTGAAATGTTCCCTTTTTTGTTGATTATGCGACCATCGTTCATGGTGGCTTTGAGGTGATAAGCATATACATCCACAGGCATTTCTTTTCCTTTGAATTTGCCATCCCAGTATTGCGTATTGTCGGTGGTTTCAAATACTTTCTCGCCCCAGCGGTCGAAGATCACAAAATCGAGGGTTTTGATACCTTGTCCGCGCACGTATAAATTGTCGTTTTGTCCGTCGCCGTTAGGTGAGAAAATGTTGGGTACATAAATTACCGGGATGACACAATCAATCAAAGGCATATCGAACTGAACCGTACGGACTTCTGCACAATTGTTTTGATCGGCAACAGTAACCGTATAGGTTCCATTGGTGAGGCCGGTGTTTGAGTTTCCGGTGGCGCCATTGCTCCAGATATAGTTGTAGGGGAGGGTTCCGCCTGTGGTTTGGATGATTATGGAGCCATTGTTAAAATCGGGGCAACCCGGGTTAACAGTATCAGCAGTTACTAATGGGGATGGCAAAACCGAAATGTGGATGGTATCCATGTTTCCGCATAGTCCCGAAATGGTGTAAGTAATGATGGAAATACCTGCGCCGGCAATTTGAGGGTTGAAAGTGCCATTGCCGGCATTGGTGATTCCGTTGCCACTCCATTGGCCTCCGGTTTGTGCCGCACTCAGGTTAAAAGAGGCGATGTTGCTGCAAACGGGGTTGACACCATGGATGGTTGCATCGGCCAAAGGAATTACACTTACATTGATGCTGTCGCGTCCGGTACATTGGTTGGCATTGGTAACATCCACCCAATAAATACCCGCGGATGAAACGGTAAGTGTCTGATCAGTGGTTGCATTTGTCCACAGGTAGGTGGAACCGGGGTTTCCGGCATTCAGCAACAGGGAGGCTCCCTGGCACAGTGTGGTATCATTACCCAGATCGATGATGGGCAATGGATTCACTAGAATGTGCGTGGTATCTGCATCGCTGCATAAGCCCGAAATGGTATAGATAATCTGGATATTACCGGCACCGGCCAGGGCAGGGTTGAAGGCTCCGGTAGCCGGATTGGTGATGCCGGGTCCTGACCATACTCCGCCGCTTTGGGCTGAGGTAAGTGTGACCGGGCTGGCATTGACACACAAGGCGGCATGAGGCGTAATAGTTGCATCGGCATTAGGACTCACCGTTACATTGATGGTATCGCGTTTGGAACAGGTGGCCGCATTGGTAACTTGTACGATATATTGTCCTGAAGACGTAACACTGAGGGTTTGCGATGAGCTTCCGCCCGGTGTCCACAAATAGGTTGATCCGGGATTTCCGGCATTGAGCAGCAGGGATGCTCCCTGGCAGAAGGTGGTATCGTGTCCCAGGTTTACCACAGGCAATGGATTTACTAAAATGTGCGTGGTATCCGCATCGCTGCATAAGCCCGAAATGGTATAGATAATCTGGATATTACCGGCCCCGGCCAGGGCAGGGTTGAAGGCTCCGGTAGCCGGATTGGTGATGCCGGGTCCTGACCATACTCCGCCGCTTTGGGCTGAGGTAAGTGTGACCGGGCTGGCATTGACACACAAGGCGGCATGAGGCGTAATAGTTGCATCGGCATTAGGACTCACCGTTACATTGATGGTATCGCGTTTGGAACAGGTGGCCGCATTGGTAACTTGTACGATATATTGTCCTGAAGACGTAACACTGAGGGTTTGCGATGAGCTTCCGCCCGGTGTCCACAAATAGGTTGATCCGGGATTTCCGGCATTGAGCAGCAGGGATGCTCCCTGGCAGAAGGTGGTATCGTGTCCCAGGTTTACGACCGGTAATGGATTTACCAAAATGTGGGTGGTATCCGCATCGCTGCATAAGCCCGAAATGGTATAGATAATCTGGATATTGCCGGCACCGGCCAGGGCAGGGTTGAAGGCTCCGTTAGCCGGATTGGTGATGCCGGGTCCTGACCATACTCCGCCGCTTTGGGCAGCGGTAAGGGTAACAGGGTTTGCATTGACACACAAGGCGGCTTGTGGATTTATGGTGGCATTGGCATTAGGATTAACCGTCACTCTGACTGTATCATTCGCCTGGCAACCATCTGCATTGGTGATATGAACCGTGTATAATGTGGTTGTACCTACATTGCAGACAGGATTTGCTATAGACGGATTACCTAGTCCCGTAACCGGTAGCCAACTGTAAGTGGTTCCGCCGCTAGCCAACAGTGTGACAGATGAACCAGTGCAATACGATTGATTGGCACCTGCGTCAGGGGCAAAGGGCGAAACGGTCATGGTAACAGCTACGCGGTATGTTCCGGGACAGGTTCCGAAATAATAGGTGGTCGTGGTTTGAGGGTTGGGTATGGTAAGGGTTAAATTATTCGATAAAACGGTTGATCCGAATTCTGTGGTATACCATCCATAAGAAGTTCCCGCAGGTAAGCTGCCTGTGATGGTTGCTGTTAATGTTACAGGCTGACCCTGACAAGCCAGCACATTGGCAGCATTAATAGTGAAATTGCTGACCGAGGCATTATTCACTCCCGGTCCGCCTTTGGTAGCGCCATTGGGAGGGAACTCTGTGACCCCGATGGTTTCGGGAAAAACCGCTGTGGAGGTTCCATTGGCACCTCCATTGGTGGTGCGGCTAATACTTCCGTTCGATACTGCAATATATCCACCACCACCACCACCACCGGGGCCTTCGGCTTCCATATTGGCCGGAGCAAGAAATCCTTTTGTTTTAATCTGATTGCCTCCATTACCTCCGTTTGCCTGGGCAGATACCGTAGAAATATTTCCAACAGCATTTAATACAATAGCGCCTCCTCCTCCGCCACCGCCTGCACCATCGTTACCGGCACGACCACTTAATGGAGCAGACCCTTGTGAATTATTTCCCTGATTCCCATTCGCAATAATAGTTCCTGTGCCGGAAATAGTTCCATACGACATTATAAAAATAATTCCGCCGCCGTTTCCACCTGCACCGCCCCAACCATTGTTCTGGCTACCGGCACCGCCTCCGCCGCCCAAATATAATCTGGGTAAACCATTGGCGTTGGCATTTATAGGCCATCCACCCAAACCGCCGTAAGTTCTTCTCCAGTCACCCTCCCATGATCCATCAGCAGGAGGTACTGTCAGAGCATCCATATCCGCGGCTGAAAAAGTATAGCCCCCCCTTCCTCCACCATAGGAAGCATTTTTATGAAAAGGGACACCTGTGGGAACAGTAGTGGTTGTTTCGAGATCCCATGCCTGAATATACGATGTGCTGGTTGTGGTATCAGGAAATCCGGCCCCGTTCCATGCAAAGTTAGCGCTGGTATTTGATCCACCGCCACCACCACCATTGTGTGCATTTCCGCCTCCGCCTCCATTGGCCGGAGCCCCTCTTCCGTAAATTCCATCAGTTAGTCCGTTTCCACCAATCCCTTCACCTTTTTTGGCTCCAAAAAGTGAGTCGGTAGTGCAGTACCAACCAACATCGGTCTTATCACTATTAGTAGGCGACAGTAGTCCGCCCCTAAAACCTTTGCCTGTTGCATTGATTGGCCCATTCACATCAGTATTTCCTAAAGTTTCAACAATCAGTACACCACCTTTGTTTCCGTCCCAAGGATCGCAGGTTAATTCTGAACCACTGTTTACCGTCAAAGAAGTGTAGCGGGGTACACGCACAATCTGTACTTTGCCAGAAGCAGTATAGTTATTTGTAAGACCGCACATGAGATTAATAATATTGGTTCCTTGTACCGATGCAACCTGCGCAAATTCATACAAACCTGCATTATTGTAATCCGCAATATAACCATAGCTTGCCCACCACTGGCCTCCCTGAATGGTGGCTCCCCGCATCTGAATAATAAAGATAAGATCACCGGTTGCAAGAACATTACCTGCGCCAAAGCGATTGTTGGCATTTAAAGTATTGGCGGCAACGGTAATTGATGTTGAGCCTGCAGTGGCATCGAAAGTCAATGTGGTATATTCATTTACTATAGTGTTTGTAGCTGTAATCACTCTCGCACCATTCTTTCCTCTTTGAGCAAAAACATTTTGCACTACAGTAACAAATATTGAAACAAATACAATAAAAAAGATCCTTTTCATAAACTGGTAAATAAGTATTGACAAATTTATTAAATAGTTTTGAAGGTAGTGTGCTTTTCGAATTTTTTGTTGTCTTTTCTGACTTTTTATTTACTTTTATCCTCATCAGGATAAATTTAGAAAGAGAATTATTAGAAGGTTATTATTTGAGTGTTTATGAATAATAAATCAGATCTGAAAACCAAGCTTTTTATTATCGGTATAACCTTATTGGTTTTTCTTGTCACCACAAATATCAATTGGGGAGGCGACAGAAGTAAAAATATAATCCGTTCGGATGCTAAATGTTACTATCTGTATCTGCCGGGCGCGTTTATTTATAATGATCTGAATTTTAAATTTGTTCAGGAAATAGAATACGGAACGTATAAGGATGAGTTTAACTGTCGTGATTGCCGTGAGTATATTGATGGAAAAGCCTTCAGTAAAGTAACTGCCGGTGTGGCTTTGGCACAGATGCCTTTCTTTCTGGGTGGCCATGTATATGCACATATTGCGGGGTTCCCTGCCGACGGCTATTCAAAACCCTACCAGATTTGCATAACCATATCGGCCGTTTTTTATTTGTTTATTGGACTTTGGTTCCTGAATTTGTTATTGACAACCTACCAGATCAAATCCACTAACCGGATCATTGTGATGCTTTGCTGTGTTTTCGGAACCAATCTTTTATATTATACCATAGGGGAGCCCGGATTGTCTCATATTTACTCGTTTGCTTTGGTAAATATGGTGGCTTACTATTTCAGGCGATACTTCTTAACCGGTATCGCAAAATATATTATTTGGTCGGGGATATTGCTGGGAATGATCGTTCTGATTCGCCCCGTTAACATCATCATTTTGCCTGGAATGTTGGCCTTGGCCGGCGATCGTCAGAATTTGCTCCATAAATTCCGGCTGCTGAAGCAAAAATACCAGGCACTCATCATCTCCTTCCTGTGCTTTTGCGCACTTATCGGCCTGCAGGTGGCCATATTTATGATACAAACCGGGAGACCCTGGGTGGATACCTATGGCAATGAAAGTTTTGATTTTACCAGACCAGAGATCATTAATATATTGTTTTCGTATAAAAAGGGTTTATTTCTTTATACTCCATTGTATCTGATATCATTAGCAGGATTATTTTTTATGTATAAAAAGCAGAAATGGGGCGTGATAACTATTGCTATTTTCCTGATCTTTTTCACTTATATCGTATCTTCCTGGTGGAGTTGGTGGTATGGCGGGAGTTTTTCTTCGAGGGTATATGTGGATATTCTTATGTTTTTTATGCTGCCCTTGTCTTTCCTGATGGAAGCTGCAAAAAAAAAGCTCCACAGAATGTTACTGATTATTGGATTGTTTTTGATAATTGCGTTATGCCAGGTACAAACTTACCAATACCGCTATTATATTATTCATTGGGAAAATATGACCAAAGAGAAATACTGGGATAATTTTTTTCGATTGAAGAAGTTGTAGTATTGGTTATTCTTCCCAGTACTCGTATTCGTACTTATAAGCGTACATCTGCTGCACACCGTCTTCAGGGTTTTGTGAATAGACCAGCGACTCCATCAGTTTGTTATCAATATTGAATGTTCGTTCAATACTTACCACTACTACCTCATCCTCGTTAAATTCTTCCTGTTTCACCTGGTTGTTGCTTTCGTCGTATGAAAAACGGGTAGTTTTTTTTGATTTCTGGGTTTCCTCAAATAATTCTGTCAGGTTGCCTTTTTCATCGAACTGCATTATATTCTTTTCAATGAGCTGATTTTTATGGTTATACTTTAAAACTTTTTCGCGATCACCATTGTCGTTGTAAGAATATTCAAAACGCATATACTCGTAAGGGTCGGGAGACGAATACTCATATTCTGTAACGTTACCATTCTCATCGTAATTATACTTTTTTGAAAAAACGGGTTGGTTATTGTAATCAAATTTCGATTCGATCATAAGCCTGTCACTATCGTATGTATAAGTATCCAGTTCTTCCAATTCATCATCCTGGTCAACCACACGCTTTTCAATTAGCAGATTGTTTTCATTATAGGAAAAGTAAGTTGTATTTTCACTTCCATCTTCCTGATAAATAACCTTCTCAGAAGTTCTCAGATGGTTCTCATTCCATGAGATAAATTTATGCTGGGCCAGTTCATCTTCATCAAAATAACACAGTTCCTCTACAACATTGCCATTCGCATCATACTTGTATTCATAAAATTCATGAATTTCCTGTTCATGGTTGAAGGAGGATGATTTCATGAGGTTGCCATTCAGATCGTATTCATTTAGTGAGGAGGTATAAGATACTGTTTCAATCCATTCAGTTTCTGATGGATTTGAAGGATCCTCCATTGCGTAGTTAATACTTGTACCTTTAATGGATTTAATTTTTCGATTCATAATGTGGAAGGTTATAAATTTTAGGGAAGCAACCCTGTATTATTAAAATAATATTTTCATTAGCTCGGCAGTACTGCTTACCTTAAACTTCTGATATATTTGCTTTTTATGACTTTTTACAGTGTCAATACCAATTTTTAATTCTTGTGCAATAGCAGCATTGGAAATAGTTCCTTCTTTAATCAAAATCAGGATTTCTTCCTGCCTTGCAGTCAGTTCAGGAATTCTGGAATGATTTTTCATCCGGTAAGAAGCCAGTTTTACTGCCGCAATAACCTGTGAATTGGTGAAAGGCTTGGTGATATAGGATATATTATGCATATCGTTAATCTTGTTAATAATTTCATTACTCGAAAAGGCAGTAATAAATATTATGGAAGCAGTATTTAATTTGTTGATTTTATTAGCGAAATCAATGCCTGTTTTAGTTCCTTTCAAGTAAATATCGCAGATCACAATATCGGGATGCTCCTGGCAGAACATTTTAAGAGCAATGTCATAACTTTCTGCAATACCGCAAATTTCAAAATTGACTGATGATAGAATATTTTTTAAATCCTGGCCAATAATTATCTCATCTTCAACAATAAGTATTTTAATTTTTTCCATCATAAGATATTTTTAATTCTAATAATTATTTCATTTCTTTCACTTTCATTAAAAGATATTTCGCCCTCCATCTGCTTTACCAACGAAAAAATAAGACTCCCACCAAAAGATTTGGTGTCACCCTCATCAGCGACCTTAATTATTCCATCACCACAATCTGCAATTGAAATAAAGATATCCTTATCACTCGTTTTTTTTATGACGACTTTTATGAATTTATCCTTGCATCCTATTAATGCGTGTTTAAAAGAATTTGTCAGTATTTCATTAATTACAAGTCCAATATGAACAGCATTATCAATTTTAATATTAATATCTTCCATCTCTTTAATAATCCGGAGATGATTCGATTTTTCATCGAAAATATCAATCAGGTAATTTAACAGGTCTTCAGTATAACCATTCAATGAGAATGTATTCAGGTTGTCATTTATATATAACTTCTGGTGGAGCAACGACATGGAATGAATCCTGTTTCTGGTATCCTCAATGGTATTTTTTGCCATTGGGTCAGTAATTTTTCCTGATTGGATATTGATAATACTCGAAACCAGTTGCAGATTGTTTTTGGTACGGTGGCTGAGCTCCTTAAGCAAGAGTTCTATTTCTTCGCTTTTTTGATTAGCCATTTTAACAACTTTCTCTAATTGAATGTTTTTTGTTTCCACTTCCTGTTGCTTCTTTTCGTATTCATTGATAAACAGTCTTAAAAAGGCATAACTGGATAGAAAAGCTACGGCAACATTAACATAATAAAATATTTGGGTATTATCAGAAACAATGAAGGAGGTATTCAAATAATCGTCAAATAATTTCGATAAAGCAAAAAGTATTATATAGTAAAGGGAGATTATTGTCAAACCCCGGCGATTTCTCAACAAATAAAAAAGAATTATAAAAAACGGGAAATAATAGTATTCTATACCAACCTTGTCCAAAACAATAGATAAAGTGAGCAGCAGGGTAGGGAATGCAATCAGTAAGAAAATACTGCCAATTCTGTAGTCATATTTCTTGATCAGCCATAAATTGAATAAACCACAAGCAGCTAAAGTTAACAGAAATAATATATCGAAAACAAAGGCAAATTCAAACTGTAACTTTAAAAATTTAGGGATATAAAGAGATAGCAATATGATAGCATACACTAAAGTATTGATTAATCCAATAACGCTTGATTGGTTAATAATCCTTACTCTTTTGATGTCTTCGTAAGTATGATGGGGGCGAACACCATTATTGGATAAAACTTGCCAGATATGAACGATTTTCTTAATCATGTCTCCAAATTTAAATATTATTTTTTATATATCCGGAAAATGTTTTACGAATTATATTATTATGATCGAAAGCCAGCGGGGGTAAATTGTCAATGCGAAACCATGCTGCCTCCTTTGCATCGTCGCCTGCATTTATTTTCATGGTAGCAGAGTTGAATAAACCCCCATAAATAATACTAATGGTTCTGTGACGCGGATCTCTGCCAACAGTTCCTATTGTGAAAAGTTGCTCCAATGTGTGATGAATTATGCCCGTCTCTTCAAAAAGTTCGCGTTTGGCTGCATGTTCAATTTCTTCGTCTATGTTGATAAAACCTCCGGGCAGTGCCCATTTATTTTTAAATGGCTCATTAGCCCGCTTTATCAATAATACCTCAGTAATTTCATCCGGGTATATTCTGAAGATAATACAATCAACCGTAACAGCCGGTCTTGGAAAACGATAAGTGAATTCCATTTGAATTTGGAATTACCGTAACAAAGAAGCAATGCGAATTTTATTTCGCAAAACTGATGGCACGAGTTTCCCGGATAACAGTAATTTTAATCTGACCGGGATAGGTCATGTCGTTTTGGATTTTAGTAGAGATTTCAGAGGCTAAAGTATTGGCTTCTGAATCAGTCACCTTATCAGCCCCAACAATTACTCTGAGTTCTCTGCCTGCCTGAATAGCATAGGTTTTTACCACGCCATGGTAGGAGAGGGCAAGTTCTTCAAGTTCTTTCAATCTGTTGATGTACGATTCAACAATTTCGCGGCGGGCACCCGGTCTGGAACCTGATATTGCATCGCATATTTGCACAATAGGCGCCAGAAGGGAGTTCATTTCAACTTCTTCGTGGTGAGAACCAATGGCGTTGCAAATTTCAGGATGTTCCTTGTACTTTTCGGCCAGATTCATTCCCAGCACTGCATGTGGTAATTCGGGTTCGCTATCGGGAACTTTTCCGATATCATGAAGCAATCCGGCTCTTTTAGCCAGTTTGGCATTCAATCCAAGTTCGGATGCCATTGTGGCACAGAGGTTGGCAACTTCACGGGAATGCTGCAGGAGATTTTGCCCGTATGAAGAACGGTACTTCATTTTACCAACCAGCCTGATCAACTCATGGTGCATTCCATGAATCCCAAGGTCGATGGTGGTTTTCTTACCTACTTCTACAATTTCCTGCTCAATTTGTTTTTTGGTCTTGGCAACCACCTCTTCAATACGAGCAGGATGTATACGGCCGTCGGTTACAAGTTGATGCAGCGATAAGCGTGCTATTTCGCGACGCACAGGATCGAATCCTGAAATAATAATGGCATCGGGGGTGTCATCAATGATAATTTCAACACCAATGGCAGCTTCCAGAGCCCTGATATTTCTTCCTTCACGGCCAATGATCCTTCCTTTTATCTCATCATTATCGATATTGAAAACCGAAACAGAGTTTTCAATTGCATGCTCTGCAGCGGTACGTTGTAAGGTTTTTATAACTATTTTCTTTGCTTCGAGGTTAGCAGTATCTTTTGCTTCTTCGATTATTTCGCGTATGTTGTTGGCAGCTTCGGTATGAGCTTTTGATTTCAGCATTTCAACCAATTGTGCTTTGGCTTCGGCAGCCGACATGCCCGAAATATGTTCGAGTTTTTCGGCTTGTTCGGCCTGCAGTTGTTCCAGAGTTACTTTCTTTTTGTTAAGAAGGTCTAATTGGGTGTTGAGATTTTCACGAACTGCGTTCAACTCTTTGTCTTTACGATTGACTTCTTCGAGTTTCTGATTTAATAGTGATTCCTTTTGATTTACTCGGTTTTCACTTTTTAATACGTTGTTATTTCTTTCGTTGATCAACTTTTCATGATCGGATTTTAATTGTAAGAACCTTTCTTTAGCTTGCAGAATCTTATCTTTTTTGATGACTTCTGCTTCGCTTTCAGCATCGCGCAATATGTGTCCGGCTTTTTTCTCAATCGATTTCCGGATCAGGGTGGCTGTGATCAGACCTCCTACAACAAGTCCTGCAACAGCTGCAATTGTGATAAATAATATTTCCATAAATAATCGTTTTATGTTGGTTAGTATATAAAAAAAACCCGCAATAATTCAAAAGAGTTTAGAATAAACCCCAAACTAACACATATAGAGCCTCCTGCTTTAGTCGAACTTCTACCGTCTCAGCAGGTTGCCCTGTTGAAATTCCATCATAGATGGACTGAAGCCTGTTCTTGTATCACAGAGTCAGCTCTAATTTGACAAATGTTGAGTTTATCAAACGAGTGATTGAATTACTGCGGGTAATGTTGAATTCAAAGAACGATAGTTATTTTTCCAGATGTTTGCCCAATAAGGTATCCAGTTCAAGCAATTTGTCTTTTAAAAGTGTATTGTTGTATGTTTTCGATTGTTCATAATTCAATGCACTAGTGGTATATTGTAAGGCTATCATTGCAAGCAGGTCTTGTTTATCTTTAAATGCATAATTGGATGAGAATTCTTTAATTTTATCATTGATCAACTTTGCTGCTTTTCTTACAATTTCCTCTTCCTGTTTTTCAATAGTCAATTTATAGGTTCTGTCTGCAATATTAACCGTAATTGAAAATTCTTCCATCGATAATCAGGTTGTTGTAAATCACTTATTTAATTGAGCCAAACATCTGTCAACCTCCCGCAAAAGTTCATTAATTTTTAATTTAGCTTTTGATTTGTTTTCCGGTCCTTCTATAGAGTTTGCAATCTTAATTATATTATTTTTTTCTTCTAAGTACTTTATTTTTATAATTTTTTCTGCTTCTTTTCTTTGTAAATTTTTAAGTTGTTCTTTTATTTCAATATTTTCATTTTGTAATTGGTCGAGTCGCTTGATCAGTTGAAGCATCTTGTATTCAATACCATGCATAATAACTGAAAGGTCGTCCATGATTTTGGGTTCATTTATCTCACAAAAATACGATAATAAAAAGAAAGGGCAAAAATTTTAACTAAATTTAATAATTTTATCCTGAATTTTACTGACGGATTTTTTAATCAAATTTGAATGAACGAGGCTTTATTACATTATATCTGGAAATATCAACGGTTTGCAGATAGTTTATCGACCATGGATGGTAACCACCTGGCAGTGATTCATCCAGGACATCATAACACCAATGCTGGCCCCGATTTTGCGGAAGCCAAAGTGCGCATTGGGGAGACCTTGTGGGCGGGTAATGTAGAAATACACCTTCGGTCCTCCGATTGGTATGTGCATAATCATCATCTGGACCAGGCTTACGACAATATAATTCTGCATGTGGTTTACGAAAATGACCGACCGGTAATGGATAAGCAAGGCAATTCGGTGCAAACTCTTGAGGTAAAAAACCATATTGATCCGGAGTTGATTGCTAAATATCAATTTTTTATAAAAAATAAGAACTGGATACCTTGCTCGAAACTGATAACCCAGGTAGATGGTTTTATAGTTTCGGGCTTGTTAGAAAGTTTGGCCATTGAAAGGCTACAAAACAAGGTGGAAGCTATCACGAAAAAGCTTATGTTATGTAAAAACAACTGGGAGCAAGTGTTTTATGAGATACTTGCCCGCAATTTCGGGTTTAACCTGTATGGCGAGGCTTTCGAAATGTTGGCCCGTTCCTTACCCATTGGCTGTATTGCAAAGCATAAAAACAATCTGTTCCAGATAGAGGCACTGCTTTTTGGGCAGGCTGGTTTTCTGAATGACACTTTTAAGGACGAGTATCCTGATAAATTGAAGACAGAGTATGAATATCTTGCCAAAAAATTCGAATTGCATCCCATCGAAAAACATTTGTGGAAGTTTTTGCGCAATCGTCCGGGTAATTTTCCCAGCATACGACTGGCGCAATTTGCATTTTTGCTGAACCGTTCGACAGCCCTTTTCTCGAAGATAATAAATGCCGTAAGCATCAAAGAATTGCGTTCGTTGTTAGATGTTGCCACTTCGGCTTACTGGCTGAATCATTATACATTTGATTCTGTGTCGCCCGAAAAACAAAAACGTTTGGGGACTTCTTCCGTAAATTTGTTGCTTATCAATACAATTGTTCCGTTTATCTTTGCACACGGAAAACATAAGGACGATCAGGCCCAGGTCGACAGGGCCCTGGATTTTCTGGAATTATTGCCGGCCGAACAGAATCATATCATTACAAATTTTAAGACTTATGGAATTGCCGCGCGAAATGCAAAACAAAGCCAGGCTCTGCTTCAGCTATATAAGTTTTATTGCACAGATAAATATTGTTTGCATTGTTCCATTGGCCACCAAATACTAAAACCCGGAAAACTGAAATGATTTCATCTTTAAAGCATTTCCGAAATATATTTTATGCCTTGCTGCTGGTGTTTTTCGTTCTGGCATTTGGCATCAGTGGCTATTTTTTTATTGAAGGATACTCCCTGCTGGAGGCTACCTACATGACAGTAATTACCGTTGGAACCGTGGGGTTTAAAGAGGTGAGGGAACTTTCAGATCAGGGAAAAATATTCACCATTGTGCTTATTGTGATTTCTTTAGGTACTTTTGCATACTCGTTGTCGGTGATCACCAGCTATTTGGTGGAAGGAGAAATACGGAAATTTTACCGTCAGTATAAAATAAAATCAGGAGTCAGGAAAATGAAAAACCATGTTATTATTTGCGGATATGGCCGTAACGGAAAACAAGCCGCTATCCGCCTGAAAGATCATAAAGTGCCGTTTGTGGTAATCGACAATGTGCATGAGATTGTTGAAAAATACAGCCAGCGTGACATTATTTTTGTGGAAGGCGATGCCACCACCGACGAAACCCTGCAAAGCGCAGGAATTGAACATGCCAGATCCCTAATCACCACACTGCCGCTGGATGCGGACAATATGTACGTGGTGCTGTCAGCTCATGCACTAAACCCTGCCTTGAAGATAATCAGCCGGGCCTCGAACGAAAGCGCCGAACAAAAGCTGCTGATTGCAGGGGCGGATAGCGTGGTGATACCCGAAAGCGTGGGAGGGGCGCAAATGGCTTCCCTGGTGATCAACCCCGATATATTGCATTTCTTTAATATGATTTTTATTCCTGGTGAAGATTCCCCCAATCTGGTGGAGTTCACCTGCAAAAACCTGAATCCCGAGTTTTTGAATCATACCATCACCGACCTGAAGATACGTATCAAGACCGGCGCCAATATCATAGGCCTGAAAACCGCTGACGGAAAATATACTATCAACCCTTCGCCCAATACGCGCCTGCTGCCCGATTCAAAACTGTTTGTGCTGGGCACACCGGAACAGATTGAGCATATGAAACTTTTGCTGAGTAGCTAGGCTGTGAGGCTTTGACGTGGTGAGTCTGCGAGGAATAGAACCGTGTTGATATTCATTTACAGGTATTTATTGTCAAAAGTTACAAGTTCTTTCCTAAAAACAATTTAGCAATAGAACCATGTAACCATTTGTAAATTCCGAACTACTTAGTCTCCCCTTATAAATGATATAAACAATTAGATGTCAATAAAATAACAAACA
>CAYXXU010000017.1:0-59412 GCA_964469155.1 uncultured Bacteroidales bacterium
AAAGTGGCTGATGTAAAAAAGTCAATCGATTTGAAAGACAATGTTTATGTGGCCGGCAGCAGGTATAATCAATTAAACAGTAGTATGGATGTGATTTTGCAGAAACTTGATTCGTCCGGTAATGTTATTTGGGATATAGCCCTTGGTGAAAGTTATGATGAGGAATTAGCGGATTTTACCATTGACGATTCCCTGAAAATATATCTACTGATCAATGTCATGAATCAAGGAGAACAAAGCGCAATGATTGTTGTTTATGATTCGTCAGGAGCGTATAAATGGAAGGATGGCCTGAAACATATGCGCATAGGAAATGGAATAACGGGAGATAATAATGGTGCAATTAATCTTGTTGGAGATTACACCGGAAAAAATAATGAAGTATCTTTTATTGAAAAGTATTCTGATGTTGGAGACTACAAATGGTATACGGAAATATCATTTCAAAGTAAAATTTCATGTAAAACGATTGATGTGAATCAAGACCACAATATTTATGTTGTGGGGATAGATTCCGGAAATATCAGATCACATGTAATGTTATTTGACAGACTTAGTGGAGGTTTGAAAAAAGACAATATAATAACGGGATTTTTTATCAATAATCTTATAGTGGATAAAAATAACAATTGTTACATTGCAGGAAGCAACTTAAAAAGAGGTGAAGTAATAGTAAAGAAGCTAAACGATAAGCAAGAAATTGATTGGAGTTATTCTATAAAGTCAAATGATATTTATTTGGAGGAAAATTGTTTGGTTATTGATAGTTCCGGAAATATTTCGGTTCTATTTCAAAAAAAGGATGGTTATGAAATAGATAAACTTGATAATGATGGGACCCTAATTTGGAATCTGAAAGAAAATGGTGATTGGTATTCGCAAATTGAGAGATTAAAATTAATGGTTGACGGTAATCTAAATCTTTATACCCTATTAGCATCACATGAGGTCAAAAAAGGGCCTTTCCGGTCGTTTATTATCAAATATGACCCTTATGGAGAAAAACTTTGGGAACAGTTGGTTGATAAAAACAGGTTGTTTGACTTTGTTATTTCGGAAAACGATAACGTTTATATACAGGGAAAGCAAGATTATGGTGATAATAATTTTAGCCTCGTAACTTCGAAATATGCTCAATGTTATATGACTGCAAATTTACGGTCGGTATCAAATCATAACCCGGAGCAAAATCAAGTTGAATCTTTTGTGAAACTGTATCCCAATCCAAATGACGGAAGTATGCAATTGGAATATGATTTTGCCAATAATCTACCAGGAAGGTTTGAGATTTTTGATTTTACCGGAAGAAAGGTATATACCCTGCAACTAACCCAATCAACCGGCAGTGCCGGAATTTCAGCTATGAATCTGAGCAGAGGGGTTTATATGTATAGACTGGTATCTGAGGATGTTTCAATTGAAACGGGGAAGGTGGTGGTGATAAAGTAGGGAGAGAGCCTTGCTCCTCCCTGACATTTATCACCCACCCCATTTTCTTTCTCAATAATTACGGACAACTGACCTACCTTTGCAACCATGTTAAGCGACACTAAAGCACGCAGTTTGGTGAAGGGCATCAGTTGGCGCACCATAGGGAGCATCGATACTTTTGTTATTTCCTACTATTTCTTCGGCAAGGTTTCCGTGGCCCTGCCCATAGCCATCGCCGAGGTATTCACTAAAATATTCCTTTACTTTCTGCACGAACGTTTGTGGAACCAGATATCGTATCTGCGCGAAAGCAATCCCCTGTCGAACTTCCGCAGCCTGCTCAAGGGCATATCATGGAGGGCGTTTGGCACCATAGATACCATATTCATCAGTTGGTTCATTTCCGGCAATCCCCTCGGAGCCTTAAAGGTAGGCACCTCCGAACTGTTCACCAAAATATTCCTTTTCTACCTCCACGAAAGGCTGTGGAGACTGATCAAATGGGGAAGAATCTATAAAATAGCACTTCCTGCGGAAGTAGAAGGTTAAATTGCTAAATTGTTGCATGAGTTATCCTGGTGCATCCTACTTCCCAACTTGCCAATATCCTTTCTTCTGATTCATTTCTTCCTAAAAATCCTTTCTAACCGTAGAGAACTTTGGAAAATTTTCTTTGTGTAACTTTGCGTCTACTTTGTGTAACTTTGTGGAATAGATTTTCATTGGATCACAACCAACTTATGAACCATCACTTTTGTTTACCAATCTTGTCAACATAAAACATTCCATGCAAAATTATCATCGTCAATATTCAATCATTCTCATCACTTTCTTTTTGCTATTGGGGCTCTTCCTTCCGGAAGTTTCCATTGCCCAGCGCAAAAAACATGGCGAAAAAGATACCCTTCAGGCTGCCAACAACGACTATTTCAAAGAAAATTACATGCGCGCCGAAGATTATGTGTATAAACCGAATATCAAAACCGTATTGCTGTATCGCGACGGATTTGTGCTGACCGCGCCCATTATAAATCTGAACACTTCCGAAAAGCTCATCCTTTCGTTCGATGACCTCGACGGCGATTACAAACGCATGCGCTACACTTTTATCCATTGCGACGCCTACTGGACCCCCTCCGATCTTCAGCCCAACGAATATCTGAATGCCTTTATGGAAGATGACATCACCGAATACAAATTTTCGTTCAACACCCTGCAAAAATACACCCATTACAGCCTCAGCATCCCCAACGAACGCATGAATCCCGGCCTTTCGGGGAACTATTTGCTGAAGGTTTACATGGAGGACGAACCCGACAACCTCATCCTTACCCGGCGTTTTACGATAGCCGACCCTAAGGTAACCATAACAGCCATTGTCAACAAACCCACCATTGTTGAATATCGCAATTACAAGCAGGAAGTTGATTTTTCTATAGATAAAACCGGCTACACAGTGAACGACCCATACAAGAACCTGAAGGTGATAGTGCAGCAAAACGGCCGTTGGGACAATGCCATATTAAATCTAAAGCCCTTATACATCAACGGCGACCAGCTCGATTATAACTATGAAGATCAGAATGTATTTTCGGGAGGCAACATTTTCCGCGAATTCGATATCAAGGGCATGAACTTCTATTCCGAGTTTATCGCTAAAATATTTAAAGAAGACGATGGCTACCACGTTTACCTCAAAGCTGAAGAGAAAAAAACTTACAAGGTGTTCGCCTCTCGCAAAGACATCAACGGCCGCATGTTCATCAGATCGGACGACAACATCAACGATGCCGACATAGAATCAGAATACGTGCATGTGCATTTCTTTTTGAAGTACGACGCTCCGGTGGTCGACGGGGGTATTTATATCTGCGGCGCCCTGACCGACTGGCGTTTTTCGGACGATGCCAAAATGAAATACAACTACGAACTGAAAGGCTACGAAGCCAACCTCTATCTGAAGCAGGGCTACTATAATTACCAGTATATTTTTCTTGAAAACGGCTCCAAGGTCGGCGATGAAACGGTGATAGAAGGTTCCCATTACGAAACCGACAACGAATACACCATCTATGTGTACCACCGCGAACAGGGAAAGATATTCGATGTGCTGGTAGGCTTCAAACAGTTCAATACTTTTAGTAAATAGGGATATGGTGAGAATTAATTTTGCAAACCGATGCAACTGAGATCCGGTGAAGTTGAACTCCGCAACTTGCGCGACAGCGATGCTCCACGCATGGCCGAACTGGCCAACAACCCGCTGGTGAGCCAAAACCTTCGTGACGGATTCCCTCACCCATATACTTTAGCTGATGCAGAAAACTTTATCGAAAAATACAGTAAGCATCCGGCCATAATTCTTTATGCCATTACCTATAGAGGCGAATATGCAGGAAATATAAGCCTGCTTCCGGGAACGGATGTGTATAGCAAATCAGCCGAGATAGGATATTTCATCGGCGAACCTTATTGGAATAAAGGCATAACCAGCGCAGCAGTCAACCTAATTGTCGATTATGGATTTTCCACTTTGGGAATTGTACGTATCCACACAGGAGTATTTGAATAC
The DNA here is from genome assembly GCA_964469155.1 of uncultured Bacteroidales bacterium. Lineage (GTDB taxonomy): Bacteria > Bacteroidota > Bacteroidia > Bacteroidales > CAIWKO01 > CAIWKO01. The sequence goes on from CAYXXU010000017.1 coordinate 4,004, forward strand.
AATCAGGCTTCGCAAAGGGTGTTGGAGAAATGTGGCTTTATAAAAGAAGGGATCTTCAAAAAGTCAATTTATAAGATGAATAATCTCTGGGATGAGGTGCGCTATGCAAAAATAAACCCCGAATCAGATCTTGTGCTTTGATTTTAGATTCAGACCGGCGCGAAACACCGTTTTTTGCCCCAGAAAAAAAGCGGTAACTCCTAAAGAAATATCTACACTCATGGTCAGTAAACGGGTAGCTATGGGAACCACCACGGCCACTTCTTTGTTAGCTGCCGCAACCCCCGAAATAATGAAATACATCATCCATTCCCTTACGCCAAGTCCGCCGGGCGTCACCAATACCACAAAACCTACCACATCGCCCACCAGCAATGAACCCACCACACACATGATCAGTTGATAATCATCGGTAATACCAATAGCCGTGCACAACATAAACCCGCCTATACAGAAAAGCAGGTTGCTGACCACATAAAATATCTGGGTGAGCAATATTTTTTTGTACGAGATCTTCACACTGCTGATTTCTTTTTTCACCAGACGGGCAGCCAGTTTTATCAGGATGCTGAGTATGGGTGTATGAAATAAAATGAAAACAGTATATGCTACAATCACAATACCGATAATAAACATAGCTCCTTGTTTGGACACCTTGTCGAGGGTAATGCTTAGCATGATGATTCCAACAGCGGAAGCAGCTAACAAGGTTGAAAGCGTCGCCACCAGGTTGATAAAAAACACGTTCGATTTTGAATAGCCGCGTTTCGACAGCCAGTAGATCTGAACCGCATACGACCATACTTTGCCGGGAATGTATTTCGCCAATTGTGTAGTATTGACAATAGCAATACTTTCTTTAATAGAGATAGGTGGAAGTTCCGGATGGAAACTATTGATCAGATAGCGCCAGGTCGCAGTATTACCCAAATAAGCCAAAATCATAAAAAAAACCGAACCCACCAATAAAGGCAAATTCAGTCTCAGATTCATGGCCAGGATATCCTGCCAGTTCTTTTTAAATTCAGTGGTAAAAAAATAGGCAACCGTGCCGATAATAATAACCGCTAAAATAACCTTGATATGTTTTTTGATCCACGGAATCATCAGGATGTTTTGAAGTTTGCTTACAAAAAATCTGAATTAAAAATAAAAGTGCAAATATCGTAATTTCAAACTATATTCATTTCATAAAAATACAATAATACTCAAATTGGGCGATTTTTCTTTCTCTTAATGATTAAATCTATGATAAAAACTATGGCCAGCAATAGTATTTCACTCAAAGTCATCCATAATCTTGATAATATTGAGATCAACGAAGAAACTGCGGCACTAAACAGTATAGAGAGGGTAAATATCACAACTCCTTCCCTCACACCCAGTCCTGCCGGAGCAAAAACCGCCACGGCACCAATGATAGCGGCAATGGAAAAGGCCCCCGTGACGAAAAAATAATGATGCACTGGCAAAGGGTAAAAAGAATTGATGAAAAAATAAAAAGCCCAGCCAAACACCAGCCAGCTTGCAAAAAACATCAGCACAGCCAGTATCACTTTTCCGAACGAGGTCGAAAGCGTTATCTTCTCTCTCTTAAAAATTCTGAAAAATATATTCATCACAAATTGAAGAACAGGAGGATATAAAAAAATAAAACAGCCCATTGCGAGCAACAGGAAAATGTATTTGTAAGGTTCCAGCACTTTGATATCAGAAGCAAATATCGAAACCAGCGAAAGAACCACGGCCGCCATTGTCTGTGTCATGAATTCCTGAATGGTGCAGGCGGCTATCTTTTTCATAGGGATATTGCGTTTCTCGTAACTGAACAACAATATGCCATAGGCAAATACCTTTCCCGGAATATATCTGCCGAAATCAGCATATATCCTCAGCTTGATGGCCTCAAATATGTTTATTGAGCAGTGGTTCTGTAGGGTTATCACATGCCAGATGACCGCATTGAGCAATTCATGACCAAAATAGATCAGCACCGAAAGCAAAAGGAAGCCCATATTAAACTTCAGATCGCTTAGCTTAATACTGTTAAAATTCAGATAGAGGTATCTGAAAATGAAGAAAAATATCAGTAATATGACAGCATATTTGGCAATTTTCAGAATCCTGTCCTTTTTCATGCTATGGTTTTTTCAGTATCCAGATATAATTCGGACAGGCCCAGTAAGCTATCTTCAGGACAAACAAATAGAACTTTTGTTTCGCAGAATTCTTCGTAATCATATCGTTAGCGTAAAATTTGCCGGGATATTGAATCACCTTTTTCGTATAGTCAATTATGGCAAACTTCCTGACCAGCCTTTTCAATCCCCAATAAGTAAGGTGGGTTTCGTAATAATACTTTCCTTTGACCATAAGCCTCAAATACCCATGAGCCATGAATTTTGGCATGACAGACAAAAGAGGAAGATTGTAATGCCCTTCCATCCAGACGATCCTGTTTCCGGCCGAAAAGAAACAAATGCCTCCCGTTTTCAGGACACGATACATTTCTGCGATAAGTATTTTGGAATCGGGCACATGCTCGTAAACCTGGGTGCAGTTTATCACATCAAAAGTTTCGTCCTCAAAAGGTAGGTCCATAGAATCTCCCACCAGGTATTTCAGTTTTTCGTTCTGAAAGTTCTTTTGGGCAAATGCAACGGCCTTTTCGTCAATATCTACTCCTGTTGTCGATAAAAAACTGCTGCTCAGCAAATGAGTGATAATTCCTGTAGAAGAACCGATGTCCAAGAGGTTAAGTTTGGCTAATCCCTCAGGGAGATAGTCCCATAAAACTGCCAGTATCTTCTTTGCTTTGATCTCCCTTCCTGCGAAATCGTAGAGAATCGGATCCATATCCGAATAGTTGTGCTGATATTTCAAGGCTGCTTTCATTTTTTACCTATCAATAAAAAGGTGTGCAACGAAGGCAGTTTTCCACCACCCAACCATTTGTCCCATTTGTTGGTGCATCGGTAAACCCATCCCATCTGCCGAAATATCTTTGCCCAAAGATAAATTGGGACTATAAAAAATGTTGTCACAGGAGTTCGTTTCTCTTTTATGATATCGCCTCCATATTCTCTTATCTGCCTTTTTAAATCTATGGCTGCAAAACAATTTCCCGCGGTCGTGCTCTCACCTTTTGAGAATAGCCTTAACAATCCAAACCCTGATGAAAAAAACTTGCCGGATTGTAATGGTTCAATTAGAATAATTCTCCCTTTTTCGTTTAAGTGATTCAATAATTCGCTTATGGTTTGTTTCACCTCCTCTTTCGGAACATACATCAGTACTGCCACGCATATGATGAGATCAAATTTCCCCATAGCCTCCGGTAATGAACCCAGGTTCCCCAGAAAAGCATACCGTTCGGTATTCTTTTTATATAGTTCCACATAAGTATCGCTCACATCCAGTCCGCTGATGTCAGCCTGAGGAAATTTCTTCAATACCTCCATCGATATCCTCCCATATCCGCACCCCGCATCCAGTATTCTTTGAGAATCAACGGTAATATTATCCAGAACAAAACCAAGATGTGCCTTATGAATATGCCGGTTCAATGATTCCGGAAAGCGTTTGAACAAAACCCCTTTCAGTTCGTTCTGATGCTCCGAACTTCTTTGCTCCCACAATTGGCGGTTGTTTTCCGTTTCCTGATTCATCAATTTTTCTTATAACGGATTCAGATGGTCCGTTGAATAATAGTTCTTACAGCTTCAATCACATCCTGCAGATCTTCCCCGGTCAGTTTTGGAGAAATAGGGATGCTGATGGTTTCCAGACCATAACTCACCGCATTTGGATAGTCCTCTTCCCTGAAGGCAAAATGTTCCTTATAATAAGGATGCTGAGGTATGGCCAGGTAATGCACCCCACTGCCTATATTCAGTTTGTGTAGCTCCTGCAAAAACCCATCCCGCGAAATACCGCATTTTTCTTTGTTGATCCTGAGGGTATACAAATGATAAGCGTTTTTTGTCCCGGCCTCAGCTGCAGCAGGCAATCCAATAGGCAAACCGGAAAAAGCTTTGTTGTAAATATGCCATATCTCTTTCCTTCTTTCCCAATACTTTTCTATTCTTTTCAACTGATGAATTCCAAAGGCTGCCTGCAGGTCCATCATATTATATTTGAATCCTGCATCCACCACATAATAGTGTTTATAACCTTCGTCCGAGAACCGGCTCCAGGCATCCTGGGTCATGCCATGCAGTGCCAGGGTTTTAATCTTCGAAATCAACTCTTTGTTTTTGCTCACTACCATGCCGCCTTCTCCGGTTGTAATATTCTTTGTGGAATAAAAGCTGAAACACCCCAGGTCACCAATGGTTCCGGTGGGCATTCCTTTATAATCCGACTCAATGGCATGAGCGCAGTCTTCTATCACAAACAGATTGTTTTTTCGCGCTATGTTCATGATTCTGTCCATTTGGCATGGCCGTCCGGCAAAATGAACTACCAGTATAGCCTTCGTCTTGTTTGTGATTTTCCTTTCGATTTCTTCAGGGTCAATGTTAAGGGATTCAGGGTCAATATCGCACAACACCGGCGTAGCTCCCGAATGAATGATGGCATTGATGGTAGCGCAAAAGGTCATGGCTGTAGTAATGATCTCGTCCCCCGGCTTGATACCCAGCGCCAGACATGACAGGTGCAGGGCTGCCGTACAGGAATTCACCGCAGCGGCATACTCTGTTTTCTTAAAGGCAGCAAAGTCCTGCTCAAATCGCGCCACTTTCCTGCCGGTTCCCAACCACGACTGACGCACCGAGTCCAGGAACTCATCCACTTCGTCCTGCTCTATCAGGGGCTGTCCGAAAACCAAAAAATCCTTTCTCATCATAAAAAATAATTTTCAATGCTCAATTTTCAATGTTCAATTTTCAAATAGGGGCTTACTTCACTATATTTTTCTGTGCTGTTGTTATGCTCTTTCCAATAATTGCTATCAATTCTTCGGTTTCTGTATAAATGTCCGTTATTTTAGAAGTAGGTTTTATCATTTCTTTTTTTCTAATAATTTTAAGAATGGTGCGGCACTCTTTCAACTCTTTAAGAACAATTCCAAGTTTATGAATGAAATCATCTCTTGATTCAGCCGCTTGAGCTTCTCCATAATTTAATGTTGGTGAATGGCAGGATTTAATCAATTGACCAGCCAAATAGTTTCCTGCCCTTGTTGCTGGCAAGGCCTCTACAACATCAATCATTCTGCAGGTAAAATCAACCAAACGATCTTCCAAATCGTATTTTTTATCCATTGTCTATTTATTATGATTCGACTTTTTTGTACATTGAACATTGAGGGTTGAAAATTGAACATTGAGCATTTATTTTTCATTGTCCCTTTTAATTCTACTAAATTCCTCCACAGCATTTTCAACCGAGAAAATCTTCAACGCCTCCACAATATTCTCTTTGTAATCCTCTTTCTCCGTATGAAATGCCTCTACTATTCTGGTGCAAAGTTCTCCGCTGTTTTCCTTTGTAAAGATACTTCCAATTTTGTAATTTCGTATCACATCTCCCAGGTCGCCCACATCGGCCCCTATGATAGGGGTTCCGCATTGCAAAGTATCCGAAAGTATCACCGGTATGCTGTCTATACGACTCGGAATGATCACAAAATGGGCCGACGATATCACTCCGTAAATTTCGTTCTTGTCAACCACCCCATGTATCTCCACATTGGTCAGCTTTGCTTCCTCTGCCATCTCTTCCATTTGTTTTTGCATGTTTCCCAATCCATAGAAACGGAAGACACTGCCCTGAATCACCTCCTCAGGTAATTGGGCTATGGCCCGCATTAACACATCTGGACCTTTGTTGATGTGATATCTCCCGATAAACACAAATATCTTTTTGCTTTCGGCTTCTTCAGTCACTTCCGTTTTTGGGATTATCCTCGAACTGGGGAGGAACTTGCAGCTTTTTCCGCTGAAAGTTTCTATTTCCTCACAAAACTTAAAACCATCTCCGTAAACCTGTTTCGCATCCTTCAGTATCTTTTTCAATAGGGAAGAGGTGAAGAAATTCTCTTTATGTTTCCAGATATCAGAGCCCAGGCACCAAATGTCATAAGGTATCTGATACTTCCGTAACAAATATCTTGCTCCTATCCCCGAGGGTATGGCCCATAAGGCAATACAATGGTCAATTTTTTCAGTAGCCGTTATCTTCTTCAAAGCCTTGCGCGCATTGCGGAACAAGCTCAGTATGTGCAGCAGGTGCAAAGGATTGGTAAACTTCAGGTCAGACAAGGGTTGTTTGTTACCGCTCCAGGGAAAGGTGACCAGGTTTATCCTTTTATCAATCTTATACGTATCGGCCTTTTTCTGTGTAAGCACTGTCATCTTGTGGCTTTCGGAAAGCTTCACACAAAAGTCCAGCACAAAGCCCCCTACCGGGTCGGCATCGTTGATGGGAAAGGTGCTGGTGATGATGAGGAGGTGCATTGTTTATTAAGAATATTGAGAGTCATTCATTGTCATACATTGTCATTTGCTGCGCGTCATTTATTGTCATCTGCTACAGCGGTCTCCGGACTTCAGACTCAATTCTTATACAGCCTCTCATTATCCTGAATATCCATCCACATCGCGAACAAGAGCGACTGCAGGCTGCTTATCACCAGGAAAATAAATACCAGCAGGGTCACCGGGTTCACATCTATCCCGCTAAGGGTCAGTTTCAGTATCTTAATAGCGAAAGGAACCGAAACCATGCCTAGCAAAATTGCTATATGATACAGTAAAAACAGCGGATGAAAATCCCTGAAAAGGTATTTCTGCCACAGCCTTTTGAAAAACGATTTGAACAACAGCCAGGCTATTGGCACTATCACCCGCCAAATTTTCAGTTTCGACTTTTCGCCCACATGGTACACCGGTTTTATCTCCACTTCTTTCAGCGTGCAAAACGCAATGTTCAGTTTCACCAGCATATCGTTGGGCATGCCGTAGCGTTTGTATATTTTGAAAAGTGGTATAGCATTCAGTCCCTTGCGTGAGATGGCCGTGTAGCCCGTCTGCGTATCCGAAACATGCCAATAGCCCGAAGCTATTTTCGTCAGTATCGACAACACCGAATTGCCCAGGAACCTTGCTCTGGGTATGGCCTGCCATGAACTCAGGTGAATGAGGCGGTTGCCTTTGACGTAATCTATATTTTCGTCGATGACCGGACGGCAAATGCTTTCCAGTTCGTCGGGGTCCATTTGACCATCGCCGGCCATCACTACGGTGCAGTCCACATCATGGTCTTTGCACCATTTATATCCGCTGGCAATGGCTGCGCCTACGCCACTGTTTTTTCGGTGCGAAATCAGCACAATACGTGAATTCTCACCATCCGAAACCTGAACATCGGCCGGGGCAAAATACTTTTGTTCGTCGCGGTTGAGTTGCTGCACTATCTGGCGGGCATGGGCATAGGGCCCTTCGGGAACTGCTTCCAGATTGCTTTTCAGGTTCACATCGCTGTGGTCGTGCACTCCGCCAAGCATCCCGCCAACTATCCGGGCGGTGGCATCCTTCGAGGCATCGCTCACCACCACAATACGGTCGACATAAGCCGGCATCGTACTAACTACCATGGCTATCTGCCCTTCCTCGTTATAGGCCGGTACCACCACGGCTATGGTTTTCATGTTAAGCATCAGATCATGTATTGTGACCTGACAAATTTAATTAAAAATTATTGATGATTGGGATATTTTTTCACAACCTTAGCTCCTGGAAATATATTATGGGGGTTTTAGTCTTGAGCTTTGGGACACGGTCAACCTGGAATTTGGCACCCGGGGCTTTATCTCCTCTTTCCATTCCCCTTTCCTTTAATCCATTTACTCCTCAAATCAAAATCACTGTTACCGGTCCTGTCCATGGTGCTGCTATGCGCGGATTTTTTGTATTGGTCCAGCGTGCATAAATATGAAGGTCTTTGCCTGCATTTTCAACTCCAAGATCATAATAAAATGAAGCCCGGGTGAAAATTACTTTGGTAGTGCCGTCGTCGGCATGCATTATTTGCGAACCAATTCGGGTACCGGCCTTTTCGGTATCGGTATCTTCCGGCACAAAATACGGAATTCCGATTTTGTAGGCAATTTCAACCGCATTTGCAAATATAGGCAGACTGGGACGGGTGCTATCATGATCTCTTTTGCACAAAATCCGAACTCTGCCACCTCCGATCCGAACCACTTTGATATGGCAAAACCCTTCAATGGCCGTATGGCGAAAGCTGACTTTGTGGGGTAGCCCGTCTTTTCGCCTGAGCGTTTCACGGTCAGATGCTTGCCACAGGCTGGAAGGAATATCGTTATAAATTTCCCTGAGTAGCTTTTTTAGTTGATTTTCTAAAGTCAGTAAAACCACTACGATATATGAAGTTCTTTTCACTTTTTTATCTGACCATACCGCGTAATTATACAAGTAAGTATCGGGAGTCGTCTGGTCGCCCATCAGATTCAGAAATTCGGTAATGCGAGCGGGATTTATCTGCAAGCGCAAGGCATTGGCGGGAAGGTATTTCACAAGAGTGGTCAGGTAGGAATGTAACCCGGCCTTGGTATTGGGGAATATTGATGGCATAGAATGGTGTTTTATATTAGTAAGCTGATTTTTGCTATTACAACTCAGCAAATTTACGAAAAATATCAGGAATATATTCTGTATTCTCTGGAATATTCTTGATAATCTTTAGATATTGTTCTATAATCTTAAGATTATTTTTTCCATTCTATAGATTATTTTAAATATTCTTTAGATTATAGTTTATAATCTAAAGATAATAATTCCTATTCTTAAGAATATGGTATGTAATCTTCAGAGTATATTTTATATTCCTTAATTATTGGAACGGGATTCGACTTCTTTAGTCAGGAAAGCAAATGCAATGGAGCGTCTGCCTGGTTTCATGGATTAAGAACCTTACTTTTCAGGCTTATACCCATGGGAATCAATATTTCGGGCTATAATTCCCCACTGTTATTTGTACCCGTCGATACGAAATTCCAGCTAATAAGGCAAAAATTTCTTAATTTTACGTCTGTTTTCTATTGGTCACAACTCTATGAAAAAACTTTTCCTTATCCTCATTATGCTGCCTCTGCTGTCCGTAGCCCAGAACCCGGCAAAAATATCGGTACATTTTGCTCTCTCAGCCTCCGATTCCTGCCAGGTAGCATTGCAGAAATACTTTATCAGCGAATACGAGCCCACTTACAGGGCCGCCATCACCGACAATGAGTGCAGTTTTTCGGTGCCGGTCGAAAAGGCGTCGCTGGTAAAACTCAATTACAACCATCAGTCGATGTGGCTCTATGTGGAGCCGGGCGCGGAGGTCAGCCTCAACATCGGCCTGGATACCCTGTATAAATCGGTGACCTTTAGCGGCAAAGCGGCGGTCGAAAATATTTTTCTCAGGGATTTCTACGCCGAATTTCACCGCGATCTCGACAAAGATGCCGTGAAGCAAAGTATACTGAACACCTCTTTAGATAATTTCGAGATCAACCTCTACAACGCCCACAAAAAGCAGCTTGATTTTTACAACAGCCATCCCGACAAGGGCCTTTTCAGCGAGACCTTCCGCGGATTTATAGAGAATACCATCCGCTACACCTACTATGCGTCCCTGCTTTCGTATCCCATTATCAACGCCAATCAGTCGGAAAAGATACTGAAGGTGAGCCCCCTGCCCGATGTGATGCTCGAAGGCATCAATCAGAAACTCTGCCGCGACGAAGCCCTTCCCGCCGAAGCTTACCGCGATTTTCTCTCGTACTATATCATTTATTTCACTTCGAAGGCCAGCGGCTACAACAAGTTTAAGGACTACAATGTTTCTATGGAAAGCAAGATCCAGACAGCCACGCAACAATTGACCAATCGCTCGCTCATCTGGTATATAGCCGGTTTTCTGAACGCTGATTGCAACAAGATTTCGCCCTACACTGCAAAACATATTTATGGGGTGCTGAAAGAAAAAGAAGGCGACCCCGGCATGTATGCTCAGTTGCTGAAAAACAAATGCGAAGCACGTATCAAAACCAAAGAAGTGGTCGAAAAACCGAAAAACGAGAAAACAGACGTCGGGTCAAAGTCATCTACAACAAAATCAGATTATCCCCAGCTAAAGGATATGGAAGGCAAATATTTTACCCTCGACGATTTCAAAGGCAAGGTGGTTTATATTGATTTCTGGGCAAGCTGGTGCGGGCCCTGCCGCAACGAAATGCCTAACTCCAAAAAGCTGCACGAAATGTTCTCGGCCAAACAGTTGAAAAACCTGGTGTTTCTGTATATCTCTATCGATGCCACCGAAGAAGCCTGGAAAAATGCCGTAAAGGACCTGGGCATTGAGGGCACCCTGGGCATTTCGCCCGGCAACTGGGGCTCCGAAATTGTAAGGTATTTTCAGATCAGCAGCATACCGCGCTACATGCTGATGGATAAAAAAGGCAACATAGTCGACCCCAATGCCAAACGCCCCGGCTCGGGACAGGAGATTTACAATGATATTATTAAATTGCTGGAGGAGTGATGGCCAACTAAAAAACAGAGCCTAAAGTTTCATTATCAACTTTCCTTCCCAAGAATCTTATTTTTCTGCGCAATAAACTCTTCCCCGGTCAGAATTCCCTTTTCTTTCAGTTCAGCCAGATCTTTCAGTTGTTCGATCTGGTCCTTAACCTTGGTATTTCGGTTAGTTTGGGGTTTCTGTTTATTCCGGTTCTTTCTGACGATATAAGGTATCACCCAGCTTAGGGGGATGCTGAAAATGATTAGGAACATGATCAGCGATCCAAACGGGCCTCGGTCCAGATGATTTTCCAGGAAAGGAGGGGTCATAAATAAGAACATCAGGTTTTGCATGTCGGATTGTTTTCAGATGGATTATGAAAGTAAAATTACAATTAATAGGAATACCATAAAATTTGTTTTTGTTTTTTGTAGGGACACAACATCTTGTGTCCCTACAATTTTGTTATATTTGCATTCATTAAAATATCAATTCGTTAAAACACCCACATGGAATCCATCGAAAAAACCATCCTCTTCACATCAGAAGACCTTCAATTAGCTTACACCACTCACTTCCGCAAAATGTACCCGGTCCGTAGCCGTTTGTTGCTCATTGTAGGCTCCATCTCTTTCCTGATAGGCGCCCTGCTGCTGGTATTTCAGTACGCCTCGGGCACGCACAACAACATCAACTGGGCATCATGGTTCCTGGTGTGCTATGGCATCATCATCGCCCTGCTGTATTTCTACAACCTGAAACGCATTGGCAAACGGATGTACAAAAAGATGCCCGATTTCAAAAATCCCTTTACTTATAAATTCACTGCTCAGAATATAACGGTCAAAGCCGAAAATGTGAACACCAACAACAACTGGGAATATTACCAGTCGGCCCTCATCAGCCCCGATGTCATCATGATCTATCCCAATAAATTCCGATTCAGCCTTTTCCCGAAAAAGAACTTCACCGACGATGAATTCCGCCAACTCAAAGAATGGGTTACTGCCAAAGTAAAAACCAAAGAAGTTAAGTAAATGAATTTTCTCGAACTTGCAAAAACGCGCCAGAGTGTGCGTAAATACAGCTCCAAAGCAGTCGAAGCCGAAAAGATAGCCCGTTGTGTCGAAGCCGCCCGTCTGGCTCCTTCGGCCTGCAACTCCCAGCCCTGGAAGTTCATCATTGTGGATGACGCCCAGTTGAAGGACCGTATTGCCAAAGAAACCTACAATGCGGTGGTCACTTTCAATAAATTTGTGAAGGAAGCCCCCGTGATTGCCGCCATAGTGATGGAAAAGCCCACCATGATATCGCAAATCGGTGGTCGCATCAAGGACAAGGATTTCTACCTGATCGACATTGGCATAGCAGCCGAACATTTCTGCCTGCAGGCTGCCGAAGAAGGCCTCGGAACCTGCATGCTGGGCTGGTTTAACGAAAAAAAGATAGCCGAAATGCTGAACCTTCCCAAAAGCAAACGCATTGGCCTGCTGATCACCCTGGGATATTCCGATAGTTCTTTGCGCGAAAAGATCCGTAAAACAACCGACGAAATCGTAAAATATAACCGCTATGAATAAAGTAATAAAAGGAATCGACCTGCCCTTGTTGCAGGATGCCGACCTGAAAAACAAGATAGTACTGGTCCGCGTCGACCATAATGTAGTGAAAAAGGGTATCATCCACGATCCTTACCGTATCGATGCAACCCTGGGAACCCTTTTTTACATCATTGCCAAAGGCGGCAAGCTCATACTGATGACGCATGCCGGCCGACCGAAAAATAAGAAGACAGGCGAGATAGCCATCTCCGACGATACTTCCATTCAGCCCATTGTGGATTATCTGCAGAACAAACTGCACATCACCCTAAAGGTTCCAGAATTTCAGGCCTATGGCACCCAGGGCTTTTTGGGCATAGAAACTTCCATCAACCACCTGATCCGCGACCTGCGTGAAACTGATATCGATGGCATTTACCTGCCCAACACCCGCTGGTTTGCCGGTGAGGAAGCCAAAGACGACAGCGCAGGCCGTTTTGCCTATCAGTTGGCCGGCCTGGCCGATATCTTTGTGAACGATGCTTTCGGCTCGTGGCAGGCACATGCCTCCACGGTGAAAGTGGCTGAATACCTTCCGTCATACGCCGGATTCCTGATGCAGAAAGAAATAGCCAACCTCGAACGCATCTACCATCCTGAGCGCCCTTTTGTTTCGGTGGTGGCTGGTTCCAAATTTGATACCAAGGTTGATTCCCTGAACGCCTTGCTGAAAGTGAGTGATTACCTGGTGCTGGGTGGAGTGATTTACAACGCTTATTTATGTGCAAAATACGGCCTGGAGATCAAAGGTATTGAACCCGATGATATAGAGCATGCCAAAAACTTCGTGAAATTCGCTGCAAAATTCCCCGGCAAACTGATAGAACTTCCCTGTATTGTGGAATCGGATACCATGGAAGGGAAACTGAAAGGTAAATACCGCACCCATAACATTAAGGATCTGAAGCGGGGAAGTAAACTAAACTATGTGCTGGACGTTGACCCCTCATCATTCCACGCAAAAGAGGTTAAGAAAATATTCTCTGATGCCAAAACCATATTTGTGAATGCGGTTATGGGCTGCACTCCTTACTTCAACGATGGCACCATTGCCCTCGACGAACTGATAGACGCCAACCGTTCTGCTATTAAACTATATGGCGGTGGCGATACCATGCAAGAACTGAAACGCTTGTTGCCCGGTTTATATATCGTGGCCCTCGACAGTCCGCAGTATTATATTTTTACCGGCGGCGGCGCCGTGTTGAAAGCAATACAGGAAGGAAATGTCCTGGGTCTGGAGCCTCTTAAGGCGCTGACCGATTCGAAAAAGGAGTAAAAAAACGCTTTCCTTTGAATAATTTTATTTAAATCCTAAACCGATTTAGATTATTAATTATATTTGAGAAAAATTTTCAAATGAAAAGTAGTGTTTCATTAACCGACATTGCAAACGCTCTGGGTGTGTCGAAAACGCTTGTATCCATGGTTCTGAACAACAAAGCCGATGAGAACGGGATCAGCAAAAAAACACAAAAAAGAGTTCTTAAGTTTGCCAAAGAGATCCATTACAAACCTAATCTTATGGCCCGGGGCTTGCGTATGGGTGTAACCAACACCATAGGGCTGGTGGTTTCGGATATTGCCAATCCTTTCTATTCCAAGATGGCAAGGTTAATTGAGGATAAACTGGGTAAGGAAAACTACCACCTGGTAATATGCAGTACTGATGAAGACACCGAAAAGGAAAAAAAGATCATTCGCCTGATGCGTGAAAAACAATTCGACGGCATTATCGTTTCCTCTTCGCAAAAGAAAGCTGACGACTTCAAACAACTATTGCGAGAGGAATATCCTTTCGTGCTGATAGACCGGAAGATCAAAGGCATTAAAGCCAATTTCGTGGGCATCGACAATCACGATTCCACTTTAAATGCATTGCAGCATCTTATAAAGGCGGGATATAAGAATATTGCCGCATTTGCTGTTTCACCGGCTTATGTTTCTTCCATAAAAGAACGCATCTGTGGGTATAAGTGTGCACTGAAAGAGGCAGGAATTATTAACACGGAGAAACTGCTCATCGAGATCCCATTTGATCAGGTAAGACAAGTTGTTAAAGAAGAGCTTGCAAAGCTAATCAGGTCTGATGTGAAAATAGATGCCATATTTGCCATCAACAACAATATTGCGGTCGCCTGCCTGGAAACTTTTCATGAATTGAAGATCAAAATACCCGGCGATATGGCCTTTTTAGCTTTCGACGATATTGATGCCTTTAAACTCACCACTCCACAGGTAACAGCCATCGATCAGCCTCTGGAGGAAATATGCTCCCATGCCGTCAACATTTTAATCCATGAAATTAAAAAACCCAGAAAAGCAAAGAAGGAAGTTATATTAAAACCCCATCTCATCATCCGCGAATCGGTATAAACTAATTTATTTCACCATGGATACCTCAAAGCCAACCAAATATACCTTTCCCCTGATTGCGCTTACCACGCTATTCTTCATGTGGGGGTTCATCACCTGCATGAACGACATATTAATCCCATACCTGCGTAAAATGTTCGATCTGCAAAGATGGGAATCGATGTTAGTGCAATTTACCTTTTTTACAGCCTATTTTGTAGGCTCATTGGTCTATTTCATTGTATCGGTCCGCAAAGGTGATCCTATCGCAAAGAGCGGGTATAAGAACGGGATACTCACCGGTTTGCTGGTATCCGCCGGAGCCTGTTTTTTAATTTACCCTGCTGCATCTTTTCAAAGCTTTCCCTTATTTCTTATTGCCTTGTTCATTCTCGGTCTTGGATTTACCTTACTGCAAATTGCGGCCAATCCCTATGTCGCCTTACTAGGAAATCCGGAAACTGCTTCGAGCCGTTTGAATTTATCTCAGGCATTCAACTCATTCGGGACTACCATTGCCCCCATAATCGGCGGTTTTCTTGTTTTCGATTTTTTTGCTAAAGTGGGCAAACCTTTGTTGGGAATTTCAGGCAACCTGATTGTGAACGATCTGGGCGAGCCTTTGTCTGCAACCAGTGTGCAACTTCCTTATCTGATCTTTGCGGCTGTTTTTATTATCATTGCCATATTCTTCTATATGATCAAACTCCCTCAGTTCTCAAATTCATCAACTATTGAGAAAGGGATAGGTGCATTACGCTACAAACAATTGTATCTGGGAATGATCGCCATCTTTGTATATGTGGGTGCCGAAGTCGCCATTGGAAGTGCCTTCATCAATTATTCGAAAGAAAGCCTCAATATGCCTGAAATGAGGGCAAAAGCTTTTCTTGCATTCTATTGGGGCGGTTTAATGATAGGACGTTTTTTGGGTTCCATATCCTTAAGCAGTATGGGCAAAGTAAAAAAATACCTCGTTATGCTGCTGGTATCAGGCCTGACCTTCCTGGTAATTTTCGGTGCCAATTACTTTGTAATGACATACTTTGAAGGAAAGGACGGCCTTAAATTCTCAGATGTTTCACCCTATCTGATTTTCATAGCGCTCAATTACCTTGGATTTATTTTGGGAAAATCACTGCCCGGAAGAACCCTGATGATCTTTTCGTTAATTGCCATAGTGCTTCTGGGTGTAGCACTATCTACTACGGGAATAAACACTTTCTGGACCATCATCGGCCTGGGTTTGTTCAATTCAATCATGTGGTCGAATATCTTTACACTTTCCATTGACGGCCTCGGAAAAAACACTTCGCAGGGTTCTTCTTTATTGGTTATGATGATACTGGGCGGGGCAGTTGTTCCATTAATTGTGGGAGGAGTGGCCGATCTGATCGGTGGATATCATTATGCATTTTTTATCCCGATAATTTGCTATATTTACCTTGCATTTTATGGCTGGAGAGGATATAAACCCAGTCGTAAACAACTGGAAAACGAATAAGTCATGAAAAAACTTGTTATTGGAATTGATATTGGAGGGACCAATACTGTTTTCGGTTTTGTTGATGCCGAAGGGAATTGCCTTGTCAAATCATCTTTGGATACTGCTGCCTTCGACAATGCCGTAGATTTTGCGGATGCAATCAGTGAACACATAAAGGACATTTTTAAAACCCTGGCGGATGTTGAGATTATTGGAATTGGCATAGGTGCGCCCAACGGGAACTATTATACCGGAACCATCGAATTTGCCCCCAACCTGAAATGGAAGGGCATTGTTCCTTTGGCTGATCTCTTTAAAAAACATTTCGACCTGCCCGTGCTTCTGACCAACGATGCCAACGCTGCTGCCATTGGCGAAATGGTTTACGGAAATGCAAAGAACATGAAGGATTTTATCTTCATCACCTTAGGCACAGGTGTAGGTAGCGGCATTGTGGTGAATGGGGAAATGGTTTACGGTCACGATGGTTTTGCGGGCGAAATTGGGCACACCATAACTTATCCCGAAGGAAGACTTTGCGGATGCGGACGTAAGGGTTGCCTCGAAGCCTATTGCTCTGCCAAAGGCATCAAGGCCACTTATCTGGATATGCTTAATGGGAAAGGACATTCTCCGAGTACTTCCGATGAGGATATCACCCCCAAATACATTTACGATCAGGCATTACAAGGCGATGAGGCGGCTATTAAAACTTTTATATATACCGGAAAAGTGCTGGGACTTACTTTATCCAACAGTGTAGCTTATACGAGTCCTGAAGCCATATTTATTTTTGGTGGCATCTCCAATGCCGGCGATCTCATCTTTACTCCTTTGCGTAAGAGTTTCGAAAAGAACCTCCTCAATATCTATAAAAATAAAATTAAGATTCTTCATTCCGGTATCAAGGAGAACGACGCAGCCATACTGGGGGCCGCTTCTATGATATGGAAACAGGTTTCAAAATAAAAACATACTATGAAAAAGATACGTTTCGTTCTTGTTTTGTTCGTCATACTGCTTTGGCAAACTCAGCTTTTAATCAGCCAGACCGGGGTGATCTCTATCCTGCCCAAGCCTGTGAATATTCAGGTTGATAAAGGGGTTTTTAAGATTACAGATAAAACGATAATTGTCGCAGCCAGTGAATCTGCACGTCAGGATGCGGAGGTTTTTAATCAATATCTTTCGCAGTTTTACGGAATGTCTCTTCCGGTCACAGCCGCCACGGATCCTAAGGCCAAATGCATAAAACTCATAGTCACGGTGGATCCTGCTATGGCTCAGGATGCGTATATAATGGTTATTACTCCTGATTCTATCCGAATTGAAGGCCGTGATGCCGGAATTTTTTATGCCTTGCAATCTTTGCGTCAGTTGTTGCCTGCAAAAAAGAGCAGCACTCTCGGGGTTCCTTGTGTCAACATGTATGATTATCCTCAATACTCCTGGCGGGGCATGCACCTGGATGTTTGCAGGCATTTTTTCACTACCGCAGAGGTTAAGAAGTATATTGACCTGATCGCTTTTTACAAAATGAATGTATTCCACTGGCACCTCACCGATGATCAGGGCTGGCGCATCATGATAGATAAATATCCCAAACTCACTTCGGTGGGTGGTTATCGTAGCGGCACCCTTATTGGCCCTTATACCGAAACCAACCAGAAATTCGATACCATCCGCTACGGGGGTTATTATACCAAAGAGGACATACGCGAGATTGTAAGGTACGCGGGAGAACGACATGTTCTTGTGGTTCCCGAAATAGAGATGCCCGGCCACAGCATGGCGGCTATTTCGGCTTACCCCCAGTTCTCATGCACCGGTGGTCATTTCGAACCTTCCAAACTCTGGGGTGTTTTCGACGATGTATATTGTTCTAAGGATGAAACCATACATTTTCTGGAAGATGTGCTGACCGAAGTGATGACTCTTTTCCCGGGCAAATACATACATATAGGCGGGGACGAATGTCCAAAGACCCGATGGAAAACCTGCCCCAATTGCCAGGCGGTGATGAAACGCGAAGGGCTTAAGGATGAGAACGAACTGCAAAGTTATTTCGTCAGAACCATGGAGAAGTTCGTGAATTCAAAAGGCAAGACCATTATTGGATGGAACGAGATACTGGAAGGCGGTCTGGCACCCAATGCCATCGTGATGTCGTGGCAGGGCACCGAAGGTGGAATTGCTGCAGCCAACCAAGATCATAATGTTATTATGTGCCCGGGAGGCTATTGCTATTTCGATCATTATCAGGGCAAACCCGAAACCGAACCTCTTGCCTTTGGTGGATTTACACCAATTGATAAAGTCTATTCCTTTGATCCCATGCCCAAAGAGCTCAAGCCGGAACAAAGGCATTTCATAATGGGAGCACAGGGAAACCTCTGGACAGAATATATCCCCAACTTCAAACAGGTGGAATATATGGCTGTGCCACGCATGATAGCACTGAGTGAGGTTTTGTGGCTGCCTGACGACAAACAGAACTATGCCGATTTCACTTTGCGGCTGAAAAGCCATTTTGCCCTCCTCGACATGATGGGGGTAAATTATGCCAAACCGAAATAGCATCATGCTTCGGCTCAGGCTTACCATACTAATCTTATTTTTTATGGGCCGCTTTGCCGGCCTTTATGCCCAAACTAATGACACCCTTTTTCTGCACACCAACTGGATGTTCGGAGAGAAAGGCAATCATGATTGCTATCCGGCAAAGGTTCCCGGAAGCATTCATACCGACCTGCTTGCCAACAAACTGATACCTGATCCTTTTTATGCCTGCAACGAGAAAGACCTGCAATGGATAGAAACCAAAACCTGGAGCTATAACTGTACTTTTCAGGTGGATGCCAGGCTCGTACAACGTACTCACGTTGAACTGATTGCTGAGGGGCTCGACACTTACGCCTCTGTTTTTATCAACGATCAACTTGTAATAACCGCCGACAATATGTTCAGGGAGTGGAGTGCTGATGTTAAGAATTACTTACACATCGGGCAGAACAAGATAGAGATTGTTTTTGATTCGCCCGTTGCCAAAGGGAAAGAACTGGCTTCCCGGCTTCCTTATTCCCTGCCCGGTGACGAAAGGCTGTTTGTCCGCAAGGCCCAGTATCAGTTTGGCTGGGACTGGGGCGGGCGCTTTGTGGGTTGCGGCATCTGGAAACCCATTTATTTGAAAGCCTGGAGCGATGCGGAGCTTTCGGAAGTACAACTTATTCAGCACTCACTCGGTAAAAAGGAAGCCAGACTGACTATTGCTACCTCTATATTTTCCGATGCCGATTGCCCGGCTACAATTAAGATTACAGATGCAAATACAGGAAGAGATTACGGTTCGAAAAGCGTGAGCCTAAACAAAGGCATCAACTCTGTTTCGGTGGATTTCATTGTCAACGATCCGGTTTTGTGGTGGACGCAAGATCTGGGCAAACCTTATTTGTATCATTTCAATGTGGAAGTGTTTGTGAAGGATAAATGTTTTGCCAAACGAGAACTCACTGCCGGTTTACGGACCATTGAAGTATTGAACGAGAAGGTTGCCGACGGAGAATCCTTTTATTTCAAGCTAAATGGAGTCCCTGTTTTTATGAAAGGCGCCAACTACATTCCACAGGACAATTTCCCGGAAAGGGTAACCGCTGAGCAATACAACGACCTCCTCGACAGGGCTGTTGACAGCCGCATGAATATGCTGAGGGTTTGGGGTGGCGGCATCTA
The DNA here is from genome assembly GCA_964469155.1 of uncultured Bacteroidales bacterium. Classification (GTDB taxonomy): domain Bacteria; phylum Bacteroidota; class Bacteroidia; order Bacteroidales; family CAIWKO01; genus CAIWKO01. Next base: position 23,708 of record CAYXXU010000017.1, read on the forward strand.
TGAAAATGATGTGTTTTACGATCTCTGCGACGCCAAAGGCATTCTGGTGTGGCAGGACTTTATGTTTGCCTGCGCCATGTACCCCGGCGATTCTGCCTATCTGAACAATGTAAATGAGGAAATCGTTTACCAGGTGAAGCGCCTGCGCAATCATCCCTGCCTTGCCTTATGGTGTGGCAATAACGAGAGCGACGAAGGCTGGCACAACTGGGGTTGGCAGAAACAATATAACTACAGTCCGGCCGATAGCGCTCAGATATGGCAAGAATATCTTACCCTGTTTCACAAGATGATTCCAGAGGCTCTAAGGGCTTATGATCCCGGCAGGTTCTACTGGCCCTCTTCACCCAAATACGGTTGGGGACGCACACAGAGTCTATCGGACGGCGATTCACACTATTGGGGCGTTTGGTGGGGCATGGAACCTTTCGATGTTTACAAAAAGAAGGTAGGACGCTTTGCCAGCGAATATGGCTTCCAGGGATTTCCAGAGAAGTCTACCCTGCTGAAAGCCATGGATGCCAAAGACCTTTTGCTGGGTTCTGCGGCCCTGAAATGCCACGAAAAGCATGCCACCGGTTTCGAAACCATTGAAACCTATCTACTGAGGGACTACACCCATCCTAAAACTACCGAAGACTATATTTATATCAGCCAGTTGCTGCAGGCCTATGGAATCAAAACAGCTATGGAAGCTCATCGGAATGCCAAACCCCATTGCATGGGAACGCTTTACTGGCAGCTGAATGATTGCTGGCCGGTGGTGTCATGGTCGTCTATGGACTATTATCATAATCCCAAGGCCTTGCAATATTTTGTAAAGAAAGCCTATAACAAACTTCTGGTTACGCTCGAGCAGACGGACAATACTATTGAGGTACGACTGAATTCCGACAAAATGGAAAACACCCGCGCTCAACTGGAATTGCAATTGATGGGTTTCGACGGTAAGGTCCGCTGGCAGCAAAAGAAAGCCGTAACCCTAAAAGCCGGCAGTAACATTGTGGTCGACAGGATAGACACCAAATTACTGCTGTCCGATAAACTGCAACTCCCTTCTCTGGTGTTTTATGCCTGTTTGAAAGTAAACGATAAGGTAGTGAGCGATAATTATCTCTATTTCCAGAAACCTAAAGACCTTGCTTTGCAGGATCCCGGACTGAGTTGTAAGATTGATTCAATTCCCGGGGAATATTCTATCACCCTAACGACCCAAAAACTGGCAAAGAATGTCTTCATCCACTTCGAAAATTGCGAAGGCAAGGACATCCCGCTATCGGATAACTTCTTCGATATGATGCCCAACAGCAGCGTAAAGGTTTATGCCACCAGCAAAGAATCACTGGAATATTTGAAATCACACATCCGGGTTAGCAGCCTGTTTGATGTAAAATACTAAATCTTATGAAAAAGATCCTTGTATTATTAACAGCACTCGTAATGGCCGGTTGCTTTTCCCTCACCGCCCAAAACAAAGATTATACTGCTTATGTGAATCCTTTTATTGGCACAGGCGGTCACGGACATACTTACCCCGGAGCTACCATGCCTTTTGGAATGGTTCAGCTGAGCCCCGATACCCGCCTTACGGGTTGGGACGGATGCTCAGGCTATCATTATTCCGATACCATCATTTACGGCTTCTCCCACACCCATCTCAACGGCACGGGATGCTCTGATTATGGGGATATTTTGCTTATGCCTGCTTCCGGCAATGTCGATCTGAAAGGCTATGCCTATGCCTCGAAATTCTCTCATAAAAATGAGAAGGCCTCGCCAGGATATTATTCGGTAAAGCTCGATAAGGACAATATCAAAGCTGAACTAACCGTCACCAAACGTGCCGGCTTTCATCGGTATACTTATTCGGATGGGACACAGAATAACATTATCCTCGATCTGCAGCACCGCGATGTGGTGCTCGATTCCTATGTTGAATTTGTGAGCAACACGCATATACGGGGCATGCGCCGCTCGGCTGCCTGGGCCACCAACCAGGTGGTGTATTTCGATATTCAGTTCTCCAAGCCTTTCAGCAAATACGGACTTTGCGAGATGGATGCCAAAGGCAACATCATGAAAACCGTCAAAAACAATGCCTCGGGCAAGCATGTCAAGGCCTGGTTCAGTTTCGGCAGCGAAAAAGAAGTGCTTGTTAAGATAGGCCTTAGTGCCAACAATGTGGAGTTTGCCAATCTCAATTTAGAAGACGGCAACAAGGGCTGGGACTTCGATGCGGTTCACAAACAGGCTGTGGCTGAATGGGACAAAGAACTGGGCAAGATAGAAGTGAGCGGAGGCAGCAAAGATGAAATGGCTACATTCTACACGGCCCTTTATCATTGCATGATCAATCCCAATCTCTACAGTGATGCCAATGGCGCTTACCTGGGAAGAGACTTCAAAACCCATTATACACAGGGCTACGATTATTATACCGTGTTCTCGCTCTGGGATACCTTCCGCGCCGAACATCCCCTGCTCACGCTGATTGATACCAAACGCAGCAACGATTTCGTGAACACCTTCATTCAGCAATATCAGCAGGGCGGTTTGTTGCCGGTGTGGGAGCTTTCGGCCAACGAAACCAATTGCATGATAGCCTATCACGCCATTTCCGTAATAGCAGATGCCTATGCCAAAGGTCTCAGGAATTACGATGTAGCGGAAGCACTCAAAGCCATGAAGGCCAGTGCCGCCGACAGCAATTTCGGGCTGGCGGCCTATAATAAATACGGCTACATACCCGGCGACAAAGAGGGAGAGTCTGTTTCTCGCACCCTGGAGTATGCCTACGACGACTGGTGCATCGCTTTGATGTGTAAGGCCACCGGAGATGAGGCGGGCTATAAGGAATTCATCACAAGGGCACAATTTTGGAAGAATATCTTCGATCCCCAGACAGGCTTTATGCGACCGAAGTTTAACGGGGCCTGGCAAACGCCTTTCGATGCGGCTGAGGTTACCTTCAACTATACCGAAGCCAACGCCTGGCAATATAGTTTTTTCGTTCCCCAGGATATCAACGGGCTGGCTTCTGCTTACGGTGGAAAGGCCAATCTCATCAAAAAACTGGATGAACTTTTCAGCACCTCTCAATCGCTGAAGGGGCGCGAACAGGCCGACATCACCGGTATGGTGGGGCAGTATGCCCACGGCAATGAACCCAGCCATCACATGGCCTATCTTTACAATTATCTGAATCAGCCTTATAAAACACAGGAATTGGTGAATAAGATACTCACCACTCTTTACAGCAACAAACCCGACGGCCTGTGCGGCAATGAAGATTGCGGACAGATGTCGGCCTGGTATGTGCTGAGCGCCCTGGGCATTTACCAGGTGTGTCCCGGCAATCCGCAGTTTGCCATTGGCTCGCCTTTGTTCGCGGAAGCGAAGATACACCTTGAAAACGGCAACACCTTCACCATCAAAGCCAAAAACCGTTCGGCCAAAAACTATTATATACTGGATGCACATCTGAATGACACCCTCTACAATAAATGTTATCTCAACTACAGCACCATCCTGAAAGGAGGCATCCTGGAATGCAGCATGGGCGATAAACCCAACACGGCCTGGGGCTCTGAAGATCAAGATGTGCCGCTTACTTCCATCACCGATCAGCCTCTCATCACTTCCCCTTTTACCACCCAAAGTCAGAAAACCTTCAACGATTCGATAGTGGTCGAATTGAAGTGTAATACGCCGGGGGCTGTTATCATTTATTCGACTGACGACCTGAAACACAGAACAAATACCCACCCCTATACGGCCCCCCTGGTGTTTAAGAGCACCACGCACCTGAGCGCTGTTGCCACGGTGGGTTACGAAAGGTTAAGCTATGTTATGGAGGCTGATTATTATAAGTCAGATAAGAACCGTAAGATTTCTTTAGTGAGCCAATACAGCCTTCAATACACCGGAGGCGGCGATAACGCACTCATCGACCAGTTGCGGGGCGGCAAGAACTTCCGCCTGGGCGAATGGCAGGGATACGACAGTGTGGATTTCGAAGCCATAGTCGATCTGGGTGAAGTGCAAAGGGTTCGTCGCATGGGGCTGGGTTGCCTGCAGGACATTGGCTCCTGGATTTGGATGCCCGCGCAGGTTGAGTTCTATAGTTCCACTGATGGGATCAACTTCAAATTGCAGGCCTTACTTCACAATACCATTCCTGAAAATGATTACAAAGCCACTATTTACGATTTCGATTACCTGACCGACCTGGATGTGCGCTACATCAAAGTGAAGGCCAAGAACCACGGTCCCATACCCTCATGGCACCCCGGGGCCGGTTATCCGTCATGGATATTTGTGGATGAGATCTTGGTGGAGTAAGGGAAGTTTGGAGTTTGGAGTGTGGAGTCTAAGTAAATCCGCAGTCGGCAGGGCCAGTTGGCCAATAATTATAAAACCCTGAACGAAACAGGCTGGCTATAGGGCACTTCGCCATTTTTGGTTACATAACAAAAACGAACCCAGTATAAACATCCGGGTTCCAGATCTGAAAAGGGTAGTTTACATCTAACGGACATGGGTAGTCTTTTCCAAACCGAATCATTATCCGGTTCCGGAACGGAATCGGAAACAATTTCAACCAGGTAGGCTGCTGCGCCCGGAAAGGCCTTTATTACTACATTGCCTGCTCCCGAATGCTCACCCTGCACTATCCTTATCACGGATTTATTTTTATAAACCCTTTCTTTGGCAAGTGTATATCCGCTGCTTTCCAACTTAGCCACATCACCATTGGCCGTATTATTGATGTAATCGCCATTGGTTCTTACCATCCGCACAAGTTCTTCCTGTATTTCATTTGCCTGAACAGTTGATCCTTGATCGCCCTGTCTGGAATTGTTCAGGGCTTTCTTCCATTCGGTAAGTTTGTCTTCAATAACATTCAATGGTATGGTCGGATTAGGAAAATTCCCGTTTCCGGTCATACTAAGCAGCATTTCTGCAAGAAACAGCCCGAGTTCGGCCTGGGTTAGCGAGGCATAATTGGTTCTGACTCTTCTCATATTTATTTGTTTTTAAATGTTTTGTATACAGTAAAAATTAAAAGTTATACTGTTTTAGGTAAAGCTGACTTTCTTTTTCCTGAACTAAACCATTTTTATGATAATACAAATTACTTTTTGGTTGAAATTAATTTTGTTTTTCATAATCATGATTATGTTTGCTACAAAGATAATCATTTTATTATTAATCTAAGTTATGGTTACAATAAAATAAATTAGGTTTTTCTAACTCGTAATTTATTTTATTAAGAAAGTAATTAAATTTTAGTTAAAATAGATTATAGATTTCAAAAAGTAAATTAGTTTTTCATTAAATTATATTATTCCTTTTATAAATTAAACTTGTTTTTAATTAACTCTGATTATTTTTATTTAAAAGTTAAATGATTTTATTAAAAAAGCAACTGTGTTTGTTGTTTATTCAAATTATCATTCCTGAATTGTGATAGTTGCATATCCATAAACCAAGCACTCTGACTGCCGAAAATTTACTTAATGAATGACTCTTACGGTTTTTCAGCCAAAGGGAATTTTTGTAACAGGCACCCTGCTTTTGGCTTCCGATATCCATTTTCCTCCCTCCGGACTACAGACAACGGTCTCCGGTCTTTCAACCTCCTTTACCCTGACATTTATCATCCTACTCTCTTTCTTTCTAAAAAATTCCACATAACTGACTTACCTTTGCACTTAATGTTAAGCGACTCTAAAGCACGCAGTTTGGTGAAGGGCATCAGTTGGCGCACCATTGGGAGCATCGATACTTTTGTTATTTCCTACTATTTCTTCGGCAAGGTTTCTGTGGCCCTGCCCATAGCCATCGCCGAGGTTTTCACAAAAATACTCCTTTACTTTCTGCACGAACGTTTGTGGAACCAGATATCGTATCTGCGCGAGACCAATCCGCTGTCGAATATCCGCAGCCTGTTGAAGGGAATCTCATGGCGGGCCTTCGGCACCTTAGACACTATATTTATCAGTTGGATTATTTCAGGCAATCCCCTTGGTGCCTTAAAGGTAGGCACCTCAGAAGTATTCACTAAGATATTTCTTTTCTACCTTCACGAAAGGATATGGAGACTGATACCATGGGGAAGGATCTATAAAGCACCCGTGACGGTGGAAGTGGAAGATCAGGGAGATGGTCCGGGGGGTCTGATAAAGAATAGCTGACAAATTCGCACCTTTACGCTTAACTATCAATAATATATTTTCAATCCGGTGTGAAAAATACTAACTTCTTTGTAAGTTGTCATTTTACCATAGGCTATTATTATTATATTTGCCCCTCCAAAAGCACCGCATGAAAAAAAGATATTTACTGTTGATGGCCCTTCTAAGCGGATTGCTGCTTGCGGTTTCGTGGCCTGCCAATGGATTTCCTTTTCTGCTGTTCATTGCATTCGTTCCCCTGCTCTACATAGAAGATTTTATTGCCAAGAATAAGCACAACTTCATCAAGGCCAGTGTTTTTTTCTATTCTTATATTACTTTTTTCGTATGGAACGCACTTACCACCTGGTGGATCTACTATTCAACCACTTTCGGGGTAATCATGGCCGTGGTGTTCAATTCGTTGTTCATGGCCATAGTATTTCATCTATACCACCTGGTTCGGCGCACGGTATTCAAATCAAAGGGAGCCTTCAATGTCCTTATCTTTTTCTGGATAACATTCGAGTTTTTGCATCTGGACTGGGATCTTACCTGGTCGTGGCTCAATTTGGGTAACGGATTTGCTGCCTATCCCCGGGTTATTCAATGGTATGAGTTCACGGGAGTTTTTGGAGGCGATATCTGGATACTTCTGGCAAATATACTGATGTATAAATTGTTGTTGTCGGCCTTTGGTTTGTATAAATCGCGCTCCAAATCTTTGTTATTCTCGGTATCGTTCGTACTGCTGATAATTATTCCGATAGCGATCTCGAATTATATGTATTACAGTTATCAGGAGAAATCTGATCCATACCACTGTGTGGTGGTTCAGCCCAATATCGATCCTTATAACGAAAAGTTCGGGGAAATGACCGAGACACAACAACTCGACAAAATGCTGAACCTCGCAAAACAAAAGGTAAATGAACATACTGATTTCCTGATCTTCCCTGAAACCGCCTTACCTAATGGAATCGTTGAGAGTGAAATAAATGACAACTCCAATGTCGACAGCCTGAAACTCCTCATCAGGAAATTCCCAAGACTAAAGATAGTGATTGGTGTCGGCTCATTCAAGATTTTTGAACCCGGCGAAAAGCTGTCGGCAACAGCACGCTACTCCAAATCGGGCGACTACTATTACGATGTGTGCAATACGGCCATGTATCTCGATTCAACCGGAGTTCCTCAACTATATCATAAATCGAAACTGGTTCCCGGGGTTGAAATGATGCCTTTCCCCCGAATATTAAAGCCTCTCGAAAAATTCGCTATCAACCTCGGAGGTATGTCAGGAAGCAATGCTACACAAAAAGAACGCAGCGTTTTTGGGCCCAGAAACGGAAAGGTTAAAATAGCTCCGGTGATCTGCTACGAGTCTATCTACGGCGATTTTATCACTGGCTACATACGCAATGGAGCCAACTTCATCTTCATCATTACCAACGATGGCTGGTGGGAAAACACTGCCGGCCACAAACAGCATTTTCAATATGCCAGGCTTCGCGCCATCGAAACCCGTCGCAGCATAGCGCGTTCAGCCAATACAGGCATATCGGGTTTTATCAATCAACGGGGTGACATTTTTCTCCCTACCAAATACTGGACTCCTGATGTTATTGAACTTTCGATTAACGCCAACGAATATAAAACTTTTTACGCCCGATTTGGCGATTATCTCGGCATAGTATCTTTATGCCTGAGCATTATCATGATACTCATCCACCTGAATGTAATGTTCCTGAAAAGTCGCAAAAGAATCATTACTGCCAAGAATAAGCCTCAGGAATGATGGTATTTTTCATTGCGTATGATGGTAAAAGCCCTGTACAACTGCTCTAAAAAAATAAGCCGTACCAACTGATGCGGAAAGGTGAGTTGCGATAAAGAAATGCTGTGTTGCGACATTTTTCTGATCTCCGGCGCAAATCCATAAGCTCCGCCCACCACAAAAACCATGCTTTTAATGCTCAACTGCATTTTGTTTTCGATATAGGCTGCAAATTCAACCGAAGTATACTCTTTACCAAATTCGTCCAAAAGAATAATAAGGTCAGAATTCTGCAAATACTTCAACTGGTTTTCGGCCTCTTTTTGCTTGTATTGCTCAATGGTAAGATTTTTAGCGTTTCTGATATCCGGAATCGAAACTACTTCAAAACTAACATAGCGTTTTATCCTTTTAATATACTCTTCAGCACCTTTCAGTATATAATCTGTTTCGGTTTTGCCGGTCAATACCAGGGTAATTTTCATGCAGATCCTTTTCATGCAAAATTAGGAATCATTTTGAAATAAAGAATACCATTTGTTTGGGATTGAGTAAATTTGCAAAAAAATTGAAATGAAATACAGTACGGTTCCCTTAATAATATTGCTGATTTGCTCTGCATTTTCCGAAACTTCCGGCCAAAAGAAACTGGAGGCATTGTTTCTGGGCAACAGTTACACTTATGTGAACGACCTGCCAAATCTGATAAAACAAGTGGCTCTTTCCAAAGGCGATACTTTGGTGACCGATCAAAATACCCCCGGAGGATATACTCTTCAGCAACATTCTGTAGATGCTACTTCTGTAAGCAAGATAAATTCAGCATCCTGGGATTATGTGGTATTGCAGGAACAAAGTCAGTTACCGGCATTTCCTCCCTCACAAGTAGCTGCCGAGGTGTATCTTTTTGCTGATTCATTGAACAAGTACATAAAGAAAAACGACTCCTGCACCAAAACCGTATTCTTTATGACCTGGGGCCGCAAGAACGGTGATGCAGGCAATTGTGCTTCCTATCCTCCTATTTGTACTTACGAAGGGATGCAGGCAAGCTTAAGGCAGAGCTATTTGCACATGGGTCAAACTCTTAATGCAATGGTTTCTCCGGTCGGAGTGGTATGGAAAAGAGTTAGGAATGAAGGCGATTCAATTAATTTATATAATCCTGATGAGAGCCATCCCAGCCTGGCCGGAAGCTATCTGGCTGCCTGTTCTTTTTATGCAACTTTGTTCCAAAGATCTCCCATTGGGGCTTATGTCCCTTCCGGATTAAATACTGCAACAGCCTTGCATTTGCAGCAATATGCCAATAAGGCTGTTTTTGACAGCCTTTCTGTGTGGAATATTGACACAACGCAAGTGAAAGCAGACTTTTCGTTCAATCAAAACCAGAATACTATCACTATCATCAATAATTCACAAAATGCCACCTCTTCCTTTTGGGATTTTGGCGACGGACAGTTTTCCACCCTGCCGGCACCTGTTCATTCATACAGTTCGGTAGGCGATTATTCCCTCAAACTGATTGCTTTCAAAGCTTGTGAAACCGATACTTTGGAAATTACCGTCCATGTAACTGTCGTTGGAATTTACGAATCGGAAACCCGAGATGTAAAATTCAACCTGTATCCGATACCTGCAAAATATTTTTTAATTTTTACAACAGATCAAACGCAGCACCTGACAAGTTACCAGGTTTATAATTCAGTAGGAAATGAAGTTCTAAAAGGTATAATTGAAAATAAAGGCGTCATCGATATTTCATCATTAACCAATGGCATGTATTTTATAAGGCTAGAGGCCGATGATGAGGTTTTTTTAAATAAATTTCAGGTAATTAGATGATGTTTATTTTCAAACTTTTAATTAGATTCTTAATTTTGCACCTGAACTAATTTTTTTACTGATCAAATAACTGGCTTGGTTTTTGTAATATTGTTGCCATAAATCAATCATTATGAAATCTTTTATACTCATATCATTCTTTTGTTTTTTCTCTTTTGCTGTCATTGCAGCTCCATCTGCCCCAACAAATAATAGAGATACCTCTATTGCAATTGCTGATGATGATATCATCACCAACATTGTTGCGGCAATTACTGCCGGAGACGCAAAAAAATTGGCCGTCTATTTTAATTCAACGGTCGATCTTACAGTGCCGTCAGGTGATGGGACCTACAGTAAATCGCAGGCCGAAATGATCGTAAAGAATTTTTTCTCCCAGTATCCTCCGGTTTCATTCAAGATCAATCAACAAGGGTCATCAAACGAGGGCGCTCAATTTTCAATCGGAACGCTGCTTACTAAAACTGCAAAATTCAGAACCTACATTTTACTTAAGAAGATTAACGGGATTCCTCTGATCCATCAGTTACAGTTCGAATCTGAATAATCCTGAAATATATTTCCTGTTCGTTAATTTTGTAATTTAGCGCAACCGCTAAATGAACTCTTATGAATTCAATAGAACAACTTATCGAACAAGCCCTTCACGAAGATATCGGTGATGGCGATCATACATCCGAAGCCACCATCCCAACTTCAGCAAGAGGCAAAATGAAGCTCCTGGTTAAGGAAAACGGAATAATTGCAGGGGTTGATATTGCCAGAAAAGTGTTTTATAAAGTCGATCCTTCGGTTTCCATGGAGCAATTGATCGACGATGGGAGCGGGGTTAAGATGGGCGATATTGTTTTTTATGTAAATGGCCCGGTCAAATCCATGCTGATTGCCGAACGCACCGTGCTGAATTTTATGCAGCGAATGAGTGGTATTGCCACCGCTACCCATAAATATGCAAAGATGATCCAGGGGACAAAGGCCCGTTTGCTCGATACCCGCAAAACCACACCTAACATGAGGGTGTTCGAAAAAATGGCCGTTCGCCTGGGTGGTGGAATGAATCATAGAATGGGGCTTTATGACATGGTGATGATAAAAGACAATCATGTTGATTTTGCCGGAGGAATTACAAAAGCCATTTTATCCGAACAGGCATATTTAGCCCGCATAGGAAAGGATCTGAAAATTGAAATTGAGGTCCGTAATTTTGAAGAATTGGCAGAGGTTATGAAGGTGGGACAGGTTCATAGGATCATGCTTGATAATTTTTCACCGCAGGATTTAAAACTTGCAGTACAAATCATTGATGGCAAATTCGAAACGGAAGCCTCCGGAGGAATTACACTGGATACCATCAGGGAATATGCCGAAACCGGGGTCGACTTTATTTCTGTCGGAGCCATCACCCATCACATCAAAAGCCTCGATTTGAGCTTAAAAGCTGTTGAATGAAGAAAAAAGTAAACATAAAAGAACTGCTTCTTTCTTCAAAGCTTTTTAAGACTTTTCAAAGGGTTACCAAAAAGATAATTTTACCCGGTTTTGATGGAATGCCCTTGTTTGATGTCATAATCTTTTTTATCAAGGGTTTGATGGATGGAGCCATTACTACCCGCGCAAGTTCCATTGCATTTAAGTTCTTTTTGGCACTATTTCCTGCTATTATCTTTTTTTTTACACTCATTCCTTACATTCCGGTTGAGAACTTTCAGGCAACATTACTTGAACAATTGCATGATGCGGTTCCTGAAAATTTTTATTTGTTGCTTAGCTCAACCATTACGGATATTGTTTCAAGACAGCAGGGTGGTCTGCTTTCCGTTGGGTTTGTTTTGGCCTTATATTTTGCCTCAAATGGTTTTTTGGGATTGATAGTTGCTTTTAATAATACTTCTCATAGTATTGAGACCCGAAAAGTATTGCAGCAATATCTTATTTCAATTGTGCTGATGATCATCATATCGATTTTGCTATTTGCCTCAATATGTCTGATTCTTATAGGAACCGGGGCACTGAATTATCTTGAGGCTCACAAAATATTGAATGGAGATTTCGTAATATTTGTAATTAAATTCGGTAAATGGATAGTAGTGCTATTGATGGTGTTTTTTGCAATTTCGTTCATGTACTTTCTCGCACCTGCCAAGAAGGAACGTTTTCGTTTTATCTCAGCCGGCTCTACCCTTGCCACAATTCTTTTTATTGCCACTACCTTAGGCTTTAATTATTATGTCGATAATTTTGCGCAGTACAATGCCTTGTATGGTTCAATCGGAACCATTATTATCATATTGATGTGGCTGTATTTAAATTCTATTTCCCTGCTGGTTGGTTTCGAGTTGAATGCAAGCATATCGAGTGCGAAAAAAAGCCTGGCTATTCAGAACTCCCAATAATCCAAACCCCGATTTTTTTTAATTCTATCTCATTTTTCCCATTGTTCCAGATATAAAGCTTTAGGGTTATTTTCCCTTCCGCTTTAAAACCTAATGGATAGGCAAAATATAATTTCCTGAAATTCCCTACAACTTCATTCCCGAGATATTGATTCAAAGCAAAACTCTTATAATATATCTGCCCCGATTCATCATTCATCGTAGCAACCAGGTCGGTATTGTCATGCCGGAAAGCATTAAGTCTGCAATCGGCACAAAATATCAGCGAAAGGTTTTTGCTATGATATTGGCTGATGTCTGTTTCAAATACATCCCCATATTCATTTTCCTCGCTTATCAGTAGGCTTGAATCACAGTTTATTTCCCCCGAAAGAAATTCCACGCACGAATCCAAATCTATTAAGCAGGACGATTTGCAAAAAAGAACTTCATCCTTGATCTGTAAAAACTCCGCCATGCTCTTTTCCCTGTATAGCTTTTTAAATACTGATATCTTCCCGTTTGTGCCAATGGGTTCCAGTTCATCAACGATGCCAGGATAATAATTCACCACCTCAGCCAGAATAAATTCATTTTGCATAGCCACATAATCAAAAGATTTTGAAAGAAACTCCCTGATATTTTCCTCATTGGTTCCTATCAGCGCATATCCTTTGCGGTCCATCAGTATCATCGGAATATTTGCCGAATAGGCATCTATAACCAGCATAGTAGCATCTTTTCTGACGCCCAGCGAATCAAGATATTTTTTTGAGCCATTAAAACTGTTTACTTCACAAAACGACCTGTTATTCGTGTCATCCGCATATCTGGCCGCCATATCATCCCTGCATTTACCATAACCAAAGTAACCGAACAGGATAATAAAAATGCCCGTAAAAACCCTTGATGTGGCAGATTTCAGATCCAATGAATCCAGAAAAAGGATGAAAACCAGTATCAGCGGAATGTAGAAACTATCCAGAAAATAGTAATCGTGGCTGTGAAACTGTCGTATCATCACCATAAAATAAATCGTACACACCACCACCGTTATGAGTATCTGAATACTCAGGTTTTTCTGAAATGCCGTCAACTTTTGCTTCCTGATTCTCTGTATCAGAAAAGCAAAACCAAACAGCAGCAAAGTAATGTAATGGTATATCGTAAAATAGGAAGTAAACCAACTCTGGTAAACAAAAATAAGATTCTCCTTCAATTCTGCTATACTGCTAACTGTCAATAGCTTCGTCAGGAATACCGATCCGTAAGTCATTGCCAGCCATCGGTTATAAAGGAAATAACCAAGTAAAACGGCAAATGCTATTACAAATACAGCAACAACTTTTCCGTTCCACTTTTTCTGTTTAATCATTGCCAGTATCTCCTGCAAAAACATGGCTCCCAAAAACAAAGAGGTGGGCGTACGGCTAAGTCCTGCCAGTAAGGCAAAGGCAACTGCAATCATTAAATTTCCGTAATTCCTGCTTCTCAGATACGCAAAATAAAAATAGTAGGCAATAAATACATTCGCCACCGAAGTCAGCGACGGAAGGAACCCATCCATATAATAGATCAGCACCGGCGAAAAAAAAGCGAAAACCAATACCGATAAGGATTTAACCGTTGACTGCGAATTTTTCAGAACCAGCAGAAATAAAAACAAAAATCCCAGCGCCCCCCAAAGCAAACTGTAAAACCTGAAAACAAAAGGACCATTATGCCCCGTGAGTTGCATTATTATACCCACCATATAGTCATGTATGGGCAGATCAACCTGGGTTATACCTTCTTCAACTTTCAGTGGGATCTTTGATGGAAATTGTGGCGATAGATTATACGTTTGGGGATGGAACAGGTCAAATCCGTTCTTCTGAAAATTCAGTGCCAGTGCATATCGGTCGGCTTGCGCCCAGGCATGCACATGCGAAGGAAAACTCTTGATATTATCCTTATAGAACCTCAGGCAGAAAAAACTCATCAGCCCTATAAATAATAACAGTGTAACAGCCTTTTTTATCTTTGCCGAATGAAATAATTGATTCTTAATCTCCAAACCTTTCAAATTTTTCTAAAATTAAATAAATATTATCATCCAACAATCATAACCCATCATAAACCCCTCTGCGTCCATCTGAGTCTACCTCTTAAAATCCTACCCTATCTTAACTCATCGGGTTCATCAGCGTCCAACCTTTAAGTCTCTATCCCCTCTGCGTCCATCTGCACAATCTGCGGGAAATATTACCCTCCTTCCCCTAAAAATTCGTATTATTGTCCAAAAATCAACTTCCTTTATGGTAATCCAACCCCTTTTCCAAAACAAACCTCCCTACCTCCAGCTCATTTTTTTCATTCTTATCATTATCGCCAGCCTGTTTTTCGTGAACGTATTGGGCATATTAATTGCCGTTCCCATCTTTGGTTCTTCTTTCCTCGATGGAATTCAGGTGACAGGCAGCATCACCGATCCCGGACTGGTTTCCAAACTGGAATACCTTCAGATCGTAAACCAGTTTGCCCTTTTCATAGTACCCGTCCTGCTTTTCGCATTATTCACAGGCACCCCGGTCCACAAATATTTAAAGCTCAATTTCCGCTTGCCGCTGATACTATTATTTCTGTCTGTGGCAATTATTCTTCTTGCAATTCCTCTTATCAACTGGATCGGAGAAGCCAATGCTTCCATGAAGTTGCCTGAATCTTTAGCCGGCATCGAACAATGGATGCGCAACTCCGAAACCCAGGCTGCTGATTTGACTAAAGCATTTTTAGGCACAGTTTCCGTATCCGGATTTTTGATTAATTTGCTGATGATTGCTATTTTGCCGGCCATTGGTGAAGAGTTTTTCTTTAGAGGCATCTTGCAGCGTTTGTTTTCCGAATGGTTCAAAAATATTCATGTAGCCATCTTCGTAACAGCATTTATTTTCAGTGCCATACATTTCCAGTTCTTCGGTTTCATTCCCCGTTTTCTGTTAGGATTATATTTGGGATATCTTTTCTACTGGTCGGGCAACCTTTGGATACCCATCATCATCCATTTCATCAACAACGGACTGATTGTAGTGGTTGCCTACATTTCTGCCCTTGGCTATGCAGACATCAATTTCGAAACCTTTGGCAGCACCAACAACGCTCTAATTCTCTTGCTCACCACCCTCCTTATTTCTGCTCTTATTTTTATTCTCTTCCGGTTACGCCAAAATGTGAAACAAAATGCTTGACCTTTGCATACTTGTTTTTTGCATTTTCGAACGATAGTTAATGTCCAACAGACTGGAACATATTAAAAACGCTCTGTCACTTCCCAAAAACGGACTGTAACCTTTCAAAAACACCCATTCACTTCCCTCCAACACTCTATCACTTTCTGAAAACACATTGTCATAAATCAAAAACATCTTGTAACATCCTAAAAACACCTTGTCACTTTTTTCCAACACCCTGCTACTATTTAAAAACACCCTGTTAGTTTCCAAAAACAGACTGTAACCTTTCAAAAACATCTTGTAACATTCCAAAAACACTCAGCCAAATCAAAAAACACCCTGTCACTATTGAAAAACACCCTGTCACCTTTTACAACCTCATTGCCTTGCAGCCTCATAGCCTCACAATCTCTCCTCAACTCCGAAATCCCGACTCCAAATTCTAAACTCCCCACTTATTAACCCTACCATGTGAGTAACTCAGTTCAGGGCATGGTTTTTTCGCCTGTGAAATCCGGTAATTTTAACTTCGCAAAAGAAACTTACTCCCCAACTATGGCTAAAAAGCAAAAAGCAGCCGACAAAAAGATCTTTGTAATCGACACTTCCGTAATCATTTATAACCACAATGCCATCCGCAGTTTCGATAACAACGACGTAGCGATTCCCATCACAGTGCTCGAAGAACTCGACAACTTCAAAAAAGGAAACGACATCAAAAACTTCGAGGCCCGCGAATTCATCCGCATCATCGACACCTTGTCCACCAATTATACCCTGCAGGAATGGATCCCCCTCGACTTCAAGGATGGAGGCCTGTTCAAAGTGATAATGAACGGTCATGGCGGACATGTTGACGCCTGCAAGGTATTCGGCGAAGACAAACCCGATCATCGCATTCTGAATGCAACCCTCTCACTCATCAAAGACCACCCCGATAAAAAGGTGATTCTGGTTTCCAAGGATATCAACCTGCGATTGAAAGCCAAATCACTGAACATTGTTGCCGAAGATTTCGAAACCGGCAAGATAAAAGACATAGAATCATTATACACCGGAAAAACCCTGATAGAAGGCTTGCCCGGGAGTGTTATCGATAAAATATATCAGTCGGGTTCGTGCTCTCCCGAGGATATCGGAGTGGTCAAACCCATTCCCAATCATTATTTCATCCTGAAAAACACCAAGAGTTCAGCGCTTACTTTTTTTAATCCCATCACGGGCCTCATCGAGCGTATTGAGAAACGCTCTGCATTCCGCATCAGTCCGCGCAATGCCGAACAGGTTTTTGCCCTGCATGCCATATTGAATCCCAACGTAAAACTGGTTACCGTTCAGGGGATAGCCGGTACGGGAAAAACTCTTTTGGCTTTGGCTGGAGCGCTGGAACAAAAGCGCGATTTCAAACAGATATACATGGCCCGTCCGGTGGTTCCCCTGAGTAATAAGGATATCGGGTTCCTGCCCGGCGACATCAAGTCGAAACTGAATCCCTATATGGAGCCTTTGTTCGACAACCTGAAAATGATACAACATCAGTTCGACGAAAAAGACAAGGAATTCAAAAACATCACCGAAGCTGTCGAAAAAGAAAAGCTGGTCATCACTCCTTTGGCATACATTCGCGGACGCAGCCTTTCAAACATTTTCTTCATTGTCGATGAAGCCCAAAACCTGACGCCCCATGAGGTAAAAACCATTATTACCCGTGCCGGTGAAAACACCAAGATAATCCTTACTGGCGATATTTACCAGATAGATACTCCTTACCTCGATTCCGAAAGTAACGGATTGTCGGTGCTGATAGATAAGATTAAACATCATCCCATCTATGCACACATCCGCCTCGAAAAAGGCGAGCGCTCCGAACTGGCGAACTTAGCCGGAGAATTGCTGTAAACTATGCAACTATTCTACAGGACCTTCGGCGAAGGCAAACCGCTGATCATCTTGCACGGTTTGCTGGGCATGAGCGATAACTGGATTATGCCTGCAAGAGAATTAGCGAAAAGATACAAAGTAATACTTCCCGACCAGCGGAATCATGGCAATTCGCCCCATTCCGACGATTTTAATTTACAGGCCCTTGCCGGAGACATAGTGGAACTGATAAAAACTTCCGGATTTAATACCGTGCTTTTGTTAGGCCATTCCTTGGGAGGCAGGATAGCGATGTCTGTCGCCTTGCAACATCCTGATCTTATCGAAAAACTTGTTGTGGTCGATATTGCACCCCGAAAATACTCTGGCAACAAAAGCATTTCTAATATGATGGAGGTTATGAGCCGTGTTGATTTTAACACCCTGCTGACGCTTTCTGCCATTGAAGAGTTTCTGGCACGCTACATTCCTGACCCAAGGGTGAGGGGCCATGCCATGAAGAACCTTAAAAGAAGATCTGATAGAGGGTTTGAATGGAAAGCTAACCTGCCTGTCATAATAAAAGATATTGAAACCCTGATGACTCCTGTTTACGAAGATCTTCCATATACAAAGCCTGTGTTGTTTATAAAAGGCGGAGCATCCGATTTTATTACTGATGCCGATATGAAACCCATTTTTCTCCACTTTCCGAAGGCAACATTACAGACAATACCAAATGCCAGCCACTGGGTCCACGTGGATGAACCTGAACTTTTTCTGGAAGAGGTTGGCGATTTTTTAGCGGGTTGAACCTACTTTTTCCACTTCAGGGTTTTGATCAGGTGGTCAATATCCTTCTTGATGAAATCGATTACAGGCATCAATGAATCGTTATTGGGTTCTATATTAAAATATAAAGCTCCTCGCAAAAAATGTTTCACGCTGTCGGTGGCACAAAACTGGTAAGTAGAGGCAACTCCTACGCCTGAAATATCGTAGATAATCCCGTACACTGAATTGGTGTCGTTCGAAATAATAATAGGTTCAATATCATTTGCTTTGGCAATGTGTTTATTGGCAAAGTTTCTTGAATCTTCGAAATACTGAAACAGGGAACTATCGTTCTTCACGGGTTTATAACTGATATGCAAAGTGCCTTTGTATAGCGGAAATTCGAGATTGATCCAATAAGGTTCCTTATTTGAGTTTTCGTCCGGCCTGATAACTGCATAGCTCGGATATTCAAAAGTGTAGGGATAAACGCTGTCGAGCAAAACGTATTTCTTTTCAGGCAGGGCTATTCTGAAGTACGAACGTGGCTTGGGCGAATAATCATTATTATTGCACGAAAGAAATAAGAAAACAGATAAAAAAATGAGCAAATAAGTTGAATAATGTTTATTCAGTTGATTCATTGATTTGAGGGTTGATATTAAGTTTAATTTTTATGATTCTCCTGTGATCAGCTGACTCTATGGTAAAGGTTAGATTTTTATAACTAATGACCTCTTTTTTTTGAGGTATTTTCCCGGTTATTTCAAGTATCATGCCTGCCAGCGATTCAGCCTCACCTTTAATATCGTTGAAATAAGTATCGGGAACATTGATAATTTTTATAAGGTCATTTAAGGATGTTTTCCCTTCAAAAATATAATTCAGATCATCTATCTTTTGATAGCTCACATTATCGGTTTCTTCGTCGTATTCATCGCTGATTTCGCCTACAATTTCTTCCAGTATATCCTCCAGGGTGACAATACCTGATGTGCCGCCATACTCATCAACCACCACGGCCATATGGATTTTCTTTTCTTTAAATTCGTTTAAAAGGTCGTTGATTTTTTTGTTTTCAGGAACAAAAATAGGTGGGCGTATCAGGTCTTGCCAGACAAAATCAGCATTTTTTTTAAGATATTGTAGCAAATCCTTAATGTGTAAAATGCCTGCTATGTTGTCAAATGACTCTTTATAAACCGGCACCCTTGAAAAACCTGCGTCTTGAATAATTCCCACCAGGTCCGTAAAACTTGTATTATATTCAACAGCAATAATATCAATGCGGGGCTTCATTACCCCCGAAACTTCAATATCACCAAACTTAACTATCCTTTTCAGGATTTTCTTTTCGTGAATGTGTGTTTTTTCATTCGAAGTAATTTCAATGGCTTTCGACAAATCAGCAAAAGAGAGATCATGTTTTTTAAGGGCAATTCTTTTTTCGATCAATCGTGTTGAACTTACCATTATAATGCTGAGCGGATGAAAAAACTTCATTAGAAACAACATAGGACCAGCCATGATGGTTGCAAACTTAAAAGGATATTTATTGGCATAAATCTTCGGAAGCATTTCACCAAATAGCAGAATTAAAGAGGTAATCACAACAAATTCAATTAAAAAACTCAATAAATAATGGTTTCTAAGGTCGAACAAATTTATGGTCACATAGGTCGAAATAATAACCACTGAAATATTTACCAGATTATTTGCGATCAGAATGGTAGCGAGAAGCCTCTGGGGCTGATCGATAAGTTTGTTAATCCCGTCCAGATTGTATTTCTTCTTGTTTTTATTTTCCTCAAGTTGTTTGGAATCTAAAGAAAAAAATGCCATTTCCGAACCCGAAATCAGGGCTGAACAGATCAATAAAATAATAATAGAGATAAACCCCAATACAATACCGGGGGTTACTGGTTGTAGAAGACTTAAAACTATTGAGTTTACTATAAGGTGCAACAAATCCATTATGGATTTTTCAGATTAAAATATCAGAAGGGGAGATCGTCTTCAATTGTAGGTGGTACCTCCGGTTCTGATGGAGCTTCTGGTACTACTGCCCCCGGAGCATCTGAATCTTTTTTGCCCCCAAGCATAGTCATGTTGTCGCCTTCAATTTCGGTGATGTATCTTGTTTGTCCGTCTTTCTCATAGGTCCGGGTTTTTATTTTCCCTTCAATAAATACCAGTTGACCTTTTCTCAGATATTTCTCAGCAACCTCTGCCAGACCCCTTCGAAGAACAATATTATGCCATTCGGTCATGTCTGTTTTCTGTCCGTCTTTATTTTTATAAGTTTCCGTTGTCGCCAACGAAAATTTTGCAACTTTATTAGGTTTGCTAGGATCGAAAGAATTTTCAAATGTCCTTACTTCAGGGTCTTTTCCTAAATGACCCACCAGAATAACTTTATTTACACCAGCCATAATAATTTGTTTTTAAATTTAAAGCAAATATAAGAATTAATTGAAACAGGTTAATATGCTTTTGCAAAAATAACTTTCTGTGTTGATGGTTTCCCTGAGTAAACACATTTGCCATTTTCCAGCGGGTTATTCAACGGTATGCATCTTATGGTTGCTTTGGTTTCGTCTTTAATTTTTTGCTCGGTTTCAGGTGTCCCATCCCAATGAGCTATCACAAAACCTCCCTTGTTTTCAATAATGTCTTTAAATTCATCCCACGAATGGGCATAAAACGTATTGTCGTCCGTAAAGGTCTTGGCCTTTTGGAATAAGTTTTCCTGAATGTGCTCCAACAAGTGTTCTATCTTGCTCACAATATCGGTAAATTGATAAGTCGATTTTTCAAGGGTATCGCGCCTGGCCACTTCAATCGTATTGTTCTCAATATCTCTTTGCCCAATGGCGAGCCTTACCGGAACACCTTTAAATTCATATTCCGAGAATTTCCAGCCCGGAGTTTCGGTATCCCTGTCATCAAATTTCACAGAAATGCCTTTGGCCTCAAGTTCTTTTTTAACAGGCAGAATTTTTTCTTTTATGATAGCAAGCTGTTCAGGAGTTTTAAAAATGGGAACAATTGCCACCTGAATAGGGGCCAGTTTCGGAGGAAGAACCAGTCCTTTGTTATCCGAGTGTGTCATAACCAAAGCCCCCATCAATCGGGTCGATACACCCCAAGATGTGGCCCAGACATACTCAAGTTTGTTTTCTTTGGTCAGATATTTTACATCAAAAGCCTTCGCAAAGTTTTGTCCCAGGAAATGCGACGTGCCTGCCTGCAATGCTTTTCCATCCTGCATCAATGCCTCAATGCAATAGGTTTCTATAGCTCCGGCAAAACGTTCGTTGGGCGACTTTGTTCCTTTGGTAACAGGCATTGCCATAAAACTCTCAGCAAAATCAGCATACACATCCAGCATTCTTTCGGCTTCTTCCAGGGCTTCCTTTTCGGTAGCATGTGCCGTATGACCTTCCTGCCAGAGAAATTCTGTGGTACGCAAAAACAACCGTGTCCGCATTTCCCAGCGTACCACATTGGCCCATTGATTAGCCAGTATAGGTAGATCGCGGTAAGACTTAATCCAATTGCGGTAAGCATCCCAGATAATTGTTTCTGAGGTGGGCCGTATTATCAATTCTTCATCAAGCTTCGAATCTTCGTCAACAACCACACCTTTGCCATTCGGGTCATTTTTTAGCCGGTAGTGGGTCACCACGGCACATTCTTTGGCAAAACCTTCCACATGGCTGGCTTCTTTGCTGAAAAACGATTTCGGTATGAAAAGCGGAAAGTACATATTGTAATGTCCCGTATCCTTAAACATTTTATCCAGAGTGGCTTGTACTTTTTCCCAAATGGCGTAGCCATAAGGCTTGATGATCATGCAACCACGCACCGCAGAATTTTCGGCGAGGTCGGCTTTTATCACCAGATCGTTGTACCATTGTGAATAATTTTCTTCTTTTGTAATAAAATCTTTAGCCATAATGCAAAGTGGTATAGAATTTGTGATAATTTTGATAATTAATGCAAAACTAATAAAAAAATAGAGTTCCTAACATAATAAAACGGAGGTTACACCATGAAAACATTATTCAAAACACTGGTTCTAATTGCAATAACAACTTTTCTTGTTTCTTGCAAGTCTTCTGATCAAACTCGAAGGTCGTTCGAGGATGATGTCTATGTAAAGAAGGGCGGACCGGTTCAAACCACTGCTGATGAGTATAACCGCTCAAACAGGCCCGTTGAACCAACAAGAAACTATACCGAAACAGATAATAGTTCAAACCAGGATCAGGTGAATAATTATACTACTCCGGATAATAGGTCAACCGAATCAAACAACAATGGCAACGGTAATGCAAATAATTATCCGAATTATTCTGATACCTCTGTCTATTACGATCAGAACGGTAACGGCAATACTTACATAACCAATAATTATTATGATGATTATTACGATTATGGGTATGCTTCACGTATAAAAAGGTTTAATGATTACGACCTGGGTTATGGTTACTACGACGATTACTATACAAATAGCTACTGGTACAACTACGACCCTTATTTCTATGGTGTAAGCATTTATACCGGTTATAACTGGTGGTGGCCTTCTTATTACTATCGTCCCTGGTGGGGATATAGCTCATGCTGGAGCTGTGGCTGGGGTTATGGCGGATACTGGGGTGGCGGTTATGGTTACGGATATGGCTACGGGAACGGTTATTGGGCAGGATATAATAATGGCTATTGGGATGGATACGGAAACGGTTACTACGATGGTTATTGGGATGGATATTATGATGGTGGCGGTTATGGCTACAACCCTGATCATTATTTCAACAGCTACGATAATAATTCATACTACTACGGACACAGAGACAATACTGCCGGATCGTCAGTCATTGCAGGAAATAATTCAGACCAATCTTTCGGTGGAAAATACATACAGGCTCACATGAATGATGTGAATATGGTCAACACAACCGGAACATTCATCAATCCTAATCTTATTACCAACCTGAACGGAAATCTGAACAAACCGGTTAACGGTCTTACAGGAAGCAAGGGAATTATGCAGGGACAGATTGGCAAGACTAACGCTGTAAAAGGCAATGAACTGAACAATAATTCTACCCTTGGGATCAAACCTGTTGTGGGCAATAATACCGACAGCAAGCCAAACAATACTATCGAAACCAAACCTAACGTAAATTCCAACAACAACATTAATAATTATACCAAACCAAATGTTGGTAACAATGTTGAGACAAAACCTAATGTAAACTCTAATTCGAACAATAATAACTATACAAAGCCTGGCAACACTATCGAAACCAAGCCAAATGTGAATCAGAACAATAATACCTATACCAAACCAATACAGAATTCGAATCAGAACACATATACCAAACCCAATGTAAATTCGAATCAAAACACCTACATTCAACCAAACCAGAATACCTATACCAAACCTAACAATAACAACAACTACACTAAGCCCAATGTGAATCAGAATCAAAACAACAACAATCAACGTACCAATCCTAACACAAATGGCAACACTAAACCCTATACCAATCCCAACTATAACAATCAAACCAAACCCCAGCAACAGTATACCAATCCTAAAACGTATACGGTACCGGGCAACGATCAGCAAAAAGTGACCCCTAATACGAACAACAACAATTCGTATAACAGGCCTACTTACCAAACTCCTCAGAACTCGGGAGGCAATTCTAATTATTCCAAACCTTCCAATAATTCAGGAAGCAACAATAGCTATTCCACCCCTTCCAACAATTCGGGCAATCAAAATTCTTATTCCAAACCTTCCAACAATTCGGGAAGCAACAACAGTTATTCAACTCCTTCCAACAACTCCGGAAGCCGTAGCAACTATTCAACTCCCTCAAACAATTCAGGTAGCCGCAGCACCTATTCCACTCCTTCCAATTCGGGTGGAAGCAACAACGGTGGATCCAGATCATCGGGTTCTTCAGGCTCAGGCGGAACTATCAAATCAGGAAAAAGATAATTTAACTAACAGAACTCTACAATGAAAAAGTATTTTTTAATAACAGTCTTAATTTGCACCGGAGCCATTTACCAAATTACGGCGCAAAACGAAACTGACGCCCTACGTTATTCTCAGGTTTACTATAGCGGAACTGCCCGTGCCACAGCCATGGGCGGTTCGTTCGGAGCTTTGGGCAGCGATTTCTCATCATTAAGCATCAACCCGGCAGGCATTGGTATCTATCAAAAAAGCGAAATATCCATCACCCCGTCGGTATATTTTACGGTGCTGAAATCGACCTTCAACGGCAGCCCTTCCGACGACCGAAAATACAACTTCAATCTCGGCAATTTCGGAGCCGTGTTCGTGGTAAAACCCAAAAAAGAAACGGCCTGCAAAGCCATTCAGTTTGGAATTGGATTCAACCGCCTCAACAATTATAACTACAACTCTTACATCGAGGGCGGCAATCCCGAAACATCTTATATGGATTATTTGCGCGCCGATGCCCAGGGAACCGAACCCGACGATTTAGATTTGTTCGACACCAAACTCGCTTTCAACACATACATGATCGATACCCTCGGCAGCCTTACCGATTATATTTCGGCAGTTCCAAAGGGGGGTACCCTGCATCAGAAAACCATGGATGTGTCGGGCTCCAACAACGAATTGGTAATAACCATTGGCGGCAACTGGAACGATCGCCTCTATATAGGCGGAACCTTCGGTTTCCCATACCTGCGTTACTTCGAAAATTCAACTTATGAAGAAACCGATCAGGCCGATACCATCGCAGGTTTCAAACACATGGCCTATAACTATTATCTCGAAACTCACGGCAGCGGATTCAATTTCAAGTTGGGTTTCATCTATCGTATCACCGACTGGATGCGCGTCGGGGCAGCCTTCCACACACCTACTTTCTATTCCATGAGGGATAAATGGACGGCCGATATGAAATCGCAGTTCGACGATGGCACCATTTATTCGGCAAAATCGCCTGAAGGAAATTTCGATTACTCACTCAATACACCATTTAAGGCCAATGCCAGTCTGGCTTTTGTCATAGGCAAAGTGGCGCTCATCACGGGCGAATACGAAATGGTCGATTACAAAGGCGCGCGCCTGAAAGCAACCACCTATAATTTTAGCAAAGAAAACCGTGCCATCGATACCCGGCTTGCTTTTCAATCAAACGTCAGGGCCGGTTTCGAAGTTAAGATCAAAGATTTTGCTTTGCGCGGAGGTTACACTTTCAGCACCAACCCTTACGATTCGAAGATATATGGCGGGAACCGTCAGGCAATTAACGGGGGTGTGGGTGTCAAATTCGACCGTTTTTTCCTCGATGCATCTTATTCTTATATCATGTCCAAAGAAAAATATTATCTGTATCCCACAGTTGCCTATCCGGTAGATAATAAACTTGTAGCTCACAACGCCCTGGTAACCTTTGGCGTGAAATTTTAACGTATTTTTTTTAATGATTGAAGAAAGGTCGGTTCTTTTGAGCCGGCCTTTTTTTGTGTAAATGGAATAATAATTATCTTCCCGATATTCCATAGATTTCTATGGCACACAATTGAATCGTCAGTTAAGGCACATAGATATCTATGGTGCTCCCATGAAACTTCAGACAGGACTCATAGGTTTCTATTGGGCAATGCTGAACTTTCAGCTATAGTCAATAGAAATCTATGGTTAACCTTTGAATCTTCAACAAAGGCTCATAAATATCTATGGTACACCCCTGAATCTTCAGCCATAGCCCATAGATATCTATGTGTGCATGCAGACCAATATTATTGGGCAATACAAAAAAAAACGCCCCATTGCTGAGACGTTTTTAGTTTGAAAAATAATTTTACTGAGTGATCACCAGTTTCCGAACCGTTTTATTATTGCCCGAATTCACAACAATGTAATACAGCCCTGAATTTAATTCAGCGGTGCTGTAAAGATAGTTCCAGCCGTTGGCGTTTCGGGTGGCGGTTTTTAGTTCGCCAACCAGGCTGCCCATTACGTTGAATATGCGAATTGCAGAAGGCTGAGGTCCATTGGAAACGTTTATGTTAACCACCTGATGGTTGGACGGGTTGGGGTGGATGCTGATGCTGACTTCCTGATTGTTTTCAGAAATTCCCACTCCAATAACCGAAACATTTTTCGAAATAGAATCCACACCGCAGCCATTGTAAACTATCTGTTTCACGGTATATGTTCCGGAGGTTGCATACACATGGGTAGGGTTTTGCAGGGTGCTTTGATTGCCATCGCCAAATTTCCAAATAAAAGTAGACGAATTGGTGGATAGATCGGTGAACGAAACACTCAAATCGTTCGCTGTTGACGAAAAATCGGCCAAAGGCGGAGCTGAATTGATAGATGCGGTAACCTCATTTCTTGCGCTAATACAGCTCTGTCCCTGAACTTCCCAATCGTAGAAGAAATAATAACGGGGCACCGAAGCATTTGTTCCTGTTATTGAAATCAAACCTCCAATAGAATATGGGAACGTAATACCCCCGGTACTGCGATACATATTGGGGTTAGTGTTGGTGCAAACCAACTGGTAATCGGTACCGGCAGGTATGGCAAAGTTTAAAGTAACCGTACTCATACCTGCAGGAAGAGTAACTGTTGTAGTCAATGGAGGATTGAGAGCAGCACCACTGCTGTTTCTTACAGTTATGGTGCGACTGCCTGCAGCGCCTGCATATACTTTAACGGTTTTTAGTGTTACAGGGGTATTCACAGTAAATATCAGGTAATACGAATTGTTGGTGTGCATACCTCCACCGCCAACCGAATCAGCTTTACCAACATGCTGAATGGGTGCAATAATTGAATTTTCGACATAATAGGTGGTGGTAGACGATAGAACCGGTGTGGTGTAAGTGCTTCCGGTAGCTATGGGGGTTCCGCCGGTGGCGACATCGTACCAACTGATGGTGCCGGAAGCGTTGGCTGTGAGTACAAAACTTGCCGGCCCGCAGCTTGCCGTATCGTTAATGGCGGGAGGTGTTGCTCCAACGGTAACATAATTTGTTTCGGTGTGGTAAGCATTTCCGCAAACACCGGCACCGGCAGTCAGTGAAACTGAATAAACACCCAAATTGGTATAATTGTGCGTTGGATTTTGTTCGGTACTGCTGCTACCATCGCCAAAATCCCAAAGATATGTAGTGGCGTTTTGGCAGCTATTGGCAAAGGTAATACTGGCCGGAGCCGAGCAAAATTCAGTGTTTGCTGCGCTGAACGAACTCGTGAGGGGCAGATTATTGGCCGTTATATTGCGGCTGACCGTATCGTTTAAATTATGGATATCGGTGTTGCCATTGGGCTGTGATGTGTAGACCTTAAGGGTATGCGAACCTGCAGTAAGGGTGATAGCAGGAAAAGTTACCGTATCCGTTGCAAGACTGTTCAGCGTTCCGTTCCAGATGATGCTTGAAACGTTACCGTCGTAAACACAGGTAACATGAACACTTGACAGGTTGTTATTGCCCATATTCTTAATAACCACTTTGGGTTGAACCGACAGACCTGCGCAATTATAGTTTGCCAAGGGGTTGACAATGGTCAGCGTTTGAGCATCATCAGGGTACAAAACCGACAAAACAGGAACTTTTGCCTGGTAGGGGATAAAATTATAGGCTGTAACGGTAACCAAAACACTATCCGTGCCGCTGATGGCCGGGAAACTGATGTTTGCCGAACCGGCTGCCACAGTGCCTGTCCCTATGATCTGATGATTAATGGTAAGACTGACAAATGCGCCATTGACGTTGCAATTCACGAGCAAATTTGTTTCGCCCAGCATGAGTGTATTGTTATGCGACACAGTCATGGTTTGCGGATCGTCTGTGCGTACCATCAATGAAGGATCGCCGAAGATGGTCCAGGTGTCTGTCATGTCGTAATCTGAATACGTATCGTTCATTTTAAATACACCATTCACTGAGAGGCCTCCGAAGGTTCTTTTGATATTACCGGTATAACTTTCGACAAGAATATCGACCATTTCGTCCTGAGCCTCCATGGGTGGATTCCAACTTTGGTTGATGGTTGACATAAAGGTTGCCACAGCTCCCGAAGGCAAGCCAGCGTTTGTCGCCCTGAGCCATGCTTCGGCAAAACAGGTTCCTGCCGTGAAATTCCCATTTACACAGGCCACCGACCAAATAAATGGCCACATGGTGGTGTTGGAAAGTGCGTTGACATTGGTATTATTGAAACCAGTAGTTACAAACTGGTCGTCTGCACCATGTCCGCAATAGGTGATTATGCCGGCACCTTTGGCAATTTCGGCGCTCAGCTGAGCTGCTGTGGCATTGCCAGTGGCATCCACACCGCCCTGGCTTCCATCAAATAGTTCGGCACGGGTGATATAGGTATAATTGGTGAGGTCGTTGAGTATGTTACGCTGATGCTGCCAGTCATATTCGTTGTCGTCGCCCGGGCCCTGGTCGGAACCTATACCCACACAATGATTGAACTTACCGGCTGTTGTCTGAGGGTTTCGTTCGTAAGAAATACTACGGTTTACCTGAGTGGTAACATGTGTGGTATTTTCGGCCGAAAAACGTCCAACCAGTATCTCCTGAAAATGGTCAGCCCCTAAAATATACCCATAGGTTGGATCAGAACCACCCCCGGCTGCTGTAAATGTAGGGCACTGCGCCACATCGCCCACCAACAATAAAAATGTCAGGCCGTTGGTGTTGTAATAATTGGTAACATAAGTTTTAATTGCGGCTGCTGTTGAGCCAGCAGCCGTTACACTGACCATAGTAGTTGGGATACCCTCATCATTTTTCCAGTTAACGAAAGGTTGCATGGCTGCCATGTAAGCGTCGTAGCAAATGATAAGCATTTTGCCATGCTCGTTGAGAGGGGTGTATTTATGATTGGCAGTATAATTCAAAAACTGGCTGCCATACACATTGCTAAATTCTTTATCAATGCTCGCCAGAGCCTGGGTTCTGATCAATGGATTCACCACGTTACCTGCAACATTGTGCAAACTAACTGTTAAATTGTTGTAGACCCTCAATACTTTGGTTATTGGGTTGTACTGAAACGGATAAGTAACTACCGATTGTCCACGGAAATCGCGCAGGATATAAGGCTCTTTTAGCTCGGCCAAAGTGCCGGGATAGAATTGGTTTTGTGAATAGGAAGGTCCATAAACATAAGGAACAGTCGATGGATCGATATCGCGGGTAAAATTACCTTTTGAGGGTGCAATTTCAAAGTTTTGATAATCCACATAATTTGAGTAGGTAACCACTACTTCCATGTTTTGGTTATCAGGAATAATCAGAGAAGTTGTGACCTTGGGAAGGTCGGGCGCTCCTGCCAGTAAAATGGGGGTAGCATTTTCAACGCTGATGGTCTGCTGAATTCCGGCGGGTGTGCTGACCTGTTGGCTGAAAAAACCTTTTACATCCACGTTGAAGGAAGATTGCTGAATGTCGGGTGAGATCAGGCTAATCTTAACCGGTGTAGGAGAAACGGAACTTATGCTGGTCCAGTTTTGCGCACTAATCTGTTGACTTAAAATTAAAGCTAAAAGAAGCAATAAATATTTCTTCATGGGAAAATTATTTAATGATTACTATTTTTTCGGTGGTAATGTTCTTTCCGGTATTCAGTGATAGGTAGTAGATGCCGGCAGGATATTTTGCCATATTGACCAGGATGTTGTAAACACCTGCTGTTTTGCTTGTGTTGTTGATGATCTTTGCAACTATTTTTCCGTTAACATCGATCAGATTGAGGGAAACATTTTCTGATTGATCGATCAAAAAACTAATGTGTGAAATTCCGTTAGCCGGATTCGGGCTGCATGTCAACGAAGAGTTATTATGGCTGATTTCGTTTATTGAGGCTTCCACTTTAATGGCCGGTGGGAAAATGATGTAATCCAGGTACGCACAATCGTCGCCATTACTTACGGAACCGTCTTTCTTATAAATCCATTTGAACACATGAGCACCGGGGGTGACCACATACTGAGCTTTCGACCAATTAGTGTTTATTCCATCCCATCGGTCTTTTGAGTTTCCGTCGATGAGGAATTCCATATAATCATACCAGGTGGTTGTGCCGCTTCCGGTGTATTCTTCGCAGGAAACTTTTTTCCAGAAAGAAATGGTATCCTGTGAAGAGACATCCATGGTCACGAATAGTTCCGAGGACTGACCATCGGTAATATCACCTGATTTTGCACTATAAAGCCCTTCGTAAGGAGCCGTAGATGTTATGATCCAGGGTGTGTTTCCACCCATTTGCCAATCGAATTTGGTGAAATCGTTGGTTTCGAAATCCTCCATAGCCTGACCCACAGAAACGTAATAGTAATTAATTACCAGATAAGCTCCGGATTTACATTCGTATCTGAAAACAATGGTTGCTGTATCGGGCAGGGTGGGAGAAACGGTTATGGGGAAGGTTGCATTGGCAGAAGAAAGTTTATTCAGTGTGTTGAAATTAAAGTTGCCGTTGGTTATGGTTACATAAGGGCTTGTGGTGGTCAATGTACCGGTGGTCATAGGCGCATTGCTGTGTCCGTTGTTTAATGATTGGATGATTATGTTGATCGATTCTCCTGCATCGATAGCACTGTTGTTGTTTCCGGCTGCATCATCAATCACAAAATTGCCAATGGCCAGAACGGGGGCATTTATTTTAAATGAAAAATCCGAACTCCAGGTATTGGATGCATTATCAACAATATTGATATGGAAAACGGCTATGTGCTGGTCGGGGATGTAGCCAACGGTGGAGAAAGTGTAGGCAGAAGTTTGTGTTGCCGAAGCATTTGAGGCAATGGTTCCGAAGGCCTGGGTGTTGTCGGTGATGGTCAGATAAGGATCGGTTGAGGAAAGGGTGGCATTAACACCATTAGCACTTGCGGCTCCGTAGTTTTTCAGAGTGACATCCAAAGCATTGGATTCATTATAATCGACCAGGGTATCTGAACCACTGATATGATTTTTGGTATACAATACATAAGGCCCGGAGGGTGATGCTACCACTAACGTTCCGATGTAGGGCTGTTTGTTCTGACAGGTTACTACCACATCGGCATTACCGGGTGTGGAAATGGGATTTAAATTAAGTACTACATTTCCCAGCGAATCGGCCAAAGCGGCGCCGTAAAGAACACCTCCCATAGAGATGGCTGCATAGCAGTAAGGTGCATTGGTTGTAATATTAAATGTAGCAGAACCAAGAGGCATCAAAGAACTATACGAAACAGTCATGGGATCGGGTTGAGAAAAATAGACCATCAATGAAGGATCGCCCATGAGGTGATAGATTTCCCAGTAATAAGAATAAAGGGAGCTCCCTGATTGAGATACAGCAAGGTTTCCGGCATTTACCATTTGTCCCATGGTTACATACCAATTGCCGAAAAGTTCGTTATGATCGTGGAAAGTTCGGTCGTAAGCGCCAAGGGTGGTGGCAGAATAGGTTGGATGCAAGGGGATACCGCTTTTATAGCCAACGCCCCAATAATAATCTTCGTCCCAATAGGTATTATTGGAACCTCCAATATAACCCAGAGCTCCTTTTCCATCGGCCCTGAGAAGGGCTTCGCCAAAACAGGCGGGTTCGTCATATTTGTTGGTAACACAACAATTGCCAACCATCAGTGGGTATTTGTGGGCATTGTTGAGGCCTGGAATATCGTTGACACTAAAACCGGGACTTGACCATCCATCTGAACCTCCATGAGCTGTGTAGTTGGCATAGCATACGCCTTTGCTTACATCCTGAATAATTTGAGCAGCGCTGCTGCCCGAAATGGCATACGGGTAGGTTTTGGAATACAATCCGTGAGCCGCATTAAAATAAGTGTCGGTTCCATAGTTTATCTGACCATCGCCATGAGTAGGTCCATAAGTTCCATCCTGACCGGCTATCATCACACAGGTATCTAAAAATGTTTTGGTAGGCATCAGGTATTGCTCATATTCAAGGGTTTTTTCGAGCTGAGGTTTCAGGTCGGAGGTGGAGGTGGCAGAAAATCTTCCATAATAAACTTCGGGCAGAAAATCGCCGGAATATTCGCAATAATACAAATCAGAAACATGGGAACCCGTAGTGCCTGTGAAGGCAGGAACCTGTGCAATGTCGCCCACAAATAAAATGAATGATGGGGCAGGATCGGAAGGAGTAGCCGCATTGTATAATCCTTGCAGATAGGCTTTGATGGAGGTGGTGGTGGTTCCGACGGCGGCATTGTTGGTGTAAGCTTCCACAACGGTAAATCCTTTTTTGGTTTTCCATTGAACGAAGGGCTGCAACTGGCTCTGGAACATGGGATCGGCCACAATAACGTATTTTACCGGGTATTTGGTGAAATTGGATTTGACGGTGGGCTGTTTATAATTGATGAATTTTCCGAAAGATGGTTCAAAATAAGGAGAATAGAATTTTTCTTTTTGGGCTATGGTTGCTGCTTCATTGGCATTTTCGAAAACTACTTCAACCTCAATGCTGGTGTATATACGAAGGATGTTTTTTGCCGGATTATATACAACTGGCGAAATGTCCAATCTGCCCATAATAACCCCGCGCATGCTTCCAATGGTTTCTACCCTTGCCAGTTCGTGAGTCACGAATTGGTTCATCAGGTAGGATGCCTTATTGTATTTGAATTCGGCCTTGGTGGGGTCGTCGCTTTTCGAAAGTGATGGCTGCACAGGCATCAATGGGTAGGTAAGTCCTAATGATGAAACCTTAAGATCGACGTAAGTGGAATTTTTGATATTGACCTTTACCGTGGCTCCCAAAGGAATTTCGATAAGGTTTTTCATCACCGGGAGTTTGGGATTGCCCGCAACGTTGGTGCTTCCGTAGTTGGGGATGATGAGTTCCGAAAACATCCCTTTTTGGGTATTTACCTTCAATAAATTCAGATCAGAAACGGACAGCATATTGACCACTACCAGTTTTTGGTAAGTATTTTCTTTTATGTTCAGACGTGTGACCGGGTTGTCGGGGGGTAAAGATAAGGCTGAGAAAGTCAATAGCAGGAAAAGAAGAAAGAAAGTCTCTTTCAAAAAGCGTTTGGTTGGTTTCATGAAGTTTTGAAATTTGATGTAAAGGTATGGAAAATAATAATGCGCAAAAAAAGCTGTTTCAATATTTAACTTGTTTTTAACGGGAGTGGATGAGTTGCATTTTGTTGATTGCCACTATCATTATTGCGAGGGAGGATTCGATTGTGTTTACAGAAGGAGACAATATGGATGCTGAAGGTGACATAATTGACTGGGAAGGTGTCGTTTTGACAGTTGATGGTTGTATTTTAGACACTGACAGTTTCATTTTAATAGCGTGCACTAAGATATTGATTGCTGTAAGTTTCATTTTGAAGGCGGAGGGTGTAATTATTGTTGCTGATGGCATCTTATTTAAGGCGGATGTATATTATGTTGTCTGAACCGGTGATTAAATTGTCTGAACCGCTCCCGACACAAGTGTGCCAGGACAGGTTAAATGATTGGTATGATTGATTTTTTTCTTGCACGGGGAAAGCATTTCCCCGCGAGCAGAATGATTTATCATTGAACCCCTCCCGACCTCCCCTAAAAGGGGAGGAGAAGGTACTGCCAACTTTTTTTTTATAAGCAGGCAGAGCCTTTGGGAATAGAACGAACGAGGTGGGAACCTCGTCCGAACTGGGTGATTAAATTGTCTGAACCGCTGATTTTCATGATTTATGTGATTTTTTTGATTAGATGAGAGGGAGAGCAGCCAAGGGATTGCAAATCGGTTTGAGGCGAGCGGAGCACCCCTATTTTCAGATTCTTTTTGCCCTCCCGACTCCGAAGAATCGGAATGCGGGACAGGCTGCCCTTAAGGGAGAAGAATCTGAAAATAAGCAAATGATTGTTTATTTAACTTTTTTGCTTGTCCAAAAAAGTTACAAAAAAAGACAATCCTGACTATGCTTCTGCCCACTCTGAAAAAAACCAGAAAATCTAAAAAAGTAGTCCCGACTGCGCCGGGAAACGTCAATCCCGACCTTCGGTACAGGCGACATTTATATGAATTCGGGGATATGACTGACTACTGAATTTTTAATGTTTTTAGTGAGGGCTTCACATTGAGTGAAACTCTCACTGCTACCCTTTCACCGTGCGGAGCTTTTTGAATAAACAAAATAAACTCATCAGATGACTCTCAGTATGTATTATCGGTAGTCATCGGATGAGTAAATTAGCAAATCAGCAGTAGTCTTCTACACCCCTACAGAGGCTCTGACTGACTGCTGAGGTTTTAATGTTTTTAGTGAGGGCTTCACTTTGAGTGAAACTCTCACTGCTACCCTTTCACAGTCCGGAGCTTTTTGAATAAACAAAATTAACTCATCAGATGACTCTCAGTATGTATTATCGGTAGTCATCAGATGAGTAAATTAGCAAATCAGCTGTCGTCTTTGCCGACCTCAAGATACTATATTTTACTTGACTTAAGTTTTCCTTTTCGGTATGGGACAGGCGACATTCAGATGAATACTAAGCTCTGACTGACTGCTGAGGTTTTAATGTTTTTAGTGAGGGCTTCACTTTGAGTGAAACTCTCACTACTATAAAAAAAAGGCCGGAACTTTCGTTCCGACCTTTATAGTATTTGACGATGAGATTAATTTCTATCAGACTTCCTCATCAGAATTCAGGGCAATGTCGAGAGTTACTTCCGCACCGGAAAGCACCTCTACTTCAGTTACAGTTTCTGTTATGTAACTGAAGGCAGAAATTTTCAGCGTATATATTCCCGCAGGAACGCTTTCGAAGTAGTAGTCGCCGTTTTCGTCGGTCTGCACACTTAATGAAAGTTCTTCTATATTGATGGTTGCATCTTCTATAGGGCTGCTGTCTTCACTGTTGGTGACATTTCCCAAAAGAATTCCAACGCCCGGCATCACCGGAGGTTTTTGATGAGGACCGTTGTAGTCGATGATGTTTCTGGCTTCTTTGTACAGGGTTTTAAACGTATCGTGTTCATCGGCCAGCACATCGACCAGTTTGTCCAGTTCATTTTTTAATAAATCCATGGTAAGCGGAAATAAAATGTCGAGTTTTCGCGTACATTCCTTTCGGGCATCGCGTGCGACTTTTGGTTCCACTTTTTTTGATTTGAAATTAGTTGTAGCATCTTTCAATGCGAGTAAACAGTTGGAGTCAATACCAAAATCTTCAATTTCTGAGGCAAGCGCTGTGCCTGTAGCATAAATGTTTTCTGCTATTGCAATCAGGATTTCATCAGCCACCTGCGCCAGTTTGGATTTG
Organism: uncultured Bacteroidales bacterium; assembly: GCA_964469155.1. Classification (GTDB taxonomy): domain Bacteria; phylum Bacteroidota; class Bacteroidia; order Bacteroidales; family CAIWKO01; genus CAIWKO01. Next base: position 59,037 of record CAYXXU010000017.1, read on the forward strand.
GAATAGTATATCTCATCGAACAGCAACTCATTATTAATACTGTGAGCATAAGCCGCTGTTGCTTTCGAGACTTTTACTGCAATGTTTGCCAGAGCAAGTTTTGCCGTTCTTTTTTCTTTGGTGATTCCCGTTATTATCTTTACCTGAATATTCAGGGCCTTTTCAATATCCTCACGGTATTGTTTCAGCAGATTGTGAGCTACAATAATAGCCGGAATGTTTGCGATAATAACGCTGTTATTATCAACTATCTCAATGGTCTGATCGACCATTTTTAATTTATTTTTGAAATTTCTTTTCATTTTATTTATTATTTTACGTTTACTACTGATGCGTTAAAATTGTTTGTTAAATAAATTATATTGTTCTTTGAAAT
>CAYXXU010000018.1:0-18957 GCA_964469155.1 uncultured Bacteroidales bacterium
CCAAATGAAGAATTAAAGAGGGTATGTGAAATTAATTATTAGACTTAATGTAAATACGCAAATCATCTATTTTACCACTAAATTTAAAAGTAGGAGAAGTATTCCATGGTTGATCTCCTATTGTCCTTGTCACACTATTATCGGGCGAAAAAGAATATGGCAAAACGTATGGTTGAGAATTTGTCCCATAAAAACAATAATTTGGCCATAAATAAGCATCATACAAATATTCATACTGAGTAGCAATACCATCAACCATCATATTGACATTTTTATTACCATCCCAACTAACTGCAATATGATGCCAACCATTAACGATATTATCGTACGGAACATAAACTCCCGTATGAACACTTTCAAATCCAATCCCCCATTTATGTCCATCAGCACTTCCAGGATTATGATATGGAGAAGCTACATCGTTTTTATAAATTCTTAATGAATAAAGCTGGAAAGCAGCACCTGAACCACCGGTATAAACGCTAAAACCACAATTTACAGATGTATCAACATTTATCCATACTGAGATTGACTTTTCATTTGTAATTGTAAGATTTGTAATGTTGGCGGTTATACCATCAAAACTATATGCATGATTAGGATTACCAAAACGATCAGTAGTTAACACAGCACCATTTACAGTGCCGTTATGACCATTACCACTTTCATCGTTTGCATTTCCATTAAACGGATACCAGGCAACGAGGCAATTTGTAGGAATTTGTGAGAAACCATTTACCCCAATTAAGGAGAGCATTGCTAAAATTGTAAAGATTTTTTTCATAATGTTTAATTTTAATTGTTTTTCCTACTCATAAGACTTTTCAGATAACGCCCCCGAAAAGTGCCTCGTCGGGTCAGGCCCCGCTTTTTTATAACCTGAGTGGGTCAGGTCAGTTTTTTAAGCCCGTGGGATACTATCCAAGGGGCTGAAGTGGTTTCCGGTCTCCACTTTTTGTTATCTGTAATAAATCTTCAACACATTTACCTTTTGAAAACCATACAGATTAATTATGCTGAAAATAACTTCGTCGGTGGTTAGTTGTTCGTTGGGATTAATCAACCAGTGAAATAGTATGGTTTTCTGCACGGCTTCATTTTTCGATGCATCTATGAACTCATAATCTGCACGCCAGCATCCGTTCCACGATTCATTTACCATTTTTATACATTTTTATTAATTTTAACATTCCGATATTATACGAGGCTAACTGTGGTTTTTGTTTACAATCGAAGTACTCCTGGTAACAAACGAAGTACTCAGTTGAACCAATGAAGTACTCAGGAAGACTTCGGAAGTGCTCCGTTTAACAATTGAAGTACTCAGTTTAACAAATGAAGTACTCAGTTTAACAATTGAAGTACTCCGTTTAACAATTGAAGTACTCGGTTTAACAAATGAAGTACTCGCGTTAACAATTGAAGTACTCCGTTTAACAAATGAAGTACTCGCATTAACAATTGAAGTACTCCGTTGAACAAATGAAGTACTCGGTTGAAGTGGCGAAGTACTCCGTTGAACAAACGAAGTACTCCCTTGAACCAGGGGAGTACTCGTCTGGACCAAAAAAGCGCTCCATAGAACTATTGCAGTATTAGTCTGCACTAAATAAGGGTTCAAATATAGCAGCGGATAATTCACCATTACTATTTTTGTCTGACCGAAAAACTTCCTTCTATAGAGGCGCTGGTGTTTTCAACAGCTATTTGAGTATAGCCTTTGGGAATAATAGCCGAATTGCCCGGATCGATCATAATGTCTGCCACTCTGACTTTTGATGCGAGCAGGTTGCCACCTTTCAGCTTTATTACGGTAGTGCCATTGTTCACCAATCGGGTTCCGGGTATCACACCATCAACCACAACAGTTCCCCCTGCTGAAATCAAATAAACTACCGGCATTTTAGGCGATTTTCTCTTGTAAGCTGTAGCAATTTTATTAATGGTTTCGGTAAGTGGTACATTGCCTTTTGCCCCGCGCTGCAGATAGCCATAGCAAGTGTCGCTCTGAGTCATCATTTCATTGCCCAGTGTCAAAATGGTGTCTTCAATTGCTTCGACAATGGGACGGTAAAGGCCTAAAATCAGATTCAGATCATCAAGCAATAGTTTATCCTTTTTGTATTCATCAATACTGAAGGTTGAGGGAATAGCGCCCGGATTTGCCATAACGGCGGTATACACATCCAGTACATAACCCGTGCGTTTGGTGGCCATTTTACGCAACCTTTTACGTGTTGCAGGATCGAGGTTTACCATGAAATCCAATATCACCCAAATAGCAGCCGCATTGGTTGCCAAATCAGTCTTATTGGCTTCGGTTAAAACTTTTGAAATGTTTGGTTTGTCCATTTTTTCCTCCTTTTTTTTTAATTGGTTTGTGGCGTAAAAGTAGTATGGATTTAGCCCCGGTTTACTTGCTTGCAAAAAATGGCCGGAATCTGGTAAATTTGGAGGGAAAAGTGGTAAAAAACGGGGAATAGTGAAAAGTGAATAGTGAAAAGTGAATAGTGAATAGTGAATAGTGAACAGTGAACAGGGAATCGATTAGTAATGACCATTAATGACCACCAATGACAATAAATGACAATTAATGACCATTATTGACTATGAATGACTACCAATGACTATGAATGACCACCAATGACAATAAATGACAATTAATGACCATTAATGACTATGAATGACCACCAATGACTATGAATGACCATTAATGACTATGAATGACCACCAATGACCATTATTGACTTTCTTCCTAAAAGCCTAACAGTCTAAATAGCTAAAAACCTATTCCGACTTCTGTCTATCCCTAAAATATGTTTAAGGCATCTTTCAATGCATAAGAATAAATCCTCGAAACGGCAAGATGGTATCCGTTCGATACAATTACCGCGCCTCCATCGCCCATAACCATGATCTTGTTACCTATGTTTTTATCGGGTAATTCCTGAATTGATTCGGTTACATCGGCTTTATTGCGGTTCACGTATTTTTTTATGCATCGGATATTAACCAGGAATTTTTGATGAATGCGGATAAAGCCACGGTTTTGCAAAATAGCGGCCCATTCGGCAAAGGGCCTGAATTCGGCTTCTTCTTCTGTACCATCCGTAAAATACAGGTTCACCGATTTGCCGTCGGGTTTCAGAAAAACGCAATCATTCACATTTATAATCAACACATCGCCGCTGGCTTTTCTGACCGGAAACAAATCGGTTTGTTTACTTAAAAAACTTTCGGTCAGCCTAAGGTTTTCAATATTTTGCTGCTGACTGGCCAGCGATATTAATCTGGCCCGTTCTATGGCCTCCTTAAGTTTTTCATCGCTGTAGGGTTTCAAAAGAAAAGTCACGGCATTGTATTCGAATGCCGCCAGGGCATGTTCGCTGTGCCCGGTTGTAAAAATCACATTCAATTCGCAATCTTTCACCCTGTCGAGAATTCCGAAGCCATTGATCTCATGATTCAGATCGACATCCAGAAAAATCAATTCGGGTTTCAGGGTTCTGATGCCTTCAATGGCCTGAAGGGGATCATTAAAAATCCCTTTGATGGCAACATCGGCATTAATGCGACCCAATGCATTCACCAGCCAGTTGGCTGCATTTTGCTCGTCTTCAACAATAATAGTTTTCATACTTCTTTTTTAAGCCATATTCTTACTTCGGTGCCATCTTCCCGGTCAATAATCTCAATATTTTTACTGAATGATGAATTATTAAAATTTCTCAGTCGTTCCGTCGAATTTTGAATGCCTATGGATTTATGTTTGCCTTTGTCTGGCTCAAATTTAGACACATTTTTCCTTCCAACTCCATTATCAAATATCGAGATCAGGATATAATCACTGTTTTCCTTATCAATATTGATATCAATTCGTATCAGTCCGTCACCTTTTTTATGCTTCAACCCGTGATCGATTGAATTTTCGACAAAAGGCTGCAACAGTATGGGCGGTAACATCACTTCGGAAACAATCACATTTTCCGCTATATTAATTTCGAACTCAATCGAATTATCCGGTTTTAACCTCTGAAAGTTGATATAGTTTTTCAGAATCAGCAATTCTTCCTCCAGGGTGATATATCGTTCGGTGGTGGTTTCCGAAACAAATTTCAGCATCACACCGAAGCGGTCGACCGCTTCCAGCGCCTTTTCATATTTCCGGTTATAAATAAGGTCTTTTATCATCATCAGGCTGTTGCCTGTAAAATGAGGCTTAATTTGCATGTGAAGCAGATCCATTTCGAGCTGAGCCATTTTTTGTTTCACCTGAGCCTGTTTCTTTATTCTTTTCAATTGCCAGCGAAATGCAAGCAGCATTAAAACAATTATAATAAGCACAATGCCCGGATAAAACCACCAGGTTTGCCAAAATGCCGGATGGATTTTAAATTTTACCTGCAAAGGTTCACTGGTCCATACTTTATCGGCATTACAGGCTAAAATTTCAAAGGTGTAAGGTCCGGGAGGCAGGTTGGTGTAAACTGCCATAACTTCACCCGTGGGTTCCGACCACGAATTTTCGTAACCTACCAAACGCGTTTTATACCTTACCTTTTCGGGGCAGGAAAGCGAAATGCCCATGTAGGATATTTTAACGTTATGCTTATCGTAAGTAAGCTCAGTGGTTTTTTTAATATCGGAATATTCGTTCAGAATATTCTCCCATGTCAGATCTTTACCCGAAATTTCGAACGAATACACATTCAGTTTGGGAGGCAGGGTGTTTTTTCGAAGTTTGTCGGGCATAAATTTCACCACGCTTTCTGAAGTGGGTATCCAGACATTTCCCTTGCTGTCGATGCAGGTTCCGTTTTGCCCACATTCTATGCCTGTAAATCCGTTAAAGCGGTCGAAAAACTTCCAGCAATCAGGTTTCATCGCGTAAAAAGCATCCAGATCGATATACAAAAAACCGGTAATCGTTCCTGCTATCAGAAATTGGTTTTTGTATAAACTCAGGAAAAAGTATTGGTCGCCCGAAATTTTGAGGTACTGTTTCCAGTTGTAAAGAAAAAGTCCGTTTCTGGTGGCCAGCCACATATTCCCGACCTGATCGCGTTTGCACGATGTAACTCCCGATTCATTTTTAAATCCCGGCAGATTCAATTCTTTCAACGAATCATTTTCAAACAAATAAACCCTGGCGCTGGTGCATACCCATTTTCTGTTGAACTTATCTTTTTCCATAAACAATACGTTTTGTCCAGGCAAAGGATAAAATTTTACAACATGATCGTCCATCCCATACGAAGATAAGCCATAATTAGTCCCACTGTAAATTTTATTTGTGCAAGAATCTTCAAATATGCAAAATGCACTTGCTGTATGGTCAGTATGTACGGTTATGCGATTAAATTTCTTTCCGTCGTATAAAAGATTGATCCCATGATTTGTTGGTAGCACCCAATCGCCTCTGCTATTGCAAAATCCATTCATATAAAAATGAAAATCTCTATCACTTTTCAATTGATATTTTGATTTAGGAATGATAGAAACTTTATTGTTTTTCATTTTGCACAGGTCGCCATAATAACTTGCAAAAATCAGTGAACTATCCCTTGATTCCATAATGCTCCAATTATAAGGCGGAATGCCTGATTTCTCCCCATAGTTTCTGAAAGCGAAAGATTGTGTAACGAAAAGTCCGGTTTCGGTTCCCAACCAATAGTTCCCTTCACGATCGTGAATTATTTGATTGCACATAATATTTGGTAAAGAATCTTGATCTATAAGAATACCATTGGTGTCAATCACCTTCCAATTTGAAAAATCAGTTTGACCAAAAATGCGACCCTCAATACTCTCACCAATAATTCTGAAATTTGAATTGGTAATACCTTTATAAATTTTTGTTGGCTTGTTGTTAATTAATTTATAAATACCTTGTAGACTATCATTGGCAGAACTTTTTGATAAAATAAAAAACAATGTGTTTGAACAGGAAATAACCTCTTTTATTTTCAAATCTTTAATAATAGGATAAACCTTTCCATTTTCGTACCGAGATAGTCCATCCTCAGTATATACAATTAGGTCGTCTTTCCCAGAGTTGCTTCCAAATATTGAAATCCAGGATTTATTCTTTTCCGTATAGATATTTCTGACACCATTCTTATTTGCCAATAAAATTTGATTATTAAAGGCAAAATAAACTTTTGTAAAATCAGGTGTAATGTAAATATTGCCATTATTCGGACTTCGAAATTCAAACATCTGTTGAAACCTGTTTTCCCGCAATACCGAAATACCCCCAGAACTATAACAATAAAGTTTATTATTGAGTTCAAAGAATTTAATAATTTGACCTTTTGCAATTCCGTCTGCAACGGTAAAGTTTTTAAACAGCATACCATCGAAACGACTTACACCGCCCTTGGTTCCTATCCAAACATACCCTTTACTATCCTGAAATAATGCAGTAACCTGATTTTGTACCAAGCCGTCGAGTATGGTATAATGGCGGTAGCTGTATTGTTGTGCAAGGGAAATATTCGCACAAAACAAAAAAATCAACACACCAAATGTAATCCTGATTTTAACCGGCATAACAAGCGCAAATATATAACAAATAGATGCAACTCACTAATAAAAAAAAAATTGTTTTTGGCTGAATGGAAAAATGGATGGAAGAAAGAGGGAATAGGGAATAATGAATAGTGAATAACGAATAACGAAAAATGAAGGGAAAAACCCTTTGCGTACCTCTGTGAAGTCACTTTGTGCACCTCTGTGGTTAATTTTATCTGCGTAAATCAGCGAGATCAGCAGGAAAACAGGGCTGTCAGTCCTGGTTATCTGTTTTGAGGTTCGGATTCAAAACTGTGAGGACTTGGTGGCGAAAAAATAATCAACTCTCAATGTTTAGCGACCACTAATGACCTTAAATGACCACTAATGACAATGAATGACAACTAATGACCACTAATGACAATGAATGACCACTAATGACCATAAATGACCACTAATGACCATAAATGACAACTAATGACAATGAATGACAACTAATGACAACAAATGACAATTAATGACAACAAATGACAAAAAATATCGAATAATGAACAAGGAATAACGAATTTCGAAGTTTCCTCCCTCACAGTCTGATAGCCTCACAGCCTCACAGCCTCAAAGCCTCACAGCCTTCCTACTGCACCCACGCCGAATCAACCTTTACATCGCAGACGGCGAAAAAACCAACGGCTCCCTCGCTCAGGTTGGTCGGCACATTGGCGGGCGCCGAATCGAACAGTCCGCCTTTCCAGTTCGTTTCGGATATCAGGGCGCGCACAAACTCGGCATGTGCCGGGTTTAACGAATATTTGCGTTCAACAATTTTGGTCCCCAACGGAAAACGTATCTGCTCCATTTCGGGCGCAAAAATCTCGCTCACATCCAGGGTAGGCAGCGTATAATAATACAGTTTAGCCCGGCAGCTTTCCGCCGGCAGCGAGGTGTAGCCTGCCACTGCCGACCAGTCGAGCAAAATCTCAAACATGGCCGGATGCAATGCATCGTAAGGATTGGCCACCCACACTATGCGGTAAAGATTGTTGGCAGCATCTTTCTGGTAGCGAAGCCGTGTAAAAGGACCATTTTCGGCCATTTGTGCTTTGGCGGAATAAACCTTACCATCAACCGAAATCAGTAAGGTATATTCTACATTTGGGTTGGCATGAAAGAATCCCGGAAGTTGATACACCCCGCTGTTGGGAACTTGTTCGTTCAGAAATAAAGGTGGATGGTTGGGGTCGCTTATAATAACGCTGGCGCCCGATATCGGTTGCGGAAGTGCGTTCAGTTCGGTAACCGTGCGCGTCAGGCGAATGGTTTGCGGTTTATGTTCGTCGGTGATGGTAGCATCGACCACCAGCAGGTTCAGGTCCTCGGCCAGTATGGGCCTGTCCACCTGCTTTTCGCAGCCTGCCAGCGCCAGCATCATAATATAGAAAAACGCCTTTCGCATCAGAATTTAAATTTATAATTTAGGGAAGGAATCATGCCCGCCACCGAAACCGTGGTAGGTATCTGGTCGTAACCTTTCGAATTATCGGCAGGTACCACAATATTGCCGTTATCGTCCATTTTATTATAATTAACCGAAAACGGATTTTTATGTGCATAAGCATTATAAAGAGTCAGCATCAGGCTATGCTGATATTTGCGCATAGGTTTGCTTATTCGAAATATCACCGAAAGGTCGAGACGGTGATAATCGGGCAGGCGGTCGTTGTTTTTGGCGCCATACACAGGCACCGAATAGCCGTTGTAATAATAGAACGAAACAGGGGTGGTGATGGCGCTTCCGGTCATAAACATCCAGTTGGCCTTGAACGACCATCGTTTGCGGGTATCGTACGAAATATTCACATACACATTGTGCGGGCTGTCGTAACTGGCCGGGAAAACCTCACCGTTGTTCACCCCCTCGATCTGTTTGAAGGAGCGGGAATAAATATAACCAATCCATCCGGTAAGGCGGCCTTCGGGTTTTCGCAGCATCACTTCGGCTCCATAGGCCCAGCCTTTGCCAAAGCGAAGCTCGCCTTCAATCAGAGGATTGAAAAGCATGTTGGCATGATCCTGATAATCGATCGTGTTGCGGAAATGCTTGTAAAACCCTTCCACCGAAAAGTTCACCCTTGATTTGAAAATCTTCTGGAAAAATCCAAGTGAAACCAGGTCGGAGCGCTGGGGTTTGATATTGGGTCCGCAGGGCACCCAAACTTCGAGCGAGGTGAAAGGCCCCACCGAATTGGTAAGTATCTGAATGAACTGGCTGCTGCGGGCGTAGCTTAGTTTCAGTTCGGTATTTTTCGTGAAACTGTATTTTATGCTGAAACGGGGTTCGGGACTGAAATGTGTAGAATACACCTTGTTTTTGGCGATGGCCGTGGTATCAAAAACCTCGAAGAGGGGGTTAAAAGTGTAGACCGTGGTGGGACCCAGGTTTTGCCAGACCGGCAGTCGAACCCCATAATATAAGGATAGTTTTTTACCGATCTGCTGTTCGTTGCCGGCATACAACACGTATTCGAGCGATGAATAGCGGGGTATCACGGGCGCATGGGCCTGCATATCGGGGTTGGTAAAACTCACATTGCCGGGGTTTGAATTATGCCAGCTAAGCAGCAAGCCGCTGCGTATGGTATTGTCGGGATTGACGAACCAGGAAAAATCGGTCTTCACGGTAAGTTCCGAAATGGCAGATTTCCAGTAGTTCTTTTCTTCTTTCGACAGGTAGAGGAAATAATTGTAGCGGCTGTAATAGGCCGTGGTATTAGTGAACAGTTTGGCATTGAAGATATGATTCCAGCGGATGGTTCCCAGGATATTGTTCCACGACAGACCGAAAGTATTCACCGACGATTGTGTCAGGCGGCTGTAATTATCCTGCCCGGTAAAGAACGATAGATACAAGCGGTTGTTATCGTTCAATTTGAAATTGATCTTGGCATTCACGTCGAAGAAATTGAATTTGATCTTTTTGTTCTTATCCTGAAGATAGGTGAGCCAGAAAAGCGTCGAAGTGCGCCCCGAAACGAAAAACGAGATACGGTCTTTTTTAATGGGCGCTTCCAGCGACAGATAGGAAGTATAGGGCCCTATGCTGCCTCCAAAACCAAACTTCTTCATATTGCCTTCCTTTATCTTGATATCAATTACCGAAGAAAGCCTGCCACCATACCTGGCCGGGAAATCGCCCTTATACACCTCGGCATCGTTTATGGCATCGGGCGCCAGGGCAGAGAAAAAACCGAACAAATGACAGGGATTGTAAATAGGGGCCTCATCCACCAATATCAGGTTCTGATCGCTGTTGCCACCGCGCACATAGAACAAGGCCGAGCCATCGCCATACGTTTTAATGCCCGGCACCGACTGCAGCGACTTTATGATATCGATATCGCCCACAAAACCGGGCAGTTGAGCCAGTTCCTTAGGCGAAAGCTTTATGCAATTCATTGGCAAAACAGATAAGGGGCTTTGAATAGAATTGGCCGTAATCACCACCGGTTTGATTTCGGTTTTGGCATAATCGAGTTCCTGCGAAATTTTCAGGTTGGCATTCAGCACGATATCTTCTTCAATGCTTTTGTAGCCGATAAACGAGAACATGAGGCTGTAGTTTCCGGCGGGCATAGTAAGCGAATAATAGCCGTACTCATTGGCGGTGGTGCCCAGGGTGGTACCTTTTGCGTACACATAGGCTCCAATCAACACTTCACCCGTGGCATGGTCTTTCAGGTAACCGCTTATCGTATATTTTTGCTGAAGGGTCTTACTTTGATCTATTACCAGCGGTTCGGGGGTTTTCTTTGTTAGTTTCAGTATCACCTGGTTTTCGACCAGCAAATATTCTATTCCGTTTGGGATAAGCAACTCGTCGAGAATAGAGCGGACCGTTTTTCGGGAGGCTTTGATGCTTACTTTTTTTTCAACAGGGATGATTTGCGAACTATAGGAAAAATTAATCTGAGCTAATTGACCAATCTGAGTTATCACTTCGCCCAAAGGCTTGTTTTTGGCTTTGATGCTTATCTTCTGATCGAGGTTTTGAGCTAAGGCGATTGTTGATGCAATCATGCACAGGGCGAAGATCAGAAAACGAAATGTCTTTTGCCAGAAACTCACCATCAACCAATTCTGTATTAATTATTCACTAATTACTCGCATCCTTGTCCGGATATCACAAAGGTATTACCTTTTTGGTGAATTTCGACATCGAGGGTGGCTTCGATAACATGCATCACGGCATCAAGTTCCTGTTTATCGAAAGTGGCAGTCATGCGGCAGTCGCCGATGTTCGATTGAGAGATCGTTATGTTTGAGTGGTATACCTTGTTCAATTGTTGAACAATACTACTTAGGGGTTGATCAGAAAAAATCAATTTTTTGGTTTTCCAGGCCATGTAATTTTCATCCGTATTCACTGTTTTGGCAACATCTGCATTTGCTTTGGGAAAATCTATCCTTTCGCCCGGAGACAGAATAACTTTTTGTTCGGGTTTATCGGCATAATACACAGCAACCCTGCCTGAAGTCAGCACTACTTCAACCTTACCGTCTGTGCCATTGGTATTGACATAGAAGGAGGTTCCGAGTACTTCTATACACACGTTGCCGGAGGTTATCACAAAGGGATGCGCTGCATCGTGCTCCACATCAAAATAAGCTTCGCCCTGCAGGGAAATACTTCGTTTATCCTTACTGAATTTTGAAGGATATTTGATGGTCGAATTACTGTTAAGTGTTACATGGCTGCCATCAGGTAAAGTCTCTTCTATAGCCTGAGATGAAGCCATCAGGACTTTTTCTTCCGGCTTGTCGAAATACGTATAAAGCCAAATGGATGACAAAGCTAAAACAATAAAAACAGCTGCTATACGCGCATAACGCACAAAATTCATGTTCCGGACAGGCGTTTTATTGATAAAATCCGACTCTATTTCTGAAATAGTTCTTTGCTGCAGGGGTGAAATAAACCGGGTCCACTCCTTGTCAATATCCACCGTCTTTTCGATGGATTCCTGTTCTATCAGTTGCCAGGTTTTTGCATAATCCTCAAACAATTTTTTATTTTCAGGAGAAGAAGCAACCATGCCCGAAAGAATTTGTGTTTCTTCGGGGTTCAATTCTCCTGAAAAATACCTTACGATAAGGTCTTCAAAATATGTAGGATCAGATTCCATTTTCAGTTCGTACTATTAATACACATCATTTGCCGCTTACCCTTACTCAATTATTATTTTTTCAAAAAATACAGTATCAATACCAGCAGCGTTAAATATTCGTTTAAACTGACACGCATACGCTGCAATGCTTTCGACATTTGAGTTTCTACTGTCTTGACCGATATCTGCAGCTTATCGGCAATTTCCTGGTATTTCATTTGTTCATAACGGTTCATCAGAAATATCTCTCTGCATTTCTCAGGCAGTTCTTCAATAGCCTGATCGATCTTAAGGCGGATGTCTTTCACCACAAGTATATCGGTATATTCCCCGCCAGGTTCGGTTATCAGTTGTTCTGAAATGAGGAGATCCTTATCGAATTTCTTCGCAGAACGCAGGTAATTGAGACTTTTGTTATACACCACCGTACTCAGGTACGATTTAACCGCTTTAGAGGCATCGATGGTGCCCCGTTTGTCCCATAATGCCATAAAGCTTTCCTGAACGATCTCTCGGGCCATATCCAGATCTTTCACATAGCGCTGTGCCAGAAAACAAAGCGGTTTGAAATGCTGTTTGAACAGCACCTCAAATTCAGCCTCGTCAAATGGACGTCCGATATTTAGTTCGTCTGCAGACAAGTTTTGAATATTATTAATTCAGTACAAATATAAGCAATGATGCAGAATATCCGGCACTGATAAAAAAAAGGCTCCGGATTTTCCGAAGCCTTTCTCTTTTGCAGGTTCTTGTTAGTTCAAACCTCTCCTGTTCAACAGGGGTTCGATAGCTGGATCCTGTCCGCGGAATTTGCGATACTGGTCCATACCTTCACCACCACCCACATCCTGAAGACAGAATTTGCGGAATTTCGAGGCCAGGTCTTTATTGAAAATGTCGCCCGATTTTTTGAAAGCATCAAAAGCATCGGCATCCAACACTGCTGCCCAGATATACACATAATATCCTGCCGCATAGCCACCACCCCAGATGTGAGAGAAATAGGTAGAACGATAGCGCGGCAATATTTCAGAAATCAATCCTATCTTATCCATAGCTGCTTTTTCGAAATCTGCCGGTTTTATGTCTTTGGCTTCGGTGAGTTCGTGGTATTGCATATCGAGAATGGCTGCAGCGAGATATTCCAGGGTAATAAATCCCTGGTTGAATTTTGAAGCATTCTGTATTTTTGCGATCAGCTTATCAGGAATAACTTCGCCGGTTTTATAATGTTTGGCAAACATTTTCAACACCTGCGGTTCGCTGGCAAAGTTTTCCATAAACTGGGAAGGCAATTCCACGTAGTCCTGAGGAACCACACCGGCTGTGCGGGTGTATTTTCCATCAGTAAACAATCCGTGCAAACCATGACCGAATTCGTGGAACAGGGTTTCCACCTCGTCCCAGGTCAATAAGGAAGGAGTATCAGCGGTTGGTTTGGTGAAATTACAAACTATGCTAACCACAGGATCCACTTTTTTACCATCGCGCCATCCGGCTCCTCTGAAACTGGTACACCAGGCTCCTCCCCTTTTCGAATCGCGCGGATGATAGTCCATATACAATACGCCCAGGTGCTTGCCATCGGCTTCCTTCACTTCGAAGGTTTCCACTTCTGAATGATATACAGGAAGGTCGGTCTTCTTTTCAAAGGTAATTCCATAGAGTTTGGTTGCTACAGCAAACATTCCGTCGCGAACATTGTCCAGTTTAAAATACGGTTTCAGTTCGTTTTCGTCCAGATCGTATTTTTCTTTTCGTACTTTTTCAGAATAATACCACCAATCCCAGGGTGCCAGTTTAAATTTGCCGCCTTCCTTAGCAATAATCTTCTGCATTTCCACCACTTCATTCTTTGCCATTGGCAGGGCTGCATTCCATAGTTTCATCAGGAACTCATCCACTTTCTCAGGAGTTTTGGCCATGTTGTCGTCAATTACATAAGCAGCAAAGCTGGGGTATCCGAGCAATTGTGCTTTTTTAACACGGAGTTTGGCAATTTTGGCAATGATTTCGTTGTTGTCGTTCTTATTTTTGTTGTCGCCCTTCATAAAATAACCACGGTATAGCTTTTCGCGCAGATCGCGGTTTTTAGCGTAAGTCAGGAACGGTATCATACTGGGTTTATCAATGGTAAAGATCCATTTGCCTTCCATTTTCTTTTCTTTTGCCGCTTCGGCAGCTCCATCAATGGAAGCCTGAGGTAAGCCATCCAGGTCATTTTTATTATCAATCACCATTTGGAAAGTCTTATTTTCGGCCAGCAGGTTTTCGCCAAATTGCAGTGATAGCATGGAAAGATCAGCATTGAGTTTTTTCAGACTGTCTTGTTTGTCTTTGGGAAGATTGGCGCCCAGACGTGTGAAATCACGATAATATTTTTCAACCACGCGAATTTGCTGATCATCAAGTTTCATATCGTTGCGTTTATCGTAAACAGCCTTGATTTTAGCGAACAACTTTTCGTTCATCGAAATGTCGTCGTTATGCTTCGACAACAAAGGATTCAGTTTGCGCGAAATGGCCTGAAGCTGATCGTTAGTGTTGGCTTCCGTTAAATTAAAAAACACATTGCCCACATTGGTGAGCAATAAACCGGCTTTATCATAGGCCAGAATGGTGTTTTCGAAGGTAGGTTCGTCTTTTGAATCAATGATCTTCTGAATTTCAGCATCATGTTGTTTCATTGCTTCTTCGAAAGCAGGAAAATAATGAGTGGTATCAATCTTATCAAAAGGTGGTACCTGAAATGGAGTGGTATACTCCGAAAAGAAAGGATTACCGTTTTTGCCGTCTTTCTTATTTTGGTTACAAGCCACAAAGAATACAGCGGAAAATGCCATTAACATAAACAAAGTTTTTCTCATTGGTATGGTTTTAATTTTTTTTCAAAAGTACAGAAAATCATTTAATATAATTTCATGCCGCCATTTTTATACAGTTTGCTCATCCAATTTATCAATACCGGAAATTTCAAAAAAAAACTGCCCTTGCAAAAAGTAAGGGCAGCATATCGTTATTGAAGTAAAGAAAAGGATAATGTCGATAAGAAACCTTTATTCAACCGAACCCAATTTCGCTTTGATCTCTTCAACCACTTTGGTCTGACTTTCGATCTTGATTTTTGATTCGGCCTGTTGCTTAATGTTTTCCTGTATATCGCTTTCGGCCTGCTTTATTTTTTCGTTATAATTCTGAATATCCTTTTCGAGGCTGGCTTTTTTATTTACCAGGTCTTCGTTCTTACTCTGAAGTTTTTCGAGATCTTTGGTAGCTCCATCCAGTTTCTCCTGAATCATTTTCTTTTTTATGGAAACCGCAAAATCGTAAATGATCTTTTTAACTGTTTCGGTTTCTGCTGGCAGACGGCTTCCGGTAACATACTGTCCTTCTTTGGTAAAGGCTGCCGTGATCTTTACACCGGTTTTGTCCTCCAGTATCCTTGAAAAAACAGCCACCGGAGTGGAACTTAACAAAGGAAATACTGCATTGGATACATTAACATCATTTTTACTCGTTTCAATTTTGCCTTTATGATCTTCAAACAATGCTTTCCAGGCTTTTAAAACGGTTTTGTATTCGGCATTTTCAATAAATACCGTGAAAGCCGGATTTACCGAGCCTCCGAGGTTTTCATTGGTTTCGTTCACAATTGTTTTTTGGGCGAATGATGCAAAATTCATCGTCATTAAAACAAAAACAATTAAAAAACATGCTGCGATCTTTTTCATGATAATAAGGTTTTGGTTTATAACTTAGTTTGATTGAAATACTCTCATTAGTTTATTGAAATCCATAACAAAGATAATAATAAAATTGCAAATGGTTTTATCAGGATATTGTCGAACCTGTTAATTAAAATCAGAAATTTGTAATCTTTGCTATAAATCATTTCAAAAATCATACATTGACGCGAAAGACAAGCATATTATTAATTACGGCAATCCTTATTATAATGGCATGCATTATAATTGGGTTTTGTTTGCATAAAAGCCGCAGTTCAGCCAGTGCAGGGCAGGGTAATGGAGGTAATCCTAAAATATCAGAAAATAATTCCTTTGTAAATAAAAAAACAGACCCCATTGATGCTCTATTGCCGGCCATTAGGCAGCATGATTGCATAATAAAGCACCGCTATTACACCCTTTGCTATAATGAACAGAACGAGCAGGCCGACTGGGTGGCCTATAAACTTACACGGGACATGTTGACGAGCGAGACCAAACGCAAAAACAATTTCAGAACCGATGATATGGTAAAAACAGCTTCGGCCAGCCCTGCCGATTATACCAAATCGGGATACGACAAGGGACATTTATGCCCGGCTGCCGATATGAGTTTCTCGGTTGACGCTATGTCGGAAACATTTTTTATGTCGAATATGTCGCCACAAACACCACAGTTTAACCGGGGTATATGGAAAACGCTGGAGGAAAAAGTAAGAGAGTGGGCACTGGCAAATAATGAGTTGTGGATCACTACCGGACCCGTTGTACGAGAAGGTGGTGCGCACATAGGGAAAAATAAGGTGGCGGTGCCTCAATATTATTATAAGGTGATACTCGATTATAAGCAACCGGACATAAAAGGCATAGGGTTTATTATGAAAAACCAGGGATCGGATAAAGGAATCGGCGCTTTTGCGGTCTCCATTGATTCGGTCGAGAAATTTACCGGAATTGATTTCTATACGGCCCTTCCGGATAAGGAAGAGCAGACGATAGAGAAAGAATATGATTATAAGAAGTGGTGAGGGGGGGTGGTATTTTTCTTTCGGATTTTATTTTTTTTTATAGGTTTATCGCATTGTGATTGCCAGTCGCAGCGAGCGAGAGGCGTCCTACCCCACTCGGATTGCAAATTTCGAGTGAGCGGAGGATAATGGAGAAGCTAATTTGGGCGGATGATAATGATTTATCAATTTGATCGGCACAGTTATCGTAGAGATGCCCCGATCCACCAAAACCAACGGATGCCCTTACATTAATGTGACATGTGCTAAGGATTTTACAATTGATACTTTTTTTTGGGGGAGGGAAATTGAACCGTAATAAATGAAAAACAACAAACCGTAATTTTATAAGTGAATGTCTTGTGAAAAAAATATTTACTGCCTTTAAGTTGCCTGATTAACCTTTTGCTTAAAAATCAGGCTTGATAAGCCTGCCAGGTCAGGGAGATGATATATATCCTGTCGGCTATAGCTATATTGCCCACAATCGTCTCAACTATTATCATTAATTTTGCTGCACGAATTTATTAATCTTTAAAAATATACATTATGAGAATGATAATGAACCTGATCATAGTTTTGGTTTTTCTGACTGCGGGGCAGTCGTGTCAGAATTCCGGAAAGGGAAATAAGAACAAAGACGGAATTCATACCGTTGTGGTTCAGGAAGTTTTACAGGCAGGACAGTATACTTACCTTCGTGTAAAGGAAGACGACACCGAACTGTGGCTGGCTGTTACCGCCTTACAGGCCGGGGTAGGAAAGACCTATTATTATAAAGGCGGCATGGAAATGACCAATTTTCACAGCAAAGAGCTGAACCGCGATTTTCCCAAGGTTTATTTTATTGACGAATTCAGCTCCGATGCCAATATGAAAGCATCTGCTGACAATATTCCCGGTCACGGATCAATGGGCGGCATGATCCAGCAGGGAGGTATGGGAGATCAGGGTATGACACAAGGCGTGAAACCACAACTAGAAAAACAAGATGTGAAGGTAACTCCGGCCGGTGGAGGCATTACTATTGCCGGTCTGTATTCGAAAAAAGAACAGTATTCGGGCAAAACCGTTAAAATTAAAGGACAGGTGGTTAAATTCAGCCCTGAGATCATGGGCAAGAACTGGTTACATATTCAGGACGGCACCGAAAACAATGGCGATTTCGACCTTACCGTAACTTCAATGGCTACGGTTAAAGTGGGCGATGTTATCACTATTGAAGGTAAGGTAGCCTTGGATAAAGATTTTGGAGCCGGATATTTTTACAAAGTAATAGTAGAAGACGCTACCATAAAATAAAAAGGGGCTTCAAAATAATGCCCCCTTCTTGTTCGTCGGGGTGATCCGCCAATTAACGAAGAACTTCCGACCATCCCGACACGCGTGTCGGGATATGTTAGCCAACTGCGCCTTTAGAAATCATAGCTTTGATTCTTACCGGACTTTTCCGCGCCTTGAACTTTCTTTCACAGGAAAGAGCCTCAGTTCTGTTGTCAAACTCTTTTAGATAAATAAGAATCCATGGACCTTTTCCTTTGGTATAAGGACTACCACCACGATTATGATCAGATAGCCTTTTTTCCGGTTCCTGTGTTTGCCCAATGTATAAACGGCCTGAACTTTCCGATTCAATAATATAAACGTAGTACTTCATGGTAAAAATGAAAAAGGGGGCTTCAAAAAAATGAAACCCCCTTTTATTGGTCGGGGTGATCCGCCAATTAACGAAGAACTTCCGACCATCCCGACACGCGTGTCGGGATATGTTAGCCAACTGCGCCTTTAGAAATCATAGCTTTGATTCTTACCGGACTTTTCCGCGCCTTGAACTTTCTTTCACAGGAAAGAGCCTCAGTTCTGTTGTCAAACTCTTTTAGATAAATAAGAATCCATGGACCTTTTCCTTTGGTATAAGGACTACCACCACGATTATGATCAGATAGCCTTTTTTCCGGTTCCTGTGTTTGCCCAATGTATAAACGGCCTGAACTTTCCGATTCAATAATATAAACGTAGTACTTCATGGTAAAAATGAAAAAGGGGGCTTCAAAAAAATGAAACCCCCTTTTATTGGTCGGGGTGATCCGCCAATTAACGAAGAACTTCCGACCATCCCGACACGCGTGTCGGGATATGTTAGCCAACTGCGCCTTTAGAAATCATAGCTTTGATTCTTACCGGACTTTTCCGCGCCTTGAACTTTCTTTCACAGGAAAGAGCCTCAGTTCTGTTGTCAAACTCTTTTAGATAAATAAGAATCCATGGACCTTTTCCTTTGGTATAAGGGCTGCCACCACGATTATGGTCAACCAGTCTTTTCTCTGGTTCCTGCGTTTGTCCGATATATAAACGGCCTGAACTTTCCGATTCAATAATATAAACGTAATACTTCATGGTAAAAATGAAAAAGGGGGCTTCAAAATAATGAAACCCCCTTTATATTGGTCGGGGTGAGAAGACTCGAACTTCCGACCACTTGCACCCCATGCAAGTACGCTAGCCAACTGCGCCACACCCCGATATATTTTAATACTTTTAAAGAACTCA
>CAYXXU010000018.1:19057-58226 GCA_964469155.1 uncultured Bacteroidales bacterium
CGACCATCCCGACATTCCTTGTCGGGATACGCTAGCCAACTGGGCCACACCCCGAAAAACTGCCAAAATTTATTTTGACCTGACAAAATTACATTTTTTTATTTAAAGAAAAAGAAATGATGTCAATTTTATATTACCAATAGAATAAACCCTTTCAGGAATTGTTTTCTATTTACTGACTATTTGGCACAATATTTAACAAAGAAGAAGATGCAATAAATTCATTACTTATATAAATCGAAGGTTATAGATACTGCTAAATTGTCAGTAACCTAATTTATTGTAATTTTATGGCTGGAAACTTTTGCGATCTATTAATTACGACAAATTGCTGATATGAGAAATACTTTCCCCAAATTTATATTAATATTCCTGCTTTTCATACTATTCTCAACGCATCTCTCAGGTCAGAAATTTACCATCAGTGGTTATGTGAAAGATAATACTACAGGTGAATTCCTGATTGGTTCCAACGTATATCTGAAAGAACTTATGAAAGGGGCCAGTACTAACACTTATGGTTTTTATTCCATTACCGTTCCGGCGGGAGATTATAATCTGGTGGCTTCTTTTGTTGGGTATAAAGACTATAATGAAAAAATAAAACTTGACAAAAATCTGAAAATTAATGTAAGTCTCGAACCAAATGTAATAACCACCAAAGAAGTGGTAATTTCGGGTGAAAGAGAAGATAAAAACATACAAAGTACCGAAGTAGGAAGGGTGGACATACCTATTGATAAAATAAAAAAACTTCCTGCCATTTTCGGCGAGGTCGATATTTTAAAATCTATTCAGCTCACTCCCGGTGTTCAGTCTGCAGGCGAAGGCAACTCAGGTTTCTATGTCAGGGGGGGCGGGCCTGATCAAAATTTAATATTGCTTGATGAAGCCGTTGTTTATAATGCTTCTCACCTACTGGGGTTTTTCTCGGTTTTTAATGCCGATGCTTTAAAAAATGTTGAGCTAATAAAGGCAGGTATGCCGGCCAATTATGGAGGACGCCTTGCTTCCGTGCTGGATATTTCAATGAAAGAAGGTAATAACAAGAAATTCGATTTTGATGGTGGTATTGGATTGATATCGTCCCGATTGACCATTCAGGGCCCAATCAAGAAAGATAAATGTTCTTTTATTGTTTCGGGCAGACGTACCTATCTCGATCTATTAATGAGACCATTTTTAAAGGACACTTCTCCATTTAAGAAAGGTGGATATTATTTCTACGATCTCAATGCCAAGATCAATTATTATTTTTCCGATAAGGACAGATTATTTTTAAGCGGGTACTTTGGCCGAGATGTTTTTAGTTTAAAAGGCAGCTCCAGTTTCTCGAATACCATTGATTGGGGAAATGCCACTGCAACCATCCGGTGGAATCATCTTTATAATGAGAAACTATTTTCAAATCTGACACTGATCTACAGCGACTATAAATTCAAGCTGAGTGCCACTCAGAATTTTTACGAAATGAAACTTTTTTCAGGCATAAATGATTACAGTGCTAAACTTGATTATTCCTATATTCCATCGATAAGGCATAATGTAAAATTCGGCACACAATATACCTATCATATCTTTACACCCAACAATGCTTCTGCAAAATCAGGAGAAACACAGTTTGACCTGGGAGGTAAAGTTAAACTTTATTCTCACGAACTTGCATTTTACATTACTGATGATTTCGATCTGACAGAAAATATTAAAATTAGTGGCGGTCTCAGGTATTCTATGTTTTTCCATGTAGGCCCATACGACAGGTATAAATTGGATGAAACAGGTAAAATAGCCGACACCATTCATTATGGAAGTGGCGAACTTATTAAAATGTATCATGGTTTGGAACCCAGGGTAGCTGTAAAATTCGGTATCAATGCCAGATCATCCATAAAGGCATCCTTTACCATGAATTATCAGTATATCCATCTTGCCTCGTATACTTCGGTTTCATTACCAACCGATATATGGGTACCCAGTACTTCACTGGTCAAACCACAAATCGGGTATCAATATTCGCTGGGATATTTTCAGAATTTCAGGAAGAACATGTGGGAGACTTCCTTCGAAGTATATTATAAAGACATGCGCAACCAGATAGAATTCAAAGAAGGTGCACAACCTGAAGACAACCTGAAAAACAATACCGATAATAATTTTGTTTTTGGAAGAGGATGGTCTTACGGCGCCGAATTGTACATTAAGAAAAGGATTGGCAAGACCACCGGCTGGATTGGTTATACTTTATCGTGGACAAAACGAAAGTTCCCTGATATCAACCAGGGGAAGGAATATTTTGCCAAATACGACAGGCGCCATGATATTTCTATTGTTGTTACACAGGAACTCGGAAAACGCTGGTCCATTTCGGCGGTTTGGGTGTATGCCACCGGCAATGCAATTACTTTGCCCTTATCAAGATACTTTCTGTCAGGAAGTATCATTCAGGAATATAGCGAGCGTAATGCATTCAGAATGCCGGCTTACCATAGACTCGATATTTCAGCCACCCTTGAAGGAAAAGAAAAACCGGGCAAAAAATTCCACTCCAGTTATAGTTTTGGAGTTTATAACGTCTACAGCCGCATGAATCCTTACTATATTTATTTCGAAACTACCGGGAATCTTATGGATTTCAATCTGCAAACGGTTGCCAAACAAGTCTCGCTGTTTCCTATCATTCCTTCATTTACCTGGAACTTTAAATTTTAATTTTATCGCTATGAAATCATATCTCAGAATTATTTTATTGATAGCCTCGGGCATTTTCTTATTCACATCCTGTGAAAAGGAAATCACCATCAAGTTACCCGAAGAACCTAAGAAACTGGTTGTGGAAGGATGGATAGAAAACGGGAAGACACCTGTTGTTATACTTACCAAATCATCCTCTTACTTCGATCCTATTGATTCGGCAGCATTGTTCGGTTCTATTGTTAGTAATGCGATCGTAAAAGTGAGCGACGGAATCGTTACCGAACAACTCACGGCTGTGATCGATCCAAGCTATTTTCCGCCGTTTTATTATAAAGGAAATACTATGGTCGGGGAAATAGGCAAAACCTATACACTTTCAGTAGAGGTCGACGGAAAAAGCTATTCGGCGGTTACCACCATTCCAAAAACAGCAAAATGGGACAGCTTGTGGTTTGAACTAAATCCTGACAGCGACAGTATTGGTAATGTGTATGGTTCGGCAACGGATGACGGCAACGTATATAATTATTACCGTGTTTATACCAAGATATTACACTTCGATTTTGATTTTGTTCCTATTCTGGGATCGGTGTGGGATGACAAATTCTTCAACGGGCAATCTCTTATTGCTCAGTTGTACCATGGATTTGCCAGCAATATTGTAGCTCCTAATGAAGATGACAATCGTGGAATCGGTTATAAACTTGGCGATACTGTGGTCACAAGATTATCAACCTTCGATTATGTCAGCTATAAATTCTGGGAAGCTGCTGAAGGGGAAATTTATGCGGGAGGGAATCCATTTTCATCAACTACCTCTGTCCCTACCAACATTATTGGGGGAGCGCTGGGTTGCTGGACCGGTTATGGCTCAACCTACGATACTATTGTATGTAAAAACTAATCTATAAAATATGAACTCTGAAATTGAAAAAGTAAAAGTCCTGATCATAGGGTCAGGACCTGCCGGTTACACGGCGGCTATCTATGCTGCCCGCGCTGATCTGAAACCGGTGGTTTACCAGGGAATGCAACCAGGCGGACAACTTACTACCACAACAGATGTAGAAAACTTTCCGGGATACCCTGATGGAGTAGATGGAAACCAAATGATGGAAGACTTACGCAGGCAGGCAGAACGTTTTGGAACCGATATTCGCTGGGGAGTTATCAGCAGTGTTGATTTCTCTTCAAAACCCTATAAAGTTGTAGCCGATGAAACCAAAACCATATTGGCTGATGCAGTCATTATTGCCACAGGCGCCACTGCCAAATGGATAGGACTGGAATCGGAACAAAAACTCAGAGGCTATGGTGTTTCGGCTTGTGCAACCTGCGATGGTTTTTTTTATAAAGGACAGGATGTAGCCATTGTCGGAGGCGGTGATTCAGCCCTGGAAGAAGCTACCTATCTGGCCAAACTATGCAAAAAGGTATACCTGGTTCACAGAAGAAAAGAGTTCCGGGCTTCGAAAGCCATGCAGCATAAAGCCTTTAACACCCATAATATTGAAATGATGCTGGGTTATACCCCGGTGGAAGTGACAGGAGAAAAAGCAGTGGATGGTTTTATTATTAAAAATGTTGAAACCGGAGAATTGAAGAAACTGGATGTACAGGGATTATTTGTAGCCATTGGTCATACGCCTAATTCGGAGATATTCAAAGGTCAGGTTGATATGGATGAAGCAGGTTATATAAAAACCATTCCCGGAAAAACACAGACCAGTGTGGAAGGTGTTTTTGCCGCAGGTGATATCCAGGATCATATATATCGTCAGGCCACCACCGCAGCGGGAACCGGATGCATGGCAGCTATCGAGGCCGAACGTTATTTATCGTCCGAACTCTGATTCAAACAGGCGATTATGGACACAAATAGGTTTTTACAAAGAGATAAGTTTGCTGTTTTGCTTGGAATTGAGCTTTTGGAGGCAGGAAATGGTAGAGCCAAAGCAAAATTGACCCTCACTGATGAACATTTGAACGGAGTTGATTATGCTCATGGAGGGGTGGTATTTTCATTGGCCGATTTTACCCTGGCAGCGGCAGCCAATTCGAGAGGGAATCTTGCTTTGTCAATAAATTCAAGTATCTCATTTGTTAAAGCGGTCAGAAAAGAAACCCTTATCGCGGAAGCAGTTGAAACCTCAAAAAACAGTAAGCTGGCAACCTATACAGTTAATATCTCCGATGAGGAAGGCGCACTTGTGGCCACTTTGCAGGGAATGGTTTACAGGAAAAAAGAAAATTATTAGTCAAATAGAGTTCCGAGTTTAGAGTTTTGAGTCAGGGGTTCTCCATTAGCAAAATCATTTAAGCACTTACTGCCCTGTTCAGGAAATCGTTCAGGGGTTTCAATGCTTTAAATACAGCGATACTGTGTTCGAAGAGTTTTGCTTCGTCGAACTTCATTGGATCGAAACTGTGCATACCAATATAATCTTTGAATTTCAGGTATTCTATACCCTCGAAATCTTTCGGATAGCCTTTAGGAGGCAATGTTAACGCGGAACTCCCTTCAACGGTTTTATAGTACTTAACGAATTCCTTTTCGGAAATGATTGCCTTAAATTCACTGAAATTATAGAATATTTCCTGTCGTATCATTTTCAGCAAATCGGGTTCGGGCATGTAAATGCCACCACCCATAAAACTACCCGTGGGGTCGAGATGTAAATAATATCCTGCACTGTGAACTTTCTTGCCGCTTTTGTTAAAACTGGCGCCGAAATTAGTTTTGTATGGCGCTTTATCTTTCGAGAAACGCACATCGCGGAATATCCTGAAAATGCAGTCGCGGGGAGTTAAATTGCGGATATCAGGGTCAAATGCTCCAATTTCTTTAATCAAACCGGCAGTAATTTTTTCAAAATCAGATTTGGCCGATTCGTATAGTTTCTTATTTGTGGCAAACCATTCGCGATTGTTGTTTTCGGCAAGTTGTTGCAAAAAGTTGAGGCAATTTCGTATCATTGGATTTTTTTACGTAAAATTAATGATTATTTTTGTAGGAAATAGGAATATAGATTGCAAAATGGAGAAGAAAATGTTAACCACAAAGATCATAATGGATTTCACAAAGTACACAATGAAATCATTCTGTTCCCTTCGGTCTTCCAACAATAATACAATTTAACCATCAACAATTTAAATCAACATGAGTTTACGTTCAAAAGCATTTTACCAGGATCCCGATCGCATTGCAAAGATTATCAACAAATGCGATGTGTGTTATGTGGGTCTTTCTGACAAAGACGGGATGCCCTATGTGGTTCCTTTTAATTTTGGATTTAAAGAAGGAGTCATTTATCTGCATTCGGCACAGCAGGGAAAAAAGATGGATATTCTGCGCCAAAATAATAAGGTTTGCGTGGCTTTCAGCACCGACCACCTGATGGCTTGGCAACACCCCGACGTGGCCTGCAGCTATCTGATGAAATATCGGTCGGTGCAGGTATTCGGACATGTGGAGTTCATAGAAGATTTTGATGAGAAAATAGAAGCCCTGAATATCTTTATGCAGAAATATACAGGCCGCGATTTTGCCTACGGAGCCCCTTCCATTCATGAGGTATGTGTCTATAAGGTGGTAATCTCAGAAATGTACGGCAAAGAACTGGGCTATTAATGTGAAAATGTTGATGGCTGAAATGATCAAAAACATTGCCACTAAGTCACCAAGACTCAAAGTTTCACAAAGATATCTGCCATCGGCCGGTTTAAACACCATAGTGCATCTTTGTTTCTTAGAGCCTTTGTGGCAGGATTTCTTATAATCCCAAATTCACGCTTTCAGCAATCATGCAGCAGTTTATTCAGGCTAAAACCATTCTGTCGAAATACAAGCAGGCCGACCCCTGGTTTCATATCAAATATGCTATGAACCTTTACCGGGGCTGCCAGCATCAGTGTATCTACTGTGATTCGCGTTCGGAGTGTTACCGTATTGCGAATTTCGAAGATATACTGATCAAAGAGAACGCCATAGGACTGCTGCGCAACGAACTGCGAAAACTCAAAACCAAAGATACCATTGGCACCGGCTCGATGAACGACCCCTATATGCCGGTGGAAAAAGACATACAACTAACTCGGCAGGCGCTCGAGGTGATTTATGAGTTTCGCTATCCCGTGCACGTGATTACCAAGAGCGATATGGTGATGCGCGATGCTGAACTCATCAAAAAAATTGGCAGGGTGTACGCCAACGTTTCGGTGACCATCACTACTGCTGATGATGCCTTGTCGGCAATATTGGAACCCGGCGCCCCCGTTTCATCAAAACGTTTCGACACCGTGAAACAACTTAATGAAAATGGTATTCGGTCAGGCATTTTGCTGATGCCCGTGCTGCCGTTTATTACCGATACCGAAGAAAACATTCGCCTGATTGTTGAAAAGGCCCACGATGCCAAAGCCGCCTATATTCTTCCCGCTTTCGGAATGACCCTGCGCGACAAACAACGAGCCTGGTTCTTCGATAAATTGGAGCAATACGACCCCAAGATACTAGCCCTGTATCAGAAATATTACCGCGGACAATACAGCTTTCAGTCGCCGGCACAAATGAAACTCAGGAGCCTGTTCAATCATTTGTGCAGGCACTACGGACTAAAAAATGAGATTCCAGCTTACGAGAAGATGGAGGATGGGCAGATGGAGTTGTTTGAATAGGAAGTTTGGAGTTCGGAGTTGACAAACCACTGAGGCATAAGATTTACGTTACCGGGACAGGCTGAGAACACAAAAACACACGGAGAAAATTTCAGGGCCATTTGGTTTCGTGAAGGACCATCCTACATTTCGCGATGGTCGCCCCTCGTTAAGGCAGGGAAGACCCTCATCCTGCGAGGGTGGACTCTCATCGCACGAGGGTGGACCCTCATCACACGAGGGTGGACTCTCATCGCATGAGGGTGGACCCTCATCACCCGAGGGTGGACCCTCACCACACGAGGGTGGACCCTCATCATGCGAGGGGACGCCGTTGCAAATGAACTTTGTACTGCTATACTATCAGGTATCTCTGTGAAAGTTTGCCGAAAAAGTATGAATAACTTTTGTGGAAGTGCTTTTATCAGTGGGAGTGAGCTTATTTGTGAATACAAAAATAAATTCTTCCTCAGTGCCTCTCCCTGTCCTCAGTGTCTCCGTGGTTTTCTTCATTCTTCCGGCTTCGGTCGTCGGACTCCAATCCCTCCTCACTCCCCAGCCTGAAAAACTTCATCCCACTCAGCACCCTGGAAGAAAAATAATGGAAAAGCACACCTGTCAGAAACCCTACCAGCATACCCAAAAGCGCACCGCAGGCCACATCGGCCGGATAGTGCACACCCAGGTAGATGCGGCTATAGGCAATGAGCGAAACCCACAGAAAGGCAAAAAGCGTAAAGTGCCTAATTTTGCCATAGAGCAACACGCTTAAAAACGAGGCTATCCCGAAATAATTGGCGGCATGGGAGGAAACAAAGCCATAATCGCCCCCGTAATATCCTTTAAGGGTATGCACCTGGAACTGTATCATAGGATTATGTGTAGGACGGTAGCGCATAAAATATTCTTTAATCCAGTGCCAGGCTATCTGGTCGGTAAGGGTAACGCATAAAGCTACAAACAACACCACAAACAATGCCTGCCACCGGTAGGCCTTGATCACAAAATACAGCAAGCAGATATACACCGGAATCCACACCAGTGGCTCGCTGGCCCACCAGAACACAAAATCAAAAAACGGGTTACGCTGCCCGTTGAGGAACAAAAATAACCGAACATCGAACTGTATTAGTTTTTCAATCATTGAAGTCGGTATTCAAATGTGTATTCAGGTTTTTCCACAGCACGTCTTTCAGTTCGGCAATGCCAAACATAGTGATGGACGAAATGAACACTGCGGGCACTTTAGGAAGTTTATTGCGTAGTTTTTCCACCTGGTTGATGTCCACCAGGTCGCACTTGGTGATGGCCAGCACCCTCGATTTGTCAAGCAATTCGGGATTGAACTGCTTCAATTCGTTAAGCAGTATATTGTATTCTTTTTTGATATCCACACAATCCACCGGAACCATGAATAGCAACAGCGAATTGCGCTCGATATGACGCAAAAACCTTAACCCAATGCCTTTGCCTTCGTGTGCTCCCTCAATAATTCCGGGGATGTCGGCCATTACAAACGATTTGTTTTCGTGATAGCTCACTATACCAAGGTTAGGAACCAATGTGGTGAATGGATAATCGGCTATCTTGGGTTTGGCCGCCGAAACCACCGAAAGCAGGGTAGATTTTCCGGCATTCGGGAAACCCACCAGTCCAACATCGGCCAGCAATTTCAATTCGAGTATCTTCCATTTCTCCTGTCCAGGTTCGCCGGGTTGTGCAAAACGGGGTGTCTGAAAAGTAGCCGATTTAAAATGCACATTGCCCAGTCCGCCTCTTCCGCCGGGAACCAGCACTTTCATTTCATCGTGCGCTGTGATCTCGAAATCGATCTCTCCGCTTTCGGCATCGCGGGCAACGGTGCCCAAGGGAACTTCCAGGATAATATTTTTACCATCAGCCCCCGAACTTTGATTGCTCGAGCCCGATTCACCATCATCGGCAGCCACATGCCGCGTATATCGCATGTGCAAAAGTGTCCATAAATGACGGTTGCCCTTCAGGATGATACTGCCGCCCCGCCCCCCATCGCCGCCATCAGGGCCACCTTTGGGAATGTATTTTTCCCTGCGCAAATGTGCCGAACCTCCGCCACCTTTGCCCGATTTACAATTGATCTTAATATAATCTACAAAATTTGAACCTGACATGGGATTTAGGGGTTTAGGCTTTAGGGGGTTAGGCTTGTAGGAAGAGGGAATAATGATTAGTGTATAGTGAATAATGAATAACTAATAGTGAATAGTGAATAGTGATTTAATGCTTTAATAAATTCTTAGTGTTTCTCAGTGATCTTAGTGTCTAAGTGGTTTTTCCTACACTCCGAACTCCCAACTTTAGGCACTTCTTCCCCCTTAATTCCTGCAAGCAAGATAATTATCGATTTCCTTTGATATTTTGTCGAATACTTCTTCAATGCTTCCCATTCCGTGTATGGTAATAAGTTTGCCTTGTTTGCGGTAGTACTCCAACAGGGGTTTGGTTTGCTGATTGTACACCTCAATTCTTTTCTTGATAATTTCTTCGGTATCATCGGCACGACCCGAATGCTGGCTGCGATAAAGAATTCGCTTGGTAAGTTCTTCTTCGGTAACATCAAGGCAGAGCACCAAAGAAATGGGAGCATTATCTTTTTCAACCGTCTCGTCCAGTTTCTCAGCCTGAACGGTTGTGCGCGGGAAACCGTCAAAAATAAACCCGTTTATATCCGAATGTTTTGTAGCCCTGTGGAACAGCAGGTCTATTATCACCGAATCAGGCACCAGGTGTCCGGCGTCGATATAATGTTTCGCGTTAAGCCCTATCTGGCTTTCCATTTTGATTTCTTCGCGCAATATATCACCTGTGGACAGATGTACCAGTTTATATTTCTCAATAATGTTTTGCGATTGTGTGCCTTTTCCGGTTCCCGGAGCTCCAAAAATAATTATATTTAACATACTCTATGGTTTTTATGAAACAATTTTATAAATATCTTTCAGGTTGCGTCCCAGTCCGTCGTAATCGAGTCCATAGCCAACAATAAAATCGTTGGGGATTTCGATACCCACATAATCAATCGGGATATCTTTTGTCATAGCCGCCGGTTTGAACAGTAAGGTGGCAATGCTGACTTCGGCGGGTTTGAATGATCCGATTTCTTCAAGCAGTTTTTCCATGGTAATGCCTGTATCAATGATATCTTCCAGAATAATGACACTGCGACCTCTGATTTCTTCGTTCAGCCCGATCAGTTTTTTTACGGTGTGTGTGGTTTGGATTCCTTCATAGGATGCCAGTTTTACAAAACTCACCTGGCAGTTGACGGTGATTTTTTTCAGGAGATCGGCCGAAAACATGAAGGAACCATTTAAAATAACCAAAAAAAGAGGTTCTTTTCCGGCAAAATCGGTATTGATCTTTTGCGCAATAGATTCAATCGCCTCAAGTATGCTGGCGTAAGGTATTGACAATTCGAAAGTTTTATCTTTCAGGGTTATTTTCTGCATGTGGTAATTTTATTTAGCTAAAATACAAAAATCGGTAATTATTACCACAACTGAATAAATATTTTATCTTTGTAATACAAAATCTAAGCCTATGAAGCCATTTATCAGTATTATTATGGGCAGTACTTCGGACCTTCCTGTGATGGTAGCCGCTGCCAATTTTTTGAACGAGATGCAGATCCCTTTTGAAATGAATGCCCTTTCGGCACACCGTACGCCCGGCGAGGTGATGGATTTTGCGAAAAATGCAGCGGGGCGTGGCATTAAGGTGATTATTGCCGGTGCCGGTATGGCGGCGCACCTGCCGGGTGTGATAGCCGCTATGACACCGCTTCCGGTGATCGGGGTGCCGATAAAAGCTACGCTGGAGGGTCTGGATTCCATTTTTTCTATTTTGCAGATGCCTCCGGGTATTCCCGTGGCGACGGTGGCGCTGAACGGTGCACTAAATGCAGGTATTCTGGCTTTGCAGATATTGGCGACGGGGGATGCGGCCCTGATGGAAAAGATAGTGGCTTATAAGGATACCCTTAAAATAAAAATTATACAGGCGAATGAAGAGATGGAGAAGGTGA
Source organism: uncultured Bacteroidales bacterium (assembly GCA_964469155.1). GTDB lineage: Bacteria > Bacteroidota > Bacteroidia > Bacteroidales > CAIWKO01 > CAIWKO01. Next base: position 30,471 of record CAYXXU010000018.1, read on the forward strand.
AATACGAATATAAAATAGAATGAGAAAAGGAATACTCCTGTTAGTATTTTTGTGTTGCAGTATTTTCCAACTGTCCGGACAAAAAGATAATGTGTGTATTGGAGGACGTTCTGCAGCCATAGGCAATGCATCGGTTACCCTGACTGATTTCTGGTCGGTTCACAACAACCAGGCGGGCATGGCATATTACAAAAAGATTGCTGCCGGATTATATTACGAAAACCGTTTCCTGTTGAAAGAAACGGGGCTAAAATGCCTGTCGGTGGTAATCCCGGTTAAAAAAGCAGGTGTTTTCGGATTGAATGTTTCAAACTTCGGATTTAATTTATACAACGAGTCGAAAATAGGGCTTGCCTATGCTATGGCTTTTAGCGAACGTATTTCGGCAGGGGTGCAACTGGACTATATTTATTCGCACATGGGTGATAATTATGGAAACATAGGATTGCTGACCTTTGAGGTGGGTTTGCGAGCGAAAATTTATAAGGAACTGGTATTGGCCGTTCATGTTTTCAACCCGGCAAACCTCCGTTTAGTTAAGGGCAACAGCGAGCATATACCGCTCATTTATAAGATTGGATTATCCTATTCATTTGCTGATAAAGCCTTAATTGCTACAGAAGTGGAAAAGGATATGAATTTTAAACCCGTATTTAAAGCTGGTGCCGAATACAAGGTGGCCAGGCCGGTTTGCCTTCGCATTGGCATTGCAACCAATCCCATGAGCTATTCATTTGGGGTGGGATTTGAATTTTATAAGTTCAAACTCGATATTTCGGCATCGCGACATCCACAACTCGGCTTTTCGCCACAGGCATCTCTGATCTATGAAATTCATTAAACAGGTAAAATGCAATGGCAGGTATACATGGGAAAGATTCTGGTGAGGATACTTGCTTTGATTTTCTTAGTTTACCCTTATTTGGTTTCGGCACAGATTGAACCTGATTCGACCCATGCGGAACAATTGCAGCAACAAAAAATAGAAAACTACAGCGAGCAGACCGAATCGGAATTTGATATCACCGATCTGATTTCGGGTCTGGAATATTACCGAAAACATCCGGTAAATCTTAATACAGCAGATTATGAAGACCTGCAGAAACTGGGAATTCTGGATGATATTCGTATTAAGAACCTTCTCGACCATATTAAAAAGAATGGTAGGCTGCTATCTGTCTACGAACTGCAGACCATAGAAGGATTTGATGCACAACTGATAGAAATATTGTTGCCTTATGTGGAAGTGAATGATTATGGTAAACGGAAATTCAACTTCAGGGATATTACAAAATACGCAAGCAACGACATCATGTTTCGCTACCAGCGTATACTGGAAAAGGCAACGGGATATAATGAAGTGCCGGATTCAGTCAGGCAAGAGGCTCCCGGTTCGTATTACTTAGGTAGCCGCGATAAAATGTATCTGAAATACCGTTTCAACTATTTCAACAATATTAAGATAGGTCTTACGGCCGAGAAAGATGCCGGCGAAGAATTCTTTAGAGGCTCGAACCGCTATGGATTTGATTTTTATTCGGGATACATCAATTTGAATAATACCGGGATTTTAAGGAATGTGGTGGCAGGTGATTATTTACTGCAATTCGGGCAGGGGCTCACCATATGGACCGGAATGAGTTTCGGTAAATCGTCTGACGCGGTTGGTATCAAAAAGATTGGCCGGGGAATTGCACCCAGCAATTCGGTGTATGAGAACGGTTTTATGCGCGGGGCAGCATTTACACTGGTACTAAAGAATTTCTCGTTGAGCGGTTTTTATTCGCGCAAAAAAGTTGATGGCAATGTTATCAGCGATACCAGCGAAAATATTGAATCGTATATCAGTTCGCTGCCTGAAGATGGACTGCACAATACCCAACTGGCCATCGCAAAAGAAAAAACCGTTACCGAACAAATTGCAGGCGGGCATCTCGGATATAAAACCAGGGCGTTTGATTTAGGTGTTACAGCTTACACAACCCTATTTAGTGAGCCATTGCATAAAGAATATGAACCATACAACCGTTTCGAGTTTTCGGGGGATAAGAATTTCAATATCGGCATGCATTACAGTTATATCCTGAAGAATTTTAATTTCTTTGGCGAAACGGCTATCGGTCAGAACCTGGGTTTGGCAACTTTCAACGGTTTGATGGCCAATGTTAACAAGTATTTTTCGTTGGTGGTTTCGTACCGCTATTATCAGCGCAATTACCAGTCGCTGTATTCCTCGGCTTTTAGCCAGGCTAACCATTCGTGTAACGAATCGGGGTTGTATATGGGATTTGTAATTAAGCCTCATTATAAAATAACCTGCAGCGCTTATGCCGATGTGTATCGCTACCCCTGGCTGAAATATCAGGTGGATGCCCCGTCGTCGGGTTATGATATCAATGCAAGCCTGCAATATAAACCCACCAAAAAGATTCAGATTGACCTTAGGTATAAGTTTGAGAGTTCGGAAAAGAATACCGATGATGAGGAAGCTGTGGTGGATTACCTGGTTCCGGTGCACCGGCAAAACTTTCGCTTCAATATTGCCTGGCCTGTTTCAAATACCGTGTTTTTTGGCAATCGGGTGGATGTTTCGAATTACCGTAAATATCCGCATGAGGCCGAATGGGGATATTTTTTGTCGCAGGATATCCGCTATCGCAATCCGAAAAGCCCTGTGGCGGCATCGTTTCGTTTTTCGGTTTTCGATACAAAATCTTACAATTCTCGGATTTACATCTACGAAAATGATGTGCTGTACGCATATTCATTACCTTCGCTTTATGATAAAGGGATACGCTATTATATTTTATTGCAGTTTACATTGGGCAGACATGTAAATATCTGGTTGCGTTTTGCGCAAACCAATTATAATGATAAAAACATTATCAGTTCGGGACCCAATGAAATTAATGACCATACCCAATCGGAAATTAAAGCACAGATACGATTTAAGTTTTGAGTTGGAAGACTCAACACATTGACACATAGAAGATGAAAGAATGCATAAGGACACAATAGAAGAACAGAGTTGGGAGTGCGGAGTTTAAGTGAAAAACCACTTAGACACTGAGAACACTAAGAAACACTAAGAAGTTTGGAGTTAGGAGTTTGGAGTTATGAGTATAATAGAAAAACCGTATTATAAAAATAATAGTTGCAGAGAATTATAAGGACAAATCAGATTAAAGCCTATGAACCGGATTGAAAGAGAGAAAAAAGTAATCAGCCTGATGATAGCCATGTATTGCCGCAAACATCATCATGCCAAAGGAGAATGTACTTACTGCGATGCGTTGAAAGACTTTGCTTTTATGCGTATTGATAAGTGCCGCTTTAAAGCCGATAAACCCAATTGTAATGATTGTAAGGTACATTGTTTTGGCAAGGAAAAACGTGAACAGGTGCGTGAGGTGATGCGTTATGCCGGGCCACGAATGATGTTTAGACATCCAGTGATAGCCATGAGGCATATACTAAGGAAGAAAAGAGGCTGAAAGAAAAGAACTATTATAACGACAAACCGAAAAAGTATAAAAATGCAAGCTTAGCGACGAAGAAAAATCGGATAGCGACATTATGAAATCGTACAGCGACATTGCGAAATCGTACAGCGACAGCGGGTGCTCTTTTTTATAAAATGGCTGAAAATTAGTGTAAAAAGAGAAAACCGGAGAAATATCCCTTACATAATAAAAATTTGTTGTAAGATTAAAATTAGATTTCGCAGCTACGCTACTTAGAGGTGTTAAAGAACAGACTATTCTACAAAGAATGCGCACACAGGAGGAGCCTGAAGGAATAGGGACGGCTTAGGCTGGCCCTAAGCCGAACGGGACGAGACTTATGCGACGGGTAGGACCTATGGATCGCGAGGTGTGATGATCAAAATATCAGTAAAATGATAAAATAGTTTCAGAATTCTGAAAATAAACGTATGTTTGTAACGGAAAATTAATGTTTCACTAAAAAGATACAGTTATGTTGAAAAATCATCCGAAAGGATTGCTGGTAGCATTTTTTACGAATATGGGGGAACGCTTCGGGTTCTATACCATGATGGCCATTTTGGTTATGTTTTTGCAGGCGCGTTATGGCCTGGACGAGGAGTCGGCAGGCTCGATCTATTCGTGGTTCTACTTTGCGATATATGCCCTGGCACTGGTTGGGGGTTTGATAGCCGACTGGACCAAAAAGTACAAGACGGTAATTTTCTTCGGGCAGATCATTATGTTTGCCGGTTATTGCATTATTGCGATTCCGGGTTCTGCACTTGAGGTATCGGTGGGTGCGCTGATGATTATTGCTCTTGGGAACGGATTGTTCAAAGGTAATTTGCAGGCGGTTGTGGGTCAGATGTATGACAATGATAAGTACCGGAAGTTTCGCGACAGTGCTTTTATGATATTCTATATGGGTATTAATGTGGGTGCATTTTTCGCACCGTTTGTGGCCAAAGGGATTAAAGGATATTGGCTTAGAACGAACGGTTACCTGGAAAATGCCGATTTGCCATCGCTATGCCACCAGTATTTAAGCGGAACTCCTTTAAAAGATCCCGAACAGTTTCAGACGCTGGCCAATAATGCCATTATTGCGGGTGGCGGAAAATCGGCAGAAAACCTGGGTAGTTTCGCTACTGACTATATACAGGTTTTTTCGACCGGTTTCAATTATGCCTTTGGTATAGCTGCGGGCGCCATGATATTGTCGCTAATCATTTATCTTATCTTCAACAAACTTATCCCTGTCAAACAGGTTGAAGTAGTTAAAACAGATAATAAACCGACGGTTACTCTGGGCAGCAATGTTAAATCGGTGATTATATCAGTGGTGTTGATGGTTCTGATTACATTGGCTTTTCATGCTGCCGATTTCTTTACTGATGTGAAAGATATTAATTATAAATTAGGACTGGTGGTTGGTTTGTTCGTTGGCTTTGTTTCGCTGGTATTCCAACTATCGACAAAAGAAGAGCGCCCGCGTGTGACTGCTCTCGGGTTGGTGTTTCTGGTGGTTATATTTTTCTGGATGTCGTTCCATCAAAATGGTCTGACGCTGACTTATTTTGCCCGCGATTACACGGTGCAATTTGTGGCACCGTTTACTCATTTGTTTTTTGACATTTGGTCTATATTATGTGTGATAGCCGCTATGGCCGGCAGTGCGATGCTGTTTTTTACGAAAAAAGCTATGACGAGGATTATCGGAGCCGTGATGTTTGTTGGCTTTGGCATAGGATGTTATTTATTCGCCAAAAACAGCGATCCTATGACTTCAATATCACCCGAAGTGTTCCAGTCGTTCAACCCCTTATTTATTGTTTCGCTGACGCTGCCAGTGATGGCGATTTTTGCCTGGTTGAACAAAAAAGGCAAAGAGCCTTCCTCACCCAAGAAGATAGGTATAGGTATGTTTATTGCTGCCGTCGGATTTATTTTAATATTGATCGCTTCGCTTGGCCTGGTTTCTCCGAAAGATATGGGTGGAGCCGCTGTGGAAGAGATACACCGTGTTTCACCTTATTGGTTGATGAGTTCGTATCTGATACTTACCATAGCTGAACTTTTTCTGAGCCCGATAGGATTATCGTTTGTTTCGAAAGTAGCTCCGGCACGTTTCCAGGGATTGATGCAGGGAGGCTGGCTGCTGGCGACTGCCGTAGGCAATAAGTTCCTCTTTGTCGGTAGTTTGATGTGGGGAAAGATAGAACTTTATATGCTTTGGGGAATTTTTATCATTTGCTGTGTGCTGGCAGCCATATTCATATTCTCGATCATGAAACGCCTGGAAGCTGTAACGAAATAATAAAAATAATGAAATAAAAAAGGCTGATTTGAGTAATTGCAACTGACATCAGCTTTTTAATGAACTACCCCGCCGCAGAGCACCGGTGTATCAATGGTAACTGACGGGTTAACCTGTCAGTTGATAAACATGTTTCGCCGCAGAGCGGCGGGTTATTAACCCAATGTAAATTAAAAACTAAAACTAATAGCCATGAAAAAAAATTTATTTTTTGCTTGTTTTCTAACCATTACTTTTAGTGCTTTTGCACAATTTCCTGTGGGACATCGTTCTATTACCTACCAGGATCCGGCGCGCAGTAACCGCAATATTGCCACTGAAATTTATTATCCGGGTGTGTCGGCCGGCGACAATGTGGCTGTAGCCACAGGACAATTTCCTATTATTGTTTTCGGACATGGATTTGTGATGTCATATTCTCTCTACGATTACATTTGGAATGCGCTAACGCCCCTAGGATATATAGTTGCCTGCCCGAATACAGAAACCAGTTTATCGCCGGTTCATGCGGATTTCGGAGCCGACCTTGCGTTTCTAATCAATAAATTAAAATCAGAAAATACAAATTCATCTTCACCCTTTTATCAAAAATTAACGAATAAATCTGCTGTTATGGGACATTCGATGGGAGGCGGATCAGCATTTCTGGCATGCGCCGGCAACCCGGTTCCCGATTGTATGGTAACTCTTGCAGCAGCAGAAACCACACCCTCGTCAATAACAGCAGCAGCAACGGTAAACATTCCGAATCTTGTTATTTCAGGCTCGGATGATTGCACAGCACCGGCTGCCACCCATCAAACTCCAATGTATAATGCACTGGCCAGTACATGCAAGGTATTTATCAGCATTATTGATGGTAGTCATTGTTACTTTGGCAATTATAGTTTTCTTTGCACTTCAGCCGAATCTTTCTGTTTACCAGTTCCATCACTCCCTCGTGCAGCGCAACAAACCACCACCATGAATTTTGTGAAACCTTATCTGGATTATTTTTTGAAAGGAAATGTTGCTTCGTGGTATAGTTTTGTTGATTCTTTGGGCAATTCGTCGAATATTACTTTTATCAATAATTGCCCCATTAATCCAATTGCTATTGCTGATGTGCAGGAAAATGTTTCGTTTGATATTTATCCAAATCCGGTAACTGATGTAGTTACCGTTAGCATTTCAGGATCACAAAAGCAAGTAACAATTCAACTGGTCGACCTGGCAGGCAGAGTTATTGTGTCGAAAGAAATTCAGCCATCTGCCACGTTACAGGAGGTTGGTTTCAACTTAAAAGAACTTAACTCCGGAATGTATTTTGTTAAATTGAATCGCTATTCAGAAATACTGCAAACCAAGCGCTTTATTAAGTTATAGGTGGAAGACGGAAGAAGGAAGTCGGAAGACCGGAGTTAGATCAGGCCTTCGTCTGCAAAGTTTTTGAATAAGCTAATAAGGCTAGGCGATTCGAGGCAGATATCTTTACTAAGGTTTACAATTAAGATAAGGCTATTACATTTCAAGTTATTTTGGTTATTCGTCTACACCCAATTCAAAACTTTTAAAAAAAGCGGGCTGAACAAATTATCAGCCCGCTTTTTTTTATATAAGACCATCGTCTGCAAAGCTGTAGAACTTCTCCTCTCCTATTATAATATGATCGAGTACGCCAATATCGAGGAGGGTGCCTGCATCTTTCAGCTTTTTAGTCAGTTTGATGTCAGCGTCACTGGGTTTTAAATTTCCGGAAGGATGGTTGTGACATAAAATTATAGAGGAAGCATTGTTTTCAATTGCCGTTTTAAATATTCTTTTCGGATCGGCCACCGTACCGGCAATGCCTCCTTCACTGATCATCACTTTCTTAATGATCTTGTTGGCCCGGTTCAATAACAACACCCAAAATTCTTCGTAATGTGTATCTGACAGGTTGGCATGAAAATACTCGAACACATCTTTGCTGCTGGCGATCTGTTGTTTGATGGATATTTCTGATTCTCGTCTGCGCTTGCCAAGTTCCAAAGCAGCAATGATGCTCAGGGCCTTGGCTTCGCCAATGCCGTTAAATGTTATCAGGTCGGCATAATTAAGCTTCGACAATTCGATAAGGTTGTCAGAAACATGGTGAAGTATCCTTTTTGACAGATCGACCGCAGTTTCTTTGGCCGATCCCGACCTTAGAAGTATTGCCAATAGTTCCGCATCGCTTAAAGCCGATTTTCCTTTATTGATGAGTTTTTCTCTGGGCCGGTCGTCTTCGGCCCATTGTTTAATATTGTTTACTTCCGACATAAGCCAAAATTTTAATATTCAACAACAAATAAAAATAAAAAATTCGAGAAAAGGAAAATATCAGTCAACTATTTTACCAATGTAATGCAAGGAAAAAGATAAGTATCAGGAAAAGGGCAAAAAAAAACCCTTGCTAAAAAAGCAAGGGTTGGAATTATATAATTTTACGTTTATTTCAATGTGTTATAAAATTTCACAGCACCCGATTTCAGATTGGCAGCTTTGTTTTTATGAATAACATCTTTTGTAGTGAGTTTATCGATCATTGCCACTAATTTCGGAAGTTCTTCCCCGGATTTTTCCTTTTCCTTCAAACTTCTGAATTCTTTCAATGCATTACGCATGGTTTTAGCAAAGTAACGATTGTGTACTCTTTTGGTTTCTGTTTGTCTGATTCTTTTCTCAGATGATTTGTGGTTTGCCATTTTTATTCTTTAATTTGCAGTCCGTAGGGGACTCGAACCCCTGATTTCCAGGATGAAAACCTGGCGTCCTAACCGACTAGACGAACGGACCGTTTGGTTTTTTCCTCATTTTGAGGGTGCAAAGATACTGACTTTTTTATTTCCTGCAAGTTTTTTCAGTTTTTTTTAACCCAAAATCGTCAATAGACGATTTTCTGCTACGCAGCGACAAAGTGTTTGTAAGATTTTCAACACAAATGCCATGTAAGAAAATCTAACAATCACTAAATCGGGATTAACCCAGATACCACCCACAGGCTTACACACTTGCCATTTGTTCATTCCATTCCTAATGACAAATCTGGGTTAATTAAATATGTCTTTATTACAACATTTCTCCTGGGTCGGCCTGAAATCTGAACCCCAAACGTTTTCCTGTCTGCAAATGGTTGGAGGAAGAATATTCCAACAATTGCGACAGAGTCACTTCTGTTAACATATCATACGGTTGTAATAAAAGGTCAAAATCAATAGAATAAATGATAGCGGTATCCAGGATTTTTTTTAGGATAGGATAATCAATGGGCTCGAGTACAAATGTATTGTTCAGGAAATTGATCTGCCGCTTACCTTCTACCACAAAATGGAAATCCTTATTAATGAAAATTCTTGCCACCAAATAGCCAATATCGGTTTCCCTTTTGTACTTAAGTGTGTCGGCCAGGAAATTATACACATAAATCACTCCACAATAGGCCCTGGTTTCATCTTCTCTGATATAGGAATTTCTCATGATGGAGTGCTCGCGTGGGAACTGAAAAACATTGGTATGCATAATAAAAACCAATGCATCACTGGCAAATCGTAATTCTGCTTCGAATTGGCCTTTATCGTTAAAATCGACAGTAATAACTTCGCTGAGATTACTCTTTTTTAGTTCCTTTCTGGCATCTTTAGCAAAATCACTGGCAACTAATTTCAGGTCGCCAAATACTTTCAAAGTGTTCTGATATATTTGTTGTTTCAGAACTGATTTTGTTTTAAATCTTTCGATTATTTCGTTTAGTTTTTTTTGTTTACGTGTCATTTAATACATTTTAGTTCAACAAAAATATCAAATAAATTATTAGAGTTCTGTCAAAACCTGGTTAATTCACCAAACATCTTCATGGCAAACTGGTCGGTCATAGAGGAAATGTAATGCAAAACCGCAAGTTTATAGTCACGTTCGCTGCTAATATCGTATACAATGGCATTCCCAAATTTAGTATGTTTTCGTGTAGCCAGATCCATATCAGAGTATTTCATCAACCAGTATGTGAATGCCCCAAAAAGGGATGGATAGATGTTTTCAAGCCGGTTGAGTTCTTCCTTAAGTTGTTTTTTGGGAGCATACGATTCAGACAAGACTTTGTATAATGAATTTATGACAAGCTTTGCCAGATCGCCAAAATATTTAAGGCGCTCATGCTTGTAAATATGCTTGTAATTAAAGGTTTTTACGGAATTGATCATGGTAAGGTATTTCTCAGAAAACAAGATTCCTTTTTCAGGGGAACTCATTTTGCATAAATTCAGCACAAAATCGTTCATCAAAATGGTATTATTGATCTGCCATACCTTTACCTTCTTGATTCCGGCCACTATTTCAGTCAGCTCGTGGAGTTGCTCTTTATCTAAAATTTTAAGAGTAAGTGCATCCTCAATATCACGTCCCAGGTAAGAAATTTTATCTGCAATTTTCACCACACAGGCCTCCCATGAATAAGGAGCGTATTGATTTGCCTTAACGATCTTCTCCAGGTCAATATATTCCTCCCTGGGGAATATTGCATTTTCGTTAACCTCACCGCAATGGGAAATAATCCCATCGCGAACCGCATAGGTAAGATTTAGATTATTCTCCTTATTATGCAAGTTGGGCAATGTTTCGAGCTTATCCACAAAAAACAGGCTGTTGCGTTCGTGCCAGAAGGTATTGCCCAGTTCAGCTTTACAGATATCGCTGATGATGTATTCGCCCACATGACCGAAAGGTGAATGTCCGAGATCATGGCCGATGGCAATTGCATTGGTCAATTCTGTATTCAATCCCAGGAAATTGGCAATGGAATAACTCACCGAGGCAACATGGTTCACATGCTCGATACGGGTACACACATGATCGTTCTGGGTAGCATAAAAAACCTGTGTCTTATGTTTCATCCTGCGGTAAGCTTTGGAATGTAAAATCCGGTTATAGTCGCGGGAGAATTCACTTCGAATATCATCCGACTTTTTATAAATTTTAAGTTCACGATGTATGCACTTTTCCCATTTTACATTGCCCGGGTTGATAGCAACATTTTTGAATTTTAATGATTGCATAGAAAAATATTATGATTATAACTATTAAAATATTCAGGTTTCACAAAATCACTACCACTATTATTGTCGCGGAGAACCTCACAAATGTGGGGGATTTTCACTAACTTTGTGTAACTACAACAAAAGTAACTAAAATAGCTAATAGAAAACGACTGCAAAGGATATCATGAAAAAACCGAAAGATACTGTATTGTTAATTGAAGGGATGGACTGCACCAATTGCGCTTTGGGTATTAAAAAGCAGTTGGAAAAACTCGGGATGGAACAAGTTGATGTGAACTTTACTACTTCTGAAGTTCGTTTCAGCACCAGCACAGAAGAGGAGACCGAAAAAGCCATTAGCCGGATCAAATCAATGGGGTATAAGATATCTGCCAACCTCAGTGAAGATGAAACCGCAATCAAAAAAGGAATAAGCAGCATTGAGTGGAAGTTTTACTTTTCGTTGCTTTTTACCATTCCCTTGCTTTCGGCCATGTTTATTCCAATAGATTTTCTGCATAATGAATATTTCCAGCTTGTGTTGTGTATCCCTGTTTTTGCTCTCGGACTATGGCATTTCGGCAAGAGCGCCTATTATTCTGTACGTTCGGGTGTGCCGAATATGGATGTGCTGATCGTTATAGGAACCACAGCCGCATTTGTTTATAGCTTAACAGGCACTCTGCTGCAACTGGGGCATGATTATATGTTCTACGAAACACCGGCAAGTATCATCAGCCTGATCTTTTTGGGTAATTTTCTAGAGCATAAAGCTGTTAAACGAACCACTACTGCTATTGACGACCTGGTGAATATGCAAAAGGTTTCGGCTAAACTGATCACAACCGAAAATGGAACGGAACAAATCTCTACCATGGAAGCTTCTATGATACGCGTTAATGATGTGTTGCTTTATAATTCGGGCGATAAGATAGCCAGCGATGGCAGTATAATTTGGGGAGAAGGGAATATTGACGAATCGACCATTAGCGGCGAAAGCCTTGGTGTGGATAAAACGATTGGGAGTGATGTTATTGGCGGAACCATATTGGTCTCAGGGAATATTAAAGTAAGGGCAACTGCCATTGGTCAAAATTCAGTGCTGGGACAGATCATTGAATTGGTAAAAAATGCCCAAAAAGATAAACCGGCGCTGCAAAATCTTGCCGATAAAATAAGCGCTGTATTTGTACCGTTGGTCCTGCTGATAGCCATTGTAACCTTTATCCTGAACTATTTTGCGGCTGATATTGGTTTTCAGCATAGTCTGCTCAGAAGTATAGCTGTTTTAGTGATTGCCTGTCCTTGTGCATTGGGGCTAGCAATTCCTACAGCAGTAGTTGTAGGAGTGGGCAGAGTGGCCAAACAAGGTGTATTGATCAGGGGAGCAGCAACCCTGCAAAAAATCAGCGAGATCAAAAAGATTGTTTTTGATAAGACAGGAACCCTGACGACTGGAAATTTCAAAATAAAGAACATCACTGCTTACGACAAAAGTGAGCAGGAGGTCAAGTCTATATTGTTTTCGCTTGAAAAATATTCTACCCATCCTCTGGCTGTATCCATGGTCAGCGAATTGCAGGGGGCTCAAATGATAGAACTCAACAGCATTGAGGAGAATAACGGTATTGGAATACAGGCGAGGGATGAGATGGAAAATATTTATGAAGCCGGCTCTTTCAGGATAGCCAAACAGCTTACTGCTGAAAACGATCATGATATTTATTTACTGGAAAACGGCCGTTTGATCGGTGGAATAGATCTTCTGGATGAAATTAAACCTGAAGCCAAAAGTGTAATAGCCTACCTGAGATCGAAAAATATCAGAACCTACCTGCTGAGTGGTGACAAAAGGGAGAAATGCGAATTTGTGGCTACAGAATTGGGAATTGATGAGATCTATTATGAAAAGCTACCGGCCGAAAAACTTACTATTGTTGCAGAACTGAATAAAAATAATGATGTAGCTATGGTGGGTGATGGAATTAACGACGCCCCTGCCCTATCGAAAGCAGGAATTGGGATATCGCTGACCAATGCCACACAAATTGCCATTAAATCGGCCCAGGTAATTTTGCTGAACGGCAAAATAAACCTGCTGACCAAAGCCTACGCCATCGGTACTATAACCATGAAGATCATCAAACAAAATCTTTTCTGGGCTTTTTTCTATAATATTATTGCTATACCCATAGCCGCCCTGGGATTTCTCGACCCCATGATAGCTGCCGCATCTATGGCTTTATCGGATGTAATTGTGGTGGCAAATTCATTGCGATTACGTTCGAAAAAACTGGATTGATAGCAAAGCACCTAAACACAAATAACAAAAAACAAATAAGCATCAATATCTAAAAAATAAAATTTCAAACTAAACCTTCCACCGTTTTGGTCATTGCTATTTTATAATTTGGTTTTTTTTGAGATTTGTCTTTTGTCATTGGGTTATTAACTTGTTTTGAATGATCTTTTGTATTTGTGGCAAATAATCTGTGCAATATCCCTTCCGGTTTTAATTGCCACAGGCAAGCCACCTCCGGGTTGCGCCCAATGGCCTGTAAAATAAAAATTCTCTAATCCGGGTAAATTCATTTTTACCGGCGAAGCGGCGCTAAGTTTTCTACCGGGAAGCCAGCCCTGCACACTTCCCTGGCGGTTTCCCGTATAACGGTGATAAGTGGCAGGTGTAATTACATCTGTTACTTCTATATTGGGTTTCAGGCGGGTGATTTTTTTATCGAGTGCATCGATGATTTGATTGGCAAAAAGATTTTTTTGTTCATCATAGACCCTTTTATCCGAGTTGCGGAGATCGATCCAGTAATTTCCTTCCACAGTATAATAACTTACAGTAATAACCGTTTTTCCGGCAGGCGCCATGGTAGGATCGTAATTATACACATGCACTTCAAGGCGTGAATAGCGGCTGCCATCAGGGGAAACCAGTTCGTTGTCTAATGGAAAGCGAAAAAAATGAGGAAGATGTTCAAAGGTGCCCGAAACACCCATAGCTACCATAAAAATAGAGTAATACACTTTGAGTTTTTTCTGATCGCCCAATAAATGTATTAGCTTGTTGGTATAATTACCATCGAGAGCCTCAAAAACGGTATAATGCCAGTCGGCTGCTGAAATAGTTATATCAGATTCAACATACTCCCCATTATCAAGAAGCACTCCTGTGGCCTTATGGTTAATGGTTTGAATTTTCTTTACATTCGCATTAAAAACTATTTTGCCACCCAGAGTAAGATATTTCTTTTCTATCTTTTGTGTAAAAGGAAAGGACCCCCCAACAGGATAGCCGGCTCCGTGAGTATCATTAAAGGCCAGCGGAACGGTCATAATCAGCAGGTTTACCTCGTCGCCATCGTACAACAACTGAAACACTTCCTTTAAAAACGGATTATGCAACTTTTCAGCAAACGAATAATTGGTTACATCTTTCCATTTTAAAATAAAGGCCAGCAAAGGCAAATGTTTCACCATAGCCATTTTCTCGCGCAGTGGAAGAAGCTCTGCAACCTTATCTACCAAAGGGGGCATCTCGTATTTCTGAATTTTTCGTATCGACCGGATAAGTTTATGGATCATGCGGGCATCTTCGGGCGCCAATTCGAGCAGATAATCTCTCAGAATATCAATGTCTGTATATAGCCTGAATAGCTTATCGCCAAATACATTGGTATTCTCTTTTACTTCTATCACTATGCGAACGTTGTGATTCACAAATTCAACAGAATCCATATCGATCAGTTCTGACCATAATTTATAGAAAGGATTGCTATCGTTCGATCCAAAAAGCCAGTGAATGCATCCGTCGAAAGTGAATTCGCCTCGTTTCCACGAAGTGCACAAGCCCCCTGAAGAACTGTGTTTTTCGAAGATGGTGGTTTCAAAGCCATTCATTTGCAGATAACACCCTATCGAAAGACCCGAAATACCCGCACCTATTATATTAACTTTCATTCAGACAATGTAAATCCGGAAACCAAATAATTAATTACAAAATAAGGGAAATTTATCGGAACACAGGTCTGCGTTAAGATTTATTAACTAAACAGGTGTTTTGTTAATCCTGTCATGATTTGGGGGCAAATTCTGTAAAATTGATTAATATTGCAATATAATTTTACAATAAAATGAAAACACGGATATTGTTTGTTCTTCTATTCTTATTGAGTTTGCAGGTTTTTTCACAGAACCAGATACTGTTTCAGTCGGAACAGAAAAAATCATATCTGATAGCCTACACCAATTCGTACGACGAAAACCAGATCGTAATAAATGAAATGCTGGAAGTTATCGGAAAATTCATACCCAAACCTGTTTACCAGACCAAATTCACTTTAACCATTGATGAAAGTGTAAAAATTACGCGCGATAAAAATACGGTGACGATTTTTGTTGATTACCAGAATATTTTTCTGAACGGAGATATTCTTTACAAGGGTTTCAACATGACCGACGTTCTTATTCCTTCCAAATATGAATTTACGGCCTCGCTTTTCCGCAACAAAAATACCCTGCTGGCCGATTTCACACCACCCAAAACTAATTTTTCATTGATATTCAACGAGTCGCAACTGCAATATACCGATACTTCGCGGTTGAATAACTATAGCCTCACCCTCAATTCCTTCAAATTCTTCTACGATAATTTTGCCCGTATGCGTTTCCGCGAAAAAGCCGGCATGGTCGATAAATATTTTATGGCAGAAGCGGATATCAACAATCTGAGCAAAAAACTCTCTGACATCAATCCCAATGCCTACGAAACTATTGAAAATACTCAAAAAAGCCTGAACGAGGTCAAATCCAAAATGGATAATATCGCTTCAGCGGCCTTTTGGCAGGCCTTGCAAATTGATAAATACGATCCGCTGAGCCTGCAACCCAAATTGTACAACCAGCAGAATATTTATAAGGACATTCAGCAACAACTCAACCAGACCTATTCAGAAATTCATCAGCTTTATTTTAAAAAGGCATTAAATCTTTATGATAATAAAAAACTTTCAGATGCTAAAACTGCCTTCGAAAAATCCTTGTCATACCAACCTATGTATGCCCCTTCGCAGTATTATCTGGCCCGGATAGCCTTCGAATCGAAAAAAATCAGCGAAAGTAAAGAACAACTGCAGAAGTTGTTTGCCTTTAAATATATTGATGATGAAACCGGTAAAGCGGCATTCGAACTGGCCAATGCCTTGGAATGGACTGATATTAATGTGGCAGCAGGTTTGCTTAACCAGGAAAAATTTGACGATGCTCTCACTGCGGTTAACCAAGCTGAAACCTTCTGCAAAAGCATTCCTTCTTACACTTGCAACGACACCATCGAACTGATACGCAAGGATTGCCACAACGGTATTTATAATCAATATATCAAAAATGCCGGCAATAGTTTTGCTCAGAAAAAAGTGGATAAGGCAGAGGGCGAGGTGAATAAAGCCATAGAATACCAGCAGCAATATAAGAAGTATGTGAAAGTAAATGAGGCCGCCGATCAGTTGCTCGAAAAAATCAAGATTGAACAGTATTATCTTGCCATAATTAAAGGCAACGCAGAAATGGAAGCCCGCAACTACCGCAGTGCATTCATCGAATTTAAAAAAGCTGACGATCTGGAGAAGTTATATCCGGTGAAGAAAGTCAAACAGCTACCTGATCTGATAAAAAGTTCGAAACTGGAGGTGCTGCTCATCATGCTCGACGAATCGGAAAGCGCCGTAACAGCCAACAACCTCACCAAAGCCCGCAACACTCTGAAGCAGGTAATTGACGAACAACGTTCCTATGATCTGACCGACAACAATCGGCTTTCGCAAAGAGTGGAAACGCTGAAAAAAGCCATTTTCAGCCGGGAATGTACCAATGCCCAAAAAGATTATGATGCGAGGATCAGTTCGGCCGGTATTTCGGAAAATCAACAGGCTTTTATTCAGGCCGAGAAATATTATTCGGAGGCCTTAAGTATTGTGAAGTTGAATGCTGATTGCGGCATTAACGACGAAAAGGCAGTTGCAGGCATCAAAAATGTTAGTAAACCGGCGCAATACCAAAAATCGTTGGCCGAATGTACCGCCCTGGCCAAAGATTACAAATATACCCAGTCGATAGAGGCTTATAATAAACTGACATCGTATTACCAGACCAACGCTCAGGATTTATCGGTCATGGTGCACCAGCCTTTACAGGAATATATCGCCACTTTCGAATATGGTTTTCTGTTGCAGGGCATAACCTGGTTTGTTAATAACGACGATCCTGATAAAGGATTTTTTCTGTTGAAGGTTTTACGGCAAAGAAATGTAAACAAATCTCTGTGTAAGTTACAGCAGATTGCGCTGGCCCGCAGCATTGCGCTGAGGGATTATAAAGCCGGAAACGCAACCCAGGCAAAGTTGAAAGTGGCAGAGTATACCCTGGGCGACAAATGGTACGGTTATTTCTCGAAAGAATACCTGAAGCAATTAAAGAAATTCTAAAACCTGCCATCCCTAAATTATTTTTTTGTTGAAAAAAAAATGATTTTTTTTTGATTTTACGAATTAAAGGATATATATTTGCAGATTCAAATAAAATCAGAGATTTGAAGATATTTTTGAATTTTTTATTCACTATTTGATACCAGGCCTTATGAAAGAAAATATAAATACACCCCGGGAAAAAAGAACATATTCGACTCCAGAAATTACCAAGATTAAGATCGATAAAGAGATATCGCTGGTAATGATGTCCGCTAATCCGGGCGGCGACCCCGATGAAACATCCATGCAGCAGGATCATTTTAATTTGAACCCGTTTAAGATGTTTAAATTGTAAACGGTTAATCAGAACATTTTATTTTTTAACTTACTTATCACAAAACATAAGTCCTCTGTTTGAGGACTTTTTTTTATTTCATTCATTACAATATTTCATCAACAGATCCTTTGCTTTGGGGTTGCCAAGCTGGCCGGCTTTTTTCCAATCGTCGCAGGCCGATTTGTCGTCAAGTCTGTACCTGGAATTGCCACGGTTTAAATAGGTTCCGGCATCATCGGGGTTCAAATCAATCGATTTAGTAAAGTCTTCGATGGAGCCTTTATAATCTTTAAGCGCCGCTTTGGCATTGCCCCGGTTTTTGTAAGCCAAAGCATTTTGAGGATCAGCGTTGATGGCTTTGGTAAAAAGATCAATGGCAGCCGTGTAATCATCTGATCGGGCTTTGGCTAAGCCTTGATCTATAAATAAGGCTGCTTTATTTTTATCGGCCGAGATGCTATCAGGCGCTTGGTTTAACTTCGATTCAGCATATTGCAAGGCTTTGCGTGGTTCATCATAATCGGGTTTTAATTGAAGAGCCTTATTCAAATAGGGAATGGCAGTTTTATACCCGGCTTGCTTGACATACATTACACCGATTTTATAGTAAGGCCGGGGATCGAGCGAATCGATGGATATAAAACGGTTGTAAACGGCCAGCGCCGAATCGTAGTTGCCCAACTCGGTTTCCAGATCGGCTTTATTGATCATGGCATCTGTGTTCGAGCTCCATTTAGCCAGGGAAGTATTGTAATCGAGCATGGCTTGGTTATAATCCTTTAGATAGTAATACGCATTGCCGCGGTTATTATAGCCTTGCGAAAAACCGGGCTCCAACTCAATTGCCTGTGTAAAGTTTTTAATGGATTCTTCATAATTTTTTGCAGCATAAAAGGCGCGACCCAGATTATTGAAAACCATGGCATCCTTATTATTTAATGTGGCCGACTTGGTGTAATTTGCAATGGCTTTTTCATAATCTTTTGCTTCCAGAAAATAATTTCCCAATCCAAAATAGGCATAATAATTTTGAGGTTGTTTTGTAATTACATGGGTCCAGAATGTTTCGGTGCTTTTCCAGACAGCTATTCGGCTGTACGAATAAACTGAATAAGAAAACAACAGCAATACCAACGAAACTAATATGAGTTGGTGGGTGAGACGATGTTTTTTCTGAACTAAACGGTTGATAAGGTATCCTGCAAGAAAAAACAGTCCGAAACAGGCCAGGTAACTATACCTGTCGGCTGCAATCAAACGGCCTTCCATAGGCAAAATATGACTCACCAGGAAAATATTTAACAAAAAAAACATAATCCCGAAGACTATGGTCTTCTGATCAGGTTTGTTCTTTTTGATAAAAAACCACAGCAATAAAACAAACAATAACAGAATCCCCGCCGATGCATAATATACCCATGGCAGCAAACCGTTTACCTTATCGGGATAAGGGTGCATAGCACAAAGGTCATAAGGATAAAAAAACTGGAATATATAAAACACCACCGAGTAGCTGAACAAAAATATCCTGTCGAAAAAAGTAAACACCGGCAGCAAAGTGGTAGCAACAGATTCTCTTTCCCAATAACTGCTTATAGAAGGCCAAAAACTTGCAATTTTCAAAAATCCGTCCTTAAAAAAAATAAAAACCAAAATGGCAGTTATCAATATAATAAATGAATTGACAACTTTTTTATATAGCTTATCCTTCTTTCTTATTATTAAATACCTTTTGAACAGGGTCAGAAGTTTTTGTTTTAACTGGTACCTACTGTAAAGTTTATATAAATTTCTCCGAACAATATTATCGGTAAAAACCATCAGCGTAATGACCATCAGAGAATATAGGTGAAAGTTGGGATTTACCAGAAAAACAGCCAGCAGCATTATTTTTTCAAGAACCGACAATACTGATACTTTACGACCATAATAATAATCAAACAAAAACAGAACCACAGGCAGGGTAAAAGCCTGAATTTTTGAAACCGATGACAACCATCCGAAAACAATCACCAAAAAAATCAAATACAGCTTTTTCTCCTTTTTCCCGATGTAGTAAACATAAGTGATCAGCGACAAGAGGTAAAACAAAGTATACAGGAGATCTTTGCGCTGCATCACCCAGGCCACGCTTTCTACGCGGGTAGGATGCAGTGCAAATAAAGCAGCGGTGATGATGGCAATAAGTGCATTTTTCGAAAGTTGCTTACTTAAATAATAAACCAGCAGCACATTTACGCAATGCAGCAATGTATTCAGCAAATGAAAATAAAACGGATCCAGACCGGTCAGCTTCATCTGAACCGCAATAGAAAGCAGCGCCAGGGTAATATGCTTTTCGGAGGCAAAGAGGGCTTTGATATTTTCCCACGATACCTGATACAACAGCTTGTTGCTGACAATATACTCGTAATCGTCCCAATCGATCAGCCCGTTAAAAAGCGAACGGTAATACACAATACAAACCAGGATAATTACTATACCCGGATAAATCCAATGGTTCTTATTAAAAGTAAAATTGGTTTTAGCGCTTACTATTTTTTCTTTCCCTGACATGTCTGAAACCTCGTCGTTGGATGATTCACTTTAATATTAATTACAAAAATAAGTTTATTACAATGAAAACATCAGCATTTTTATGAAAATTTATTTCAGGAAGAATTATTCAGGTTTGTTCCTGTGGCAAATATTTTTATTTCAAAACGAATAATAATTTGGGATAAAACCAAATAAGGTTTAAAGTCTATTTAAAAATTGATAATTATAAATACAATATACTTTTTTATATGCCCCAAAGACTCAAAGACACAAAGTTTCACAAAGAAAACACACTTGTTGATAGCATTTTGTGTTTCTTGGTGTCCGCTGCGGCGGATGGTGCCTACTATATAACAAACTGCAAGTTACTATAATTCAGGTATGTTTTTTAGGAGTTCACGCAGATTCCACAGATAATTGCAGATGAAAAAATGCACGGAAAATATCTGCGTAAATCAGCAGGAAACAAAAAAAAAGGAAACCACAATGCTCACAAGGAAAAGAACACAATGTTCACAAAGAAATCATAGTGCCTTTGTGAAAAACCTTGGTGCGCTTTGTGGTTAATTTTATCTGCTTAAATCAGCGAGATCAGCGGGAAAACATGCCTGTCAGTCCTGGTTATCTGTTTTGAGGTTCGGTTCTTAAACTGCGAGGACTTAGTGGCAAAAACATGTAGTAACCATATTTTGTATTATTAAACAGCCTCTTAATTTGAACCCATAAAAAAAAGGCCCCTCATTTTCCAGAAGGGCCTTTGATAAAGGTTAATACTCCGAAAACTACACTACCATGATACTGATAGGTTCGCTCCACCCTTGCATGCCGCCTGAAGTCACGGCGCAATAGCGAAGCCATACTACCCTGCCCCTGTCGAGATTGGTAAGACCCATGCGGGTTCTGGTCGACACTCCGCACCAAATCCACTGATTGTCATCAGCAGGCGAAGCATCACCAACAAACCGCTGCCAAACATAGGATTTTGCCCTGGGAAAAGCCTTGCAACCTACCAGGATCTCTCCTGAATTGGTGCCATACTCAACCCAAAAATCCTTACGGCTACCGGGAGTACGATCACTTGAAACTGGAAAACCGCTGCTCAACATAATGGCTAAGTTGCCGTTAGCAACTTTTTCCACATACAAGCCCAGACTGCGAAGTTTATCCAACAGCTTATTCTTTGCCTCAACCATTTGAGCATGAGCTGTTCTTCCACCGTCCATTGCAGCGGTATTCTTTGTTTCCAGATCCTCCACTAAGGTCTTTACTTCAGCAAGAGTGGGATCAGGGGTAGTAAAATCAGCATTACCTGTCATTTTGGATAAAACGAACCAGGTAAACCCAATAAGCTCATTCACCGTAAAGTGAACAAAACTAATAATGACTTTTTTTCTAGTCATTTTACTTGATTTTACATTGTTAAACAATAGTTTTAAGGATATCCACAACGGTTTTAACCTCCTGATAAGGTTCATCCAAAACCGTTGCAAATATATATATAATGAAGCACCTCCAGCGCTATGTCTATAGCAGGCATGGGGTACATAATTGGAAGGAGGGCCTGCGGTATTCTCGTTAAATTCTCCAAAATGGACCGCATGCCCGTAAAGAAAACTTATCCAACCAATAACTTTCGTTACCGGGCTGAATATTTTATGTAAACCATTAAATACTTTACTTTTTAGACTGATAAATAAAATATTCTGATTATAAATTTTAATTATTTGGCCAAATACTTTATTTATTCGACCAATTAATACATTAATTGGCCAGAATACTTCAATTATCAATCCAAAAACTTTTCTTACTAGGCTGCAAAATATACTTACCTGACCGGAAATTGCATTTATCAGACCGATAACTTTTCTTATCTGTCCGATAACTTTACTCAATGGTGAAAAAACTGTGTCAGCTATTGTTTCCGTCAGGAAATTCAGAACACGAAATATTGTATTTACAACTCTAACAGCCATGATACACGAATTAATGCCATTACAACAGAAAAAATTTTATTATAACTTAAATTTTCAGCGTAAAGATTTTTTCATGATTTGCTTTTAGTAAATTTTCAGGGTAACGTAAATTTTGATTTTTTATTGTACTTTTTTTATTTTTTTTTATTTTTTCTCTTTTGGCAATTTATTGCGCTAACGCAGAAAAAAAAATTTTATTGTAAAAGTTGAAAAAAAATGAAAATTTAGTTCACTCGAAAACCATAAAAACAATATGATGCCATCAAGCATCGTTAATAAACCTTATATTCTTATTGAAACTTTGTGTCTTTGTAACAGAATCAGAACTTTTCAGAGCAGACTCGAAATTAATTTTTAAGATGATTCTGAGTTGACATTCAAAGGGAATTAAAACACCCTTTTGCTAAATATCAAAGTTTCATGCTCTCTAAATCACATTTATTTCTGATATAAATCACTATTCATAAACAAATCCTTATTTATAATCATTATAAATTTTATCTTTAGTACTTATTATTTTTCATTTTATCTTGCTTTTTCAGTTTCTTATCAGTAATTTTACAAACTGATTGGTTTTGATCACTTTTTTTTCAATAAAATAATTGTATTTTTACAAGTCAAAAGTAACTTTTCACAATTACAAATACAAAAACTGCATGATCCGTTATAATTTAGTGCAACCCTTAGTACTTTTAAGTGAATCTCTAAGTTGTATGGTTTGCATAATGTCGATTTTTGTAAAGATTATAAGGAAAATATAAAAAGACAACTAATGACAACAAAAGATAGCCACAAGCCAACAGCCATAAGCCACGACTTTGCACTTCGGACTTTCCCGAAGGGATGCCTTTGGCACGGCTCCGGTCTTCAAGCTTCTTCAATGACAACAAATGACAATGGATTATAAAAAATGTTCAATATTCAATGCTCAATTTTCAATGTTCAATGATCTAAGATGACAACAAATGACAATAAATGACAATTTATGACCAATAATGACAATATATAACTTCTAAAAACAGAATCATAAGATTATGGGTACCACAACCAAACGGTTTATTGTAAAAAAAGCAAGAGAAAGCAATAAGAAAATTGAGATCAATTTTTTAATTGACTCTGGTGCGGTGTATAGTTTGGTTCCCAAACAGCAATTGGAACTTCTTGGCATAAAATCATACAAAACTGTTGAATTTACTCTGGCAGATGGAAGCATCATCAGCCGTCAGGTTGGCGATGCCTATTTTGAATATAAGGGCAATGGAGGGGCTGCTCCGGTTATTTTCGGTGAAAAAGGCGATGAGCCTTTATTGGGAGCTACTGCACTTGAAAGTTTAGGACTGGTATTGAATCCTTTTAAAAGAGAAATTTACCCTATGCGTATGTTATTAATTTAAAATTTAAATCATTAACCTAAACAAATAAAAATAAAAGATAGCCACAAGCCAACAGCCATAAGCCACAAACAAACAACTAATGACAATGAATGACAATGAATGACAACAAATGACCACAAATAATAATAAATAATAAATGACGATAACTGTAAAACATCTTAAAGAAACAGGCTTTAAAGAGCCTATGGTTATTTTTCCGCTGAAACAATATGAGCACCTGATGGAATACCTGGAAGATATGGAAGATCGATTGTCTGTCATATCGCGAATTAACGAACCCGATATTTCGCAGGAGGAAGTTGAAAAGAAATTCAGAAAAAAATTTCAAACCAAATGAAGTTCTCAATCGTATACAAAAAATCAGCTTCTGAAGAATTGCTTGAACTTCCTGCAAGTATTGCCCATAGAGTTAAGAATGCCATAAACAACCTTTCGGAAAATCCACGTCCCCACGATTGCAAAAAGTTAAAAGGATCAGTTAACGAATATCGTATCCGTATTAGCAATTACAGGGTGGTTTATACCATTACCGATACCTTTCTGATTATTACAGTTATTAAAATTGCTCACCGCAAAGATATATATCGTTAGTAATGACTATCTTTGAAAACAAATGACAATAAATGACAACAAAATATAGCCATAAGCCAACAGCCATAAGCCACGACTTTGCACTTCGGACTTTCCCAAAGGGATGCCTTTGGCACGGTCTCCGGTCTTCAAGCTTCTTCAATGACAACAAATGACAATGAATGACTATTAATGACAATGAATGACTACAAATAACAACAAATGACCATCAATGACAGATAATAACCACAGTAATGAATATAAACATACACCCTCATGCAATACAGAGATCGACTGAAAGGGGGGCTTCATTACCTGAAATTTTTATTACTGTGGAGTGTGGAGAACAATTTCCTGCTAAATATAGCCGAGCAGGGTTCAGAAAGAATTTTTTGTTCAATGCACAATGGAATAACAAGTATTATGCAACCAAGCAAATTGAAGTATATTGCGTAAAAGAAAATAACGATTGGCTCGTATTAACCGTATTTGTAAAATATTTTTAAAAATAAATGTATGAAAATCACCTTCGATCCACGTTATAATATCGCTTACATACAACTGCGCGAAAAAAAGAAGGTCAGTGTTGATTCCATAAAAATTAGCGAAGAACTTGTGATTGACCTTAGCGCTGATGGAAGAATATATGGAATAGAGCTGCTGAATGCAAAAAAGCAATTGCAGGACAAACAGTCTATGCATTTATTATTCATAAATGAAGCTACCGGAGAAGAGAAACAACTTGAAATTGAAAATGCAGTTTCCGAACCCAAAGCAATGTACCGGAAAAATAAAAAAATAATGCATGGAAAATAAATAATAACAAAAAGATGCCAACAGCCATAGGCCACGAATAAACAACTAATGACAATGAATGACAATAAATGACCATTAACCTGTCCCGTACATGAAATGTCGGGATGACAATAAATAACAACAAATGACCCTCAATAACCCTCAAAAACCATCAAAATAAAAACAAAACAATAATTAAACATAACCTTATGAAAACATTTCTACTCCCAAACCAAACTGTTACCCGTCAAACTGTAAAAACTAAGTTTGATTTTGCCATGGCAACCCTGGTTACCTTGTTTTTAATGATTTTCCTGTTATCAGGTGTGCAAACTTACGCAGCCAATGGTAATTTAGTGAAGAAAACAACAAGTAGTACAAATTATAAACCCGCCGACGATTTGGCTTACGACTGGTCGGGTGATATAGCAGCAACCGGATTGACTCCGCGTGTACCTATATCCTGGGATGCAAAGGTTAATACAGCGTGTTCAATAACTAATTCGATTACCGGAACCAGTGCAACTGGGACTATGTGTTACTCTCCAAGTGGGTTTTCCATATCATATACTTCCTCTGGAGTAGAAACAGGTACATACACTTTGGGATATACCCAATGTAGTACCGATGGTGGTGCAACCTGGGCTGACATAACCCGGAACACTACGGTTACTACCGGTTATACCCCGGCACCAGGAACATATACATTCGGAGTCAGGGTAGTAGATTATTCAAAAACAATTGTAAAAGTCGGCCCTACTTATACCACTGTAACTGTTAATCCGGCAGCAACAGCAGTAAGTGTGACAGGAGGAGGCACCCAATGTGATGGAAGTATGGTTCTTACGGCTTCAAAAACTCTGGCTGAAAGTCAGCAAGTCGGTTCCCTAACAGGTACTACACAATACAGCCCATTGTATGGATACTATAATTATTCGCGTAACTGTTCGTTAATACTTAGAAGTGAGATAACGGGTACTCCGGGAATCATTACTAAACTATATGTTTATGTCGGTACATCAGGAACCCATGCATTTACAGGAATTACAATACGATTGAAAAAAACTACTGCCACTACTGCACCCACGACTTTTCCAGGAGATGGAACCCTTGTTTGGTCGGGTAGCGGGACCTTTAGTTCTACAGGATGGTGGGTTTTTGACATTGCTGATTTTAACTGGGATTCTGATAACCTACTTATTGAATGGCAACACGGTTCTTCTGCCTATTCTTCTGCCTATCCATATTTTTATTATACGACTACTGCCACGAATCTTCAGACATATGGATATAGTGATACAGGTCTTCCCACAACAGGAACGAATACAACATCGAGAACTACTTATTCTTTTGATTTTTATTATGGACCCTCAACCATTTATTATCAAGGCACAAGCAGCGGGGGTACAAACACCTCTCTCGGCGGCAGCCCACAATCCGTTTCATCTTCCGGTACATATTATTTCAGAGCACAAACCGCTGCAGGTTGCTGGGGTACTCAAGGTAGTGCATCGGTTACTATAAATTCACTTCCGGCAGCACCCACTGCGGGTAATAATAGCCGTTGCGGAACAGGAACTGTCACCATTTCAGCCACCCCACCATCGGGCTGCACCATCGATTGGTATGCTGCTTCATCAGGCGGAACAGTCCTGATAAGCGGAAATTCATCTTATACAACGCCTAGTATTTCTACCACAACGACCTACTATGCCGAATCCAGAAACACCACCACCGGTTGTTTAAGCGCCAGCCGAACAGCAGTCGTAGCCACGGTAAATGGTGCTCCGACAGTTCCAACCTCACCCGTTAATGGAAGCCGTTGCGGTGCCGGAACCGTTACCATTTCGGCTACACCTCCTTCCGGCAGTACTATAGACTGGTATGATGCCTCCTCAGGCGGCACTGTTTTGTCAGGTGGGCAGGGAGTTACGTCTTATACAACTCCCAGCATTTCCACAACAACCACCTATTATGCCGAATCGCGAAGCAATATCACAGGTTGTGTCAGCACAAGCCGTACAGCAGTGGTAGCCATTATCAATGTCATTCCCGATCAGGTTATTGTTTTTGGCGCAAATAATTGCGGGCCCTATGAACTTTATGCCACAGGTGGCGCAAATGGCACCATTTATTTCCAGGGAACCAATAGTGGTGGTACAGCTACCAATTTAGGAGGCTATCACCAAACTATTACTACCACAGGCACTTATTATTTCAGATCCTTGTCATCTGCAGGCTGCTGGGGCCCTGAAGGCAGCGCTTTGATAACTATCAGAACAGTTCCTGCTGCTGTAACAGTATCCGGAGGAGGCACAGCTTGTGGTGCAACTCTTTTACAAGCAAGTGGTGGTGCAGGTGGCACTATTTATTATCAGGGTATCACTTCAGGTGGCACCAATACTACCTATGCTAAAGATACCGCAAAAGTTTATGCTTCAGGAACCTATTATTTCAGATCGCGTTCCAGTGATGATTGCTGGAGTACGCAAGGTTCTGCCTCGGTTACAATTAATCCATTACCGGCTGCCGTTTCGGCTTCTGTTACCGGTTCCAGCCCCTATTGCAGCAGCGCAGAAATTACTGCTACGGGTGGATCCGGCGGAACTATTTATTATCAGGGGACTACAAGTGATGGTACCAGCACTTCCTTAGGAGGTACTCCTCAAACTATTTACTCCTCCGGCACCTATTATTTCAGATCCAAATCAGATGCACCGGATAATTGTTGGGGAATACAAGGATCAGTTCCAGTCACTATCACACCGATTCCAGCCCCTCCTACCGGAGATGCTGATCAATTTTTCTGTGAGCATCAGGCCAGTATTGGTAACCTTC
>CAYXXU010000019.1:0-57191 GCA_964469155.1 uncultured Bacteroidales bacterium
GTTTTCGGATAGGGAGGGTCGGTTACCACTGCATGCAGCGGAATTTGATTGGCAATGTTTTCGTTGCGTTCGATTTTAACTAACACAGGCGCTTTACCAAGCGATTTGTGTACTTTAATGAGTCTGATCATTTTGTTTGGTTTAAATGAATAATAGGGGTTAGAACTTTTTTTTAATATAGGATGTGATATTTTGAGGTCATTTATTCCACTTATTAATTATTGAAATTTTGAAAGTTACATCGTTATTTCTATAAAAGCGAATGAATCACATATCTGTTTCCGGTGTTATCGTACCTTTGTCTGATATCAGAAAGCCATTGTCTGACATCAGACGAACCTTGTCTGATACCTCCTTATCATGGTCTGATATCAGAAAGCTATTGTCTGACATCAGACGAACACTGTCTGATACTTCCTTATCGTTGTCTGAGATCAGAAAGCCATTGTCTGACATCAGACGAACCTTGTCTGATACTTCCTTATCATTGTCTGAGATCAGACGAACCTTGTCTGATATCAGAAAACTATCGTCTGATATTATCCTGTCTTTGTCTGATATCAGAAAGACTCTCCTCCGGGTAATCCAATGGTTTTTTATGACCGAAGGGCTGTTTTTGGCGAAGCTGGCCTGAATTAGGACAAAGGCCCTGATGATTGGCACGGAATTTCAAAGAACGTCAGTGTAGCTTTTTTATAAAATACCATTGGTACTTAAATAATATACAAAATTAGCGCTTAAGCAAGGGCAAGTCAATAGACAAAATGTCTAAATTGATTTAAATGTATAAGATAATAATGAAGGGGTTTTCAGAAGGTTTTTCGCCTGAAATGTCTCAGATTTCCTTCAGAAATTTATAGTATTTCATAAACTCCGAAGCTGAATTGGTTTGCGTGGTTTTCAAAATACTGGCTTTTTGATTTCTGATGGTGCTTTCACTTCGGCCCAGTATTACAGCAGTATCTTTTGTAGATTCGCCGGTTACCCATCTGTTGGCTACCATTTTTTCGGCCTTGCTAAGTTTATGGTAAAGGGTATCCTTATAATGGGCACAGAAAATTTCGTATTTCTTTTGTAAGCCGGGCGATAGATAACGCATCCCTTTCATAACCGTTTCTATGGCGATTATCAATTCACAGGAGGCATTCATCTTAAAAAGGTATCCCTGCGCACCGTTGTCGAACGAAGCATGTATCATATAATTTTCGTCGTGCATACTCATCATCAGCACTTTTACTACAGGCCATCCTGCTTTTATGTCTTTTAATAATACCAGGCCGTCTTCATCCACATTGTGATTTCCCTCTTTGTGCTTTAGCGATATATCAAGTATGACCAACTGACAATCATGTTTGCTTAAATATCGGGTGGCATCTTTTCCATTATTGACGCTATGCAGGGTATAATCTATTCCGGATTTTTTCAGAATGCTGTCAATACCTTCTATCGTTATATCGTGATCTTCACAAATCAGAATATTCATTTATTTTGCTTTTGGTAATGGTATCTCTATTTCAACTGTGGTTCCTATGCCCGGCTTTCCACTAATGGTATATTTTCCTTTCAAGATTTCGGTTCTTTCTTTCATGCCCATAATGCCAAACGAATGGTCGGAAATTATTTCTTTTTGCAGTATGCCCCTGCCATTATCGGCAATGGCAATGTGTAAGTTTCCGGCATTACTTTTAAGCACAACGCTTACTTTTCCGGCATCAGAGTGGCTCCCGGCATTATTCAAGGCTTGCTGAACAATACGATAAATTTCGGTTGCCATTTGGGGAGGGAGTTCGGGGATGTCATGAATTTCTGATTGACAATGCAAGCCGTAACGGGTAATAAATTCACTGATAAGTTCCTGTAAACCCGCTTTCAAACCATACCGGTCGAGCACTGTGGTGCGCAGGTCGGATAATAAATTGAGTGATGCAAAAATGATTTCATGGCTGGTTTTGAAGATTCTTTCAGCCGTTTTTTTATGAGCAGGATTTTCCAGTTCGCCGATCAGCTTATCCGAATCCATCGTAATATAAACCAGTTTTTGTTTTATTTCATCATGCAGCTTCCTCGAAATAGTCTGCAGTTGGTTTTCAATTTCTCGGCTAAAATTAGCATATAAGGCCCTAAGCCTTTTATTTTTATGTGTCAGTTGAATTTCGAGATTTCTGATCTTAGTGATATCGACATGCATAAGCACGTAGCTTTCAGGCTGTTTTTTATGGTCGAAAATCGGAAATGCCACCACCCTCAGCCAGACTTTATTATCAGGAAATTCGTTGTTCACTAAACGCGCATTATAAGGATGATCAGGGAAAACAACTACTTTCCCGTTTTTCAATCTCTCTAAATACTTATGAAATCCCAGATCAAGTAATTGGTTTTCGGAGAAAAGGCAAAATGTCTTTTCCGGTTTGGCTAGGAAAAGCTTCGAGTGTGCCTGGTTTGTCCTTATGCTAAAGCCGTATTTATCGACAATTTGAATGGAAATAGGGTTTTTGTCTATCAGGTCGTCAAGCAGCTTTTGCGTTTTTTTTATCTCGGAGATATTATTTTGACATTGCTGATGTTTTTGCTTTACATCCTTTAACTCGGCCCTGAGTTGCTCATTTTCTTTGATAAGTTGGGCTTTGGTTTTATGCTGAGAGTCCATAGCGGTCGATTTAGATACAAATATATAAAATTCTTTCAAATAACAAAAGATTCTGAAAGTAGTGAAAAGAAATATAAGCCGGGGTATAACAGATTGATACTATTAAGTAACGTCCAGATAAGATTTATTCTGGATGCAAGTAGAGTTCACCTACTTTCCCTGCATTATTTATATCTGATCGAAGAAAAAAATATCGCCAAAATATTGTATTCAGGTCGATTTTTGTGAAAAACATCTAATGTTATCACAATCTCATAGCCTTATAGGCTCACAGTCTCACAACCCTTTTGCCTCCTGCCAGAACACTTCCATTTCGGCCAGTGTCAGATCCTGAATTTTGCGGTTCGATTTTTTTGCCTGTTCTTCTATGTAGGCAAATCGTTTGATAAATTTCTTATTGGTCTTTTCCAGGGCATCTTCGGGGTTCACCTTAATGAAACGGGCATAGTTCACCAGGGCAAACAACAGGTCGCCGAATTCTTCTTCCACACGCTCGTCGGCAGCCCCGGCATCGGTTTCGGCGTTCAGTTCCGAGAGTTCTTCCATCACCTTTTCGTACACCTGCTCTTTATGCTCCCAATCGAAACCCACGCCGCTCACTTTCTCCTGAATACGGTAAGCCTTCACCATGGCAGGTAACGAAATCGGTACCCCCGAAAGCACATTCGAAGATCCGTTTTTCAGTTTGATCTTTTCCCAGTTGTTTTTCACATCCTGCGCATTGGCCACTTTCACATCGCTATAGATATGAGGATGACGCTGAATCAGTTTCT
The DNA here is from genome assembly GCA_964469155.1 of uncultured Bacteroidales bacterium. Lineage (GTDB taxonomy): Bacteria > Bacteroidota > Bacteroidia > Bacteroidales > CAIWKO01 > CAIWKO01. The sequence goes on from CAYXXU010000019.1 coordinate 3,421, forward strand.
CGCAGATGCCGTTCAGCACATCAGTAATATCGAAATCATTGTTTTCGGAGGCTATCTTTGCATAAAATACCAGGTGCAGCATCAGGTCGCCCAGTTCTTTGCCCACACCCTGTATGTCTTTTTCGATAATGGCATCCGACAGTTCGTAGGTTTCTTCAATGGTAAGGTAGCGCAGCGATTCTATGGTCTGTGATTTATCCCAGGGGCATTTTGCCCTGAGTTCGTCCATTATAGTGAGGAGGCGGTCGAAAGCCTTAAGTTCTTCTTTCATTTTTATTGTAAAAAATGGGTTGCTGTGTATTGGAGGTCAGCTACAACTACTATTTGTAGTTTTCTTCTTTAACGAAATTCCCCTTTTCATCATAGAATTTCCAGGTACCGGTTTTTTTTCCGGCGGAATATTGCCCTTCGAAGCGTTTCTGACCGTTCTCATAATAAACCTTACGCTTACCATCGTCGAGGCCATCTTTAAAAGTACCCTCGCTCCATTTGTTCCCGTTTTGGAACCAACTGGTCCATACGCCTTCGCGTTTATTGTTTTTGTACCCGCCCTCCATATACTTCTGATGGTTGGGATAGTAAAGACATTCTTTCATCAATATTTTGTCGCGGCCGTCGTCCTTATAATATCTCACTAATTTGGCACTGCCGTCGGGATATTTCTCAATGATTTCTTCAGTAACTTTAGAGGTACAACCCAAGAGGAAGAAGGAAATGAGCGTTAAGAATAAAAATCTTGTGGTAATCATCATCAGGGATTATTTTGTCGCTTCCTCACTTTTTTTATCTTCACCATCAGTTTTTTTCTCTTTTTGCTTTTTGGCATAGTCATCATTCAGCCCGGTGAGAATTTCGGTAGTGATATCCAGTGCCGGATTGGCAAAAAGCAACCCTCCGCCATACGATTGTTCGAAAATAAAAGTATAATCTTTCGATTGATTGTAGCGTCTGATGTGATTTACGATAGTGTCGTGCACCTCCATATTGCGCTTGAGCTTTTCTTCCTGCAATTGCATGCCCAGGCTTTGTTCCATTTCGGCAATCTGTTGTTGCCTGTTTCCGAGTTCCTCTTCTTTCTTTTTCTGCTGCTCAAGGGTCAGCAAACCGGCTGAGGCTCTTTTAATATAATCGTCGTAGTCTTTTTTAAAATTGGTAGCCGCAGAGGTATATTGATTTTGTAGTATTTTTTCGTATTTAGCCAGATCAACCTGAACATCAAGCACAAAATCATAGTGTTCCATAATGCTATCGGTATTAACAAAGGCGTATGATATCTTATCAACCGATTTCGGCGGTGTATTTTTCTGATTTTTGTGAGCAGTAAAAAATAAAATAAAAAGTACCACGATACCAACAATCGAAACAATATTCAATCCGTACAATATAAATTGTTTTCGGTCTTTACTTTTTTTGGTTGGGGTTTGTTCAATAACAGGCTGTTCTTCCGTAACGGCGTTTAGTTCTTCGTTCATAAATATTTTTTTTGTAAGTTTTTATTAATTTCCAATTTCAGACATGAATTTTAATCGCATCAGCCTGATCTCTTCTTCGTTAAATTCTTCTTCGCCCAGTTCTTCCAGGGCAGCTTGAAGTGAATCAGTTTCAGCATTATGAAAATATTCGAAAATCTCATCCTGATGATAGGGGTCTACGTATTCATCAATATAATAAGAAATATCAAGTTTTGTTCCTGAGGTAACAATGCTTTCCAGTTCGGTAAGCAAATCGCCAATGGGCAGATTTTTTGCCAGAGCAATGTCTTCCAGCGGAACCTTGCGATCGATAGCCTGAATAATATAAACCTTCAGGCCCGATTTGTTGATTACCGATCTGACGACCATATCCATGGGTCGCACAATTTCGTTCTCTTCAACATATTTGGCAATCAGTTCCAGAAAAGGTTTTCCGTATTTCTGGGCCTTTCCTGCCCCAACACCGGTTATCTGCAATAATTCATCAATCTTAATAGGATATTGAATGGCCATATCCTCCAAAGAGGGGTCCTGGAATATTACAAAAGGAGGGAGGTCTTCTTTTCTTGAAATTTGCTTTCTCAGATCTTTTAAAAGAGCGAAAAGCGTTTTATCGGCCGTGCTTGTTTTTCCGCCGCCGGCAAAAAACTCATCTTCTTCCGTATTTTCATAGTCATGATCCTGGGTAAGCATAATGGTGGTTGGATCTTCCATCCATACTTTACCTGCTTTGGTGAATTTCAGGATACCATAATTTTCAATATCTTTCACCAGAAAGTTATTTATCAGGGTTTGCCTGATGACTCCATTCCAGAATTTTTCATCTTTTTCGTATCCTTTTCCATAAACATTTAATTCGTTGTTTTTAAACGACTTTATGGTGGCAGTAGGTTTCCCGACTATGATCTGTATCAGATGGTTTGCCTTAAATTGTTCTTTGGTTTCCTGAACAGCCTCCAAAACGATTTCTACATATTCGGTTCCATCAAATTTGGTTTTCGGATGCAAACAGTTATCGCAACACTGGCAGTTTTCCTCATGATAAACTTCGCCAAAATAATGAAGCAATAATTTACGGCGGCAAACCGACGATTCTGCATAAGCAATGGTTTCGGCCAATAATTGCTTGGCTATTTCCTGTTCATTAACCGCTTTTTTCGAAGTGAACTTTTCGAGTTTCAGAATGTCGTCGTACGAATAAAAAGCAATACAGTTGCCTTCTCCATCGTCGCGGCCCGATCGGCCTGTTTCCTGGTAATACCCTTCAAGGCTTTTGGGCATATCGTGATGTATCACAAAACGCACATCGGGTTTGTCAATACCCATACCGAAGGCAATGGTAGCCACAATAACATCTACTTCTTCCATCAGGAATTTATCCTGGTTGCCTTTGCGTAACTCTGATTCAAGGCCTGCATGATAAGGAAGCGCTTTTATGCCATTTACCTGCAATGTTTCAGCCAGTTCTTCCACTTTTTTGCGGCTAAGGCAATAAATTATACCCGACTTGCCGGGGTGGGTTTTTACGAACTTAATGATATCTTTAGCAACATCTTTTGTTTTGGGTCTGACTTCATAATACAGATTGGGGCGGTTAAATGAAGCCTTGTAAACATTGGATTTCATCATTCCCAGGTTTTTCTGTATATCGTGCTGCACTTTGGGTGTTGCAGTTGCGGTTAAGGCTACTACGGGCACATCTTGTCCGATGGCTTGTATGGTAGGCCTGATATTTCTATACTCCGGACGAAAATCATGTCCCCATTCGGAAATACAGTGAGCTTCATCAATAGCATAAAACGATATGGTGAATTGTTTAAAAAATTCAACATTATCTTTTTTGGTAAGGGTTTCAGGAGCTACATACAATAATTTGGTTTTCCCGGCCAGCAGATCGTTTTTAACATCGATCATTTCCTGTTTGGTAAGAGATGAATTCAAAAAATTAGCAATGCCTTTATCCACGCCAAAATTCCGGATATTGTCAACCTGATTTTTCATCAGTGATATTAAGGGCGATATAATAATAGCGGTACCTTCACTTATAAGTGCAGGTAATTGATAAGTCAAAGATTTGCCCCCCCCTGTGGGCATAATAACAAAAGTATCATTCCCATCGAGAATGTTTTTAATTACCGCCTCCTGGTTTCCTTTAAATGTGTCGAAACCAAAAAATTCCTTCAAGACCTTGTGTAAAGAAATATCCTCTTTCACTTTCATTTCATAATTTTTGTTGATGTAAATTTAGTTTTTTTATTGATAAAAAGTTGATTGGCAAATTTTAATTTAATACGAAGTTATAAAATTTTATAAACAACAATAAAGTTTTATTTGGTGCAATTTAATTGTTTTTTTTTGTTTTTTTGTATAAAGATAAGGTTTTTAACTAAAAAGTTTCATTAAAAGATTCTTAAATAAATATTCAGTCATGAAAAAAGAAAAGCTTGTTACGCTGATTATCGCAGGTATTCTGTTACTTGGGTTGATACTTACCTATTCAAACCACTTCAACAACGGTTTTCACTTCGACGATTCGCATACCATAAGCAACAATGTTTATATAAGGAACATGGCCAATTTCACTAAGTTCTTTACCGATATCCGAACCTTTGGCTCCATGCCCGATAATCTTGGTTACCGACCGGTGGTTACTGCCAGCACCGCAATTGATTATTGGATTGCTGGCGGGTATAAACCTTTTTATTTCCATTTGTCGATGTTTCTGATTTTTGTTTTTCAAGGCATACTGATGTTTTTCATGTTCTTAAAAATATTTTCTGTTTCCTATAAACACGAATGGAACAAGTTCATTATCCTGTTTGCCACAGCCTGGTATATGTTTCATCCGGGCAATGCTGAAACCATCAATTATATTATAGCCCGCTCCGATTCTTATTCTACTTTTTTTGTGGTAATGGCACTGGTATGTTATATGAGTTCAAATTTCTGCCGGAAATACCTGCTCTATCTTATCCCTGCTGCATTGGGCGTTTTATCGAAGGAAACCGCCGTGATGTTCCCGCTATTGCTTTTTTGCTACATTTTATTATTTGAGAATAAAGTTTCGTTTACCAAAATATTGGGCAGCCAGCGAAAACTTTTTTGGAAAAGCATCGTCAGCACTCTGCCTGCATTGATCTTTACACTGGCCGTGGCTGTTATGGTGCAGGTGATAGCCTACAAACAAACCACCAATGCCGGATTGGCACACACCCCGGTCGACAGCAATCATCTGAAGTATATTTTAACCCAGCCTTATGTGTTGTTCACTTACTTCACCAACTTTTTTCTACCCGTCTCGCTGAGTTCCGACCCCGACCTGACCGTTTTTTCTTCACTCACCGATATCAGAATGTATGTGGGATTTCTTTTTGTAGGTTTTATGCTTTTTGTTGCCTTCCTAAGTTCAAAGAACGAAAAATACCGTCCTATAAGCTTCGGGATCCTTTGGTTTTTTATAGCAGCCATTCCCACTTCGGTGATGGCTGCTTTAACCCAGGTTTCTAACAGTCACCGCCTGTTCTATTTATATATAGGCCTTACCATTGCTGTGGTTTGGGCCTTGTACCTGTTTATTCTTCAGATAAAATCTTCCTTTTCCCATAAGACCTTTAATATTTCAGTCATGGTGGTCGCCCTGGTGTTATTGCTATCGTATGCTTATGCCACCCGTCAGCGAAACAAAGTATGGAAGAACGATGCCACCTTATGGTATGATATTGTTCAGAAAGGACCAGAAAACCCCCGTGCTTTGATGAACTATGGGCTGACACTTATGGCAAAAGGTTATTTCTTCGAAGCCGAATTCTATTATCGCAGGGCACTTTCCATATGGCCCGGATGGCCTTATCTGCATATTAACATGGGTATTCTGAAAGAAGCTACCAAACAAATTAATGAAGCCGAGCAGTATTATCTTAATGCTATTACATACAGTGGCAATACCAAGCCCGATGCTTACTATTATTACTCGAAATTCCTGTTTGGGCAGAAGAGGTCCACCGAGACCATTCCTTACCTGTTGCAATCCATCGCCATTTCCCCGGGCTATATGCAGTCGCGCTACTTACTGATGAGTGTCTATGCCGAGTTGGGCTATTGGGAACAGTTGAACCAACTGGCTACAGAAACGCTGACGATTGTTCCCGGCGATCAGGCAACCCTGAACTTTATCGATATGGCCAAAGGAAAGAAATCGCAATTGATGGTAAATGAAGAAGAAGCAGCGAAAAACCCAACACCGGAAAATTATTTGAACCTGAGCCTGCAATACTATAATGCCGGAGAGTTTCAGAAATGTATAGATGCCTGTAATGAAGCGTTGAAATTGCGCCCCAATTTTTCAGAAGCATACAACAACATATGCACTGCCTACAATGCCATGAAAATGTGGGATAAAGGTATAGAGGCCTGCGAAAAAGCCCTGCAATGCAACCCGGATAACGAGTATGCAAAAAACAACCTGAAATGGGCACAGGGGGAGAAAGCTAAGTAGTTCGCAAGGGTCCAATTGCTAATTTGAACCAGATCAATTGCCTATCAGGTACATTTTACCAAATTCTTTCTTAAAATATTGGTCGGCCTTGGTCTCATTCAAGTCAATCGTATTTTCATTAATTCGGGTAATAACTCTGTACAGGTAAACTCCATTGGCCAGGCGGTCGCCATATTCGTCTGTACCATTCCAGGCGTAATCAGTTATATTCCGGCCTATATGAATGGGACCCAATTCCGAAAGATCAATTTCTCTGACTACTTTTCCTGTAATAGTTATGATCTGTATCTTAAAATAGGTTGGAATTTCGGAACCAGTCAGCGTAAATACAAAATGAGTGGCATTGTTAAACGGATTTGGCCAATTCATTACATGAGTTATGGATGGCTTATTTATGACTTCAAAAGAGATCATGAAATCGTTCGAACCCGACTCATTGCGCGAAATATCCTGAGCCTCCACAATTAATTTATAAACCCCGTCAGCCAATAAGTTAGCCTTATAAATGATCTTGCAGCTATTGTTGGGTAAGGAGGCCGGGTAAAATTGCATAATTTCCTGACCAGGGCCAAAATATACTCTTGTCTGAACGGTACTTCCCGGTGAAATCAGATAGACTCTGAATTTCCCGGTATCATTCAGTGCCAGAAATTTATTCTCATCTTTAAGGGTGATCTGTATCTCCGGCTTGGCGGATACTATATCTCCGTCAAGAATATGCACCCCATCGAAAGTCACATCCAGAAGCGGGTTTATCTTATCTTTAGTAACAAAGAAATTAATTTCGCCAAGGTTATTGAAATGAGTTTGCTCCAACTGATCATTATCCGGATTTACCTCTATCCATAAACTATTAGGTCCTTCAAGCCCGGTGGTCGAGGCAGTGATTGTATCGATCAGGACATCCCCGGGAGGATGCGGACGATGCCTGAACGAGCCAAGCGGATGAATAACATGATTATTGTCGACGATCCAATATTTTATCAATAAACTATCCATCGGGTATAAACTGATGTTATGCGTTGCAGTAGATAGCAATATATCGTCGCCTTCCTGAACGGTATCCTTATGGAAAATAAAATGTAAAGAGGGATCGAGGGCAGTTTCGGGGGCTCCTTCAAACAGTACCTGCCACCTTTTCATTTGCGGAGGTGTATGCATGCTGTCGTCTCTCATTTTTGCAAAAAGTTTTATATAGGGATAAACCGATGCATCAAACCGGCTATTTAAATTATAAACATCTGCAGAATCCGGAGGAAGGTTCTTAATTACAGTATCAATGGCACCATTGAGTTTTATCCCTATGACACTCAGGCTTACATAATCCTGGGCAGGTACTTCCAGTCCTCTCTGATGCCAGTGCAACGAGCCCCAACTGGTCGCCGGGCCAATGAGTCCAGACTGAATATGTCCCTGTGTCCATTTGGTAAATAAGGTATCAGCCAGATAAACTGTGGAACTAATGCTTGTGCCTACTGTTTCATTTGCGCTTCCTATTGGGCTTCCTTTTTTCCCAAAAATTATATAGGGAATATTATTTTGCAGACTTCGGATTTGTGCACTTCCAAAAGTTTCAAACTGAGAGTATAAAGCATTGTTATAATTTTGGGCAAAGTGGTTTCGGTGACTATAAACCAATACATGACTGTTGTTGGGTATTGAATTCAGTAAATTGTAAAGGTTTTGCCTCCCAACTGAATCCTGGGTATTGACATCAAATCGGTAGACAGGACTTGAATATGCTGGATTCTTCCAGGGTTCTGAACCAATGCTATCGAATATAGCAACCAATACACCATTGCCATTGTAATTTAAATATGACCAAATGGCCATTTCAACATTGTTTATTTTATACCATTCCTCATTCCAGGGAATATAGGGATAAAAACCTGTTTGACAAGTTAATGATTTTACATTATTGACAAATTCGAATTTTCTGACTGCCCGGTTAAAATTTACATACTGAAATTTATCGTTCTTAAATTGAAAATAATGTGCTTGTCCCCATCCGCTTTTCCCGGCAATGTATTGAAATGAACTCTCACGCCAGTTGTAATTAGGATGATTCGATCCGGAATCAATACTTACCCGCCAGTAATAAACTATGCTATCTATAAGAATAGGGAAGCCCGGCATCCAGCTTACCACTCCTCCTGAATGAGTAACGTGTCCTGTTTGTTTTACAGGGCTATTAAAAGTATCACAGGTATCCAGCTGAAATTCATAGGTCTCGGAACCAATGAACGGAAAGCCGGTTGATGCCTGTAAGGTCACAGGTAATGAGGGGATAACTGCACATTTATAAGGAAACACCGGTACAATTTCGGATGATTTGATGAATAAAGTAACCTCCAGGTCGTTATTGGTTTCAGAAAGTTCATCAATATTATGATAAACATCAAGCGATATTTTAAATTTGTTCAGGCCAAGTCCATTGGCAAGGTCAACAGGGAGTTTTAGATAAATCGTATCTTTATAATAAGGTGCGGGAATCAGTTTATAGTAAGTTGATGAGGTGATACCATCAGGCATGGTGCGTATAATCTGCACCATAAATGAATCAATTACAGCACGCCCGATATTTGTAGGAACAATCACAATATTAAACGAATCCAGTTCAGAAGTAACATTAACCGGATCAAAATATACATCAGGAACATTTATCACATAATCTGGCTTGTCAAACGAATTGATTTTGATGGCCGGATCGCCGTGAAGAGTCATCGTCAGGCAGGTCTCCTTAAGAGTAATATCAGGCGTTTGAACGGTGGTGATCGTATTTTTTATTATGTTACCAATCGAGCTGCCATATTTTTTAAAACTCATATTTTTATAAAGCTCACTTGAATAAGTATTGAGTTGTCCCGGTAAACCCAAAGAGATAGATGCCAGGTAGGCAATCACACCTTTATTTTCGATTAACACAAATTCTTCGCTGCTACTGTTATTATATTGGAAAATATCGCCGGCATAGCATGAGTTTGCCAATAAAAAAGGGTATCTTTTATAATTAAAATATTCTGATGGGTTATCAATACTTTGGTCAAAGCCAATTCCGGAGGCATGTCCGAAAAAAGTCATTATGGAAACACCGTTATTGATAAGAGTTTTTAAGGAATCTGACTGATTTATCTGAATAGGAGCAGAAGAAGTTTTCAAAAATGTTTTCACGTCCCCTCCAAATAAGGGCCCCTGAATAATCTGCTTGTAATTATTCAGATAAAAGGCAAATGCACTTTGCTCGGTTGTACTGGTTCCTCCCCCGAAATGCAATACGGTTTTCATCCATGCCTGCGGATGTGATTGTTCTGACTCATAGTCTATAACTTTCTGCAGATAGATACTCACCTGTTGTGCATTTCTTGCACTTAAGCGCCCTACCGGAACAGCAGGCGTATATAAAGTATCCTCAATACCTTGCGAAAACAGATTGTCGGAAGGAGGGTACCCATAGGATGGCACCAGCGTAAGATTATCATAAAAAGTACTGTTCCTGTATGCAGGGTAAGAACCATCCGAGGCAGCACGATAGCCTTTTCCTATCAGAAAAACGTATTTGGGTTTTGCAGAAAAGTTATTATACGCAAAACGAATAAAATTCCTGATACTCAACGGTGATTTTAATATTCCATAAGCAAACTGGTCGTACAAATGGTTAACATCAATCGTCATGGCATGATAACCGGTAAGATTACGATAGTCTTTATAATGATCCGCTTCATTCAAAAGACTTTGATGTGTGATAATGAAATAATCTGAAAGATCAGTATTGGCAATACTTTTGTAATTTACAAACTTCGCATTTTGACCAACAGGATAAATTTTAGCAATGTTTTTCACGGAGTTATTTGTAAAAACCACACAATTTTTTTCACTCCCCGAATTAGGCAACAAGCCTTTATAAACCGAACCGTCATAAAACAATTTCATCAAACGGTGGTTTGTAATATCGTACATCCTGGCGGTATCGCCTGCAGCAACATTGATATTGGTGAAATTTAACAACGACTTGCTTTGTATAGCATCCGGTGCCTGAAACCAAAATGCTGATGTCCCTTCCAGATTAAGAGTGTGTGGATATTTTACCTGAATATACGCCACTGTGCTACGATCACTATTGTCAGGAAATCCTAGGTCATCAATGGAACTAAAAGTAAAATCTGTTTTCGATGAACCAAGAGCAGAAACTGGAATGCTCCGGGTAAACTTTACAACTTTGTACCCCTCATATATCGTATCAATGGTACTTCCTGCAAAACTAATACTCAAATGATGATCGGGGTTTATTAATGCGTAATTGGATGCCCCTACTACAACAATTTCAACCGATGCGGCAATACCGGAAATATACCGGTTTACCGTTCGGATTTTTTTTATTTGGGTATTTCCCTTATTCAATACATAATCGAACCATCCTTCGCAGGCTGTATAATCCGGATCGGTTATGCCCGCAGTGGCAGTTTCGCCTGCAAAATATTGAACAGTAGAATCCTGTCTCGAAGTTTTAAAAATATAGGGAACAGGCGTGTAGGAATTAAAATTCTGATCGGTTTCTATTATTATCCTTCTGTTGTTAATGGATGAATTCCAGGTAATAAAATAAACCGATGAATCGCTGAACAGGCTGTATGCTTTATTGGCCTGACCGGCTCCGCCTTTATATAATTGTGTATCGAGGCTCCCGTCGTTTTTTTCTCCATAGAACTCAATATAATCACCCTGATTAAATGTCCCATCACCTTCGCCTTTCACATAAATGTATTGTTCCACACCTTTATTGAATATCTGCAAACTTCTCGGATCGATACTCCCCACAGGAATTCCTGCATTCACCAAATTATTATAGTTTAACCGGCAAAACCCATGGCTGCTTACGTAAACTTTATAATAACTCTGCGAATAATTTATCCATTCGTTGCCATAAGTTTGAGAATAAGACCTGAACGAAAATCCGAAAATAAGAATAATTAAAACGTATAGTAATTTTCTCATAGGCCACAGCACATTATTTATCTTTAGGTTCGGCAGCTGTTTTTTTCCTGTTTATATTAACTTTAAGCGAAAACACGTTTGAATAAAGAGCAATAGAAGCGTTACCCACATCAGTAAGAGCATAATCAATGGCAACAATTTTTTTGATTACTATGCCTATTCCAATATTGGGTTGAAACGATGTGCGTTTTTTTCCGTCAATACTGGTTTCTTGCTGAAAATTTCCAAACCCTCCCCTCAGAAATACAATATTGTTATAACCAAATTCAACTCCTATATGAGGATCAATAGATATAGGATTACTTTTTATCAGCACATTGCGTTTACCATCAAAGGTCATATCCATATCGAGGTCCACAAGGGCAAAAAATTTCTTTCCGAAATCAAAATACCTTGCAGCGCCAATATTCAGGCGTGGCAACGTATATTCAACAGAATTTTTTGGAATTTCATTCCCCGTGCGGGTAAACACTTCTTTGGTAGCATCATCAAGGTTATAATTCCAGGCGTTAAAGGTAGAGGTAACATCCCGGGCCACGGCTCCAAAATGCCACTTCTTAAAATCATATTGAACTCCGATATCCAATCCGAAACCCCACGAATTAGCAAATTTACCAACCTTGCGGTATATCACTTTTACATTAGCTCCATAATCCAGACCTACTATCTTCGATTTGCGGGCATACGATAAAATAAAAGCGTAATCGGCGGCCGAAAAGGTAGTGATACGGTCATAATCAATATTGCCTTCGGCATCTATAAGCTCAGTCGTATTGGGGATATCGTCCACTCCAAAACGTATGAACGAAAACGCAGCCGTACTTTTTGCATCAATTTGTGCAGCTAGGGCCCCATAATCATATTTGGCAATTCCGGCAAAATATTCCGAATGCATTAGCGACAATTGATAGCTTGAAGGCACTTTCGCTAGGCCTGCCGGATTCCAATAGCCCGAAGTTACATCGTTGGCTATAGCTATATTCGAATTCGACATAGAAAGGGCGCGCGCACCCACACCAATAGCAAGAAATTCGTTACTGTATTTAGGAGCCTGGGCAAAAGAACTTCCTATAAACAAAAGAAAAAATGCTGAGGCTAAACAAACTTTTTTTATCATTCTCAAATGTAGTTTTTTATTACCCGCCGGTAACGTTCAAATCTGATTTTTATTGTTACAAACGGAAAATAAATCTTACATCAAAGATACAAAGAAAAGTTATAACGAATAGTAGATTCAATTTTTTATTGAGAAAGTGCTATTTAGTCTGAAGAATCAGAAAAATAAACCGTTCCGAGTTCTTTATAATTTATCAATGTCCGACTTACAAACGATTTCCATACATTTGCCATATAATTTCTCCAAAATGAAGAAAACACTCGCCTTATTATTAGTTCTTTCCCTGTCAGGTTCGTTTGCGAAAGCCGAAATAAATGTTGGATATAGCATTGAATGGCTTTGTGCTGATGCCGGCATGATAGCAACCGGAATTCTTCAGAGCCACTCCAAATGCACCACAGGCAACAATACCTATGTTTGCACTTTTACTACCGGCAATCTGCTCAGGGGTACCACAGCCAATCCGGTCACCTGTATCATCAGCAATTTTTCTGACGACAGCCTCACAAAATACGAAACTCAAAAAACACCTCTGCTGATCTTTTTAAAAGAATTTGAAAAAAACATTAAATGCCAGAAATCGGCCACCAGCTGGCAGGTAATGGAATGTTACAATTCAATGCCGGCCATCGTAAACCTGCTTACCCCTCCTCAACTGCTCCTCAGCGCTCAGGGTTTTTTGCTGCTCAGCAATCCTGAAACCATCATTTCATACTGCCGTATCCTGTTGAAAACATTGGCCGAATACGAAATCATGGGACATACGGTTTTCATGAACTATCTCACCGTGCCCACCCAATCAGAGGTTTTCAAATTACTCTACCAGGGAAGTTCATGTTTCCTCAGCGTTCCCCATTTCATGTTTCCCGAATCGAAAGAAAAATTATGAAATCCGATAATGCTAGCCTCCAATAATATCAATTCAATAATTATTTCCCAACCTAAAAATATAATACAATAGCTTAATCCCATAATATCAGAAGTAATGCCGTTGCTAAATGAAAGCAGAGTAACAAGTCAGCCAAATTACAAAGACAATTACACCAGATTGAATATGCAAACCACAATATCATCCTATCTCTGGACAACGCCCATAAAATAATAAGTTACGAAAAGCTGCTGACAAGCAGCGAAAAGAAATTTACTCAATTCGAAAAGAAATTTGCTATTAGTAAAAAGGAATTTACTCAGTGCGAAAAGAAATTTACTCAGTGCGAAAAGAAACTTAATAAATGCGAAAAGAAAATTACTATTAGTAAAAAGAAATTTACTTAGTGCGAAAAGAAATTTATTCAGTGAAAAAAGAATTTTACTATTCGCTAACTGAATTTTACTCAGTGAAAAATCGATTTTATTCAGTGCGAAACCGATTTTACAGGCGGGTTTTGCCCATTTCTACCATAATTCATAGCAAAACAACCTTGTCTGGTCCTAAAGGGGTCCTCTTTTTTGGCTAATTTACTCCAAAATTTCACTTCATCATACTGTCTTCAAACTTCCTCCTACTTCAGTTCCTTCACAAACTTATCCGCCACTATTTTATCAATATGCAACAGTCCTGATTGAGTGCAATAGTTTTGTCCTATGCCCAAAACCCATGTGAGGAAAGTTTTCAGCGCAGCATCTGTAGGTTTGTTTTTCGTTACAAAATAAAGCAATCGGGCAGGAGGCGAGGGGTATTTCCCGCTGCTGATAGCCGATTTCAGATCGTCAAACTTATCAAACACCAGTTCATTATCATCGGCTTGTCCGTTGGCATTCAGGTCCACCGGAAACACATAAATATTGCCTTTGCGTAGGTTGGTTTTGATATCGTAAATGCGGCTCATACTGCAATAACCTATGCCATTCTTTTTTGAATCCACGGTTCTTACCACAGCCGGGTTATCGTTCAGACAGGTGCCGCGCAGTTTTTTAACATCCATTTGCAGCAACTGAGCCCAGCTATGGGATGTGCCGCAACTGTCGGGCAAAATAAAAGCCTCAATGGCATCGGCCGATTTACTGCCAAGCAATTGTCCCCAGGTTTTGATAGTTCCGTTAAAGACCCCGGCCAGTTTTTTGGGTGAAATGCCTTTCTGCACAATGGTCTGAATGTTGTCATTTTCAAAATTGATCACAGGCAACACGGCATCCATCGCCACAGGTATCGCATACAAACCTTCGGCCACTTCCTGTTCACTAAGTTGCCTCGACACCATAGCTACCTGTATAGAACCCGCTTTAAGCAGTTTCAGACTGTTATCGCTACAGGATGTTTTATTTTCGATCACCACTTTCGGATATTGCTTATTGAACTCTTCTTCCCATTTGGCTGCCAGTGGAAACAATACTTCCGAGCCATTGATAATAATAGTGCCGCTTTGCTCCGCAACATTATTATTTCCAGCCGGTTTCTGCTGCGACCCGGGTCCGCAGGCCTGAATCAACAGCGCTAACAGAGGCAGGAGGTAAAATATCTTTCTCATGGTTTTTTTGGTGGCAAAAATAATGGTTTTTTCCGCGTCCTGTGAAATTTAATCAGGCACAATTTGGTCTGCGTGCTACAAAAATGTAAATTTGTTTAAAATTCCGCACAATGATTGAGTTGAAAAGAGCTACCGAAACCGATGTTGATTTTATTGTAAAAGCCATTATTGAAGCCGAAAAAAGCGGTACCAACAAACTCAGCTATGCCACCATGTTCCAGCTCAGCGAAACCCTGGTGGAAGAGATCCTCAAAAATGCCGTAATGGAAGATATCCCTGGGCAGGAACTTTGCATCTCAGGTTTTATGATCGCTTGGATAGACGGGGTGCCCTCCGGAGCGGTTTGTTCCTGGATTGAGGGGCATGATGAAATTCCATCCGCCTTGCTTAAAGCCAATATTTTGTATCATTTTTTGGGAACCGAAGTGTTGGAGAGGGCTGCACAAAATTCAAAACTTGTCGAACAGCTAAATATTCCCCGCGAAACAGGAGCCATACAAATAGAATCTGTTTACGTGCACAATAAATTCCGTGGTTTAAGCGTTTCTGCGAAAATTATTCTCGAACAAATAAAAAACATCATTCTAAATGGACATAAAGTGAGCAAGATACAGATACAACTGGCCGCAACCAACCAGGCGGCCCTGCGCTCATATCAGAAACTGGGATTTAAAACCGTTGTCACCAAAAAATGTGACGATGCCCGTATTTTGGATTTTCTGCCATCCGACACAAAAATAATGATGGAACTATCGGTTGAGGAACTTATTGCCAATGGACTTATAAAATCAGAGTAATGAATATATACTTAAAAAAGCGGAGGTGGAAACTGCTGTTGTTTATTTCGGCAATGATAATCGTTGCCATATCACTATGGTACATCGACACCATGGCAAAGCAGATAGAATCTGAACAGCGCACAAAAATAAAACTGTGGGTCGATGCCATCAACAAAAAGGCCAGTTTGGTGAATGCGACCAATGCATTTTACTCCTTGTTGCAGGATGAAGAGCGCAAAAAAGTGAAACTATGGGCAAATGCCTACTTGTATGTTATCAATGCTGCTTATACCGAGAATTTAACCTTTTATACGGACATCATTGCAGACAATAATACCATCCCCGTGATACTAACCGACCAGAACCGCAAAATACTGCTGAGTAAAAATGTCGACTTTAATCCTGATTCTTTAAAGGAGGTATCCGGCGAACTGCTTACCGAATTTTCAGTCTACCCGCCTATTGAAGTAAACTACTTTGGAAAGAACAAAAACCTTTTGTTCTATAAAGATTCTAAGATATTCACCGGGCTGAAAGAAGTGCTCGAAAAACAGGTAAAAGCTTTTCTTTCTGAAATAGTTACCAATTCCCCATCAGTACCTGTAATTGTCACCGATTCGTCCCGCAAACACATTATCGCTTATGGTAATATCGATACCTTAAAGATACGGAATGAAGCTTCAGTGGCTGCCCTGATAAGTTCAATGGAAACTGATAATAACATCATCAAGGTCGATCTGCCCGGCGAAAAAGATTGCAGGGTTTTTTATAAAGATTCGGCTTTGCTGATCCAGTTGAAATACTTCCCCTATGTACAGTTGATCATTATTGCAGTATTTTTATTTATTGCATACCTATTGTTCAGCACCTCCAGACGTTCCGAGCAGAACCAGGTGTGGGTGGGAATGGCTCGCGAAACAGCTCATCAGTTAGGTACACCTTTATCATCACTTATAGCCTGGGTCGAACTGTTGCGGTTAAAAGGTGTTGAAGAAGAAAACCTCACCGAGGTAACCAAAGACATAAAAAGGCTGGAAACTATAACTGAACGTTTTTCAAAGATTGGTTCCGACCCCAAACTAGAGGAGACCGAAATTGTCAGCCTGATCAGCAACTCGATTGACTACCTGAAGAAACGGACTTCGAAAAAGATCAATTATGTCCAGAAATCTTCTTCGCCTCAGATCATTGTTCCGGTCAATCATTATTTGTTCGAATGGGTGATTGAGAACCTTTGTAAAAACGCCATTGATGCCATGGGCGGGAGCGGTACCATTGAAATTGAGATCATGGAAGAGCCCAATCAGGTGCTGATCGACATCAGCGATACCGGAAAAGGATTGCCCAAATCGAAATTCAAAACCATTTTCGATCCCGGTTATACTAGTAAAAAAACCGGCTGGGGACTGGGTTTAAGTTTGTCAGAACGAATTATTGAAAATTACCATAAAGGCCGGATATTTGTGAAATCCTCCGTTGTGGGTAAAGGGTCTACTTTCAGGATTTTGTTAAAAAAGGTATGAAAATACCGTTAAATTTTTTTTTACTAATTTCGCAGTAAAATTTATATATGCCGGTTTTCGGGTCAATTATAAAAGGTGCAATAGAGCTAAGAAGTATGGTCCCCAAACGTACTTCGAAAGTGAATCCTCTAAGAACCCAGAAACGCACCCTGAAAAAACTTTTACGTAAGGCACAGCTTACTTCATTTGGTGAAGAATATCATTTTACCGAAATGCTTCACCAAAAGGATATGATTTCGGCTTTTCAGAAAGTAGTTCCTGTGCATGATTACGATTCCATTTTTAAGAGATGGTGGTACCGCACCTTGAATGGTGAGCCTTATGTTTGCTGGCCGGGTAAAATAAAATACTTTGCTTTGAGTTCCGGAACTTCCGAAGCATCCAGCAAATATATTCCCGTTACGGGCGATATGCTCAGGGCAATTCAGAAAACCAGTGTACGCCAGATATTTTCGCTGGCACAGTACGATTTCCCCAATGAGTTTTTCGAAAAAGGGATACTTATGTTAGGGGGCAGCACCCACCTGCAATACAATGGCACCTATTATGAGGGTGATCTTTCAGGTATAACAGCCGGTGGCCTTCCATTCTGGTTTCAACATTATTATAAACCCGGGAAACGTATCTCGAAAGAACGCAATTGGCAAACCAAACTGGACGAAATTGTAAAAAAAGCACCCGAATGGGATATCGGTATCATTGTAGGGGTCCCTGCCTGGCTACAGATTTTATTGGAAAAGATTATTGATACCTATAAGGTTAGAACCATTCATGATATTTGGCCGAATTTATCCATTTTTGTTCATGGAGGAGTTGCATTTACGCCTTATGAGAAAGGATTTGAGAAATTACTGGCCCGTCCTATTACTTATATGGAAACCTATCTGGCTTCTGAAGGTTTTTTTGCGTTTCAGAACCGTCCAAAAACAAATTCCATGCAATTGGTAATAAATAATGGTTTATTCTTTGAATTTGTTCCCTTCACCTCATCCAATTTTACGGAAGAAGGAATTATGAAAGAGAATCCCGAAACCTTATTGATCAGTCAGGTAGAAGAGAATAAAGAATATGCTTTACTGATCTCCTCTTGTGCAGGAGCCTGGCGCTATCTGGTGGGCGATACCATCAAATTTACTTCAAAGGAAAAATACGAAATTATTATTACCGGTCGTACCAAGCAATTTCTTAGTATCTGTGGTGAACATCTTTCGGTAGATAATCTGAACCGTGCTGTGCATATGCTGGAGGAAGAGTTTAATATTGTGGTCAGGGAATATGCAGTAGCAGGGATTCAGCATGGATCATTGTTTGCGCATAAGTGGTATCTGGGAACAGATCACGATTTTGATCCGCAGTTGGCAGCGCGTAAAATTGATTCTTATCTGAAACATCTGAATGACGATTACCGTGTGGAACGCCTCGAAGCTATTCGTGGCGTGCACGTAGAAATATTGCCCCCATATGTTTTTTATGACTGGATGCGCGAACAGGGGAAGGAAGGCGGTCAAAATAAATTTCCACGGGTACTGAAACATGAAAAATACACCCATTGGGAAGCTTTTTTATCAAAATCTGTACTGGATAGAAAAAACCACAAAGCATGATACATATTATTATCAGCGGGTTTATTTTAGGTTTGACCCTGGCAGTGCTTATTGGCCCGGCATTTTTCACTTTGATTCAAACCAGCATAAACCATGGATTTCGTATTGGAATGTTCCTGGCCATTGGCATTTTTTTAAGTGATCTGACCCTCGTATCCTTAAGCTTTCTGGGGGCTTCCCAGGTAATAAGCGGCGAAAAGTACCGAATAACTTTTGGAATTATTGGCGGGCTGATACTTATTGTTTACGGATCTTATACCTTTATGAAAAAGGTCGTTAATTATTCTGATAAAGAAGAAAACGGTGAAAATAAAATCATTAAGAAAATACATGCCCCTCAACCCGTTTTATACATGATCAAAGGGTATTTTCTGAACCTGATCAATCCTTTTCTTTTATTATTCTGGGTGGGAATCATGAGTTTTGTGACCGCTGAATACAATGGAAAAACCATTGATGTACTGGTCTTTTTTGGCATGGCTCTGGCCACTGTGCTGGCCACCGATTTCTTGAAATGTTTTGTTGCCCACCAGATCAAACGTTTTTTAAGCAGGAAGGTATTATCGTTTATGAATCATGCCCTGGGATTGGTATTGATAGGTACAGGGGTATACCTGATAATAAAAACTCTTTTATCTTTTTATTTTAAAATTATCTGGTAACAGGTTAGTCGAACTTTTTCAGTTCGAATTGCTGGCCGTCCAAAACGGCAAAGGTGAAATTATAGATCCAATCGCCTAAGTTAATGTAGCGCGAGTTTTCGCCAATATTCAAATCCAGAGGGTAATGCCTGTGTCCGAAAACAAAAAGGTCGAAATGTTTTTGTTCGAGGATTTTCTTTGTGTAAACCAACAAACGTTCTTTATCGTCGCCTTTGTATTTATGATCGCTATCGCCACGTGCCAGGCGGCTGCGATGCGAAAAGAAAAGTCCCAGACCCATGGCAAAATTAGGATGCAGGCGGGCAAACAACCATTGACATACCTTATTGGCAAAAACCTTCTTAATGAATTTATACCCGTGATCGCCCGGTCCGAGGCCATCGCCATGGCCAATCATCATTTTTAATCCATTGATCTCGGCTTCAACAGGTTTTTTGATAATATCAATGCCCAGTTCTTCCGGAAAATAACCGAACATCCACATATCGTGATTCCCGGTGAACATGTGTATCTTAATTCCGGAATCGCTTAGTTCGGCAAGTTTTCCCAATAACCTGACATACCCCCGCGGAATAACCGTCTTGTATTCGAACCAGAAATCGAAAAGGTCGCCCAAAATGTATAGTTCCGAGGCATCGGTTTTGATGGCATCCATCCAGCGGATCAGTTTTTTCTCACGCTCGAGGCTCTTATTCCTTTCAGGGATGCCAAAGTGGCAATCCGATACAAAGTATATTTTTTTATTTCCGCTGGTCAAAGTATAATATTATGAAGGTAAAATTACAAATTCTAAAGGCAAATCAAAAAATCAGGTACAAAACTCAAAACTTATAGTGCTTATAAAGCCAGGCCGATAATTGCTGATTGGTGATGCCGCGTTTCACAATACGGCCGTCGCTGTCGATAAGAATGGCATAGGGGATGCTTTGCAGGGCATATAGCTTCACCACAGGCGATTCCCATTCCAATAGGTCGCTGACGTGTATCCAGTTCAGTTTGTGCTCGCGGACAACACCTTCCCACGTCTGACGGTATTTGTCAAGCGATACGGCATAGATACCGAAACCCTTTGGGGCGTATTTCTTCTGTATCCATTTAAATGATTCGAGCACATTAATACTGGGCTGACTCGCACCTGACCAGAACAACAACAAGGTAACCCGTCCCTTTTGAGACGACAGTGACTGCATCACCCCCCCAATGTTTTTCATCGTAATATCAGGGGCCATCATTCCCGAATCGAGTTTGGCAGCAGCCAGCCTGAGTTCATTCCTGAATTTTTCAATTTCGGCAACATGGGTATGAAGTTCGTTTACGAAATCGCTTTTCGGAAAAATCTTTATCAGAGCGCTGTCGAGCATACGGTAATAAATGAAATGGTCGCGTTCATTTAATACCTTTTTTCTGCCAAAATTTTGATATAAGGCAAACAATGATGCCAGAGAGGTCGGGTTTTTTTTAATAAATTGCTGAATATATTTTTGCTGGTCAGCAAATATGATTTCATAGAGCGAATCACAACGGGCTTTGATGTTCTTGAAATCAGTACTTTCTTTATTGTCTTCAATCAATTGGAATAAGGAATCAGACTTTTTATAATTCTTACGGGTATAGGTGTTCAATTCGCTCAGCAGCTCGGAACCGGCCGATCCGCTGACTTTATATTCATTGGCCAGTTGACGGCTGTTGCCGGTTACCTCAGCCGTTTCGCCCTGGTCGAGCAAGAGTGTGATAAAATTGTCGGGGCCCAGTTTCAGCATATAAAAACAAATGGCATCGGGTTTATAGGTAAAGAGAAACTCCCCATTGTCGTCAATCTTCACCGAATCGATGGGTTTCAGGCTATCGGCTTTCATTTGCACCAGCACTATTTTCTCACCGTTGGTGTTCTTCAGTTTTCCATGAATGATGAATTTGCCGGCAGATTGCTTATTACTGTTTCCGCACCCTCCGCTAATAAAACCGTAGACGGCAATGAGTGCAACCAGATAAAAGGCAAAACGAAAGGACTTTTTAGGCATTGACTGGCTTATTCGTTGTTACCGAAAACGTAGGTTTTGGGTTTGTAGGTAATAACAATGGTTCCCAGGCGGCTGTCGAGGCCCATAATAGGGCAGATGGCCATAATATTGCCATTGGCATCGTTTTGGGAAACCACCTCGTTGACTGAACTGAGTTGCGATGCCACAGGACCCGGATAGGCGTTGCCTTCGAACTTTTTATTGGTCGACAACACCACTATACCATCGGTTTTAATGGCCGAAATATCATTCAGGTCGGCAGCCTTCACCAGTTCGTTCATGTAGGTGTTCACCTGTTCCATATTGTTGCGCAGCATTTCGGAACGTACGGCCCAGGAAAATACGCGGGTGAGGGTTTCGATGTTCCTGCGGTTGTTGTCGGTGATGGTTTTACTGGCGTCGGACCGTATGGTGTTGATCTCCGTTTCATGCTGTTTCTTCAGGCGGCTGATCTCCCCCTGTTTCCAGAGATAGATTCCGGTGGGAATTACGATCAGTAAGCAGATAATAATGATAGAAACGATGGCCTGTGCACTCAAGCCTTTCTTTTTTTTGACGGGGGTATTTTCTTTTTCTGACATAACTTTAGGTATATGAATACAAATCTACGTAATTTTTAAAAACCATAAAGGCTTTTCATCAGAAACTGTTTGTGATTTTATGGCGGGTATAATAAAATTTAACTATTTTTGCACCCTCAATGGTACTATGGCCGAGTGGTCAGGCAGAGGTCTGCAAAACCTCCTACAGCGGTTCGAATCCGCTTGGTACCTCTGAACAACGAGCAGGAGTTGATTTATCATCTCCTGTTTTTTTTTGCCCGGATGAAATTTCTTAGAAATAAAAATAACAGCGTTTTTAAATTTAGGGTGAATAAATAAAACATTATTATAATTGGATTTATGAAACCATTTCGTGATGTTTATCTCTTCGAAAGTCACTTCCCCTTGGACGAAAGTCATGTTCGCAGAGGTTTTTTTGCAATTTTTATGGTTTTAGGGGTCGAACAATATGAAATAGTCCCAGTATTCCTACAAATTAAAAATGGGCAAAAATGTCTAAGGTGCCTTGTTATTAGAAATATTTTACCAAAAAATTTCAATTTGAAAAAAAAGTACTAATTCACTGCCACCCGTCCCCCCGCAAAAAACCATTTCTTATAGTATTCCTCTTCCAGGCTGTTGATCACCACTCCGCGGGAGGTGGAGGCATGCATGAATTTGTTTTCGCCAATATAAATACCCACATGCGAAACCTGGTCGCTGCCAATTTTGAAAAACACCAAGTCGCCCAGCCTGAGTTCTTCTTTTTTGATCAGGGTAACATTATTCATCTGCTCCATAGCCGAACGGAAAAGGTCCTTCTTATATACCTCTTTATATATGGCCATAATCATTCCCGAGCAATCGGTTCCCTGCCTTGTATTGCCGCTGTATTTATAAGGAGTTCCCAGCCACGAAGCCATGCAGGAGATGAGTTTTTGATCTTCGGTTCCCTGAAGTTTTACGCCCAGTTTTTTGGAGTAAGCAGTATAGAAATCATTTTTTTCGATCTCTTTGATAATTACATGCTCATTCTTTTTAACCTCTTTATGTTTTTTTGATTTGGCAGTGGTTTTACAAGCAATGGCAAACAGAAGTAGAAGCAGTAAAAGGGTAAGAAGGGTTTTTCGAAAAAGGATCATAAGGAAAAATGTGAGTGTAAAATTAGAAAAAGAGAGGGATATTTTTTGTGATTTAATTATTGTCTTAGTGACTTGGTGGCTATTTTTTTTCTGCCATTAAAGCTCCAAAACACCAAAAGACACCAAAAAAGAGTCAAACAACCGTATTTTCCCATCCAAACCCTCCCCGTAAAAACACCTGCCCCTAAAAAAACTTTCATTTTTTTTAAAAATATTTTTTTCGGCGGGAGCTTTAAAATAAGCCCTTAGGGAGAAAGGCCTTGAAAAAACTCAAAATAATTTCTGTCTGCCTGCTTTTGCCTCATCGTTAGCCGGCAAGCCTTTGCGATGAAAAAACAGGTATTTATACCCTATACGGAACGGGGCTGAATACTCTTTTCCAGGCGCGATTGTCACCATACTTTTGTATCGTCAAAAAAAAACAGAAAATGGTCAGAGTAATGATAGTCGATAATGAGGCAACCTTCCGCAAGGGGTTAAAAGCCATTCTGCTCAACATAGGCGATGTTGAGATAGTGGCCGAAGCTTCCAACGGCGAAGAGTTTCTGGCCCTGATACAAAACACAGAGGTGGACATTGTTTTTATGGACATCAAAATGCCCGTGATGGATGGTATAGAAGCCACCCACCGTGCCAAAGAGTTGTATCCCGGTATAGTGATCATAGGATTTTCATCGCACGAACACCAGGATTATGTAAGCAGCATGATGCATGCCGGAGCCAGCGGCTACCTTTCGAAAAGCTGCGACAACTACGATGTGTTGGCCAATATCATCAGCAATCCAAAATCCGGTGTATTTCCGGAATTAAATAAAAAAGTATAAACAAACAAAAAAAAAGAAGTTATGGAAACCAAGAAAATTTTAATCGTAGACGATGACATCGATGTGATCACCATCATCGAAACCATTCTGAAAAAAGAAGGTTACACCGTTATCTCAGCAAACGACAAAGTAGAAGGCATGAAAAAGATCAAGGAAGAAAAACCTGATCTGGCTATTCTCGATGTTATGATGACAACTCATTACGAAGGTTTTGAGCTGGCAAAAGAAATTACCGATGACCCCGAACTGCAGAAAATACCCGTATTGATGCAGACCTCCATCGATATTCTGACCACCACAAAACCCGACGTACAGGCAATGGCCCGCGAATTCCGCAAGAATCCGGGATTTAAAGATCTGCATGTAATACTGGTGAAAGACGTAAACTCAGGCAGTGCCGGTGTGGATTATTTATCAGAAGATGGAAAATCCATCTGGTTCCCGGTGGATGGTTTTGTCAGAAAACCGGTTGACGCCAAAAGAATTGTTCCCGAAATTAAAAGAATATTAGCATAAAAAGTATTTAATGTGCCTGAAGCGTAGAAGTTTTCCCATAAGCAAATAAAATTTTCAAGCTTCGGGCACAACTCATTAAAATGTAGCAACTCCAGAATGAATATGAAAACGCAAATAGACAGCATACTACAACAATACGACAATAGTGGTCGAGACGCATTGATCCCACTTTTACAGGAGATTCAGGAATCTGAAGGATTTCTTTCGGAAGAAGCCATTGTGAAAACAGGTAAAAAACTGAATATTCCTACCAGCAAAATCTACGGGGTTGCTACATTTTATAATCAATTCCGTTTCGAACCAACGGGAAAATATCACATACAGGTGTGCCGCGGCACTGCCTGTCATGTGTTGGGTTCGCTCACAGTGCTGCAGGAACTGGAGAAAACCATCAAGGTGAAAGCAGGCCAAACCACCCGCGATGGCATGTTCAGCATAGAGGTGGTGGCTTGTATTGGCGCTTGCGGCCTGGCCCCGGTGATCTGTGTGAACGGAACTTTCCACGCCAACGTGAATGCACAAAGCATAAAAGAAATTGTTGAATCGTACCGAAATAAAGAATTGTAAAAATGACCGGCATACAAAAAGACAGCAGACAGCTTTTGCTGATGTCCTTATTAAAGGGCGAAACGAAAAACGATAAGACGGTCAGTCAGCAACTGAGTCTTATCCGCAGAGAAAAAATTGAACGCCCCATCATTTATGTGGGAGCAGGAACTTGTGGTTTAGGTGCAGGAGCCGGACAAACCATTATAGCTATAAAGGAATACTTAACCAAGAATAATATCAATGCCGAAGTAATTGAAGTAGGTTGCATTGGGCTTTGCACCGCCGAGCCTATAGTAGACGTTCAGTTGCCCGGCAAAAACCGCATATCTTTTCAGAAAGTCACCCACGATAAAGCCGTGGAAGTGATGGAAGCCGCTTTTTGCAGCGATCTGAAAGAACAAAACATCATAGGGCAGTTCCCCACCGAAGGTTGCGAAACCTGGAAAGGCATTCGTCAGTTTAACGATCATCCTTTCTTTGCCAAACAAAAACGTATCGTGCTGAAGAATTGCGGTCTCATCAATCCCGAAAGCATTGAAGAGTACATTGCTTTCGGAGGATATACCGACATGCTGAAAACCATCAACAACAACAGCAGCGAAGCCGTTTGCGATATCATCGAAAAAAGCGGTTTGCGTGGTCGTGGGGGCGGAGGTTTCCCGACAGGAAAGAAATGGAAGATAGCCCAGCAGCAGGTTAATGATCAAAAATACCTCATCTGCAATGCCGACGAAGGCGACCCCGGTGCTTTCATGGACCGTGCCGTTATCGAAGGCGATCCCCACCGACTGATAGAAGGTATGGTGATTGGTGGTTATGCCATCGGAGCTTCGGTGGGTTATGTTTACATCCGCGCCGAGTATCCTCTTGCAATCAAACGCTTGAAAATTGCTATCAAAAATGCAAAAGAATACGGATTGCTGGGAAAGAACATTTACAATACAGGCTTCAGTTTCGAATTGAAGATCAAAATGGGGGCAGGTGCTTTTGTTTGTGGTGAAGAAACCGCTCTCATCAATAGTATAGAAGGTCACAGAGGTATGCCTCGTCCGCGTCCACCGTTTCCGGCAATAAGCGGATTGTTTGGTAAACCCACCGTCATCAATAATGTGGAAACTTTTTCGAACATTCCGGAGATCCTGACCAAAGGATGGGAATGGTTCAGCAGCATTGGAACGTCTACCAGTAAAGGAACCAAAGTGTTTGCTTTATCCGGAAAGATCAAAAATACGGGTCTGGTCGAAATCCCGATGGGAACCACCATTCGCGAGATCATTTTTGGCATAGCCGATGGCATTGCCAATGGTAAAAAATTCAAAGCCGTTCAGATTGGCGGTCCTTCGGGTGGTTGCATCACGGAACAGAATCTGGATATACAGATAGAATACGAATCGCTGTTGAAGGTAGGAGCCATGATGGGTTCCGGCGGACTGGTGGTGATGGACGAAGACAATTGTATGGTTGATGTGGCCAAGTTCTTTATGGATTTCATTCAGCGCGAAAGCTGCGGAAAATGTATTCCCTGCCGCGAAGGAACCAGAAGAATGCTGGAGATACTGGAAAGCATCACCACCAAACCGGTTCACAACGGAGAGAACTCCGCACTGGAACGCATGAAAGGTGTAATGCAACTGGAAAAACTGGGCAGGATCATTAAGGAAACCTCGCTTTGCGGCCTGGGCCAATCAGCTCCCAATCCAGTACTCAGCACTTTGAAATGGTTCCGCGAAGAGTATGAAGAGCATATATTCGAACGCAACTGTGCAACACATACCTGTACCGAACTTAGAAAATTCAAAATCAAGGCCGATGTATGTACCGGCTGCACTGTTTGTGCAAAGAAATGTCCTACCGGAGCCATTCTGGGGGGTAAAAAAACACCCCATTTTATAGTGGATGAAAAATGTATAGGTTGTGGAACCTGTAAAGAAGTTTGCAATTTTAACGCAGTAGAAATGATTTAATATTACAGCAATGAGTATCAATATAGAAGTAAACGGTAAAATATTTGAAGCTTTTGAGGGCGAAACCATATTGACAGCCCTGAACAGAAACGGCATCAGGGTGCCTACCTTGTGTCACATGAAGAAATTCAATCCAACGGGAGCCTGCAGAATTTGCGTGGTAGAAGTGGTAGGAAACCCCAAGCTGGTTAGTTCCTGTTCATTCCCCGTTTACGACGGAATGAAAATAGTGACCCATTCGCACCGTGTGGCCGAGTCGCGCAAAATGATCATAGAATTGTTGCTGTCCAACCATCCTGACGATTGTTTGTATTGCGCCAGAAACAGCAATTGTGAATTGCAGAGCCTTTCGAAAGAATATCATGTGATCGAACGCCGTATTCGTGGCCGTAAGAACAGTTTCAAACTGGATCATTCCGGAACCAGTATTGTCCGCGATCCTGAGAAATGTATCCTCTGTGGAAGATGCGTAAGGGTTTGTGAAGAAACTATGGGCGTTGCCTGTATTGAATATGTGGGCCGCGGCAGCAAAACCGTTATAGGAACCAGCATGAACAAAGGTTTGAATACTTCCAGTTGTGTGAACTGCGGACAATGTATCATGGTTTGTCCTACCGGAGCCCTGACAGAAAAGAATCAGGCCAGTTTGGTGCTGGATGCCTTGTATCAAAAAGAAAAAACGGTGGTGGTTCAATATGCACCTTCTATATCGGTTTCTATAGCAGAAGAATTTGGAATGAAACCGGGAAAAGATATCAATGGTGTGTTGAATGCGGCCTTACGCAAACTGGGTTTTGCTTATGTGTTTGATACCACTTTCGGCGCCGACCTTACCATTATGGAAGAGGCTTCGGAGCTGATACAAAGGATTACCGGAGGTAAGACCATGCCTATGTTCACCAGTTGCTGCCCTGCCTGGGTTAAATATGCTGAAGAATTTGCTCCTGATTTTCTGGAAAATCTATCCTCCTGCAAATCTCCCCAGCAAATGACAGGCGCTATCATTAAGAGCTATTTCGCTGAAAAGGCCAACCTGAAACCGGAAAATATCATTTCTGTTTCCATCATGCCCTGCACTGCCAAGAAATTTGAAGCGCAGCGCGATACCATGGGACGCAACGGAGTAAGCGATGTTGACATTGTGATCACCTCCCGCGAACTGATCGAAATGATACGTTTGTTCGGAATCGACATGCAGAATATTTCTCCTGAAATTACCGATTCACCTTTGGGAGTGAGAAGTTCTGCCGGAAAAATATTCGGTGCTACCGGTGGTGTTATGGAAGCTGCTTTAAGAACGGCTTATAAAAAACTTACCGGAAACGAACTCACCAACTTCAAGATCACGGCTGTCAGAGGTTTGAAAGGAAGAAAAGAAACCAAGATCAAGATCAACGACCTGGAATTGGGTGTAGCCGTAGTAAGCGGATTGGCCAATGCCGGAGAATTGATAGAAGAGATCAGAAATGGCAAAAACGATGTTCATTTTATTGAAGTGATGACATGTCCGGGTGGTTGTATAGCAGGAGGCGGACAAAGAATAGGTTCAGACGAATCAGTAGTGGAAGCCCGCATGAAATCACTTTACGATATTGACGAGCGCGAAACTTTGAAAGTATCTCATAAGAATCCTGAAATCACAGAACTGTATGACGAGTTTTTGGGAAAACCTTTAGGCCACAAGAGCCATGATCTGCTTCATACCAAATACATGAAACGCGAAGTTTTATTATAGAACAATACCAAGAATAGTATTATGACACCAAGGATAAATAACGAACTTGTTTTCACCGTTAAAGATCGGTGCAGGGTTTGTTATACCTGTGTCAGAGAGTGTCCTGTGAAGGCCATCAAGATTATCAATGGGCAGGCTGAAGTCATTGCTACCCGTTGCATTGGCTGCGGAAATTGTACCCGCGTCTGCAGTCAGAATGCCAAGGTATTTTTGGATAATACCAAAGATGCCACGGCAGTTTTGATGAGTGATAACATTAAAGTGGCTTGTCTGGCTCCCAGTTTTCCGGCTGAATTTACCGAAATAGCAGATTATAAGATACTGATTGGAATGATCCGCAAACTGGGTTTCGATCATATTGTGGAGGTTGCTTTTGGTGCCGACCTGGTAGCCAATGAATATAAGAAAGTACTTGACGATATAAATGCGCCTCACAGTATCTCTTCCGATTGTCCTGCCATTGTTTATTATGTAAAACATTATTATCCTGAATTGGTCAGCTCATTGGCTCCTATAGTCTCTCCTATGGTGGCAACCGCCAGAGTGGTAAAGGACATTTATGGAGACGAAATAAAAACAGTATTTATAGGCCCCTGCATTGCCAAGAAGAACGAATCCACTGAAATTGATGTAGTGCTCACCTTTAATGAACTGCGTAAACTATTCAGACAGGCAAAAATAACGCCTGAAAATGTTGTCCCTTCAGATTTTGATGGCCCCAAAGGAAATAAAGCCGCTATATTTCCGGTCACCAGAGGAAAGCTTCATTCGGTGAACAAATCGGATGACATTTGCGAAGAAAATATCATTGTAGCTTCCGGAAGGGTTAATTTCAGGGAGGCTATCAGGGAATTCAATGAAGAACTAAACCAATCCCAGCATCTGGAACTGCTATGCTGCGAAGGCTGCATCATGGGACCGGGTATGACCGAAGGCGGTCATCCTTTTACAAAGACCTCCAACATCAGGAATTACGTTAGAGAAAAACTGGCTCATTTAGATACAGAAAAATGGAAGGCAGATTTTAACAAGTATAAGGATTTTGATTACTCAAGAGAGTTTACTTCCGCTGACCGCAGAATACCCTTGCCCTCGAAAGAAGATATTGATAAGGTGATGGAGAGGATGGGAAAGTTTTCTGCGCAGGACCAGTTGAATTGCGGAGCCTGTGGTTATGATACCTGCATTGACCATGCCATTGCCATCATCGAAGGATTGGCTGAAACGGAAATGTGCCTGCCTTTTACCATTGAAAAACTTCACAAATCGGTTAAGGATCTGAATGTATCGAACGAAAAACTGGCTTCGGCTCAGCAGACTTTGAAACAAACCGAAAAACTGGCTACCATGGGACAGCTCTCTGCAGGAATTGCTCACGAGCTGAACAATCCTTTGGGAGTAATTACCATGTACAGCAATATTCTTTTGGATGAAGCCAGCGAGACAAATCCCATTAGAAGTGATCTGAAACTGATTGCCGAACAAGCTGACCGATGCAAGAAGATCGTGGGAGGTTTATTGAATTTTGCCCGAAAGAACCAGGTTCATTATAGTGAAACGGATATGGATGAATTTGTGAAACACAGTCTGGAATCTATTATTGCCCCCGAAAATGTTAAAGTTATATTTGAATCGAAACTGACAGATAAAATGGTGGAGGTCGATACCGATCAATGGATGCAGGTATTAACCAACATGGAAAAGAATGCTATTGAAGCCATGCCTGAAAAAGGCGGAGAATTAAGAATTACCCTTATGGGTGATGAAAACGATATTGAGTTCCTGATAAAAGATAATGGAATAGGAATTTCGGAAGATAATATGGATAAGATCTTTACTCCTTTCTTCACAACCAAACCCATTGGAAAAGGAACCGGATTGGGACTTCCTCTAATCTATGGAATTGTTAAAATGCACCGAGGGCAGATCAACATCGAATCGAATGCTGATGCTTCCAGGGGACCCACCGGATCAACGTTTAAAATTAAAATACCAAGAAAAAGTATAATATAAAATTATGGAAACGCTTAAAAATAAAACAGTATTAATTGCCGACGACGATATGGACACACTAGAACAACTCTCATTCCAGATGAAAAATATGGGGATGAATGTGTTGGCCGCCGAATCGCAGAAAGAGGCTGAAGAGATATTAGAAAAAACAAGACCCGACCTGGCCATATTCGACCTGATGATGGATAACCGAGACAGTGGTTTCATTCTGAGTTATAAACTGAAAAAGAAATATCCCGATGTGCCTGTTATCATTGCCACAGCCGTTACCGCCGATACTGGAATGATGTTTGGTCTCGAATCCGCCGACGAAAAAAGCTGGATCAAAGCTGACCTCTATCTGGAAAAAGGACTCAGACCGGAACAATTGCAGATGGAGATCAAGAAATTATTAAAATTATAAAGACCAAGAACATGGCTATCCTGAAAGTTCTAATTGTTGATGATGAACCGGGGATCAGATCCGGGATCAGCAGAATTCTGACAAATTTTTCGGTTGACTTCCCTTTTCTGGAAGAAGAGTTTACATTCGACCTGCAGGAAGCAGGTTCGGGAGAAGAAGCCATCAAGATTATCGATACCAATGCGGTTGACATAGTATTGCTCGATAATAAACTGCCCGGCATGGATGGTATAGAAGTGCTGGAATATGTCAACAAGAAGCAATACGATTGTAGTGTAATGATGATCACCTCTTATGCTTCACTCGATCTTGCTATCAAGGCCACCAACAACGGAGCCTATAATTTTGTTCCCAAGCCCTTCACCCCTCAGGAGCTGAAGGCTTCTATGGAAAGCATCACCAAGAACCTTTACCTGAGAAGAATGACCAAGAAACTGAACACTGAAGGCAAGACCATTCGTTTTCAGTTCCTGTCGGTATTGTCGCACGAACTCAAATCGCCCATCAATGCCATTGAGGGTTATCTGCGCATCATGGAGGAAAAACAGGTGGGTAACAATCTCGAAGATTATGAAGTAATGATAGGCCGTTCTCTGGAAAGGATTAAGGGGATGCGTTCCCTGATCATGGATATGCTTGACCTGACCCGTCTGGAATCAGGCAAGAAATCACGTGATGTAAAGAAAGTCGACTTGGTAGAGCTCATCAGAATCTCCAAAGATACTATGAGCCCAATGGCCATACAAAAGAATATTAAGATCTACATAGACCCCAATCCCGATCAAATTTACTTCCTTGCCGACCAGCAGGAAATTGAGATTATTTTTAACAATCTGGTTTCAAATGCCGTAAAGTATAACAAGGATGGGGGAGAAGTGAGGTGTATCTTAAAGGAAGAAGATAAATCCGTTAAAATTTCTGTAAGCGACACAGGTATTGGAATGAGTGAGGAGGATATCTCCAAACTGTTCCAGGAATTTGTCAGGATCAAAAATGAAAAAACAAAAGCCATCAGCGGCAGTGGGTTGGGTTTGTCTATTATCAAAAAGATCGTTGAGGAAGTCTATCATGGCAGTATTGTAGTAAATAGTATCCCGGATAAGGGTACTACCTTTACGATTGAACTTCCGAAGATTAGTATTCCTTTATAATTTAGTATTAAAATGAAATTCACTCCAGAAAAATACAGTATTCCCGATGTTCCCATGCAGCCTTTCATCGATGCTGATGAGATCAATGGCTACCTGGAAAACACAAAGACTGATGCTGAAAAGGTCAGGGGTATCATTGCCAAATCTTTATCCAAGAAGAGGCTGAACCTTCAAGAGGTTGCCACCCTGATCAACACCACGGATGAAACCCTGATAGAAGGGATCAAAGAAGGGGCAAGGGAACTGAAGAAGAGGATTTACGGAAATAGAATAGTACTGTTTGCTCCATTATACATAGGCAACAAATGTTCCAACAACTGCACCTATTGCGGTTTCAGAGCATCCAATGCCGATGCCAAACGTGTGACTCTGACCGATGAAGAGATAGTTCACGAAATAGAATCGCTGGAAGACAACGGTCAGAAAAGACTTATATTGGTGTATGGCGAACATGCACTTTACAATCCGGAATATATTGCGCATACGGTGAAACTGGCGTATTCCGTGAAGAAAGATAATGGTGAGATCAGGAGGGTTAATATCAATGCAGCTCCTTTGGATATTGAGGGATTCAAAGTGGTTAAAGAAGCAAACATAGGGACCTTCCAGATCTTCCAGGAAACTTATCACCCCGAAGCCTACAAGACCTACCATTTGAGAGGTAAAAAGGCCGATTACGCTTATCGTCTCACGGCCCTCGACCGCGCACAGGAAGCAGGTATTGATGATGTGGGCATAGGTGCTTTGTTTGGATTGTACGACTGGCGCTTCGAAGTGATGGCACTGGTGCGTCATACCAATCATTTGGAGGCTTGCTATAATGTAGGCCCTCATACTATCTCATTCCCAAGGGTGAAGGATGCTTCCATGCTGGAATTTGGAGATAAATACTTTGTGAGCGATAAAGATTTTGCAAGAATAGTTGCTATTCTGAGGTTAGCCGTTCCTTACACCGGAATGATACTAACAGCACGCGAACCTGTGGAGATCCGCAATGAACTGTTGCAATTCGGAGTATCTCAAATAGACGGAGGCACCAAACTGGAACTGGGCAGTTATGCCAAAGAAGAGAAGACTGAACAGGACCTGAATAAAGGACAGTTCCGCATCAACGATAACCGCAGTTTAAGTGAGATCATCTCGGAACTGATAGACCAGGAAATGCTGCCTTCTTTTTGTACGGCTTGTTACCGACTGGGGCGTACCGGCGAACATTTTATGGAATTCTCGGTTCCCGGGTTTATCAAAAGATATTGCACGCCCAATGCCATCTTAACTTTAACGGAGTACCTGATTGATTATGGATCTAATGCAAATGCAACCAAAGGGTGGGCCTTGATTGAGAAAGAACTGGCGGCACTGGGTGATGAAAAGATGGTGATTGAGATCAGGAAGAGAATGGAGCTTATTAAGGGAGGGCAGAGGGATCTTTATTTTTAGGAAGACGGAAGTTGGAAGACCGAAGACAGGAGTAGGAAAAAATAAGAAAATGCTCAATAATCAATTTTCAATTTTCAAATTTCAAGGAATGACTATAAATGACGCGCAGCAAATGACCATAAATGACTAAATATTATGAGCAAAGGCAGGGATCTTAAACCATACATTGGAATTTTTGGCAGAAGGAACAACGGGAAAAGTTCTTTCATCAATGTATTGGTAGGGCAGGAGGTAGCTATTGTTTCGGAACAGGCAGGAACAACCACTGACCCGGTGAAGAAGTCGATTGAGATATTTGGAATTGGCCCTGTGATTATGGTCGATACAGCCGGCATTGATGATTCTGGGGAATTGGGCAGGAAACGTATTGAAAAGACCATGCAGGTATTGAAAACCATTGATTGTGCGGTACTGATACTGGCTGAAAATACTTTTGGTTCCTACGAAACTGAATTGATCAGCGAGTTTAAAAATTACGACATACCTTTTATATTGATCCACAACAAATCGGATATCGAAGTGATATCAAAGGAGGTTTGCGACGATATTGGCAATTATACAAAGACCGAGGTGATCAATTTTAGCACAAAGAACCCTCACAACCTCGACTACGTAG
This sequence comes from uncultured Bacteroidales bacterium, assembly GCA_964469155.1. Taxonomy (GTDB): domain Bacteria; phylum Bacteroidota; class Bacteroidia; order Bacteroidales; family CAIWKO01; genus CAIWKO01. The sequence continues at coordinate 37,449 of CAYXXU010000019.1, forward strand.
TGGAATCTTTGAAGAATACTATTCCCCAGACTGCCTATGTAAGCAAATCTCTGTTGGGAGATATTGTGAATGAGAATGATTATGTGGTTTTAGTTACACCCATTGATTCGGAAGCCCCCGAGGGCAGAATGATATTGCCCCAGATGATGGCCGTGCGCGATGTGCTGGACAATCATTGCATCTGCATTGTGCTGCGTGAAACCGAACTGAAACATTTCTTCGATACCTGCAACATTAAACCCAAACTGGTGGTTACCGACAGCCAGGCTTTCGGCAAGGTGAAGGATATGGTTCCTGAAGATGTCATGCTGACAGGTTTTTCTATAATCTTTTCCAGAATGAAAGGCGATTTTGAGAATTTCATCAAAGGAGCACAGAAGATATCTGAACTGAAAGACGGCGACAAAGTGATCATCATGGAATCATGCACCCACAGGGTGAGTTGTGAGGATATCGGTAGATTTAAACTGCCACTGTGGATCAAAGAATTTACAGGAAAACAACTTGATTTTACTATAATTTCGGGAATGAGCGATCTGCCCGAAAACCTTTCTGACTATTCACTACTGGTACAATGCGGAGGCTGCATGTTCACCCGCAAACAAATACTAAACAGACTGAGGCCTTTCACGGATAAAGAGGTTTCCATAACTAACTACGGAATGGCTATTGCTTATATGAACGGAATATTTACGCGGGCACTGCAGCCTTTTTTAAGTGTATAGTGAATTGTGAATAACTAATAATGAAGCGGATATGATTAGTGGCAATTTAAATAGCACTTTTACTCAAGATGAGGTGAAATATTTGTTGTCATTAGATAACGAAGCGGAAAAAAAACAGCTTTTTGAAAAAGCACGCCAGACTCGGGATGCAGGTATCGGGAATAAAGTGTATCTGCGCGGACTCATTGAGTTGTCGAACCGTTGTGTGAAGAATTGTTATTATTGCGGGATACGTGCGGCCAATAAAAATGTGGTGCGCTATGATATTCCCGATGAGGAGGTGTTGCAGGCTGCACGTTTCGCTTTGAAGCATCAATACGGCTCCATTGTAATTCAATCTGGAGAACGCTATAACAAGGCATTCACCGAAAAGATCACCCGTCTGCTGAAGAAGATTCATGCTGCATCCCAAAACCAATTGCATATCACCCTTTCGTGTGGCGAACAAAGTGCGGAAACTTACCGCGAATGGTTCGAAAATGGCGCTCAACGCTATCTGTTGCGTATGGAAACTACCAATGATGAGTTGTATCATAAAATTCATCCGCATGATGCGACACATTCGTTCAGCAACAGGCTTCATTCGCTTGAGGTGCTGAAATCGCTGGGCTATCAAACAGGCACGGGCATCATGATAGGGTTGCCTTTCCAAACCATTGATAATTTGGTGAACGATCTGTATTTCTTTAAGGACTTTGGTATTCACATGGTAGGCATGGGTCCTTATATTGAACACCCCGACACTCCTTTGATCCAGTACCAGGACAAGATGATCGCACTGAAAGAACGTTTTGAGCTTACCCTGAAAATGATAGCCGTACTGCGTTTGCTCATGCCTCAGATCAATATTGCGTCGACCACGGCATTGCAAACCATAGACCCCATTGGACGGGAGAAAGGTATAGCTGCCGGGGCCAATGTGATTATGCCCAATATTACCCCGGTTAAGTATAAGGAGAATTATAACCTATACAATGGCAAACCCTGCCTGGATGAGGAACCTGATGAATGTACCTCCTGCATTGATGTACGCGTGAAAATGGCCGGCGGAGTGGTGGCTTACGACGAATGGGGCGATTCGAAGTATTTTCATAATCTAAACCATAAAGGGTAACAGAACATACTAGCGTTCTGAAACCATTGCTTTTAGTGTAACCTGAATTTTACAGGCAGGGTAAAGGATACCTTTACTGTTTTGCCTTTTTGCTTGCCTGGTTTCCATTTGGGCATCATTTTTACTACCCTCAGGGCTTCTTCGTCGCAGCCGCTGCCAATGCCGCGCATGATCAGCGCATTGCTTACACTGCCATCTTCGGCTATGTGAAAAGATACATACACCGTGCCCTGCACTCCGTTTTCTTTGGCCTTTTGCGGATAATTGATGTTGCCGGCAATGAATTTATTCATAGCCTCGGTGCCCCCAGGGTATTCAGGCATTTCTTCCACCACGGTGAAAACTGCGTTTTCTGATTTGTCATTGACCGTTGGTGTTTGGGTGCCGGAATTGTTGTCTGCCGGAGCGACTTCCTTTTTAACGGTCGAAGTGTCTGCTCCATCGGAATCGACATCTTTGGCTGATTGATTGCACGATACCATCCAGATGAACAAACCCAGAACGGGCAGCAGGATGATGAACTTTGCTCCCGATAAACGGGAACTTTGACTTTTTGTGATCATTTTTAACCTCCTTTTTAATTTAATTTGACAAAAACTATTGGTGATATCAGCCGGTTGAACTTTTAGTGCCATCGCGAATAGCAACTCCAGGTAACCAGCTTTTTCTATACCCTTATGTATTAAACTGCGGTCGGCAAGGTATTCGTGTACTTCGCGCAATTGATGGCGATAGTACCATACCGCCGGATTGAACCATTGCAGCATGCATATCAGTTCCATAAGCAATACATCAACCGAGTGATACTGATCGGCATGCGCCCGTTCGTGGGCCAAAATGGTGGCTGTTTCTTTTTCTCCCAAATGTTGAGGCATGAATATCCAACGGAAGAAGGAAAAAGGTGATACCTCCGAAGCGGTGCGCAGCAGTTTATATCCTTTCATGTATGTGATTTCAGAATGTCGGGCCAAGCGATACAACTTCATGATCTGCCATGCGTTTTTTGCCAGTAGCAACAACAATCCGCTGAGCCAGACAAACAGGATTATGCGGAATATATCGGGATGGTTGCCGACCACCGGGCCTATTTTGCCGGAACTGATGATGACGGGTTGCAGCACAATACTTCCGCTGAGGGGGACGGAAGCCGAAGGTATGAAACTGAACAGGGGCAGCATGAGGGCCAATAGCAAACCCGACAACAGATAGATGCGGTTGCGGGTGAAATTATGGTCGTTGCGCAGCATTTGATATGCCATATATATTATGGTGATGATCAATGACGAACGGATGAGGTAGGTGATGAATGTTTCCATGGCTACATTTTGTTTTTTTGTTTTTCTGATTCGATGAGGCTGATGATCTCGTCGATTTCGGAGACCGTAAGCGATTTATCCTTTGCAAAAAAGGAAACCATCTGCGTTAGCGAATTGTCGAAATAGTTTTTGAGCAAACCACCCATCAGTTCTTTTTTGTATTTCTCTTTGGGTATGGCAGCATAATATTCGTGGGTGCGGCCAAAGGCTTTGTAACCTATGAACCCTTTCTTTTCGAGTATCCTGACTATGGTTGATACGGTATTGTAGGCCGGTTTGGGTTTGGGAAAATGTTCCAAAAGGTCGTTGATGAATCCTTTTTTGATCTTCCACATCACCTGCATCACTTGTTCTTCGGCTTTGGTGAGTTCTTTCATGATGTTTAATGTCTTAAATCTGATGCAAATATACAACTAAGAATTTAGTTAAGCAACTATTTTTTTAGTTATTAAGTTAACGGTAGGATATAACCAGTTAACGGTAGGTTTTTAGGTGTTTCACTTAGGAGAAAGGGGGTGTTTTTTATCAACTCGGGGTAAAAGGAAGGGCGTAAGTGAAGTGTTTTTTATGCCACAAAGACACCAAGGCACCAAGATACACCAAGAGAAATCTTCGTTTATATAAGTTTTTCACCACTAAGGCACTCAGAACACTAAGAAACACTAAGAGATTCCAACATTCCTATAACTTCAGGCACTTACGGCATGGAAGGCACCTTTGGCACTGCTACGTGCTAATTCGGCAGTAACAGCAGGAATATACCTTTTTTTAAGTTTTTTTATCGTTAATATCAAATTTTCGGTTATGTTTGTAAGGAATTTTGCAGCGTAAGGGTTTGGAGGATGCGATAATTTTAGTGTCATTTACAATCAGAAACCATGAAACATGCCGTTTTAGTCCTTGCAATCATCGCCTGTTCGCTGTCCGGCTACGGGCAAAAGCCCGATTCTACGGCCAAAGACCTGTTTCCCCGCCATTTTATTTCTATCAACCCCATCAATGTCTGCCTGATACAGCAGGCGGGGTTGGGCTACGAATACCGCTACAAGCGTTATGGCTTTGGAGTAACTACGGGCTATGTGTATGCCAGCCGCTTCAACATCGGAAGGTATTTTTTGGCCCGAACGGCCAATTATGGCGCCTTCGAATTTTATCACGGCTTTTTCTGTAATCCCCAGGTGAACTTCTATTTTATTGATCCCTCGCAAACCAGGCGACACTCCATTGGGTATGTTACGTTGAAAGGCATTTATAAATACATGTATCTGCCTGCCGACGAATTCCATATCTTCGATAATGAGGGTGGCGATGCCTACGATCTGTACCGTAAGATGGAAGACCGCTGCCACATTGGCGGAGTGTTTGCCGACATAGGGGTGAAGGGGGTGTATGGCAACTTTGTGATCGATTTCAATATTGGCCCGGGTGTTTTGATACAGGATCACAATGCAATTGTATACGGACAGGGCACTCATAACGGCGGATACGGCAGCAACAACGTCAACCCGCCCCGCCATGAGCGATGGAGAGACGTTTATCCCTCTGTCAACATCAGTTTGACGATGGGAGGGGCATGGTGAGGCATCAATACAATCATGATCTGCCTGTAAACCCCCGCTATCTCATCATTTGCTGATCGTATGGAAGCATAAATCCTTCCTGACGCTAATGAGACGGTGGTTTTTGCCATAGAGTACATTTGTTGAGGCCATGTAAGCCTTTTTATCGCGCACTAACATTTTTTGAGATCATGCGCAATGAAAAGTTTCGCTGTAGAGAAGCTCATGGCCAGCGTGGTCGGTAATGCAAACAACGTTGTCAGCGAGATAGACAACGTCTACTACAATGCAAACAACGTTGACAATATTATGAACAACGATGTCAATACCTACGACAACGTCGTTAATGATACTAACAACGTCACCAACAACACCGACAACGTAGACAGCAATACAAACAACGTTGACAATCATGCGGACAACGTTGTCAGCGACTCTTTCTCATGACAAATAAAGAGCAACTCATGCCCTAAAAACCCTTGCACCTGCTGAATTTATGGTTTGCAGTGAGCACATTATCAATGATAAGGTGCAAAGCAGGGGAGGCGATGCGATGCGGAAGATATGGCTGTTGTAATATCCCCATGCTAAAGAACAAAATACGCTTTAGCCTGCCAAAGGGAGGCTTTGGCTGACGTGAAAGGCTTGTGGGCTCAGGGAATATCGGGTGTAAAATAGCGTACCAGGCTGCATTGGCCATCGCCGGCTGCATTGGTGCCATAAACCCTCACATAATTCTTTTGTCCGGGAAATACATCCTCGAAAAACAGTTTGGTGCTGGCCGCACTCACACACACCTTGTTCCACGATTTTTCATCATCCTGGTTCAGCGAAAGTTCTATGGTGTAGCGCACATCGCGCTGGTGGGTAGCGGGGTCGGGATCGACGTTGTTGCCTGTCTGCATCTTAGCCAGAATGATCTTATAACGAAATTGCCCGCCGGCCTTCACTATTTTAAGTATCACAGGCTGCCTGGGATGCTGGTGTTTGCGAGGCATACGGTTTACTTCGAAACCTGTCATCTGTATCATTTCTATATCTCCGCCGCAAATAGGCGTTACAAAACTGAGCAGCATTTTGCAAAAGGCATGCACCTGAAAGCTTTTTACAAGGCACAATTTGATGGCCTTAGAGTCGCCCCTTTCATATCTCAGCAGTTCCTTGAGGGCTTTGGTTTCGGTTTCGAACGTAGTTTTGGCAATCCAGGGATCAGGAAACTCGGCAGGATGCGCATACAGGCCTTTCAGTAAGCGAAGTGCCAGCCTGTAAACTTCTTTGGGACGGTCTTTGCGGCAATGCAACACGGGTTCGTAGGGGCGGGACGATGCCATAATTTTTCAGATTTACATGAATAAACAAGATCAACAACAACAAAGTGGCTGGAAACCGATTACAAATATAGGGAAGAATGATGAAAAATATGGTAGGAGGGGCGAGAATTTTTTGTGATAATGGATAGAATTGTTGAATTGTTATATTGTTAAATTGTTAGAAGACCGAAGACCGGAGACCGAAGAGGGAGGGAGGAGGTTTGAAGTCGGAAGACCGGAGACCGAAGAAGGAGGGAGGAGGTTTGAAGTCGGAAGACCGGAGACCGAAGAAGGAGGGAGTTTTTGTGTAATTTGGGGCTTTGGTGATTTGGTGGCGGAAAAATTGTCTGAACCGCTGATGAAAATGATTCAATGATGAAGATGATTGTTAGACAGGGCAGGATTTCTTTGTGGATCTTTGTGTCTTAGAGTCTTTGTGGCGGAAAACATCAGCAAAAAACGCAATAAAAATACGCAAAGAAGACTCTGCGTCCTCTGCGCCTCTGCGGTGAATCTTCTTATGGTAGCTGGTGAAATATCGAATACTGAACAAGGAATTATGAATGCCGAAGTTTTGCCCGCCCTCTTCACTTGAAAATTGAATATTGAAAATTGATCATTGAATATTTAAGAAAATTGTCAATGTTCAACAAACAATGTTCAATGCTCAGCTCTCTCAGTCTCACAGCCTCATAGCCTCTCAGCCTCTCCCTAACAAATTCTCGGCAACTGCTCCCCCGTCAGCATATCCATCACACGCTTGCCGCCTATACTGGTTTCCAGCAGTACCTTTTGTTTATGGTCTGCTGTGATCTCACCAATAATGCTTGCAGGCTGACCCAGTTCGTGTTCGTGCATGGCCAAAAGTACTTTAGCGGCATCTTTGGCCGCCACCACCATCACCACCTTGCCTTCATTGGCAATATACAAAGGGTCGAAGCCGAACACCTCGCACAGACCGGCCACAGATTCGCTCACCGGGATAGCCGCTTCGTTTATCAGTATGCCATAATCTTTGTCCTCCACCAGTTCGCACAGCACCGTAGCAATACCGCCCCGGGTGGCATCACGCATAAAAAGAATATTCTCCGAAACATCCATCACATGCGCGATCAAACCGTTCAGGCTGGCGCAATCCGATTGCAGGTCGTCGGCAAATTTGATATTATTGCGCGCACCGATGATGGTCACCCCATGATCGCCTATATTGCCGTTGAGTATGATCTTATCGCCGGGCTTAATAAATTGTCCGTAGCTGATATGATGCAGTTTCTTCTCAATACTGCCTATGCCGCTGGTATTAATAAATATCTTGTCGCATTTGCCTTTGTCCACCACCTTGGTATCGCCTGCCACAATGCTTACTCCGGCTTTTTGTGCTTCATCGGCCATGGTCTTTACGATCTCTTCCAGTTGAGCAAAGGGGAAACCTTCTTCAATGATAAAGCCGCAACTCAGGAACAGGGGTGTAGCGCCCGACACAGCCAGGTCGTTCACCGTTCCGCACACGGCAAGTTTACCAATGTTGCCTCCCGGAAAGAAAATAGGATCCACCACATAAGAGTCGGTGGTAAAAGCAAAATGCTTGCCCGGCAATTGCAGCAGGGATGCGTCGGTAGGAAAATGCTTCTCATTCTCACCGAAATGTTTGAAAAAGATGTTTTGTATCAGCTCGTGGCTCAGCTTGCCGCCACTGCCGTGGCCCAAAAGAATGGTCTTTTCTTTCATTTTCTTTCTTGTTAATTAATTTTTGCCACGAACCTGCCTGCCGGTCAGGCAGGGACTCATAGACTCAAAGGTTCACGAAGAAAAGCACAATTCCTTATATATAAGACTTAGTGCATCTTAGTGTCTTAGTGCCTTAGTGGCTAATTATTTTGTTCCTTACTCAATGCCTTTCAATATTTTCAGATTACAATTTACTGCCACAACACATCATTCTCCGTACCGAAAAAACGCTGCACACGCCCCTTCATTCGAAACCATGCAGGCGCCAATGGGATTTTCAGGGGTGCAAATCTTGCGGAAGAGTTTACATTCCACTGGTTTCTTCAATCCTTTCAGTATCTCGCCGCATACACAACCTTTATCCGCAGCAGGTTCAGGAACGTCAATGTCGAAATTCCCTTCTACATTGTGAGCTTCATACTTCTGCCGTATCTTCATGCCGCTTTGCGCAATCACACCAAATCCTCTCCACCAGTCATCGCCCAATTCGAACACCTCTTCGAGCATGGCTTTGGCAATCAGGTTTCCTTCGGGCTTCACGGCACGTTTGTATGCTATCTCCACTTTGAAATCATCGTTCTCAATTTGCCTCACCAGCATCAAAATACTTTGCAGTATGTCGGTAGGTTCAAATCCCGCAATCACACAACCCAGTTTGAATTTGTCAGGAATAAAATCATAGATACCCGAACCTGTAATGGCACTCACATGGCCGGGACAAATGTAGCCATCTATCTTCACCCCCTCGGTGATCAAGGCTTCCATTGCCGGAGGCATGATCTTGTGTGAGCAATGTACATAAAAATTCTTCAATCCTTCCTTATGAGCATTCGAGATGGCCACGGCCGTGCCGGGAGCGGTAGTTTCAAACCCTATTCCTAAGAATACCACCTTCTTTGAAGGATTATCTCTGGCAATTTGCAAAGCATCAATGCTCGAATACACTATGCGCACATCGTTTCCTTCGGATTTCGACAGGTCGAGGGTTCCCTGCGAACCGGGAACACGTATCAGGTCGCCGTAGGTGGTAATGATCACCTCGGTCATCCGGCTCAGATGCACGGCAATGTCGATATACTTCTTATCGGTAACACACACCGGGCAACCGGGGCCCGACAACAGCCTGATATTTTCAGGAAGCATGGCCGGAATGCCGAATTTGTGTATGGCCATAGTATGTCCCCCGCAGACCTCCATCAAGGCAATATCCTTTCGGGAGACCTTACGAATCTCCTTGATCAGTCCTTCCACCAAAGCTTTGTCGCGGAACTCGGTAATAAACTTCATGAGCTGAATTTTGGGCAAAATTCGTTATAAATTGGCAAACTGCCCTCTATTTTGTGAGTAATATTTGACAGGGTCCGGATTTTAGCGTGCCTTGAAAGTGTATTTTTGCAAACTGCCAGACCGTTGCAATGCCATTATTTAAAAAAGTAACACTCAATCCTCTCGAAAGAAGCACTTTCATACTTCATTTCACCTATTCGGTGATCGAAGGGGTGATATTCGGGGTATTGGCGCTCAACGAATTTGTTTTTCTGAAAAGCCTTCACGGCGGCGATTGGGGTGTCAGCATTTTGTTTCAGTTCAGTGTATTCGTGCTGACTTTCTCCATTCTTTTAAATGAATGGGCCCGCCGTATGAAGAACAAGAAGAAATTCCTGATCTGGCTGGGTATAATCACACGGGCACCCTTGTTTCTTTTATTATTTTTTCCTGCCGATGTGGGTCATCTGGCAAACACCTGGGTCTACCATTACATTTTCCTGGTGATATTCCTGGCGTATTATTTCGCCAATCCCATAATCTACCCCACCATCAACCAGTTCTTAAAGGCAAATTATACCCACGAAAACTTCAGTGTGTTTTATAGTTATTCAACCATAGCCAACAAATTGGTGATGCTGGTGATCACTTTTGGCTTCGGATGGCTGCTCGACTACAATCAAAACTCCTATCGTTTTGTTTTTCCGGTTATTTCAGCCATGGGAATGGTATCGGTATGGTTGTTGGCACAGATAAAGCACCAGGGAGAATTCATGGAGCACCGGAGTGTTCCTCTTTGGCAATCCATAAAACATCAGGTTGGGGATATGCGCCGGAAAATGTCCTCGAACAAACCTTTCCGCGATTTCGAAATAGGTTTTATGTACTATGGATTTGCTTTTATGGGAACGGTTTCGGTCATTGCCATCTATTTCAACCAGGCACTGGACCTGAACTATTCGAGTGTGGCATTTTACAAAAACTCTTACAACATTCTGGCGATATTATTACTGCCTTTGTTTGGCAAATTGTTGGGGAAAATGGATCCCCGCAGATTTTCGGCCATCACATTCGCCTCCCTGATGTTCTATATTCTATTCATAGGGTTGACAACCTATTTTCCCTGGTTTACATGGATCAAAGGGATCAAGATCTATTACAGCCTGATTTTGGCTATGTTCTTTAACGGGGTCTTTGCGGCCACCATGGGACTGTTATGGAGCATAGGTTCGGCTTATTTCTGTAAAAAAGAAGAAGCTTCCGAATACCAGGCCATACATTTGAGCTTCACCGGGCTGCGTTCTTTCTTTGCCCCGGTGTTGGGTTTGGGAATATATCAGTTGGTGGGCTTTACGGGCACTTTTATGACAGGGGTAGCCTTATGCCTGATAGCCGTGTTGATTTCACTGCGCTCCTACAGGAAATATCACCTCGACGGCAACCTGAAAACAGAAACCGAACCTTTCACCGATCCGCAAATAGAGAAATAAGAGAGTAGGGGCGATTAATTTCCTGCACGAATGGCCACCACAGGATCCAGTTTCGAAGCCATATAGGCAGGAATGTAACCTGATATTAAACCAATCGTAGCCGAAACAAACACACCCAGCAGGATATTACCTGCGGTTAAGGTAAGTTCCATATCAAAAGCAGTAGCCACCAGCACTGTGCCCAGGTAAACCAGCAGCAAACCGAATAACCCGCCGATAAGGCAAAGAATGATAGCTTCGAATAGGAATTCAAATAAGATAAAGTATTTCTTTGCCCCCAATGATTTTTGTATGCCAATGATATTGGTGCGTTCCCTCACCGAAACAAACATAATATTGGCTATACCGAAACCTCCCACCAAAAGCGAAAACCCCCCAATGATCCATCCGGCAATAGATAATACCGAAAAAATACTTTCAAAACCTTTGGTCAGGATATCGGTCTCATTAATGGCAAAGTTATCTTCAGCGCTCGGTTTCAATTTTCGTATCGAACGCATCACCCCTGTCAGTTCATCCTTAACTTCGGCATTGGAGTATAGGGGTTTGGCCTTAACAATGATACAGGGCTCGTACATTTCCGACTTAATATCTATCACATTTCTTGCCCAGTTAACAGGTATCAGTATCTGTTCGTCGGTGCCACCTCCGAACAAATCCTTTCCTACTTTTTTGATCACACCAATCACTTCAAGGTTCCTTCCGAATATTTTAATGTTTTTCCCTATAGGATCTGTATTTTCAAAAAGGGTTTCTGCTATAGTGCTGCCTATAACCGCCACATTTTTGCCGCTTGCCGACTCAGAGGGAGTAAAATATCTTCCATCGCTCAGGTTTAGCGACCAAACCTTGTCATAATCCTGCGAAACACTAAGTATTAAGGCATTATCAATGCTTCTGTCCAGATGTTTTACGGTCTTTTCGGCCTTCAGGAAAAAAGTAGCGGCCTCTATACTGTTCGATCGTTTCAGAATTTCATTCATTTCTGAAGGCTTGGTCACAGGCCGGTTCAGGTATTTCCACCAGGGATAATCACTTCCAAAGGCCCAGGGCCACTTTTCAATGAACATTACATTATTTCCCAGCGATTCAATGTTCTTGCGGATGGTAATTTCCATAGAATCCACAATAGTAAAAACGGTAATCACAGCAAATATCCCAATGGTGATCCCTAAAAGAGAAAGGAAGGTCCGCAATTTGTTTACAACAATCGCCTGAAATGCAAATAAATAACTTTCGCGTATGAGTCTTAAAAATAAAAACATCTGATTTCGGTCAAAACAGTAACAAATCTTATATTATAACGTAAAAAGCGTAAATTAAATTCCATAATTATTCAGGGCATAAAAATAAGCAAAATTACGAACGAAAGTTAAAATTCGGGGGAATATAAATATTTGATTAAAACTTGATTAAGCGAACGCATTTTTTATTTATCTTTATAAATAATAATTAGTTAAAACAGGTTTTGTTCAAAAATTTTTCTGACATTTGCAAAAAATTGTGAAATAGTTTCATGAAAAGGATAAATAGTGCATTGATATCGGTTTTCCACAAAAACGGCCTCGATGAGATCATCTCTGAACTGCGTAAATTAAATGTTCAGATCTATTCCACCGGGGGCACCCTCGACTACATAAAAAAGCTGGGTGTGGAGGCCATAGCGGTTGAATCGCTGACTTCTTATCCTTCTATTTTTGGTGGAAGAGTGAAAACCCTGCATCCCAAAGTGATGGGCGGCATATTGTATCGCCGCGAAAACATAGAGGATCAGAAGCAATCCGCTGAATATAACATTCCCCCCATCGACCTGGTGATTGTGGATTTGTACCCTTTTGAAGAAACTGTATCGTCGGGAGCCAATGAGGAAGAAATTGTTGAGAAAATAGATATAGGCGGAATCTCCCTGATTCGGGCCGCCGCCAAAAACTTTAACGATGTGGTTATTGTTGCTTCGGCGAAACAATATGGGAAACTAACGGAACTGTTGAAGGAAAAGAACGGATGTACCGAACTCATAGACCGTAAGTATTTTGCGGTAGAGGCATTCAACGTTTCTTCGCATTACGATATGGCTATTTTTAATTATTTCAATACGGACCAAAAGATACCTTCCTTCAAGAAAAGCATACAAAAGGTTACCGAACTGCGTTATGGTGAAAATCCTCATCAGCAGGGCAAATTCTACGGAAATCTCGAAGATGTTTTTGAGCAGTTGAACGGTAAGGCCATTTCTTACAACAACCTGGTCGACATAGAGGCGGCGGTTAACCTGATTGCTGATTTCGCCGAACCGACCTTTGCCATTTTAAAACATACCAATGCCTGCGGAGCGGCCAGCCGTGAATATCTTTTAGATGCATGGACAGATGCTTTGGCAGGTGATCCGGTTTCGGCTTTTGGAGGAGTTTTGGTTTGCAACCGTCCGCTTGATATGGAAACCGCAGAAGAGGTTCATAAATTGTTCTTCGAAGTGATCATTGCTCCCGACTATCATAAAAAGTCGCTGGAGTTGCTGTGTCAGAAAAAGAACCGCATTATTTTAAAACAAAAACTGTTCACATATCCGGCCACCCAGTTTAAATCGTTGCTTAACGGGGTGATTGAACAGGACAAAGACCTGAGAACAGAAACACTGAACGACCTGCAAACCGTAACCCTTTCGTCGCCTATGCCGGAAGAAGCGGAAGACCTGTTGTTTGCAAACAAAATTGTGAAACATACCAAATCCAATACCATCGTTCTGGTGAAGAACAAGCAATTGCTGGGCAACGGAACCGGACAGACCTCGAGGGTGGATGCTTTGCGGCAGGCTATCGCGAAGGCTGCCGAAATGGAAAAAGATCTTACGGGCGCTGTTATGGCCTCGGATGCTTTCTTTCCCTTCCCCGATTGTGTTGAGATCGCTTATAAACATGGCATCCGTTCGGTTATTCAACCCGGCGGATCGATCAATGATAATAAATCCATCGAATTTTGTAACCAAAATGGTGTTTCGATGGTATTAACCGGAATCAGACATTTTAAACATTAAAATTAAAAAACCAAAATGGGACTATTGTCTTTATTTACCAAAGAGATTGCCATCGACCTCGGAACAGCCAACACCATTATCATACATAATGATAAAATTGTGGTGGAAGAGCCTTCCATAATTGCCATCAACCTTATCACCGGAAAAACCGAAGCGGTCGGGAAAAAAGCCATGATGATGCATGGAAAGACCCATCAGAATATTCGTACCATACGTCCTTTGCGCGACGGAGTGATCGCCGACTTTCATTCGGCAGAGATCATGATCAAGGCTTTCATTAAAATGATCAACCCGGGCAGAACTCTATTTCCGCCTGCTTTGAAAATGGTTATCAGCATCCCCTCGGGTATCACCGAAGTAGAAGAACGTGCTGTTAGGGATTCGGCCGAGCAGGCAGGAGCCAAAGAAGTGCGACTGATACACGAACCCATGGCCGCTGCCATCGGACTGGGAATTGATGTGCTGGAACCCAATGGCAATATGGTGATAGATATTGGCGGAGGCACCAGCGAAATAGCCGTGATAGCCCTGGGCGGTATTGTAAACAACCGTTCGATACGTATAGCCGGCGACGATTTTAACGCCGATATTGAAGAGTATATGCGTAAGGCTCACAACCTGAATATCGGGGAACGTACGGCCGAAAAAATAAAGATTGAAGTAGGCGCCGCCATGCCCAACATAGAAAACCCTCCTCCCGATTTCGCGGTACATGGCCGCGATATGCTTACAGGTATTCCCAAAGAGATCATGGTCAATTCGGCCGAAATTTCTCATGCCCTCGATAAATCTATCACCAAAATAGAAACCGCTGTGCTGAATGCGCTTGACCTCACACCTCCCGAACTATCGGCCGATATTTTCCGCACTGGTATTTATCTGGCCGGCGGAGGCGCCCTCTTACGCGGATTGGATAAAAGGATACATTTAAAAACCAAATTGCCGGTTTTTATTGCCGAAGATCCCTTGAAAGCCGTGGCAAGAGGAACTGCCATTGCTTTGAAGAACTTTGACAAATTCCCATTCCTTATTAAATAAAGTGAGTTCGACCTAAGATTTTAGGTTTTATTTAAGGTACTTTCTTACTAAAGAATTCTTTGTGTGTTCTTTGAGTCTTGGAGCCTTAGTGGCAATTTTTTAACGCCACAAATACACTAAAACACAAAGATTCACTAAGAAAACAAGAAATGCCGTAATATTCCTTTTAAAACAATTATTATTACATCGAAACTCACGGTAAATAGATTTTTGGCTATTTTTGCAGGGCATATCAGTTAGCGACTGCTATCTGGTAGTAAATTATTGTATGCAACCTCTTTTCCGGTTTTTTATTAAGTATTACAACACCTTCCTGTTCTTATTGCTTGAGGTTATCGCATTTATTCTGATTGTGAATACCAATTATTACCAGCAATCGGTTTATATTACTGCCAGCAATTCCATTTCCGGAAAGGTTTACACGGCCTGGAGCAATTTTACCGACTATTTGTCCCTGAAAACCACCAACAAAATACTGGCCGAAGAAAATGCCAAACTATTGAACCTCCAGAAAAATTCCTATATAAAAACCGATAATAAGGTATTTGTCATCAACGATACCCTTTACCGTCAGCAATATACTTATGTAAGCGCCAAAGTGATCGCAAACACGGTAAACCGGGCCAACAATTATCTCACCCTCAACAAAGGACTCAAACACGGCATTAAGAAAAACATGGGAGTGATTTCATCGCAGGGCATAGTGGGCATTATAAAAGATGTATCCGATAATTTTTGCACCATCTATTCGGTTCTTCATTCGAAATCAAAAATTTCGGCCAAACTTAAAAAGGGGAACAACGTGGGTACCGTAATGTGGAACGGAAACGACTATCGTGTGGTTACCATGAAAGATGTTCCCACGCATGTGAAGCTGATGATAGGCGATACGGTGATCAGCAGCGGATACTCATTGATGTTCCCCGAAGGCATACCCATAGGTTCCGTCTATTCATACGGCATCAATAAAGGGAAGGATTTTTATGAAATAAAGGTCCGCTTGTTTAACGATTTTAATAATATTCAGTACGTTTATATCATCAACAACCTGATGAAGGACGAACTGAACGACCTCGAAAAACGCTCGCAAAATGAATAACGTTATTTTCCGCAATATCGCCCGCTTCATTTTCCTGCTGCTGCTTCAGGTATTGGTGTTTAATAACATTCAGGTGTTTTCTTTCATCACCCCTTACATTTATATTCTGTTTATCATTTTGCTTCCTTTCGAAACCCCGCGTTGGTTCCGTTTGGTTTTAGGCTTTCTGCTGGGTCTCATGGTCGATATGTTCTCCAATTCGGGAGGCATACACGCCGCTGCCACCACCCTCATCGCCTTTATGAGTCCCTGGGTGCAGAACATAGTTAGTTCTAAAGAAGAATACGAACCGGGCATACAACCCGGCATCAAACAACTCGGATTTAACTGGTTTTTCTTTTATTCACTCATTTTGACCGCCGCCCATCATATTCTGCTTTTCTACCTCGAGATATTCAGCTTTTCGGGTTTCTTCAGCACCTTATGGCACGCCTTGCTGAATATTGTATTTACCATGATCTTTATTATCCTTTCTCAGTATATTTTTTACGGGAGGAAATAGGGTCGGGCTAATGGCTGCGCGTTATTCATTGTCATTCATGGTCATTTGTTGTGATTTATGGTAATTGTAACTTATTTTTAGATAGGACTAAAAATAAGTATAATTTGGTATGATTTGAAAGAATTTTATATATTTGTATGTAAATCGACCGCTATGGACTCTCAGCATAAAACCAAAGCCCAACTGATCAAAGAAAATGAGCAACTCAGGGCCGAGTTGGACTATTTCCGTCAAAAACACGAATCCTGTGAGTTCAATTTGAATAAAATTACACAGGATCACATCATTTTGCAAAACATCCTCGACAACAATCCGTTATCAATTCAGATATTGAATGCAGACGGGAGTAACCGGTCGGTGAATGCGGCGCATACAGCTTTGTTTAAAGCATTGCCCGGACCTGATTTTAATCTTTTTACCGACTCCCAGTTGCTTAAGCTTGGCTTTGCCGGGTTGTTACAAAATCTAAAACGAGGCGAGGTGGTCTTTTTCCCTTATCACACTTATAGCCCCCCTTTAAATACGGATGAATATCCGGATAGCGAGGTACATTTAAATGCGATTGGTTTTCTGGTAATGGATACTGACGGTCAGCCCGAACGCTATGTCGTGATACATCATGATATCACTGAAATAAAGCAAACTGAGAAAAAACTACAACAGTTGGCAGCCATCATTCAAACAAAAGTGGAAGATGAGAGGAAATTTATAGTGGATGAACTTCACGACCACATAGGACAAGGGCTTACAGGACTCAAGCTTGACCTGGAATATATTATTATTAAAAATACTTCCGAAGAAGAAATAACGTTGCTTAAAAATATTGTAACTAAAACAAATAATCTGATAAAAATGATTCAGGATCTCAGCTCATATATCAGGCCGGTAATGTTGGTGAAATCAGATATTAAGGCTGCCATGGAAGGATATTTACGCGACTTCGAACAAATGACCCGGATGGAGATATTAACGGATATCAATAATATCTCATTTATAGAGCCTGATGATGCGTTGATAGTTTTCAGAATATTGCAGGAAGCGCTCACCAACATAAGCCGACATGCGAAAGCCAGCCAGGTTGAAGTTACCATGAAAAAAGTAGCAGAAACCTACGATTTCATTATTTCGGACAACGGAATCGGGATAAGCCGTGAGCAGATTGATTCGTTTAAATCAACCGGGCTTACGATGATGTACGAAAGGGCCAAAACCATAGGCGGCGATTTCACTATCAAAGCAAAACGAGAGTCAGGCACAGAAATAAAGATTTGCTTACCAATAAAGAAAACAAAATGATAGAAATATTAATTTGCGACGATCACACGGCCATCAGAGAAGGTCTTCCCAAAATTATCAACGAATATGCAGACATGAAAGTGGCCGCCGTTGCAGAAAATGCAAAACAAACGCTTACACTTCTTGAGCAGCGCCATATAGATGTAGTAATACTTGATCTGATGCTCTCCGAAACCGAAATGAACGGTTTGGAACTATTAGCCCGGATAAAAAAAAACTATCCGAAAACCTTTGTAGTGGTCTATACCATGCATAAAGTTGACCCATACGCCCACCTGTCCATAACTGCAGGAGCCAAAAGTTTTCTGACCAAAAGAGACCCTACGGAAGAATTGATCAGGGCTATACGCACCATTGCCAAAGGAATGGACTATATTACCCACGAAGTGGGCAGTTTGTTGGCCCGTATTGTAAAAAACGATCCGGAATTAGCGCATGAAAATATTCTTTCGCAACTGGAGTTTCAGGTTTTGGTAAAAACCGGAAACGGTAAATCTCTTGAAGAAATTGTTGACGAAACCAGGTCCAACTATAAAAGAGTATCGGAAGCCTTGCATACAATGATGGATAAAATGGAATTTAAAAAGAAATCGGAAATCACCCCCTATTGCAAAAACCACGACCTGAACGATCTTGTATGAACCCGGATGCTGCAATAGAATTGCTGAAGCGAAAAAACCATTCACTATATTGGTTTACTGACTGATCCTTATGCCTTTTCCGAAAATTCCCTTGTTTTTTTCCGAAAATTCCCTAAAAAAAGCCTAAAAAATTCCGAAAATTCCGCCCAAAATATCCGAAAATTCCCATACGGAATAGGGATGTTAGGCCTAACTTTGAAATATTAAATTTCAAAGTCGGGTTTAATGTCTGCAACTCATAAAATATCTGCTTTCACCTCCTCAACCTTAACGGCAAATTATTGCCATTCAATAACATCAAACAGGGTCATTGCCGCCAATAATAATTTATGGTTGCCAAAAATAAACAGATCATTAGTATCTGTTCATACGACGTTAACATCCGATGATGCGCTGTTGACATCCTATCACACGACGTTAACATCCTATGGCACGCTGTTAACATCCAATGGCACGCTGTTAACATCCAAAGGTACGCTGTTAACATCCAATGATACGCTGTTAACATCCAATGGTACGCTGTTAACATCCAATGATACGCTGTTAACATCCAATGGTACGACGTTAACATCCAATTACACGCTGTTAACATCCAATGATACGATGTTAACATCCAGAGGCACGCTGTTAACATCCAATAACACCTTAGGTTGGTATCAAAATATTAAAAAGAAAGAGTACGATAAAATTAAAAGAAAGGAGGGTAAATAGCTAAATAACAGTTCCGTAAAATTTTCAAATCACAATAAATAGAAATGGTAAAAATTTATTTTGTGTTTAAATTATAAAAAGAAAAAAATGAGCAGAAAAATTAAAATTAAAAAATCTCTTGGCAAGGGAAAGCCCCTGATCAAGATTGAACGTAACGAAAACATCGCTACGCAGATTCCTCTTCATACTATTCTGACGGGGCCGCCACACACTCCGGCTGAAATAACGGCCGAAATTGCAAAGGTAAAACAGTACTATACCGAACATCTCACCGGTAACAAAGAAGCAACCATTAATATGTATAAACACCTCGACATTTTAGACGGTTATTACTTCGATACCGCCGAATATGTCGAAAAAATTGCCAACGAAAACAACGATACCTCCTTGCCGGTCAGCATGGGATTTGAAGTGTATACCGAAAAGAAACCACGCACCCAGAAAGGTCTCAGCGTTCGCGATGGCAACCATGCAGGCGAAGTTTTTGTTTCATATCCTAAATTAGAAGGCGCTGCCGCCTACCGTGCCGAAATTGCCGAGGTGATAGAAGATAAAGACCCGGTTTTCGACCATGCCGGGGCTTGCAGCATTACCTTTATGGTGTTGCAGAATATTAAACCCAACACCAAATTCCTGTTACGCCTCAACGGCATATTCCCCAGCGGCGAAGGCCCCAGCAGCGACCCGGTTCCTTTCCGCACCAAGGAATGGCTTGAATAAGCACAAAGAAAAGGAAAAAATACATAAACCCAAAATCGCCAATAGGAGATTTTCTGCTACGCAGCGACAAAGTGTTTGTAAGATTTTCAACACAAATGCCATGTAAGAAAATCTAACAAACACTAAATCGGGATTAACCCAGATACAACCCACTGGCTTACGCACTTGCCATTAGTTCATTCCATTCCTAATGA
>CAYXXU010000020.1:0-57075 GCA_964469155.1 uncultured Bacteroidales bacterium
TTGTTATTTTATTGACATCTAATTGTTTATATCATTTATAAGGGGAGACTATTTAAACTATTGTACCAGTGTCACTATCCCCTTATAATTGTAACTTTTGCCATTCAGGTCTTTTACCCTGATAAGATAAACATAGGTGCCCTGAACGGCTTTTTTATAGTCGAACTTATTCTGAAAGGTTCCGTTCCATCCTTCGTTAATGTCTTCGGTATGGAACATTTCGCGTCCCCAGCGATCGTAAATGTACATCAGATAGTTTTTCGTATCAATCCCCACACCCACAGGCATGAAATACTCGTTGCGGTCGTCATCATTAGGCGTGAAACTATTTGGTATCCAGAAAGCAAACTGAGGATGAATATGGACAATGCCCCAGGCGGTATCTTTGCAACCCTCCATATCGGTTACAATAAGGATAACCTCATAGCTACCCGTATCGGCATATTCATGGCTTACTATACTGCCGTTTGCGAAAGTACTGTCACCGAAATTCCATTGCCAGTTCATAATGCTTCCTACCGACTGGTCGATAAAGTTTACAGGGCCTTCGTCAATAATAGGATAATCGGGTTGGGTATAAAATCCTGCCAATGGGCCGGGATCTTTCAATACAATGGCGGTAGCAATTCCAACGCAGCCATTGTAGCTAACCGTAACGTTGTACATTCCGGCTGCCAGTCCGGTTGCCGTTTGTGTCAACTGCGGAGGAATGCTGTTCCATAAATAGGTATATCCGGTGCCGGCCAGATCGACCCATGCGGTGCCATCGTTATGCCCGCAGCTTGCATTGGTGGTAAAAGCATTCACACTAAGGACTGAATCGACGATAACCGTGACAGAAGCCGTGTCAGTGCAACCATTATAGGTGGCAGTTACTACATAGGTAGTGGTGACAACAGGATTGACCACCACAATGGCATTGGTGTTGGTGGGTGATGTGTTCCAAACGTACGATTGTCCACCGGTAGCGGTAAGGGTTACGTTATTGCCCGGACATATCGACAGTGGCTGTGCAGTGGCTGTTACCGGAAGGGTCTGGATAATTGTAACTGTGGCAAAGGTAGAACCACTGCAGCCTCCGGCATCTGTAACTGTTACCATGTAAGTGCCACCGGTATTAACCGAAATGGTTTGTGTGGAAGCACTGTTCGACCAGTGGTAGGTGGCATAACCGTTTCCCGCATCAAGGGTGGTGGAAGTTCCGGGACAAATGCTTAATGTACCGGTGATGGATGGAGTGAGGTTATTGCCCTGAGCCACTGAAATGGAAGCAGAGCCCGAACAACCACCGGCATCGGTAACGGTAACAGAATAAGTTCCGGCCGCGGTAATCTGGATTGTTTGAGTTACACCACCGGTTGACCATAAATACGTTGTATATACACCTGCATCAATGGTTGCAGTATTACCCGCACAAATTGTATCCGGGCCTGTTATGACGGGCATCAGGCTGGACGAGGTGCCTATGGTGAAAGTGTCGCTACCCACACAACCGGCGGCATCAAGAACAATCAGTGTATACTGTCCTGAGGCAAGTCCGTACACTGATTGGCTCCCGACTACATTGACATAGGTGGCTATATTGGTCCCTGTGCCATCCTCAAAGGCAAATACATAAGGAGAGGAGCCATTGGTTGCGGTCACAGTAACAGAACCTGACAAGGTACCAATACATGCAGGCGTAGTGGTGATGTTGAACGTTAGTGTCGGGCAAGGCGCTCCGCAATGAAGGACTGTAATCTGTATAGAGTCGCTTCCACAAGGCAGGGTGTAAACAATAGTGTGAATTCCTGCACCCGCAGTTGCCGGATCAAAAGTGCCCAGGGAGGCATTGATAATTCCTGCACCACTCCAAACTCCTCCTGCTTGAGATGCAATCAAATTAAAGGCTGGCATGGTGTCGCAAATTGGATTGACCGGGCATATATTCGTATTACAACAGAATAAGGTCATAGGCGGGCAAGCTCCCATATTGGCCGATTGAATAGTGCCAACCCTGTTGACATTAGCATTTGTACCTGTTGCCCCACAAAACACTACATTACCTCCGGTACTTACACTCACATCAAAAATTTTGTAGGGAGTAGCAATAGAGGTAATAAGGTTCAGGTTAGCATCGTATTTATAAATACCGTTTCCTGAACCAACATAAACATTCCCGCACGAATCAATATCAATGCCGCTGTTTCCTGCCTGAGTACGTCCGAAGATCGGATCAACTATATTGGTTCCACCGGGTAAAGCAACACTGGTAATAACAGAACCGTCAACCAGGGAACGTTGCTGGAGTATTGCCCCATTCTGTGTGTAAACAAAATATCGGTTGGCCCGA
The DNA here is from genome assembly GCA_964469155.1 of uncultured Bacteroidales bacterium. GTDB lineage: Bacteria > Bacteroidota > Bacteroidia > Bacteroidales > CAIWKO01 > CAIWKO01. The sequence goes on from CAYXXU010000020.1 coordinate 2,333, forward strand.
ATTGACATAATTCCGGAATTTCCGTTGTTCGGCCTGTAGTTTTCCATCTTATAACCGAAATTATAAGTATGGTTTATACGAAATACCGTTGGAGTTGAAGTGCAGGCAGCGAAATTATCATCAATAGCTCCAATAGTATCCAGAGTCATAAAATAATACCTTGAATTCCGGCACGAAGTCAGGGATCTGACTTCTTCGATGATGGGCGGAATCCCAAACATATTTCCATAACCCACAACCTGCGTACTATTGACAGTGCCATTACTGGTATTAATATCAAATATTGCACCCGTTAATGATAGCATATTCCCAGTGGTGCCACCGATAATTAATTTGGTTTGATCGCAGTTGAATGCAATATTCCAGTACTCATCTGTATTCAATAAAGGGGCATTGGCTGTCCATACCAGAGCACCCGTTGTACTGATTTTTTGCAGGGCGGCAACAGACCCGGAAGTGACAAAACTATTGCCTGCCAAATCGGTGGCAAAAGTCCCCAGCCAGTTGTTAGCGGTGTCCCAGGGTGTGTTGTAAGTCCATTGTAATGCCCCGGCAGCATTGTATTTCAATAATTTCATGGGCATGCAACCGCCAATGATGTAAACATTTCCTGCTCCATCGTGCTCGCACTCCCATACTCCATTGGAATTGGGCAGGGATGGCGTTTGTGTCCACGGGTCGATGATTACAGGCTTATTCTTATTATAAAAATCTAATTGAAAAGAAACGATATTTCCATTAAGCACAAATTGAGAGGCTATGGTTCCTGAAATGTTGTCAACATAAAAGCTGGTAGGTGCATGGTCGGTGATGTCTCCGAATTTTGTGTTGATGTGAATATCTCCACTGGGGCCCATTTGCGGGGCACGCGAATACTTCATGATTACTTTTGCAATATCAGCCCCCGGATGAATTATGAGGGAATATTTTAATCCGTCGGTGGGATGAAAAACGTATTCGACATCGATACCGGGATAGAGGTTTTTGTAGAGTATTTTTTTAAAGGCTTTAATATGGTTTATGTTTCTGATTGTTCCGCCTTTTTCGGTAATGCAATAGCTGTGATAGTCAGCGGTAGGGTCTGAAGCAATGACCTCCGCAGCAGGATTTGTATTTTCCCAAATCATGGAAACAGCGTCTCTTTCATATTCCATGCGGCGCTCTTCGGCTTCTTTTTCTTTCCATTGCTCCAGCGATGTGAATTTCTCATTTTTTCTTTCCTTTTTTCTTTCTTCTTCAGTTTCCTCTTTTTTCCAGCTTTTCAGGAAATTATAGGAAATGCCGTTTTGGGTAAAGTAAATCATAGTTTGTCCTCCATCGAAAGCAAACAAAACTTTTTCAGTTGATCCGTGAATCTGAAACTGTCCCTGGTTTTCGATAAAGGCTTTTGCCGGTTCCATTTCTGAATACCAGCCCGATTGGGAATACCCTTTTGCGCAAAAGAGCACAAAAAGGCTGAATAGTATAAGACCCTGATAAAAGACAATAACTTTTTGTCTTATATCAGAATGTTGGAGAGTAAATAATTTGCTCATAGAAATGATTTATGAGGGTGAGGGGTTGTTTCGAAATTTCCAACTACAATAATAGCAAAAATAATAAAACGAAAGTTATATTGTATTGATTTGGTGCTTTTCTAATAATTTTATTTTTTCGGAACTATTTTCAAGAACAATTATTTCCCTTACATATAGGTAATAACCCTTTTCACAGAACAATATTTTGAAGCATATTGCCAGGAATGATCCTGGCGTCAAATTAGGTAAAGTCTCTTAAGTGTAAGAGTTCTTCGTAGCAAAAATGCGAAACAATTAATCAATAACTATTTTTTCAATGTGCGAGTATTTGGACGTAGAGATCCTTACAAAATAAATCCCTTTCGGATAAGCCCTCATGTCAACAGTTTTATGGATCATGCCGGCAAAGTCAATTTTTTCGGTTAGAACCATCTGGCTTTCCGGGTTATAAATATTCAGGGTTCCGGCTTCTTCCAAACCGTTGATCGTCAGATAAAAATTACCATCAGAAGGGTTGGGAGTTGCAGTGAGCGAAATTTCATCATTATTCGGTTTTATTCCTGAACAGGCATCTATTGTAACGACAACCACATCAGTATCGGAGCACAAATTGGGAGAGGTCACTATTACCGAAATAGCATGTGAGCCCAGACCGAGACCCAGAGAGTCAACCGTTTTTGTCTGCGTTGTTTGTCCTCCCGGAGTCCAGATATATGACGCACCGGGATTTCCGGCATCGAGAATTACTGACTGATCGGGACAAATGGTTACATCGGAACCAAGATAAACAACAGGAAATGATTCAGGTGCGGCTGTTCCACCGGCAGGTGCACTGGTGCAACCATTCTCGCTTTGGGTAACTGTATATGATCCTGCTGCTGTAACGGTTATGGAAAAGCTGTTTTCAGCAGTGCTCCATAATAAGGTTCCGGTATAATCAGAAGCCGTTAGTGTGGAACTTCCGCAATTGTTAACTACATTGACGGTGGGTGGGTCGGGAATTGTATACACCGTAATGGTTGAGGTAAATGTATTGGAACAATTATTATCATCGGTACCGGTTACGGTATAAGTGATGGTTGAGGTTGGGCCGGCGGTAACAATGGTTCCTATGGTGTCGCTTAAACCGGTTGCAGGCGACCATGTATAATTGTTAGCGCCTGAAGCCGTGAGGGTGGATGATTGACCGTTGCAATAAGCCTGAGGAAATGCACCTATTGAGACAGGTGGCAGGGTGTGCACACTAACCGTTTCGACAGGACTGTTGGTGGCGCAACCTGTTCCGGTTGAAACAGCACAATAAATATCAGTATTGGCAGTAAGCGCTCCGGGGGTGTATGTTTGTGTAGTAATGCCTGTTGAAATACCATCCTTATACCAAAGGTAAGTGTATGTTCCACCGTTTCCACCGTTGGCAGTAGCGGTAAATGTTCCGGGATCGGAGCCTGAACAAACCGGGGTGGTGAAACCAGCTAAAACTACATTGGTTGGAGCTGTGCAGCATGTTCCAACATTCAGGGTGGTATAAGCCGAGGAGGTGGTACTGGTAGCATTGCCGTTGAAAGCTACACATTTATAATAATAATCGCCTGAAATGTTGATGCCGCTTATCGCTAATGTATTGGTGGTTGCATTGCCGTAAACAGCGCCCGAAGGGGTGCCATTGGCCACGTTGGTGTAGGGACCGCCGGGGGTGGCAGCATATTGCCATTGATACGAGGTAGATAAAGTGGAGGCCGTGACGGCAATATTGGTACTACCGCTGCAGGCCATAGTGGCTGTTGAAGGGACAGAAATGGTTGGCAAGCCATATATTACCATAATGTCAGGTCTGAGGCCCCCATTTGCGGCCGGTACGGTAATGGAAGGGTTGGTATTATTTGACATACTGCCCCACGAACCGCAGTTTGGGGTTCCGGTACCTGCAAAATAGGCATAATTATCGGTACTGGCATTACAGTGGAAGGTTACGTATAAATTTTGTCCGCTGCTCAATAAATAGGACAACCCGGTAAATCCCACCCAGGCTGCAGATGTTGTTAGGGCAATGGAAGCATTGTTGGCTATTTGCACGGCATTCGAAACCGTGCCGGCAGTGGTTCTGTAATACGATTCCGTTTTGCCTGTGGCAATGAATGCATCGGTAGTATTGGCCAAATAGGCATTTACCTGCACCAGATTGTAATTAATACTGCCATAACCCTTCCATTTTATGCTGGTGATATATCCCCAGTAGGAACCCAGGTTGGCAGAAGTGTACAAACCGACCGACGAACCATAGGTCATATTTCCTGATTGTGTGAGGGTATAGGCACCATAACCGCCGGTGATGGTCGGAAACTGAACCGAAACCTGTGCGGTTGACACCAATGAAATAAACATTGCAGAAAGCAGTAATACGGAAAAAGGTCTACTTGTTTTCATAGATGGTTTTCTTTATTAATGAGGTTAAGAAAAAGATGGAATGAGTTTCAAAAATAATAAATTTTGCGAATAATCCGTGAATATTATTTTCAGGATGATTTTTCTACCGGCCGCGGGAGATTTTACGATCCGCGGTTTAAATTATGTATATTTGTCAATATATAATTACTGCCCAAATGAACTATGATAATTTAACCCGCGCAAAGCTATCAGCAATGTTGCGGAAGCAAACCTTGGATTTTGAACAATATAAGGCACAACATCCTGTTGCCAATATGTGGCGAAGGGTGATCGATCAAAGCCCGATATCTATCCAGGTTTTAGATAAAAATGGTTTTTCGGTTTCGGTGAACGAGGCCCACACCTGTTTTTTTGAAGCGAAACCTCCCCCCGGTTATAATCTGTTTACAGATGATCAACTTTTAAAACAAGGTCTGGCCGATTGCTTTGAGCGGCTTAAACAGGGCCGGGCCGTATTTTTTCCGGAAACGCGTTATAATGCCCGCGAAAACAACCCTGATTTTCCCGATAAAACGGTGTGGCTTAAAACCATTGGTTTGCCTATGCTCAATGAGGCCGGACAACCGGTGAGATATGTGGTGATACACGAAAATATAACCGAACAAAAGAAAACAAAGGAAGAACTGCAACAAAAATATCAGGAACTCGGCGAAGCTATCCGTCAAAAGGAAGAAAGCAGGGAAAAGGAAAGAGCCGAAATTTCTGACGAAATACACGACGAACTGGCACAGGTGCTGACGGTTGTGAAGGTAAGTGTGGGCCGCATCAGCGAAAAAATATCAGATGCAAGCCTTAAATCAGACGTGGATGCTGTGTTTTGGCAGTTGGATGGCGCCATAGAATCGGTGCATAGAATATTGACCAGCCTGTATGATACAAAGTTTGAGGAATATGGTATTCAGAGGGCCATAGAATCTTATTGCAGGGATTTTAAGAATAAAAGCGGCATTGAGGTAGAAACCCTGATAGCGCCGGGCTTGCAATTGCCCCCGCAATTGCCCATGTCTATCTACAGGATATTGAAGGAGGCAATGACCAACATTATCAGGCATGCCAAAGCCAACAAAGCCATGGTTACCCTTAAAATGGTCGGGTCCGGTCTTTATTTCTCGGTTGCTGACGATGGAATCGGAATTACATCCGAACAGATAAATTCGGCTGTAAGCTTAGGTATCAATAGTATGAAAGAACGTATAGCTGCCCTGGGAGGCACATTTGAGATCAGTTCCGGCAAAAAATCAGGAACCCAAATAAATATAATTGTACCTTTATAAAAACATACCTCAGATGAAATTTCTTATTTGCGACGATCATCAAATGTCACGCAAGGGTTTAATTGAGCAATTAATGCATGATTTCGACGAAACCACCTTCGACGAAGCTTATGATGGGAAGGAAGCCATTGAAAAATTACAAAACACCCGATACGACCTGGTGATACTCGACATTCAACTGCCCGGCAAAAAGGGAGTGGAGGTATTTGCCGAAATCAAAAGCCAATGGCCCGAAACCCCGGTGCTGATGATAAGCGGATTTACCAACGAAGACAAACTTACCCATCTGTATGAACTGGGAGTGGCAGGCTATTTGTCGAAAAGAGTCGTTTACGAAGAATTGCGATTGGCCGTTACCACCGTTTTGCAGGGGAAACGTTATTTCGACACTTCGATAAATGAGGCCATGCTGAAAAAAAACAGTAAAAACGAGTTCATGAACATTTACAATGCACTGTCCAAACGTAAAAAAGAAATAGCGCTGCTGTTGGCCCAGGGATATTCGCAAAAAGATATAGCCACTATGTGTAACATTTCTGTTGGGGCAGTCGGCTCACACAAATCGGTCATTATGGATGCGTTTGGGTTTACTGAAGATGCCCAACTCACCTTGTTTTGTATTCAAAACGATCTGTTCGATCCCAAAGAAATCGACCTTAGAAAAATAAAGCCCTTTCCCAAGTCAAAATAAAGATTTCTTCAGGAATATTTGAAGTTTTTTTCAAAATCTTTGAAGTTTTCTATGCATAATAAGGATGCAGACATGAGTAAATTTGTTCATTAATACAATGAACAGATTGCAATATGCCGTTTACCGGATTAAAATACCCAGCTTTTCGACCTGCCTTAAAAAATAAAAACGAGCATAATTTAGCTAAAAGGCTGATATCTATTACAATAAAGCAAGCCGGCCAGACTTTAAAACATGTACTACGCGCTATTGTACATGTACTAAACACTATCGTACATGTACCAGACACTATTGTACATGTACCAAACACTATTGTACATGTACCAAACACTATTGTACATGTACCAGGCGCTATTGTACATGTACCAGGCACTTTTGTACATGTACCAGGCGCTATTGTACATGTACCAGGCGCTATTGTAAATGTACCAGACACTATTAAACCTGTACCAAACACCGTTTTAAAGGTAATAAACTTTTTGGTACAGTTAATATCCTATAAAACAGTTATAATATTCTTTATAAAGAACGCACTTCAGCTTATAAAATTAAGAATAAACCTTCCGGGATATGTTTGCCGGACTTTAACCATAGTATTAACCAAAACCAATTAACATGAACAGATCAACATTTCCAACCACCATTATGGGTTTTGCAGGGTACCTGGGTACACTGCTTCCCTATTTAACAACAAATGCCACACGTTTAGGCATAACCCCTGCTCAACTTGCCATAATAACAGCGCTTTATGGCGATAGTACTACTTCAGGCACCTACCTGTATTATTACACCCTCTGGTCCGATTTGACCGGTGGAAGAACCCGGAAAGTTATGGCTAACCTGGCCCTCGTCTCCAAACAGATGAAAGCATTGCTAACAAAAGCTTTCGACGATATTCCGGCCAGTGTTTGGACCGAAGACGACCGCAAAACCTGTAACCGCAAAACCGGTTTGCCTCACAAACCAACCAAACCAACCACTCCCATCAAGGAGATTTGTATTGTTGATATTGAAGTGCGCACCAACGGACTGTTTTATTTTGGTATTCGTCAGCGCGACGACACCAAACGGTACAATATTCCCGAGGATGGCGATGCAGCAGAAATTGTGTATGCTATTGTAGAAAGCAAATACCGCGTAGCCGATTCAGAATTGGCGAGTAAAGTACGCAAAAAGTGCGAAGGACCTAACGATGGCACCACAAAAGAAATTTTTTTCAGCGCCAAATTTAATCTGGCAATCGATCCTCTTTTAAAAGCTTTTGACCTGGTTTGCTGGGTTCGCTGGACCAATACGCGTCATCCCAACCTGGCCGGCGAATGGAGCGGGCCGCATATTAAAACAATTCTTTAAACTATGTTAGCAGGGGCTTCATCAGGTAAAGGGTGAAGCCCTTGTTGTATTATGGCTTCTTATATGAGCCACCCCGTATTACAAAAACTTTAAAAATCACCATTATCAAATAAATTTATTTAAATTTGAGTGCTACATTTTTGTAGCACTCATTTTTTTATGTGTACAAATAAAATAAGCCTACTCATTTTAATTCTTTTTGCTTTTTCCGCTAAGGGACAAAACCTTGTGCCCAATTACAGTTTTGAAGCATTTCAGGATATATATCCTCAATTTTGCAATTGTGGGTCAATAAGTAATTCTTGGGGAGACACCAGTGGGCCTATTTTTTTAACACCCCCTTGGTATTCACCATCAAGTGGTTCGCCTGATTGTTTTAAACCCTGTTGTCCTCAATGGCAATATCAGGTGCCAAAAAATCTATTTGGGTTTCAGTATCCCAGGACCGGCATTGGATATGTATATATTGCCAGCAAAGAATACCCCCCCAACAATATGAAAGATTTCAGGGAGTATTTGCAGGTAAAATTAATAAGCACTTTAATTTCAAATAGGAAATATTATACTGAATTTTTTATAAGCTGTATTGACAGCACCAATCATGCTACTGATCGTATTGGATTGTATTTTTCAGATACTGCCGTCTGGTTGCCACTTTTTGATTATCGGGTGCTACCCTTCGAACCACAAATATCAAATCCGGAGTTTAATTTTATAACTGATACGGCTGCCTGGTTAAAAATTTCCGGGATTTATACCGCTCATGGTGGCGAGAGATATATTACTATAGGGAACTTTTATGATGATGCTAATACTCATGATACAATTATTAATTTTGGCATAATCGGATTACATACGGCAGGATATTATATCGATGATGTAAGCGTTATCCCTATTGAAGAACCGGAGCCTGATAGCCTAAATGTATTATTTATCCCCAACATCTTCTCCCCCAACAATGACGCCCAAAACGATAAACTGTTTGTAAGAGGGCAACAAATAGAGAGTTTACATTTCTTAATATACAACCGCTGGGGCAATCTGGTTTTCGAAAGCAAAGATATCAGCGAGGGATGGGACGGCAAACAAGGTGGGAAGCCCTGCGAAACGGGGGTATATGTTTACCGTGCGGAGGTTACGTTTAAGAATGGGGAGACGGTGGTGAAGCGGGGGGATGTGACTGTGGTGAGGTGAGTTTAATGGATAAATTGTTACATTGCTAAATTGTTATTTAGTTGTAGGGCCTGCTTCCACATATTTGCAATTATGAGACTTCGGAAGTTTTTTAGCTATTAAAAACAATCGCGAACTATTATAACTACATCAAAGGCACTGCCTGTAAGAATATACGCCGGAGGCCCGGAGCCTCCGCCGAACGGGGATGTGTCGGGCAAGGTGTATTCATCCGGAATAGTCAACATTTGTTCCTGGGTAAAAACAAACCGTAATTTTATTATCTTTGTATTATAAAATCAAATCAGATGTTGACAAAAGAAAAGTTAATCGAAACCATCAGGCAACTACCGCCAAATTTTTCTGTTGACGAGATTATTGACAGAATTTATTTACTCGAAAAAATTGAAACAGGACTTCAACAAAGCACGGACGGACAGGTAACTCCAGACGATGAAATTGAAAAGAAGCTTCCAAAATGGCTCGTGTAAACTGGACAGACCAATCGTTGTCCGACCTTATAAATATTGCAGACTTTATTGCAAAAGATTCTGTCAGATATGCTAAGATAACTGTATACAGAATAAGAAATGCCTCCAAACAACTCAAAACTCATCCATTAAGTGGGCGAAAAGTACCTGAATCAGATACAGAAAACATTCGCGAATTGATATTTGGTAATTATAGGATCATTTATGTTATTGTTTCAGAAAAACAGGTTGACATATTAACAGTTCATCACTCAGCCAGAAGATTGGATATTGCAGCAAATATAGACCTTTGAATCCCCGCGAGCGGGGGGAAGTTAAATCTGAAATCATAAGTCTGAATTCTGAATTCGGGGGGGGAGCTAAACCTGAAATCATAAGTCTGAATTCTGAATTCCATAAGTAATGCTAATTAATTTTAGGCATGTTATTTGTTAAATTTCTATCTTTGTAAAAAAATATAACAATGAAGAAAATACTTTTAATGCTGGTGGGATGTTTTTTAGTATTTGCCGCCAGTGCTCAGGATAAAGAAGATATTAAAAAAGGAACCTTCGGCAAACTTACGCAGGCCGACAGGGTGGTTTTCAATATATTTACAGATATATGGATGAATGTGCCGGGCGATTCCATGTCAGTGAAAAAAATTAACCGGGGAGCCGATTTTTATATTATGAAAGAATTTCCGTTCGGAAAAAGCAATTTCAGCTTTGCTGTTGGTCTGGGCGTCGGATGCAATAATTTATACAGCAATGCCATGCCGGTCAAGAGTTTTACTTTAGATACGCTGGGCGTTAAAAATTACGACGGTACTACTGTCTTCAAAAAAATACCCTCCTTTTCGCCCGATGGCAAACAGGAAATCAATTTCAAAAACAATAAATTCACTACCGTGTTTCTGGATATTCCCCTGGAGTTCAGATACCGCATGAAAAACAATGCTTTTAAAATTTACCTGGGTGGTAAAATAGGGCTGATGCTGAGCAATCATACCAAGTACAATGGCGATAATTACAATGAAGATTATCCTACCGGAAACATTCGTTTTAAAGAATATAAAATAGCCAATGTTGAAAAGTACCGCTACGGAGTAACGGCCCGCATAGGTTGGAAGTGGATACAGGTTTACGGATATTATTCTTTATCGAAACTGTTTAAAAAAGACAAGGGCCCTGATATGTATCCGATCTCTGTCGGTCTGACCATATCTCCTTATTAAGTCCTCGCGGTTTACAAACCGAACTCAAAACAGATAACCTGGACTGTCAGCCCTGATTTCCCGCTGATCTCGCTAATTTACGCAGATTATTTCCCAGTTATTTTTCTATCTGCGATTATCTGCGTAATCTGCGGGAGCTCCTAAAAACCCTTCTGATTTCCAGAGGCTTGAAATTTGTTATATAGTAGAGCGTTTAGAAGACCAGGAACATTATTGTAAAGATACAGGCTCCCACAAGATAGCCGGAATAAACTTCGGAAGGCTTGTGGGAGTTTGTTTTTAAACGCGCAAAACCTACCATTCCCGAACAAAAAACAACTATACTGATTATTACATGCAGATCAATCTGTAATTTGACAGATAATCCGGTCAGCATGGCGGTCAGTCCGCCCATGCCTGCCGCATGCACACTGATTTTCCAACGCAGGTTAATGAAGAAAATGCATAGGGCGATCAGTGTCGTAGATAGCAGGAAAAAACTGAAAACCGGATGAAGGCCGGTATTTGAGATCAGAAGATACAGCAGGAAATAGATTAAGGTAAGACTCAGGTAGGGATACAATCTCTCTTCTTTCGTTTTCATCTGGAAGTCGTTGATTAGCTTCCTGTGTTTAAAAATGGTAAACAGTATCAAGGGTGTCAGCACGGTCGATGTAAATATCATTAAGGTCAGTATCACCCTGGCTTTCAACAGCAATTGAAAGGTAAAATAGGTGTTGATACTTAACAATATCAGAAAGCTATAGGTAGGAATCAGCAGGGGGTGGAATACCACTGAAATAATTTGTGCCAGACGTTTCTCCATACTACTACAATTCCTTTCTGAGTCTGGCTACAGGAATGTCAAGTTGTTCGCGGTATTTGGCAACGGTACGTCGCGCAATATTATATCCTTTTTCTTTTAAAATCTCGGTCAACTGTTCGTCAGTAAGAGGTTTATCTTTGTTTTCGGCTTCTATACAATCGGACAGTATTTTTTTAACCTCCCTGGTCGATACCTCCTCTCCCGAATCGGTTGAAAGCGACTCAGAGAAAAAGCTCTTCAACAGAAAAGTTCCAAAGGGTGTCTGCACATATTTGCTGTTGACCACCCTGGAGATAGTAGAAATATCGAGGTTAACCCTTTCTGCAATATCTTTTAAAATCATGGGCTTCAGACAGGTTTCATCACCTTCCAGGAAATACTCTTTCTGAAAACTCATGATAGCATACATGGTTTTATATAATGTATCCTGCCTTTGTCTGATCATGTCGATAAACCATTTTGCTGAATCGAGTTTTTGTTTTACAAACACTATGAGATCTTTGTTTTGTTTTGGTTTGTCTTTTCTGGTAGTCGACATAGTCTCTAACATATCCAGATAAGCCTTGTTGATGCGCAGTTCAGGAGTGTTCCTCGAATTGAGTGATAATTCCAGTATTCCATCCGTATTGGTGATAATAAAATCAGGGATAACATATTGATTGGGTTTGGCCGAATCAACCAAAGAGTTTCCCGGTTTAGGATTCAGTTTCAGGATCTCATTTATGGCTAATTTTAATCTTTCACTATTGATGTTCAGGCGGCTTTCGATCTTATCGTAATGCTTTTTGGTGAACTCCATAAAGTATTTTGATAAAATGATTTTTGCAAGTTCTGTTTCTTCGCCGGGATATTCTGAACGTTGCAATTGTATCAAAAGACATTCCTGCAGGTTACGTGCTCCTACACCGTAGGGTTCAAATTCCTGGATGATCAGCAGTAATTCTTCCAATTCTTTCACTGTGGTGGTTACATTAACATTAAAGGCGAGGTCGTCAACTATCTGGGGAAGTTCACGGCTCAGATACCCGGAATCGTCAAGGTTGCCGATAATATAGGTTGCAATTTGCGTTTGTCGTTCGGTAAGATTTCTTAATCCAAGCTGGGTAATCAGGTTTTCATGAAAGGTCTGACCCACTGAAAAAGGTATTTCTTTGTTTTTTTCTTCATCAGGATTGTAATCATAGGAATTCAGCTTGTAATCAGGCGTATCGTCATCATCCATAAAATCTTCAAAAGAAATTTCTTCAGGGTCTTTTTCGGCTTCTTCCACTTCCTTCTCAAAGTCGTCTATCTCATCAATATCTGTTTCATCCTCATTGGTGTCAGATGATTCCTGATCCACGTTTTCTTCCATTTTGTCTACTGAATCCTCTGAATCTTCCAGAGCAGGATTTTCTTCAAGTTCTTCCTTAATTCTCTGTTCCAGGGCAATGGCGGGCAGTTGTATCAGCTTCATCAATTGTATCTGCTGAGGCGAAAGTTTTTGAGCAAGTTTAAGTTGTAGTCTCTGATTGAGCATGGATGGTAAGAGTTGTTTTATGTACGACGAATATACTGCTTTTTTTGGAAAAAGGTAATATTGGTAATAAAAAAAAGGATGATTATCGAGTGATGTTAAAATTCTGCATTCTGCGGTGTTCTCGGGAAAGGAATCACGTCTCTGATGTTTGCCATGCCGGTAATGAACAGTATCAGACGTTCGAATCCTAATCCAAAACCGCTGTGAGGAACCGTCCCATACATACGGGTTTCGAGGTACCACCACATATCTTTTTCAGGTATTCCTAATTCCTTAATGCGCGCAGATAGTTTTTCAAGATCTTCTTCCCTCTGCGATCCGCCAATGATCTCACCTATCTTCGGGAAAAGGACATCCATGGCACGAACGGTTTTTCCGTCGGGATTTTGTTTCATATAAAATGCCTTAATGTCTTTCGGATAATCCGTAAGAATCACCGGTTTTTTGAAATGCTGTTCCACAAGGTATCTTTCGTGTTCCGATTGCAGATCGGCGCCCCAACTTACCGGGAATTCGAATTTCTGACCTGATGCCATCAGAATCTCAACTGCAGCCGTATAGGTAAGACGTTCGAAAGGATTATCAATAATAAACTTCAAACGTTCCAGCAATTCGTTATCGTACATTTTGTTCAGAAATGTAAGGTCATCATAGCAATTGTCAAGAGCATAGCGGACCAGATATTTCAGCATGTCTTCTGCCAGATCCATGTCGTCAGTAATATCATAGAATGCCATCTCAGGCTCTATCATCCAGAATTCTGCCAGGTGTCGCGGTGTGTTCGAATTTTCAGCCCGGAAAGTAGGTCCGAAAGTATATACCAATCCGAGTGCCAGGGCTCCCAGTTCGCCTTCCAGTTGTCCGGAAACAGTTAAACCTGCATGTTTCCCGAAAAAATCCTTTGAATAATCAACTGTTCCATCTTCGTTTCTGGGCGGATTTTCAACATCCAGCGTGGTTACCTGGAACATGGAACCGGCTCCTTCGGCATCGGAACCAGTAATAATTGGTGTGTGAAGATAATAGAATCCGTTATCGTTGAAATATTTGTGTATTCCAAATGCCATGGCATGACGAATGCGGAGAACGGCTCCGAAGGTATTGGTTCTGGGGCGGAGATGCGCTATTTCGCGCAAAAACTCCAGCGAATGTCCTTTCTTCTGCAAAGGATAGGTCGCGGCATCAGCAGTACCATATAATTGAATTTCTTTGGCCTGAACTTCCACCGGTTGACCTTGTGCGGGTGATTCTACCAGTATTCCATTCACCGAAATACTCGATCCCGTGGTGATCAGCTTCATAAATTCTTCATCGTACTGAGCAGGGTCGGCTACAACCTGAATATTGTGAATGATAGAACCATCATTAACCGCAATGAATATTACCTGTTTATTGCCTCTTTTGGTTCTTACCCAGCCCTTCAGATTGATCTCTTTGCCAAATTCTTTACTTTTGAGAATCTCCCTGATCTTATATGTCGGATATTGTTCTTTCATGACGAATATTTTTGCAAAAAAAGCAAATTTTATGCTCATTTACAAAATTATTATATCATGTCCGAATCAAATGCTTTAAAATCAATGCATAATGGAATACTTGTTCGCTTTTTGTTCCCAATGACTTTATTTTATAATTTTACACTCGATTTTTGCAAATTAAAGTTATTAGGTTCATGACGGTGAAACAAGGGGAAAAGTTGTCGGTAGTGAATTCGGTTTCTGATCTGAAAAAGCTGAAAGTTGATGAATTGCCTCAATTATGCGATGAGATACGCCAGTTTATAATTCATAGCACATCATTCAATCCCGGACATTTGGGCGCAAATTTAGGTACCGTTGAGTTGACGGTGGCCTTGCATTATGTATTTGACACTCCCAACGATAAACTGATCTGGGATGTGGGTCATCAGGCTTATACGCATAAGATATTGACCGGGCGAAAAAATGTTTTTCACACCAATCGCATGCACCATGGCATAAGCGGATATCCGCGTATGTCAGAAAGTGAATTTGATGCATTTGGAGTGGGACATTCTTCTACATCTATTTCTGCGGCATTGGGTATGGCTGTTGCCTCTTCGCTGAAAGGCGAATATAACCGCCAGCATATTGCCGTAATTGGCGACGGATCGATGACCGCGGGCCTGGCTTTTGAAGCCATGAACCATGCCGGAGTATCGAAGGCAAATCTGCTGATCATTTTAAACGATAACGGCATTGCTATTGACAAGAATGTAGGTGCCCTTAAAGAATACCTGACGGATATCACTACTTCGAGGTTTTATAACAGGTTGAAAGGTAAAGTGTGGAGGGCCATACGTGCGAATGCCATACGCCGTATGATTAATAAATTCCTGCTAAACCTCAAATCTACCATAGTTAAACAAAGTAACCTCTTCGAGGCATTAAACTTCAGGTATTTCGGGCCGGTCGACGGACACGATGTGATACGTATGGTTAAGATCCTATCTGACCTGAAAGATATTAAGGGCTCGAAACTGCTGCATTGTATTACCATCAAAGGTAAAGGTTTTACCCAGGCAGAAAAGGAACAGACACGTTTTCATGCACCCGGACTTTTCGATAAAAATACCGGTGCACTTATTGAGCAACCCTGCCATACCAAAGCCCCAAAGATGCAAGTTGTTTTTGGTCGCACTTTGGTTGAACTTGCGGAAATGAATCCTTTAATAGTGGGTGTTACACCGGCCATGTTGACCGGATGTTCTATGAATATTATGCAGGCAAAATTCCCTTCGCGAACTTTCGATGTGGGTATTGCCGAACAACATGCTGTGACTTTTTCTGCTGGTATGGCTACCCAGGGATTGGTGCCGTTTTGCAATATTTATTCCAGTTTTTTGCAAAGGTCATACGATCAGATAATACATGATGTAGCCATACAGAATTTGTCAGTAATATTTTGCATCGATAGGGGAGGCCTGGTGGGTGAGGACGGTGCTACGCATCATGGTGTTTTTGATCTGTCCTATCTAAGATGCATTCCCAATATGATAGTTTCCGCACCCATAAATGAGGAGGAGTTGCGCGATCTGATGTATACGGCTCAAAGTAGATTACATGGTCCTTTCTCTATACGTTACCCCCGGACCAATGCGATACAGGTTGAATGGAAAACCCCGTTCAAACTGGTTGAGATCGGAAAAGGCCGTATATTGAAAGAGGGAAATGATCTGGCAATAATCAGTATCGGATTTCCGGGAAATCTTGCACTTAATGCCATTCAGAAACTGGAAGCCTTGCAATATTCGGTGTCGTTATATGATATGCGTTTCCTGAAACCTATTGATGAAGAATTGTTGCACAAGGCATTTGCCAAACACAAAAAGATAATAACGATTGAAGATGGTACTACCATTGGTGGATTAGGTACTGCTGTAATTGAATTTATGAATCAGCACGGATATCAGGCTGAAGTGGTGAAACTTGGCGTGCCCGATCATTTTATTGAGCATGGCTCACTGGCAGAACTCTATGAAGAGTGCGGATTTGATGAAAAAAGTATTTTTGAAGCTTCTAAAAAATTATTACAAAAATAACAACCCGATTTTTATAGAAAGAATTGCAGATCAATAATCTTTTCCGTAAAAAGTCCATTAATGATATTCTTCGCCATGCCGATGACATGCGTCATGACACTCACAGGCTGAAGAAAAACCTGAATCTTATTGATCTTACTGCCTTAGGAATTGCTGCCATTATTGGTGCGGGAATATTCAGCACCATTGGTAATGCTGCGGCCAGTGGCGGACCGGCAGTATCATTGTTATTTGTTTTCACAGCTATAGCCTGCGGTTTTTCGGGATTATGTTATGCACGGTTTGCATCGGTTATTCCTATTAGCGGGAGTGCATACACATATGCCTACGCCAGTTTTGGAGAACTGATTGCCTGGATTATAGGTTGGGACCTGATCATGGAATATGCCGTAGGTAATATTGCTGTTGCGATTTCATGGTCCGATTATTTTACCGGTTTGTGTCATGGCCTGGGGCTACATATTCCTGCCTGGTGTTCGACCGATTATTTAAGCGCATCGCGCGGATATACAGCAGTGGTTGATCAACTGACTGCAGGTACGACCTTCAGCCAGATGTCGGCAAGCCTGAGGGAGGCTTATACTGCCTGGATATCGGCTCCCGAGATTTTCGGACTAAGGATCATAGCCGATCTGCCTGCATTTAGCATAGTGGTGTTCATTACAGCACTGGTATATATTGGCATTCGCGAATCGAAAATCGCCAGTAACATGATGGTACTGCTGAAAATAGTGATCTTATTGCTGATCATCGGTGTTGGCGCATTTTATGTGAATACAAATAATTGGAGTCCTTTTGCCCCTAATGGTGTATCGGGGGTGTTGAAGGGAGTTGCGGCTGTGTTTTTTGCCTATATTGGCTTTGATGCTATTTCTACCACTGCGGAAGAGTGTAAACGACCTCAAAAAGATCTGCCTCGTGCTATTTTATTGTCTTTACTAATTTCAACGGTTTTGTATGTTATAATCAGCCTGGTTCTTACGGGCATGGCTCCCTATAAAGAACTGGCCGTGGGCGATCCACTGGCTTATGTTTTTCAAAGACTTAATCTCAATGGCTTTTCGGGGATTATTGCGGTAAGTGCAGTAATTTCAATGGCAAGTGTGTTGCTGGTGTTTCAGTTGGGCCAACCCCGTATATGGATGAGCATGAGCCGCGACGGTTTGTTGCCTCCGAAATTCTCGAAGTTGCATAAAAAGTATAAAACACCGGCATTTTCGTCAGTGGTTGCCGGATTTCTGGTTGCCATACCTACTTTATTCATGAACCTGACGGAAGTTACCGACCTGACCAGTATTGGGACCTTGTTCGCTTTTGTGTTGGTTTCTGGAGGTGTACTGGTGCTAGATAATCCGAAAAGACCCAGGCAGGAAGGTTTGGTCAGAGGCTTTACGATACCGTATTTTAACTCCCGATATTATCTTCCTGTAATCTGGTTTGGAGTGATGATAGGAATCTATCTGATGAATAAGGCGTCAGTTAATAATTTTATGGCAAGGGATATTCAAATTGAATGGCAAATGGCTGTGCAAAAACTCCCTTTAATGATCTTTTTATTGGTTGCTTTGGTTTTAACTGTATTTGCCATTGTTCAGGAATTTTCCTTGATACCGGTGCTCGGACTGCTTACCAATTTTTATCTGATGTCCGAATTGGGCGTAACCAACTGGATGCGCTTCCTTATATGGCTGGTAGTAGGGCTATCGCTGTATTTTGTTTATGGATATAAGCATAGCCGCCTGACCAGATAGTTTACCGGAAATTTGGCCAGGTTAAAACTTTGTTTTATATTTGCTCTCCCATGTAATTTATCGTAAGTTTATTATCGCGGGGAGAGGGTAATCTTTTTGCCTCCAAGGCAATGTTACACATAGTTTACCTTCACAAGCTAAATAACAGTTTCACCAAGCTTACAGCATGCATTTTAAAAGAAGATTAAAAGTAGAATATATACTCCTGACTGTAATGATCATTTTTATTGCAGTATTGATTCCCGATATTCATAGTCAGACACATTATACACCCAATTTTACTTTACCTGAAAAAAACGATAGTATTGTCAGAGATTCTGTTAAAACCACAGTTCATCGCCAATTTGTTGTTGATAGCGTTATTTCTTTCGGGAAAAAGTTTTTAGGGCTGCGATATAAATATGGAGGCACCACCCCCCTGGGTTTTGATTGCTCGGGCTATGTATCTTATCTTTTCCATAAATTCGGATACACTTTGCCACATTCCTCGTCCGAAATGTCGGCAGTAGGTCAGAAAATTGATATCAAGCAGGCTCAGGCAGGCGATTTAATTTGTTTTAAAGGCCGCAGCACTAAATCGAGCCGCGTGGGACATGTTGCGCTGATTATTCAGGCCGATTCAGGACAGATTACCATGATGCATTCGTGTCACCGGGGCGTGCTGATCGAAAAATACAATAACAGCGCATACTACAAAGCACGTTTCATGATGTGCCGCCGGGTAACCCTGTAATAATTAATTACCACACCTCTACGATTCAAAAAAAAGGATCCGCCCCGCCAGGCGAACCCTTTTACCTAATACTAACTAAAACAAGAACAGAAAAAGTTTGGCAAATTTACGTGCATACTGAAAGTTATGCAAGCAAAAAGATAAGTTTCTGAGTAACAATATCAACATAGTTATTAACATTCCTTGTGACGCATTATATGTACGATTTATAGAGGATAATTATTTTTTTACGAAAAGAAAGCGTAAAAACATAAGATAACCTTTATTAAAAATTATCGTAAAAACGACAAAACAAGAAATATCGTCGACAAAATGTCTTTTTATGATGATTATAGAAAATAATTGTTATCTTTGTAAACAATGTTTTTAATTCATCCAAGTACTAATTAGATTTTGATATTTAAGCCTATGAAAAAACTTATTCTCATTTTCAGCCTTGCCATGCTGTTTTTTCCTAATCAGTATTCTATGGTATTCGGACAAAACAATGCTAACTATCGGAACGATTATATTGCCGGATGCCTGCCGGGGGGCACAGCAATGACGGAACCTGACAAATCAGACCTCACAGTTATTAATTCCAATGACCCGCCCCCGGCCGATGCCACCTGGCAAGCTTCGGATGATAGAAACAGTACCTTGTATCATATTGTAGCAGCAGGGGAGACGCTCTACAGCATTTCGAAACGGTATCATACCACGGTAGATAACTTAAAAGCATTGAACAATATTGAGGATAATAAGATCATCGTGGGTCAGAAACTGTTGCTGGATGGAAATAGTGAGGGTTCTGAACCACCACGCACCAGTTCCTCCCAGCCGGATTTTCATACGGTGATTTCGGGCGAAACGCTTTACTGCATTGCGAAAAGATACAATATGACCGTGGAAAGATTGAGAGCATTGAATAATATTCCTGACAATAAGATTATTGTTGGCCAGAAACTCTTACTGGATGAGAAAGCGACAAAATCTGAACAAGATGTTGACACGACTTCTCCAATAGAATATCATATTGTAGTGGAAGGTGAAACACTCGAAAGCATTGCAATAAAATACAATTTACCGGTAAATACCTTAAGGATTTTAAATCAAATTCAAAGCAATGAGATAATAGTGGGACAGAAATTGATCCTTGAATAAGATTGATACCAGGGCAAAAAAAACCGTTCGTGAAAGAACGGTTTTTTTTGAGCAAACCAAGAGGCTGCCTTTGTAAAAGTATTCGCATAGCTTGTTTTTGGCAGCCTCTTTATTCAGATACAATTCATTTCAGACTTTTTCTATCTCAACCGAACCTTCGGTCGACTCGCTCAGGTTTTTGATCATCATAAAACGATCGCTGGCATTAGCATATTTGCTTACCAGGAATTCTATCACAGCATCGGCTTCCAGATCAATGTAGCTCGATGGCATTGGATCGTCCTAATCGGCCACAAACCAGAACCTGAGATTGGTGTCGCCGCTGTTGTAAAGCATCAGCCTGTCTTCGAGAACAAATACAAAGCCGGCTTCTTTGGTTTCACCACCTGTCAGAAAAACTTCATACAGATCGGCAGGCTCTCCGTTGGGTTTCTTATAATAATGAAGCAGGCTTAAAATAAAGTATCTTCTGATGTTTGAAGGTTGTTTTTTATGGAAGGTCATCAACATACCCAGCGCACCATACATTTCGATGGCCATGCTCTCAGCGATCAGTTTCAAATCTGCAGAGGTAACTTTCACCAAAGAAACTGAATTTTGCTGTGTGTTATACATGTCTTTTATCACATCACGGAAAAGAACCATTTCATCGGTTATTGTATCCAGGGATGAATATAGTGTGGCGTTTTTTATGATCAGATTAAAGTATACCATACGTTCGTCTAATCCACCGCTCGAAATAGGAGATACACCTTTCGGGAAAATTTTACCATATTCACCCGATTTGGCCTTATAAACCACCTTTATGCGGTTATGCCAATCGTTCATTTTTTCCTGATACAGTAATTCAAAAAGGTAATCTTTATTGATAGTATCCCCATGGCGCACACCTTGCTGCGATTTCCAGTTAAGATAGGCATCCATAAATGCAGTAAAAGGCGGCAATAATGCAGTATGGATAGCTGCAATTTCGGTTGTTGCATGCTCAGCATACAATGCACTCATAAAACTGAATACAAACTTGTAAAATCTTTTTAAGCTGCGTCCTGCTAATAAGTAGAACGGATTGCTTTCGAAACTCCATTTAATTTTTTTCATA
The DNA here is from genome assembly GCA_964469155.1 of uncultured Bacteroidales bacterium. Lineage (GTDB taxonomy): Bacteria > Bacteroidota > Bacteroidia > Bacteroidales > CAIWKO01 > CAIWKO01. Next base: position 23,102 of record CAYXXU010000020.1, read on the forward strand.
ATTTTAATTTTTTAAGTTTATGTTTTTGGGTTTAAAAAATTTTGAGGATAACGCTGAAATGTTTCAATTATTGTATGAATAATGTTAAAAAAAGTTAAAGTTTTAAAACGGATAGAATACAACCTTCGGAGTTCAGTATTGTCCATAATTGTGTTTAATGCTTTGTGCAATGTAATGAGCAGAAATGCAGCATTATAATGGGTCATATGAATGATTTTTTACTGCATGTAAACCTTTACAGGCTTTCCGGAAAGTTTTTCTATTCCCTGTAAACGTTTACATGATTGCCGAGAAGGTTTTTTTGTCTTCTGTAAACGTTTACAATTGATCCGGTGTTTTTTTTTGTCCATTGTAAATGTTTACAACCTTGAAAAAAACGTTTTTTCATTGCCTGTAAACATTTACATCTTGTCCGTAGCATTTTTTTACTCTCTGTCAACGTTTACAAAACTGTCCGTAAGGTTTTTTTATTCCTTGTAAACGTTTACAATTAATCCGGTAACGGTATTTTATTTCTCTTCAGCGTAACACTTTGATTATAAGAATAAATATAGCGGTTTTAAAAACCAACTACCCCCTTACTTTGTTTTTAATCTAATAACACAGATATTTGAAGGTTGAAATATTTCCTTTTCTATAAAAGTATACATGGCTAATTTAGATTCCCGGGAAATATTTATGAATGGGCTTTCATTACTAGGTATCCAAAACCTCACATTAGTTTATTACTTATTAACAGTAACCTTTCTTTTAAATTTTCGTAAAACCACCGTAATTAAAAATTTTAAAGACAAAACGATGTTTTTTTATGACGATTGAGAATTATTATTATTTTTGCACTTTGTGTTCGTAATTAATAAAAATTTAATAGCAATGTCTTTTATTAAAACAAACAAAGTATTATTTTTGTACAAATTAACTTAGGCGATTTAATGCCTTAGTTAAAAAAATTGAAACCAAACAAAGATTATGAATAAGAAGTTTCTGCTTACTTATTTTAGAATATTATGGGATAAAGAACAGCCATGTTGTTATTGCTGTTCTTTTTTATTATTTTAGCCACATAAATCTAAATTTATTTAAGAATAGGTTAGCCGTTTAATAAAACTAAAAAGAGTAAAAAAAATTCAAATAAATTACAAAAACTTAGTGTATGAAAACTATCACGAGGCAATTATTGCGCACATTTATCTTCATACTGCTTGCAGGCAGTATATTTGTGGTACAAGGACAGGTAATCAAAACCTTTAAGCCTGTTTATCAGCAAACACAAAAAGGGGGTATTGTTTTTATTTCCAATGTGGCAACCACATGCCGTATAGCCGATACCAATGCTATGCCGCCCAGTACGGGAACAAGTAATAACAGTTATCCGAGTTATTATGTTGACAGGGATGGCGATCCAACTACCTTTTCAAGCACTTCTGATAGTCTTGTCCTGCCGCCCTGCAGTCAGATCAGTTTTGTGGGTTTGTATTGGGGGGGGTATGCCACAGCCGCAACTACCGGTTATGCCACCAGGCAAAACATAAAAATCAAGGCAAACAACAATTCCTATATTGATGTTTCATCCACCTGGGATACCACCTATGTGGGGGGGTCTTTCACAACCTATCATTGTTACAGGGATATAACAGGCATTTTTCAGGCATACGGAAATAACACCCGTTACACTGTTGCCAATGTAATAGGCGCAACAACCGGTGGCGGTAATAACCGCTTTGCGGGTTGGAATATCGTCATAGTTTACAAGAACGACTTGCAAAACATGCGTCAGCTTACCGTATTTAATGGTTTATCCAATATTCAATCCGGGAATATTGATATTCCGGTAACAGGTTTTTTAACGCCTCCCACCGGGCCTGTTACTTTCGAAATGGGTGTCTTTTGTTATGATGGCGACCGTGGAACCACTGGTGACCAACTATTATTCAACGGAGCCGGTTCTTATGTGAATATTTCCGATGCAATTAATGTAACTAATAATGTATTTAATTCAACCATCAGCCGAAATGGTGTGCTAACTCCTTACAGAAAACCAAGCTATAACAATAACTTTTCAATTGATGCCGATATCTTTTTCCCAAACAATGCTGCCAAGAACTATATCGGAAATTCAGCCACATCCTGTACTCTTCGACAAACTACTTCTGGCGATGTTTATTTAACTCAGACGGTTACATTGGCCATCGATGTGTATTCACCCGATAACCGAACTGCCGTTAAGGTGGAAGATATTAACGGAGGCCTTACCGTGCCCGGAGATACATTACTATATACCGTTACCTGTAAAAACATAGGTTCCGACCCCTCTATCAATACCTATGTGATTGATTCACTTGAAGGGAACATTGATTATATTCCCGGTTCAATTAATATTACTGTGGGACCCAATTCCGGAGCAAAAACCGATGTTGCCGGCGATGACCAGGCAGAATACGACGCTACAGGTAAAAGACTGATCGTGCGTATCGGAACGGGAGCAAATGCTGTAACAGGCGGCCAGGTAAATGATTCCCCGTTCGGAAACGACAGTACCTTATTTACATTTAAATCGAAAGTAGTCAGCAATTGTGATGTTTTATATTGTGATAATATTGTCGATAACTCAGCATTTATCATTGGTACCGGGGTTGTTTCAGGAATTGAATATACCAATGCAAGTAATCCGAACATATTTGACGCGTATGGGTGTCCTATCCCCGGCGCTACCAAAACCGTTATTACAGCGGCACAATGTCCGCAATATCCCGATACCAGTCTTGTAGCCTGCTCCCACCAGAATTTTAATGTATTATATACCAGACCCGGATTCACCTTTTACAATACATCTTGGGTATCGGTAGTTAAGCCTTCAGCAGCCGGTACTTATTATGGGGTACATCCTATAGGTATTTATTGTTTGGATACAGTGGTAATAACAGTATCTTCCTATGTATTTTGTAATGGTCCTACGGCCAATGATGATAATGGCCCGGCTTTGACTGAAGACGGAGCCAATGGTACAGTGAATGTCATTTCCAATGATACCGATGCGGATGGTAATCCTACTGCTCCGGTAAATGGTGCAGGTGAATTTACGGTCGATCTCGATCCTGGCACTCCGGGAGTTCAATCAACATTTACTGATCCGCAAGGTGTTTGGACATTAAACACTGCCACAGGTGAAGTAACTTTTGATCCTGCTGACAATTATTTTGGCACGGCAACCATACCGTATACCTTATGCGATCCATCTGTATTATGCGACAATGCAAATATTACCTTTGTTGTCGGACCGGTCAACGATCCTCCGGTAGCCAACGACGATAATGGCCCGGCATTAACTGAAGACGGACCCAATGGCCAAGTTAATATAATTACCAACGACACCGATGTGGATGGTAACCCCTCCGCTCCTGTTAATGGAGTTGGTCAGTTCTCAGTTGACCTCGATCCCGGTACAGCAGGCATACAAACAACTTTCACCGATGCTCAGGGAGTATGGACTCTCAATACAGCAACAGGCGAAGTAACCTTTGATCCTGCCAACAACTATAACGGCACTGCTGTAATTCCTTATACTTTGTGCGATCCGGCCGGTGCCTGCGATAATGCTGATATTACTTTTGTTGTAACTCCGGTAAATGATCCTCCGGTTGCTAATGACGACAATGGTGCTGGTCTGACTGAAGACGGTCCTAATGGAACAGTAAACATTCTTACCAACGACACCGATCCTGACGGCAACCCCACTGCTCCTGTCAATGGAGTGGGTCAGTTCATCGTTGATCTCGATCCCGGAACAGCCGGTATTCAGACAACATTCACCGATGCTCAGGGTGTTTGGACATTAAACACTGCCACAGGTGAAGTAACTTTTGATCCTGCTGACAATTATTTTGGCACGGCAACCATACCGTATACCTTATGCGATCCATCTGTATTATGCGACAATGCAAATATTACCTTTGTTGTCGGACCGGTCAACGATCCTCCGGTAGCCAACGACGATAATGGCCCGGCATTAACTGAAGACGGACCCAATGGCACAGTAAACGTTATTACCAATGATACCGATTTAGATGGCAACCCAACCGCTCCGGTCAATGGAGTGGGACAGTTCACGGTTGACCTTGATCCCGGAACACCCGGTATTCAGACAACATTCATCGATGCTCAGGGTGTTTGGACATTAAACACTGCAACCGGTGTTGTTACCTTCGACCCTGCCAATGACTTTAACGGAACAGCAGTTATTCCTTATACTTTATGCGATCTGGCTGGTGCCTGCGATAATGCTGATATTACTTTTGTTGTGACTCCGGTAAATGATCCTCCTGTTGCCAATGATGATAATGGCGCCGGTCTGACTGAAGACGGTCCTAATGGAACAGTAAGCATTCTTACCAACGACACCGATCCTGACGGCAACCCCACTGCTCCTGTCAATGGAGTGGGTCAGTTCATCGTTGATCTCGATCCCGGAACAGCCGGTATTCAGACAACATTCACCGATGCTCAGGGTGTTTGGACATTAAACACTGCCACAGGTGTTGTTACCTTCGACCCTGCCAATGACTATAATGGCACAGCAGTGATTCCTTATACCTTATGCGACCCCAGCGGTCTTTGCGACCCGGCAAACATTACATTCGTAGTTGCTCCGGTTAACGATCCTCCTGTTGCCAACGATGATAACGGCCCGGCATTAACCGAAGACGGCCCCAATGGCACAATAAACGTTATTACTAATGATACCGACTTAGATGGCAACCCCACAGCTCCGGTCAATGGAGTTGGACAGTTCACGGTTGACCTCGATCCGGGAACCCCCGGCATTCAAACAACCTTTACCGATGCTCAGGGAGTATGGACTCTCAATACAGCCACCGGCGAAGTAACCTTTGATCCCGCTAATAACTATAATGGTACCGCCACTATACCCTATACTCTATGTGATCCAAGTGGAGCTTGTGATAATGCAGATATTAGTTTTGTTGTAACTCCGGTAAACGATCCTCCTGTTGCCAATGATGATAATGGCGCCGGTCTTACTGAAGATGGCCCCGATGGAACAGTAAATATAATTACCAACGACACTGATCCCGATGGTAATCCATCTGCCCCTGTCAATGGAGTGGGTCAGTTCACCGTTGATCTCGATCCCGGAACAGCCGGTATTCAAACAACATTCACCGATGCTCAGGGTGTATGGACATTAAACACTGCCACTGGTGATGTTACCTTCAACCCTGCCAACAACTATGACGGAACAGCAGTCATACCTTATTCTTTATGTGACCCAAGCGGTGCTTGTGATCCGGCAACTATCACCTTTGTAGTTTCCCCGGTTAACGATCCTCCTGTAGCCAATGATGATAATGGCCCGGCTTTAAATGAAGACGGCCCCAATGGCACAGTAAACGTTATTACCAATGATACCGATTTAGACGGCAACCCAGCAGCTCCGGTCAATGGAGTTGGACAGTTCACGGTTGACCTTGATCCCGGAACACCCGGCATTCAAACCACCTTCACCGACGCTCAGGGGGTATGGACTCTCAATACCGCCACAGGCGAAGTAACTTTCGACCCTGCAAACAATTATAACGGCACAGCAGTAATACCTTATACCTTATGTGATCCGGCTGGTGCCTGCGATAATGCAAACATTAGTTTTGTTGTAACTGCGGTTAACGATCCTCCTTTAGCTATTAATGATGTTGGAGCACAGCTTATAGAAGACGGTGCTAATGGAAGTGTAAGCCTGCTTTCAAATGATTCTGACCCAGATGGCAATCCATCGGGTCCGGTTAATGGTCCCGGTCAGTTTACTATCGACCTTGATCCGATCACACCCGGACTTCAGACCTCATTTACAGATTCACAGGGAGTATGGACCTTGAATACAACCACCGGAGAGGTTACCTTTGATCCTGCTAATAACTATAACGGGACTGCTGTGCTGCCTTACCGATTATGCGATCCGACCGGATTATGTGATGATGCTAATATTTCATTTGATGTATTACCTCAAAATGATCCTCCAGTGGTTGCTGACGACAATGCATCAACCAATGAAGATACCCCGGTAACTTTCAATATTGCCGCCAATGATTTCGATGTAGACGGACCAATGGATCCAACTACTATCGATCTTGATCCTGCATCGCCCGGTCAGCAAACATTGCTGATTGTTCCTGGTGAAGGAACTTATATTCTTAATCCTTCAAACGGCGATGTCACTTTTATTCCTTATGCAAACTTCAACGGAACAACTACACCGGTACCTTACAGTATTTGCGATAGCGGAATACCTTTACCGGTAAATTGCGATCAGGCAAATATTACTGTTACTGTAATTGCAGTAAACGACCCGCCTGTTGCAAACGACAACGCTGCCAATACCGATATGAATACTCCGGTTACCTTTAATATTATAACAAATGACTTTGATATTGACGGTGCAATCGATCCTGCTACAATAGACCTCGATCCTTCAACCCCGGGTAATCAGACTTCATTTACTATTCCCGGCCAGGGAACTTACACTGTAAACACTTCAATTGGCGATGTTACTTTTACTCCGGCATTAAACTTTTCAGGAATTGTTACTCCCATCACTTACAGCGTATGTGATAACGGAACTCCATTGCCTGCTTTGTGTGATCAGGCAATTATAAATATGGAAGTAATACTCACCAATATTGCTCCGGTTGCCAACGATGATGGAGCCACTACCCCTGAAGATACCCCGGTAACCTTCTCGATTACCGGTAATGATACCGATGCTGACGGCGTAATCGACCCATCTACTATCGATCTGGATCCTTCAACCCCCGGCAATCAGACCACATTTACTATTCCCGGTCAGGGAACTTACGTTGCCAATACCACTACCGGCGAAGTTACCTTTACTCCGGCGCTCAATTTTAACGGAGCAGTTAATACCATAACCTATAGCGTATGCGATAACGGAATACCGGTATATTGTGATCAGGCTACTATCGATCTGAATGTAACTGCGGTAAACGATGCTCCGGTTGTTAATTTAAATACGGTAAGCACCAGCGAAGAAACTCCGGTGACCTTCAACGTGATTGGCAATGACACCGATATAGAAGGCTTTGTTGATCCTGCCAGTATCGATCTGGATCAAAGCACACCCGGAAATCAAACTACTCTCACAATTCCCGGCGAAGGAACTTATACCGCCAATACAACCACAGGCGAAGTAACCTTTACACCCGATCTAAACTTCAATGGTCAGGCTACACCTATTATTTATTCAGCTTGCGATAATAATTTACCTGCAGCCTGTGATACAGCCTTTATCAGTATTTTTGTAAATGGTGTAAACGATCCACCCGTTGCTGATCCCGATAACTTTACCATCAATGAGGATAATACCCTAAATGCAACCGTTATTGCCAATGACAGCGATGTTGATAATAACCTGATTCCAACCGGTTTTGCCATTGTCACGGGGACTTCGAATGGGACTCTGAATTTCAGCAATAATGGTACATTCACCTATACACCCAATACGGATTACACCGGAACAGATACCTTTATTTACACGGTTTGTGATTTGGGAATGCCTATCTATTGCGATACAGCCTTGGTTACAATAAATGTGCTTCCGGTAAATGACCCTCCCGTAATAGTAGAACCTCCGGTCGTAACTCCTGAAGATACCCCGGTAACTGTTTGTACAACCATCAGTGATCCTGATGCAGGAAACACCTTTACAGCCAGTTTGTGCGGGCCTCCGGCCAACGGCGCAATTACCTCTGGCCCTGCCATTGTTGGAAACCAGGTTTGTTTCACCTACTTACCGAATAACAATTTCAGTGGCACAGACAATGTATGTATTATTGTATGCGACAATACCGGCTTGTGTGATACTTCAACATCAGTAATCACCGTAGTTCCTGTAAATGATCCTTTGGTAGCCAATCCTGATAACTTCACCACAAATGAAGACACCCCGATAACAGGCACTGTAATCAACAATGACAGCGATCTTGATGGGAACCTCAATCCTAATGGTTTTGCAGTAGTTAGTTATCCGACAAATGGAACTCTCATTTTTAGCGGCAATGGAACCTTTACTTATACTCCTGATCCTGGTTATAGCGGAACAGATTCCTTTATCTATTCAATATGCGATTTGGGCATGCCGATCTATTGCGATACAGCCCTGGTAACAATCAATGTGCTTCCCGTTAATGATCCTCCGATAGCTGTTGACGATATTGTGACGACACCTGAAGATACTCCTGTTAGCGGAAGTGTAATAACCAACGATAGCGACCCTGAAGGCGATGCCTTGACGGTGGTTGATTTTACGATCAACGGAACAACCTATCCCGCAGGAACGACTGTAACCATACCTGGCGTAGGCGTTATTGTGATTGATTCGACAGGTAACTATACCTTTACGCCTGATCCGGACTACAACGGACCTGTTCCGACCATAACCTATACTATTACCGATGGCAATGGCGGAACCGATCAAGCAGACCTTGATATTTTTGTAGGTATGGTCAACGATCCTCCTGTGGCAGTTAATGATACAATCAGTACACCTGAAGACACCCCTGTAAGTGGAAATGCACTGACCAACGATAGTGATATTGATGGCGGACCACTTTCAATTGTAAGTTTTATTGTAAATGGAGTAACCTATCCTGCCGGCGCTACAGTTAATATCCCCGGATATGGTGTGATTACTATTTACAGTAATGGACTGTTTAATTTCGTTCCTGCTGCTGATTTCAATGGTTCGGTTCCTGCAATTCCATATACAATTACCGATGGAAGCGGAGGTCTTGCAACTGCTGACATTATTATTACTGTAACACCTGTTGATGATCCCCCGGTAATACAAGAACCACCGGTCGTAACTCCTGAAGATACCCCGGTCACTGTGTGCACAACCATCAACGATCCTGATGCCGGAAACACCTTTACGGCCAGTTTGTGTGGCCCACCTGCCAACGGTACAATCACAAGTGGACCAACAGTAGTGGGAAATCAGGTTTGTTTCACCTACCTGCCGAATACCAACTTCAATGGCACCGACAATGTTTGTATTATTGTATGCGACAACACCGGCTTATGCGATACTTCTACATCAGTTATTACTGTGGTTCCTGTAAATGATCCTTTGGTAGCCAATCCTGATAACTTCACAACAAATGAAGATACCCCAATAACAGGCACCGTAATTAATAACGACAGTGATGTTGATGGCAACTTGAATCCAACAGGGTTTGCAATTGTTACCGGTCCTTCAAATGGCACCATCATCTTCAGTAGCAACGGCACATTTACTTACACTCCGAATCCGGATTATATCGGAACCGATACCTTTATTTATATGGTTTGTGATTTAGGCATGCCTATCTATTGCGGTACAGCCCTGGTAACAATCGATGTACTTCCGGTTGATGATCCTCCGGTGATTCCTGACCTGACCGTAACTACTCCTGAAGACACTCCGATAACGGTTTGTTTGCCGATAAGTGATCCTGATGCAAACTCCATTTTCACTGCCAGCCTTTGTGGTAGTCCATCAAATGGTACGATAACAGCAGGTCCAACGGTAATTGGTAATCAGGTATGTGTAACCTATATGCCGAACCCGGACTTCAATGGAACTGATCAGGTTTGTATAACAATATGCGACAATAGCTTAGATTCGTTGCTTTGCGACAATGGAATTATTACAATCAATGTTTTACCGGTTAATGATCCTCCAATAGCCAATGCAGATAATTTCACGACCAACGAAGATACTCCGATAACAGGCACTGTAATTAATAATGACAGTGATGTGGATGGCAATTTGAATCCAACAGGATTTGCCATTGTTACCGGTCCTTCAAATGGAACCATTAACTTCAGTAACAATGGTACATTTACGTACACTCCGAATCCTAATTATAATGGAACCGATAACTTTATCTATATGATTTGTGATTTCGGTATGCCTATCAATTGTGATACTGCTCTGGTAACAATCAATGTTCTTCCTGTAAATGATGTGCCAATTGTATTTAACGAACAGATTAGTCTCTGTGAAGGCTCATCAGCCAGTGTCAATGTGTTGCTCAATGGAGATTTTGACCCCGAAGCAACCATTCTGACTGTGGAAACCGATTTGGTTTCCGGACCAATGCATGGTAATGCAGTTATTACAGCAGGAGGTGTATTAACCTATACTCCAACAGGAGGATACTTTGGTACTGATTACGTTGTAGTATCACTGTGCGACCAGGGTATTCCATTACCTTCAGTCTGCTCAAATGATACTGTATTTATTACTGTTGATCAGGATGTTATTGCTTTTGCCGGATATGATCAGCAATTCTGTGATGATGATCTGGATTTCTTTACACTTACCGGAAATGATATGCCTTTTGCAAATGTTCAATGGACACAGATTTCCGGACCTCCCGTTATTATTACTAATGCAAATTCAAGTATTGCAGCAGCATTTATCAATCACACTCCGGGAACTTATGTATTCGAATATTCAGTGACCAATGGAACCTGCACAGCCAGCAGTCAGGTGACTTATTCTTTATGGTTACCGCCAAGCGTCGCTGACGCCGGTCCTGATCAGAATTTATGCGGAGCTATTTTTACAACTATTACTGCTACTACCCCTGTGGTGGGAACAGGTGTTTGGGCTCAGGTTTCCGGACCCGATACTGCAAATATAATTGATCCAAATCAACCATCAACCATTGTTCTGGGTTTGATTCCAGGAACCTATGTGTTCAGTTGGACCGTAAGCAACGGACCTTACTGTGATCCTTCTATTGATTATGTTGAGGTTACCATAACTGCTCCGACAACAGCTTTTGCAGGACCTAATGCAACCATTTGTGAAGGCAGTAATTTTACTATGTCAGATGCAACTGCAACCAACGCAGTTTCGGTTCAATGGACCACCTCCGGAACAGGACAATTTAATATCAGCAATATTCTGAATCCATTCTATATTCCTAGTCCGAACGATATTCTGGATGGTTATGTATATCTCACTTTAACGGCGACAGCTAATGCACCTTGCCCGGATGTTTCAAGCACCATGACCTTATTTATATCTCATCATGCGATTGTGAATGCCGGACCCGATGACATTATTTGTTCAACCCAGGGTTCTTACACATTAAGTGGTTCATCCTCGCAAAATGCGGTAAGTTATCAATGGACTACCAGTGGTACGGGAACCTTCTTCGATGGAGCCACCTTACATCCTGTATATACCCCAAGTCTGGCTGATATTGCTGCAGGTGCGGTTACTCTAACTGTTGTTGCCACATCTCCCTCGCCTTGTCCAAGTGTTTCTGACAATATGGTACTTACTATAAGTCCACAGGCTATTGCTAATGCAGGAGCAGATGCTGCTATTTGCGAATCAGATACTTATACTTTAAATGGCGCTACTGCTCTTTACGGCACCAGTTATTTGTGGACCAGCAGCGGAACAGGCACTTTCGACAACACAGCCGTTCTGAATCCTATCTATACTCCCAGTTTGAATGATATTCTGGATGGGCAGGTTGACCTTACCCTTACCGTGACTTCAACTGCACCTTGCACAACTGCCAGCGATGTAATGACACTCACTATCAATCACCGGTCAATAGTGAATGCCGGACCTGATGCTATCATTTGCGAAACCCAGGGTTCATATACTGTTAGTGGTTCCTCATCACAATATGCAGTAGGTTATGCCTGGACCACAAGCGGCACAGGAACCTTTACTAATGGCAATACTTTGCATCCGGTTTATACTCCCAGCCCTGCCGATATTACCTTCGGTTCGGTTATACTAACCGTAGTGGCAAATTCGGCTTCACCTTGTCCTGGTTCAACAGATGCCATGATCCTGACCATTAGCCGTCAGGCTGTGATCAGCGCAGGTACGGATGCTACTATTTGCGAAACAGGAACCTATCCATTGGGTGGTTCAACGGCACAATTTGCAACAGGGCTCATCTGGTCAACAAGTGGAACAGGTTCTTTCAATAACCCGAACATCTTACATCCTGTTTATACCCCAAGTTTGAATGATATTCAGGATGGATTTGTTTTCCTAACTCTGACAGCCAATTCTGCTTCTCCATGTACTATGGTGACTGACGTTATGCGACTTAATATATCCCATCAGGTTAGTAATGTCTACGCCGGTGCTGATGCTACCATCTGCGAAACCGCAACTTATACTCTCAGTGATGCTACTGAACTAAATGCAACTTCTGTTCTTTGGACCACCTCGGGTACGGGTACGTTTAACAATAATACCCTGTTGCATGCAACCTATGATCCAAGTCCGGCCGATGTGGCTGCAGGTAGCGTTACGTTAACCCTGACAGCAAATTCAGCTATACCGTGTCCCTCTGTTTCTGATGCTATGATACTTTATTTCTCATTGCAGGCAGTTTCCAGTGCCGGGCCCGATGGTGTGGTTTGTGAAGGATCGTCCTTTACCTTAAATGGTGCAACAGCAACCAATGCCACCTCGTATATCTGGACGACTTCAGGAAGCGGAACTTTTGCTGATCCCTCCATTTTAAACGCTGTATATACGCCAAGTGCTGCTGATATTCTGAATGGTAGCATCACCCTCACCTTAATCACCACTTCTCAGGCTCCTTGCGGAAATGCTCCTGCTGATGCCATGTTGCTGACCATATCACATAAACCTGTGATATACGCCGGCGCTGACACTGCAATTTGCCAGAATGTTAGTTATTTTGTGGATGATGCAACCGCCTTATACTCGACCAGTTTATTCTGGACCACAACAGGTGCAGGGACTATTCTGAATGGCAATACCCTGAATCCAACCTATGTTCCGGGACCTGGTGAAACAGGGGTAATTATGCTTACACTGAATGCGATCAGTTCGGTAGCTTGCGGAAGCGATACAATTACTGACTTTATGTATCTGACGATCATGGAGTCTATTATTGCCAACGCCGGTCAGGATACTACCATATTTGCAAATAATTCGGTGACATTACATGGTAGTGCAACCAATGGTTCGGGTGCATACAGTTATAACTGGGAGCCTGCAACATTGCTGGTTTTCGAAAACACTGACCATCCGATTACCGATCCATTATCAACCACAACCATATTTGTTGTTACGGTTACCGATCTGGTTACCGGATGTCAGGACCAGGATACAGTGGTAATTACAGTCGATGGTATTAATTTACCACCGGTTGCAGTCGACGATTATGATACGACTGAATATCAAACCTGTATTACCTTCCCGATTTTGCCTAATGATTATGATCCGGATAGTAACAGCCTGACAGTATCATTATGCGGGCCACCTGTTAATGGAACCGTTGTGTTAAACAGCGACAATACATTGACTTATTGTCCGTACGACGGATTCTCAGGCGAAGATAGTCTCTGTTACCAGATCTGCGATAATGGTTCACCGGTATTGTGCGATCAGGCAACCGTATACATTCATGTGAAACCCGAATTCACACTTGACGACCTGATCATTTATAACGGTGTTTCACCGAATGGGGATGGCGATAATGATGTTTGGATTATTTTCGGAATAGAATTCTTCCCCGATAATGAAGTAACCATCTTCAACCGTTGGGGCGATGTGATCGCAAACTATACTCACTATAATAATAATGATGTGTCGTGGGATGCTACCTATAAAGGCAAGCAGGTTCCGGACGGCACCTATTATTACATGCTTGATATTAAGAATAAGAAGAAGTTCGCGGGTTGGATTTACGTAAAAACCGGAAAGTAATTATAAAAATTAAAATATATTAGTCATGAAAAAGATACTAATTTCCTTAATACTGTTTGTAAGCATGAGTGCTTATGCTCAACAGGATCCCTTGTTCAGTCAGTATATGTTTAATAAACTTGCTGTAAATCCAGCTTATGCAGGCAGCACCGAAATGCTTACCGTTGACCTGCTGAGCAGGTATCAATGGGTAGGCATTAAAGGCGCCCCAAGAACAACAACATTAACGCTTCATTCGCCTTTGCGCAACAATCATATGGGTTTGGGCTTATACCTGTATGCAGATATATTAGGACCTACTTCCACCTATGGTTTGATGGGCTCATATGCCTACCGGATTAAGCTAGGAAATGGCAAATTGTGTTTTGGTTTGCAGGTAGGATTCAAATATTTTTCGTTCAATTGGGAGAAGATGAATGTTCAGGATCCGGATTTTGTTTTTGGCCAGCAAACGACCAAAAAATTTACACCGGATGCTAACTTCGGAATATATTATTATTCGAATAAATGGTTTGCCGGGGTAAGTTCTAAAGGTCTTTTCCAGAGCGAATCGGGTATGGCTACTGTCGACGGAAAGAATACCTATACTAAGTTGATGCGACACTTCTACGGAATGGGAGGAGTTATGATCCCGATTTCTGAAAAAGTTACTTTCCGGCCCTCAATGATGGCAAAATTTGTTCCTCATTCTCCTATTCAGTTTGATATCAATGCCAGTTTTATTTTCAACAATTGGTTCTGGATAGGCGCTTCTTACCGTACCGAAAAAGCAGTTGTGCTTCTTACTGAATTCAGGATTACCAGGAATCTAAGGGTGGGTTATTCTTATGACCTTTATCTGAATAAACTAATGTCGGTTAATAAGGGATCACATGAAGTCAGGCTTGGTTTGGATTTCGATGTTTTCAAATCCAGAATGTTGACACCACGTTATTTTCATTTTTAATTTTTCTTATTATAAATAAAAGACAGTTTTTAACGCAATAATATTGAAAGTTTATGAAAAATTCAATCAAACTTATCCCGATAATCGTTCTAATTGCTTTACAGTTTAACTCATACGGGCAATTACAAAGGGCTAACAGGTATTTCGACCTGTACCGGTTTTCGAAAGCAATTCCTTTATACAAGAAGGTGATAGCAAAGGGACCCTTGGAAAAAAGTAACGAAGCTGTTGTAAAATTAGCCGATTGCTACAGGTATATCAATAATCCTCAGGAAGCACGTTCGTGGTATGCAAGGGCGGTTGAAATTGTGCCTGTTGTTCCGGTTAATTATTTGTACCTGGGGCAGGCGCTTCGTCAGCTCGAAAGTTATAAGGACGCGAAAGCGGCATTCGAAAAGTATGCTCAATTGGTTGTTGACGATCCCAGGGGAAAAACGTATGCTGCTTTCTGCGATTGGGCTATTAAGAACAAATACGCTGTTTCGAAGGTGCTCGAGATAAAAAACGAAGAAGCGCTGAACACCAAATGGTCGGATTTTAGCCCGGTGATCTACAAAGACGGTATTGTTTTTACTTCCGACCGTGTTTCGGATGCAAAAACTGACCTTACTTATAAATGGACTGATAACGACTATCTTGATTTGTTTCTGTCCAAACCCAAATACTTCCAGGATTATTGGACTGATATGACCGAACCGAAAACCTTAAGCAACAGTTACGAGCAATTGTATCACGACGGACCTGCCGTTTTCTCGAAAGATGGTAAAATGGTGATTATTTCGCGCACCGACAGAAAAAATGTTAAGGTTGCAAAAGATAAAATCAAGACTCATGTGGTAAAAATGTTTTTTGCTGATATAACTGATGATAAAAACCCCAAATTCAAGCCCTTCTTTTTAAACGCTGATGAATATTCGGTGGCGCATCCTACCTTATCACCCGATGGAAAAACCATGATATTTTCATCAGATAAGCCCGGTGGTTTTGGCGAATCAGATCTTTACATGTGTGTTTGGGCAAACGATAATTGGACAAACCTGGTAAACCTGGGTCAGAAAATTAATTCGTTGGGCAACGAAGTTTTTCCAACCATGGTGAATGATACTACACTATTGTTTGCATCTGATGGTTATGCCGGATTTGGCGGGCTGGATATTTTTATCTCTAACAAAAAAGGTGGCGAGTGGACCGAACCCCGTAACCTGATGAAACCCATCAATTCGTCGTGGGATGATTTCGGAATATTGTTTTTTGAGGATATGAAACATGGGTTCTTTAGTTCGAATCGCCCCGGCGGCAAAGGATTAGATGATATTTATGCTTTTCGCAATTTTGGGATTGCTGATCCGGAAAATGCCGATACTTTGAATAAAGCACTTATTTCAGGTTATGTAAAAGATAAATCAACAGGGCAACCTATTGATCAGGCTACCGTGTTTTTATTGAATCCACAAACCGGTAAGGTAAAGATTTTAAAGACCAACCCGGAGGGTTTGTACAAGACCACAGTGGATCGTCCGGCCGAATACCTGGTAAAAGCCATGCAAAAGAATTATATTTTCGATTGCTTGCCCTGGAATATATCCAAAATCGAGCCTAACAAAAATATGATTGCCCCACGCGATTTATTGCTTGACAAACTGGATATGAACAAAACCTTTGTACTGAATAATATATATTATGACCTGGACGAATATTTTATTCGCGAGGATGCGAAACCCGAACTGAACAAAGTGATCAAAATAATGCAGGATAATCCGGCACTGATAGCCGAATTATCGTCACATACCGATAGCCGGGCCTCGTTTTCTTACAACAATACTTTGTCGACCAATCGTGCCAACGCTGCCGTTGATTATATTGTTTCGAACGGTGGTATATTACCCGGACGCTTGCTGGCCCGAGGTTATGGCGAATACAGGCTGACCAATAATTGCAAAGACGGCGTAACTTGTTCGGAAGAAGAGCATCAACTGAATCGCCGTACTGAATTTAAAGTATTAGGTTTCAGCACACCTACTAACAGGGGGCAGTTTGATCCTACGAAATTTGTGGATGGTGAGGTTATTGATATTAAATTTCTGCCCGATTTTTTCTTCGATCCTTGCGACCTGAAGGTGAGCGAATCGCCACTTGATGTTTCTGGCAAAAGAACTTATGTGACAAAATATCAGCAACCTGTACAGAAAATATCTGTTCCGGCATATCATATAGTGGCTAAGGGCGAGACTCTTTACAGCATTGCGAAAATGTACGGAATGACGGTTGATAAGCTGAAAACATTGAATGGTATTCAGGATGATAAAATCATACCCGGCCAGAAACTGAAGTTGGAAGGAAAAATGACGATACCAATGCAATCGCAGACAAACAGCATCGTTAATCCCGGATATCATACGGTGATGGCAGGTGAGACATTAGGCCGTATCGCAAAAAAATATAATATTTCGATCGACAAGCTCAGAATTTTAAATCAAATTCAGGATAACCAGATCACCGTTGGTCAGAAACTGCTACTTGAATAATACCTTTTCCGGGAACAAAAAAAGGCCGTTCTGTGAGGAACGGCTTTTTTGTTTTTTTTCAAATTAAGTTTCTCTATTCGATATTCACTTTAAAATATACTCCCGGTTCCAAACAAAACTTTGGATTTGGAAATATTATTGTTTTATTTAAGATGTTTAATAGTAAAGATTAATATTAAAAGTTAATAATACAAGGGCAGAAATCAATGATGCGGTTGTATCAAACAGGTGCCGGAAATTCAAAGTTAACGGCTGGCATTTTGAAGATAATGGCCAGAGGTTAAAAGATAACGGCCAGAAGTCAGATGATAATGGCCAGAAGTTGGAAGATAACGGCCAGAGTTTAGAAGATATCGGCCAGAAGTTAAAAGATAGCGGCCAGAGGTTAGAAGATAGTGGCCAGAAGTTGGAAGATAATGGCCAGAGGTTATAAGATAACGGCCAGAAGTTTGAAGATAACAGCCAGAATAAGAAAAATGACGATATAAGTTGACAAATGTTTGAGCTTAATTTGGTAATTTACTTTATCGACCTGTTACTTTTCTTCGGCATTATAGTAACGAGTATTATAAGCTCAGGAGGACAATCAATACTAATAAAAGTTTTTCACGAGAAATATCCTTATTCATCTGTTAGAAGCGGGATTTGTTCTGTGGCTTTAAAACAGAGATACTTACCCCCATTATTTAAGACCTAATCCCTGGAATATGATTCTTGGAACTTGTAATTTGGAATTTAAACACAACTCTTTCAATTTTCTACTGCAAACTTTCAATAAAATCCATGTTAAAATGGTCTTTCATCTGAATAAAGCCCATTTGGGGCACCAGGGTTATACCGAATTTCTTTTTGGTTTCGTTGGCCGTAACACCCAGGAAAACATTATTGACATTTAACTCCAGTGCCCTTTTAACAACAAGGAGAATGGTTTTTTTATAAACATTCCATGCGCTGTCTAAATTATTTTCCATCCCAAAAATCAGTGTACAATAATTCTTTTCTGATTTGTAGCACAGCCCCATACTTACAGTTTTATTTTCAGGCAAATATACCACCGAAATAATTTCCCACTGTTTTGATTTCACTGCTTCATAGAAAAGTTTAACAGGCAAATCGAAAGTATTTAATCCGAAACTTTTCCTCTTCACATTAATATACAAATTGTAGAAATCCAATATCTCAGCCTCGGTATATTGATTTATTTTTACCGAAAACAAGTCAATATCTGTCAGGGCTTCACTTTTCAACTGGTATCGATGCTTGCGGTTGAGGCGTGTATTCCAATACTCATCAAACGACAGGTCTTTTAAATTCGCAAGTATGTTATTACCTGTAAGGTCGAGTTTAATAAAGCCGAGGTCCATCATCATCAGTTTCAATTCGTCGTCGGGAGCCACAAAATCGCGCAGAAAAAGTACCGCAGCTTTTTGCCGATCCTGCTCTTTCCATACCTCGTCGAGCAGTTTTGTAAATGCTTTTTTCCAGAGTGGGTTTTCGCGGTCGATATACAAATGGTCGCCATTGGTGAGCAAACAGCCCATCATAAAATATGTTGAGGTTAAATAATAGGGATCTGTTTTCCGGACTTCCTCAATCTTTGCCGAAACCGCTTGAGAAGCCAGCATATCGTCCTTCGAGAGGCCCGAGGTAAAAAATGTTGCCAGAACAACTCTGTGGTTTTCTTCTACAATATAATAATACCATTTCCAGTTGTTCTCTTTTTCGGCATTATTACTGAAAACCAACTCAAACAAAGCCAAAGTATCGTAGTCAAAGGCCCCCCTGTTATCAAAAAAACTGTTCCATAAATTTTTATCAATATCTTTAATGGTATGAAAAACTTTTAGGGTCTGGTTTTCTGGTAGTTTTTGAATTTGTGGCGTTGCAGCAACATCATTATTGCTCAATTTTTTTTCAAGATCAGAAAATTTGCGAAAAGCACGGTAAATATCATTCATGCTTCTTTCTTCCTCGGCCAGTACCTTGGGTATATGAAGTGCCACTGCCTTACCAAGATTTTCTATATCTTCCATACGAAGATGGTTGGTAATAGTAAATCTCATTCCGCAGCAAGTTTCCGGAACCGCCGGGAAAACGGCGATATTTGTATAAAAACCTTCGTTGATGATACGTTGCACCAGGTTATACGAAACTTTTTGCAAGCCCATACCAACAAAAAATATGGGGCTTATCGAATTTGATATAACTGGTACTTTATATTTATCCATAATGTAATTGCAGAATTTTATCTTCTCCTGCAATGAATCCTGAAGTTCTGTAATCTCGTCCGAAAGATGAATTTTGGCCGAAGCAATAGCTGCCGCAACAGTTGCCGGCTCCTGAGGCCCTGAGTAGGTGAGTGGCCCGCCCCAGCCTTTCACCCTGTCTCTTGTTTCTGCATCCGGAAAAACAAAAATGCCTCCACATGAACCGAATCCTTTGGCCATCGAAGTTCCTAAAACCATTTTCGGATGAAGTTTCGTCTGGCTGAGGGTATAACCCGAACCGTTGGGTCCGGCCCAACTCATACCATGAGCATCATCAATATATAAATGTAAACTCTTATGTTTGTCAAGCAATTTAATTATTTCAATGGTATTAGGCAGGTCTCCGAACATAGAAAATACGCCATCCACAACATACCATATCTTTTCATACTTACCTTTGGTTTCAACAATTTTATTTTCAAGCTCATCAAGTCGGTTGTGCCGCAATATGGTTACTTCCGTGCCATTATGCCTTAATTTGTATGCAAGCTCGTGCATGCTTATGTGAGCCTGTTGATCGTAAATTACCAGGTCATTCCCTCCAATAACAATTGGCATAACTGAATGGTGGCCGAGGGTACTGTTGGTAGTCAGTAAAATAGGGGCATTGAATATCTTTTCTAACAGATCTTCCAGTTCCTTATAATTTCCACACGAAACATAAGTGCGTGAACATGAAAAATAAGTGCCATACTTCATTATAGCCTCAATTGCTGATTCTTTAAGCCTTGGATCAATTTCCAGTCCAAGATAACCACATGAACCGAAATGGATTAGTTTTTTTCCATGTAAAGTAATTTCCCGACCGTTTAATACTTCATCTTCAGAATACAAGAACCCCAGCCCTCTTTTAAAACCCAGGCTGGAACTTTCGTTTACAGTATTGATTAGTTTTGCGTAGTTTGATTTTTGTGTCATGAGCCAAAAATAATCAAAAATCTAATAATTTAATTGCTTTGTGATACTTAAATTATTAATTTTGTTACTAAAATTCATTTAGTATGCTCAATTATTCAGATGAAGATTTCTCAATGAACATCGAAAATGACATTGTGTTTATTAACTTTTTTACCGAGCATGGTACGTATGAAATGGTTGACCGAGGAATTAAGAAGAGGTTGGAAATGTGTGAAGGAAAATCATTTCCTATTGTTTCTGATATGAGGTCAATAAAAACAAGCACAAGGGAATCGAGGCAAAGAATGTCAGAATCAGATGCTGCCATTGGAGTAAAAGCTGTTGCCGTAATAATTAATTCCAAAGTACAAAAAGTGATGTACAATTTTTTTTCGGCCATTAATAAACGTCCGGCGCCAGCTAAAATTTTTACTAAAAAAGAAGAGGCAATCAAATGGGCGCAGAAATTTGTTGATAAAAAATAAAAAAACGCTCTCCCCAAAATATTCTTTGAATTCAATAGGATAAATTGTGCAAAACAACTAATTTTGCTTTTTTCCTTATTAAAGTGTCCGTCAAAATATCTTTAGAGCTTATTTAAAAGCTTAATTTATTATCGGTTAATAATAATGCAGAGCAATAACGATACAATTAATGCACTTCTTAAAGAGTTATATTCTCTTTTGAATAAAAAGGATGGAACGCAAAAATCAGCCAATCCTTCTTCTGCTTTAGAATTGAATCCTAATTTTATTAAGCTGCAGCATTTGCTTAACAAAAAATATTTCTGGAAGAAAGAAGTAGAATTAAACATTGATCTGGGGAATGAGATACTGCTGAAATATGCCATGCATAATTACAGTATTCAGTTGGAGATTTCTGATGATATTGACGATGTGTTTAATAGCCTTTATACCAGTATAAACAACCTGGGTGAAGAATTAAATCACTCTACCGTAACCAAGGGTTACCTTGAAGATATTTTTAACTCAATTGAAGATATTATTATTGTTACTGACAATATGGGGTATGTTAATTTTATCAATACTGCGACCACCAGAACTTTAAAATATGAAGATGATGAGATACTCAGAGAAAATATTCACATTTTGTTGGAAGGAGATATTCCGTTTAGCAGGTTAATCGATAATAAATTAAATAAGGAAAATATTCACCTGCTTACAAAATTCAATGAAAGGATACCCGTCAATTTAAGGGTTTCCCACTTTGCCCGTGGCGATAATCAGGATATCGGGTTCGTGATCATTGCAAGCGACGAATCTAAGCAGATAAAATATCAAATGGAAATTGAGAAAGCTAATGAAGAGCTTACAAAAGCTTTAGCCAAAGCAGAAGAATCTGATAAACTGAAGACAGCTTTTTTACAAAACATGTCGCATGAGATCAGAACACCCCTGAATGGTATTGTCGGATTCTCACAATTGTTGACACGAAAAGATTTTCCGGAGGATAAAAAAACCGAAATTGCCAGGGTTGTTGAAAGGAGCAGTTACAGATTAATTGAATTGGTCAATAATATTCTTGATTTATCAAAAATAGAAACAGGACAGGTCAAAATAACAAATTCGGCTTTTATCCTGAATAATCTTATCAGAGAGGTTTATGATTTCTTTGAATTATTTTCAAAGGAAAAAAATATAAAAGTGTCTTATAGTGTTGGATTAGAGGATGGTTCGAGTATTATTTATTCTGACAAAGAAAAAATTCATCAAATTTTTGTGAATCTGATTAATAATTCTATTAAATTTACAGAAAAAGGCGAAATAAATTTTGGATATATGATTAAAAATGACAATATCGAGTTTTATGTTAAAGATACAGGAATCGGTATTCCTGAAGAATTTCATAAGGAAATATTTAATCGTTTTACACAGGCAGATAACACCATAACCAGAAATTATGAAGGAGCAGGGTTAGGATTATCTATTAGTAAAGGGCTCGTTGATTTGTTTGGAGGAAAGATTTGGGTCGAATCTGAGGTAAATAAACGGACTCATTTCTTCTTTAGCATTCCTTATTTCCCTGTAAATGGTATTGTAAATAATGAAAGTCCATCCAATATCAGTATCGAGAATTTAAATAAGACCTTAAAAATACTGGTTGCTGAAGACGATGATATCAATTTTATGTTCCTCGAGTATTTATTCAATAATTCCAAACATAAATTGGTTAGAGCTATTAACGGGCAGGCAGCTGTGGATATTTATAATGAGCAAAAAGATTTTGATATTATTTTGATGGATTTAAAAATGCCTGTGATGTCAGGATTTGAGGCTACCAGAATCATAAAAAAAAGTTTCTCAGGTATTCCGATTATAGCATTGACAGCCTATGTATTTGAGGATGACAGGCAAAAAGCTGTGAACTCGGGGTGTGATGATTTTATAGTCAAGCCTTATAGGATGGAAGATCTGTTTGAAAAAATAATCAGATTAGTATCTTAATTTAATCAGGGTTTTTACTCTCCCTCGTTTTTTAAAATAGTTCCGGTAGCATCTATTTTAATTGTATTTTCATGAAAATCAGATTTTGTCAACTCAATGAGTTGTTGAAGGGCTGATTTTGAATAATCTATTTCAGGACCTCCTTCGCCAGTTTGAATTATTGAAAAAACCTTAGCTTTCAGGAATTTTCCTTTAGGATCGGTAAAAACTTTTATTATGGGAGCGGCACCATTAGCTCCCTTTAGATTAAATCTGCCATAGGTGCAAAAATTCCCCAGGCTATAAGCGATGAATCTGCTCTTGTAAAGCTCGACAGCTCTTGTAACATGAGGCCCATGACCAAAAACAATATCAGCACCCCAATCAATTACAATATGAGCAAACTCATACACATTCCCCCGATCCTCATCATAGAATACCTCTGATTGCCTGGTGATGTGATTATAGTTGGCTCCTTCAGCTCCCGCATGCATAGAAACTATGACAATATCACAAATGGAGTCAAGCAAGGTTACTGTTTTTTTAACTGTGTCTGGCAGCATCATATCTGAAGTTCCTGCAAAAGGAGAGAAAGCGCAAAAGGCGATTTTTAGATTGTTTTTCGTAAAAATCACATAAGGACAGGACAATAATCCTGCATAAAATATGCCTGCACTGTCAAGTGTTTTCATCGTACTTATTCTGCCGGTTTCACCAAAATCGCCACAATGGTTATTCGCCAGATTCAAAATATCAAATCCGGCTTCTTTCAAGATACCTGCAAAATAGGTTGGAATGCGAAAGGCATAACACTTTGTGGAATCCTGACATTTTTTGACCGTCCCACCTGAATTTAACAGACAGCCTTCGAGATTCCCAAATGTAATATCTGCATTTTCTATAATGTTTTTTACGGGTTTAAAAAGATACTTTCCACTATCAGCCGGTAGAAACTTGGATGAAGGGAAATTTGTGCCGGGCATTATATCTCCGACACCAATAATTGTTATGGTATCAGGTACATTTTGCCCCTGAATGTATAAAGATAAAAAAAAGACTGCAAGAATAACAAAAACCATTCTCGGTTTAACAAAGAATAATTCAGGCATTATATAAAAAGAATTGAATTACGACAATGATTGCGATGGACGTGAGGCTTGTTCAATAACTTTCTCGTACTCATCCGGAGTCAGGTCGTTGTAAAAAAAGTTAACCGGATTTATCTTCACCCCATTTTTAATTATTTCATAATGACAGTGAGGTGCAACAGACAAACCGGTACTACCAACAAATCCAATTAACTGACCCCGTTTCACTTTATCCCCAGGTCGAACAATCATTTTACTCATATGACCATATAGAGATTGGTAACCATAGCCATGATTAATAATACACACATTCCCATATCCACTTTCATTTCCTTTCGGATCAATCACCACGCCATCACCTGTGGCATAAACAGGAGTACCTGTTTTAGCGGCAAAGTCTATCCCTGTATGCATTCTGAGAGTTTTATAAACAGGGTGAATTCTATAGCCAAAACCTGAAACAATAGTAGATTGGGTTTTCTTTACGGGTTGAATTGCCGGCAAACAGGTAAGCATTTTCTCTTTATTTCTGGCCATCGAAATGATCTCATCAAATGATTTGGATTGAACATATAATTGCCGTGAGATCATGTCAAGTTTCTGTGTGGCATTTTCCATTAAAGAAGAGTTATCATAACCGGCAAGATCTTTATATCTGTCCATTCCTCCGTATCCAGCCTTACGAATATTATCCGGAATAGGTTCTGCTTCGAAGATAGTACGGTAAATATTGTCATCACGGCTTTGCAGATTGGCCAAAATAGCCGAAACCTGATTCATCCGGTTGTTCAGAATATTATATTGAAGTGCCAACTTCTCATTTTCACGTTTCAGAACCCGCTCTTTTGGTGAATCAATAAAACTATAAACTATCAGCATGATAGCTGCCGAAAGAACCATGCCTGATGTAAGTATCGAAATAAATTTTAGTAGTTTGCTCTTGACAGAAACCTTAAGTTCTTCAAATGATAGAGTTTTTGTATTGAAATGATATTTGGTTTTACCCATAATAAAGTAATTGGCTCAAATACAGTTGTTAAAACAATAAGAATTTTCTAAATTTACATCCCAAAGATGCAAAACTACTAAAAAAAAGTAAATTTGCAGTAACTTTGCATCTATTAAAAAACGTTAAATCAAAAATCACATTCTGTAAACCTCAGGAATTGTAATCATTATGTTATTATCTGCCTGAAACGAACAAAATAACAACTTAGTATGAACTCTTCAGAAATACGCGAAAAATTCCTGGAATTTTTTATAACCAAACAACATAAAATCGTCCCCTCAGCGCCTATGGTTATTAAGAACGATCCCACACTTATGTTTACCAATGCCGGGATGAATCAATTCAAAGATATTTTTTTGGGGAATTCAGCAGTAAAATATCCACGGATTGCAGATACACAGAAATGTTTAAGAGTATCCGGCAAACATAATGACCTGGAGGAAGTTGGACATGATACCTATCATCATACGATGTTCGAAATGCTGGGAAATTGGTCGTTTGGCGATTATTTTAAAAGAGAAGCGATTGAATGGTCCTGGGAATTACTGACCAAGACATACAAAATTGATCCCGATATTCTTTATGTTACCGTTTTTGAAGGCGAAAGTCAAGACAATATTCCAAAAGATACCGAGGCATTTAACATTTGGAAAAGCAATATTCCTGAGGATAGGATATTATTAGGTTCGAAAAAAGATAATTTCTGGGAAATGGGCGATACCGGCCCTTGCGGTCCTTGTTCGGAAATTCATGTAGACATACGTTCAAAAGAGGAAAAGAAACTGATTCCCGGTTCACAACTTGTTAACAAAGGACACCCTTTGGTGATAGAGATATGGAACCTGGTTTTTATTGAATTTAACCGAAAGACCGATGGAAGCTTAGAATCACTCCCTGCAAAACATGTCGATACCGGAATGGGATTTGAGCGGCTTTGCATGGTATTGCAAGGTGTTCAATCAAATTATGACACTGATGTTTTCCAGCCTATTATTCAGCAAATTGCTATATTGGCAGGTTCTAAATATGGGGCGGATAATAAAAAGGATATTGCTATGCGTGTAATTGCTGATCACCTGCGGGCTATTGCTTTTGCCATTGCAGATGGACAGTTGCCGACAAATAATAAAGCCGGTTATGTGATTAGACGGATATTGAGACGGGCAGTTCGTTACGGATATACTTTTCTGGGATTCAAAACTCCTTTTATTAACAGCTTAATCCCTTTACTGGCAAAGCAAATGGGAAATACCTTTTCAGAACTTAATGCTCAGCAGGAACTGATTGTGAAGGTTATTTATGAAGAGGAAAACAGTTTCTTAAGGACACTGGAAATCGGAATCAATAAATTTGACAACTATAAGACTTCTGAAAACAAACAGATGGATGGACATTTTGCCTTCGAACTATTTGATACGTATGGTTTCCCTATTGATTTAACACAGCTGATGGCCAAAGAAAAAGGCTGGGATGTGGATATGGAGGGATTCACAAAATGTATGGAAGAGCAAAAGAACAGATCAAGGCAGGCCGCAGTGGTTGACAAGGAAGATTGGGTGAACATCCTTACTGATCACATCGAAAGCGAATTTGTCGGGTATACGCAGAATGAAGCGTCGGCCAGAATTCTGAAATACCGGAAAATAAAAATAAAAGACCAGGAGCAATTTCAGATCGTGCTTGATAAAACACCTTTTTATGCCGAATCAGGCGGACAACTGGGAGATAAAGGGCAATTTATTTTCCCTGACGAGATTATTGAAGTCACAGATACCAAAAAGGAAAACAACCTGATTATTCATATTACCAAAAAACTCCCCAAAGATATTGCTGCTGTTTTCACTGCAAAAATTGACCTGAAAAAACGGCAGTTAACACGAAATAATCACACAGCTACCCATTTACTGCATAAAGCTTTAAAACTTGTTTTAGGAAACCATGTTGAACAAAAAGGATCGTTGGTTAGCGACGAACGTTTGCGTTTTGATTTTTCGCATTTTTCAGCGGTGACAAGTGAAGAGTTAAAGAAAATTGAGCGACTTCTTTTTGATAAAATTACTGAAAATATTATCGTTGAAACAGAAGAAGACAGCCTGGAAGAAGCCCGGAAAAAAGGTGCCATTGCTTTATTTGGAGAAAAATATGGAGAAAAGGTAAGAATTGTTTCCATTGGCGATAATTTTTCCAAAGAATTATGTGGCGGAACACATGTTAATAGCACTGGTCAGATTGGTTATTTTGTTATTGTGGAAGAAACCGCCATTGCAGCCGGGATCAGAAGAATTGAAGCAATAACCGGTGAAGTTGCCTATAATTATATTCAGGAGAAGTATATAGCCCCTCTGGAAAAAATCAAAGCGCTCGTAAAAAAGCCTTATACTGAAATACCTGACGTTGTCGGGTCGTTGATTGATGAGAATGTCAGTTTAAATAAGCAATTAGATGGATTTCAAAAGGAAAAGGCACTTGCATTTAAAGAAATACTGAAAAATAAAATCAGTATGATCAATGGCATTAATTTTATTGCAGAAAAAGTGGATATTGATTCATCGAAAATTAAGGATCTTGCCTTTGCATTGCGTAATGAGATTAACGACATGTTTCTTTTAATAGGTAGCATAAATGATGGCAAGGTAAATCTGTCGTTGATGATCTCTGATAACCTGGTGGCCGAAAAAAATTGGAATGCATCGTCA
This sequence comes from uncultured Bacteroidales bacterium, assembly GCA_964469155.1. Taxonomy (GTDB): domain Bacteria; phylum Bacteroidota; class Bacteroidia; order Bacteroidales; family CAIWKO01; genus CAIWKO01. The sequence goes on from CAYXXU010000020.1 coordinate 50,766, forward strand.
ATAATTCGTGAGTTTGCAAAAGAAATTCAGGGGGGGGGTGGTGGACAAAATTATTTTGCAACCGCCGGTGGGAAAAGAGCAGAGGGTTTAGAGAATGCATTTTTATTAGCAAAAGAATTTATTTTAAAAGGAAATACACAATAAATTTTACTAATTTTAGTTACTATTCGGTTTACAATACATTTATAGCTCATGAAAAAGTATTTCCTTAGTATTCTTGGTTTCATTTTTATCCTTTACAATCTTAGTGCGCAGGATATTGGTATTGCCGAATGGAGATCTCATTTACCTTATAGAACCTGCAAGGCTGTGGATGTTGCAGGAAATATTGTTTATTGTGCTACTCCTTTCAGTGTTTTTTATTACGATAAAGCCGACCAAAGTGTCAATCGTCTGACCAAGGTCAATGGTCTTTCCGATGTAAATATCAGCACAATCAGATACAGCAGTCAGTTTAAAGTACTGATAATTGGATATACCAATGCCAATATCGATTTATTGTATGATGACGGTATTATTAATATTTCTGATATTAAGAGAAAGCCTATTTATGGAAATAAAACCATTAATAATATCACCGTCTATGGCCACAATGCTTATCTTTCCTGTGGATTTGGCATTGTAGTGCTTGATCTGGATAAAAAAGAGATCAAGGATACCTATTACATTGGTCCGAATGGTAATGCTGTTGATGTTCTTGACTTAGCATGCGACGGAAACCAGTTTTATGCAGCTACAGTTTCGGGTATTTATAAAGCCAATTATAGTGGTGTAAATCTTGCCAATTATGCCAGTTGGGTTAAAGATGCCCTATTGCCCCATCCTAATGCATCCTATAATAGTGTTGTTGCTTATAAAAATAAAATTTTCACCAATCTTTCAGTCAACAGTTATAATCAGGATACCTTATATGTGTTTGATGGTGGCAGTTGGATTATGTTTGATACGGTTCGTTTCGAAGATGTTTTCAGTATGAGGAGCAGTAATCAAAAGTTGCTTATCTCTTATAATAATAGTGTCGTGGTTTATGATACCTCGTTAACAATTCAGGAAATTATCTGGAATTTGAATCCGGGGTCGCCTACTCCCAAATGTGCGGTAATGGATGACGATGCAAATTATTGGATAGCGGATGAATTTTTAGGATTGGTACGTTATAAACTCTGGAGTTCTGAGAAAATTATTCCGAATGGTCCCGGCAATAACAATGTATTTGATATGGCCATTGCCGGAAGCGATTTATATGTCGCCCCCGGAGGAGTCAACTCTTCGTGGGGAAACGTTTGGAACACCAGCGGAGTTTTTTCTTTCATTGGCAATAACTGGTATGTGTTGAAAGAGCATAATGCAGCTTTTGATACACTTTTTGATATTATCTGCGTTGCCATCGATCCGTCCGATAACAATCATGTTTATGCGGGTTCTTTTGCCATGGGACTGATAGAAATTCAGAATGGGATAGTGACCAAAATTTATAACCAAACCAATTCAGGGCTGGAGCAGCCATACAGCAACAACTGGTTGGGTATCGGTGGCCTGACTTTCGATAAAGATAATAATCTTTGGGTTATCAATGCAGCCTGCAATTCATTACTGAAAGTGCTGAAGCCTGATGGAACCTGGCTCTCTTATAATATGGCTCCCTATCTTAATCAGGCCAGGGCAGCAAATATTATGATTGATCAAAACGGACAAAAATGGGCGCGCCTAACCACTTCTCCCGGCTTACTTGTTTTCTCCGATAACGGAACCCTTAGTAATTATTCCGATGATGTGATAAGGGTATTGACTACCAGTGTGGGTAACGGAAATTTGCCAAGTAATAATGTACTGAGCGTGGCTGAAGATCTGGATGGAAAGATATGGATAGGCACCGATAAGGGGGTGGCTGTTTTTTATAATCCCGAAAATGTTACCCAGGGCGGAAATTTTGATGCACAGGTAATAACCATCCTGCAGGATAGTGTGGCACAGCATTTATTGGAGTTTGAATCCGTTACTGCCATCGCTGTGGATGGCTCCAATAAAAAGTGGTTTGGAACCGATAAAGCCGGCGTTTTCCTGATGAGTGAGGATGGACAGGAGGAGATTTTGCATTTTACCGCAGAAAATAGTCCCTTGTATTCGAACACCATTACCAGCATTGTGATTGATGATAAAACCGGTGAAGTTTTTTTCGGCACTGCTAACGGTATCTTATCCTATAAGTCCAATGCCACAAAGGGTGGTGAGGTAATTAATAACGTCTATGCTTATCCCAATCCGGTAAGGGAAGGTTTTACCGGATCAATTGGTATCAAGGGTTTAGTAAAAGATGCAACCGTTAAAATTACTGATGTTTCGGGTATTCTGGTTTACGAAACAATATCAGAAGGAGGACAGGCCATCTGGAATGGGAAGAATTTTAACGGAGATAAAATAAAAACCGGTGTTTATTTTGTTTTTTGCAGCAGTGAAGATGGAACCGACAAACTGGTTACCAAAATAATGGTTATTAACTGATGGTACAGTAAGTCATGCTTTGTAAAAGCCGTGCCATAGTTCTAAAAACCATAAAATATTCCGAAACAAGCCTGGTCGTTAAAGCCTATACCGAACAATTTGGTTTAAAGTCCTTTTTGGTTCGTGGCGTACGCAAAAAACACTCAAAAAACAGTTCCAATCTTTTTCAATCACTCCATATCATTGAAATAGTTTTTCCTGAGAAGCAAAGTTCTTCGCTGATCATTCCCAGAGAAATTTCACCCGGATATAGTTTCCACAGTATACCTTTCGATTTGCATAAAAGTTCTGTCATTCTTTTTATGAACGAGTTGATATATCGTTCGGTGCATGAAGAAGAACCCAATCCCGAACTATTTCAGTTTCTTTACCATTCTATTGTTAATATAGACGAAACTCAAAACCGGGTTGCGAATGCCCATCTTGTTTTTTCTTTCCAATTAACCATGTATCTTGGGTTTTCTCCCTTGGGAGGTTTTACTCCGGAAAAGCCTTACTTTTTGCTTCGCGAGGGGGTTTTCAGCAAATATTCGCCCGAAGATGATTTTTCACTCAATCAGGATGAATCGGAATTGTTATATTCGTTGCTTACTGCTGATCTGGAAAATTGTCATTTAATAGAAATCTCAGGAACAGCCAGAAACAGGATGCTTGAAATAATTATTCTGTATTATCAATTGCATCTGATCGGTTTTGGAGAAATAAAATCGCTCGATGTGCTGAATCAGGTTTTTCATTCTTAATCTCCTTTTTCCTATTTTTGTTAAAATAAATCTTATGAGGACCTATCCGTTTTATCTGGCAGGAAAATTTACCGATTCCGTCAACAAAATAAAGATCACCAATTCTTTTTCAGGACAGGAATTCGCTGAAGTGGCACTGGCTTCAGAAGCCGATCTCGAAAAAGCCATACTGGCAGCTAAAAGCCTCGAACAAGAAATGGCTGGCAGGCCTTCCTGGCTTCGTTCCGAAATATTATTACACATAGTGCAACTGCTGAGCGAAGAGAAGATGGCAATGGCCGAAACCCTGTCGCAGGAAGCCTGCAAACCGCTGAAACTGGCTTTGAACGAAGTGGACCGCGCCATTCAGACTTTTGTGGTGGCGGCCGAAGAAGCCAAACGCCTGCCCAAAGAATATATCAGCATCGACTGGACCCCATCGGGAACCGGAAAGGAAGGTTTTGTGAAATATTTCCCGGTAGGCCTGGTGGCCGGCATTTCGCCCTTCAATTTCCCATTAAACCTGGCCGTGCATAAAATTGCACCCGCCATTGCCGCCGGATGCCCCATCATTCTGAAACCTTCTTCCTCTACACCTCTTTCCACGCTCAAACTGGCAAGGCTTATCGATAAAACAAAACTCCCCAAAGGCGCCCTCTCCATTCTGCCTATGGACAGAACCACCGGCAACCTGCTGGTAACCGACGAACGTTTCAAACTGCTTACGTTTACGGGTTCGCCCGAAGTGGGATGGAAAATGAAAGCCGAGGCCGGAAAGAAAAAGGTGGTTTTGGAATTGGGCGGAAATGCCGGCGTGATTGTAACCCCTTCGGCCGATATTAATAAGGCAGTGGATAAATGTGTGGCCGGTGGATTTTCTTATGCCGGTCAGGTGTGCATTCATACCCAGCGCATCTATGTTCATGCAGATATTTTCCATGATTTTACCACCCGTTTTGTTGAAAAAACCCGGCAACTGCGCTCAGGGCCTTCCGAAAGTTCCGATACGGATATTTCGGCCATGATAGACGAAAAAAATGCCATACGCGTGGAAGATTGGGTGAACGATGCTGTCGGGCAGGGGGCAAAACTATTGTGCGGAGGCAAACGCAAAGACGCTTTTTTTGAACCTACGGTACTCACTGATACACAAAACGAAATGAAGGTGTGTTGCAACGAAATCTTTGGGCCAGTGGTAATTATAGAACGGTATAGCGATTTCGAATCTGCTGTGCAACAGTTGAATAACAGCCGCTACGGACTGCAGGCCGGAGTTTTTACCGACAGCATCACCCAAATGGACTATGCCTTCCACCATATCGAAGTCGGTGGATTGATGATCAACGACATACCCACCTTCCGCATGGACCACATGCCTTATGGAGGCGTGAAAGATTCCGGATTGGGAAGGGAAGGCGTGAAATATGCTATACTCGATATGATGGAGCCGAGGCTGATGGTGAAGTGAGTGATCAATCCATAAATTGAAAAATGTAAAAATGGCTTTTTAAATTTCTTCTATACGGAAATTTATCTTTTAATATTAGTATAACCACTCCACCAAAAAACAAACATATCAGTCCAAAAAATAAGATTGTCAGCCAAAAAATAAGTTTGTCAGCCAAAAAACAAACTACTCTGTCAAAAACAAAACTACTTCGTCAAAAACATTACCACTTCGTCCAATAACAAACGTACTCTGCCCAAAAACAAAACAACACTGCCCGAAACAAAACTACTCCGCCAAAAAACAAATCACGCTTAGGCAAAAACAAACAACGCGCAGGCCAAAACAAACTTGTCGAATAATAAAACAAATCACGAAAATCCCAAAACAAACTTGTCGCAGACAAAAACAAATCTGTCGCAGGCCAAAACAAACAACGCGAAGGCAAAAACAAACTTGTTTGTCAAAAACAAAACAACGCGCACACAAAAACAAATTGCGAAAACATCAAAATAAATCGCGAAAATCCAAAAACAAACAACGAAAATCCAAAAACAAACCTGTCAGCCAAAAAACAAACCACTCTGTCAAAAAACAAACTTGTCACCTCCGTCAATCTGTCCTGCGCCAAAAGAACATTTCCTGCCTCCTGATTTCCATCTTTTCTACCTTAAGGTCCACCAAACATCAGTTCCCCGAAACATTTTGCCAGTTGCCGGCTATAGACTGAAGATTTCTGTCAGCGTAATAGCTTTTTAACCCAGATCCCGTTTTCACCCAATCATCACCGAAGTCATAGCCAGCGACCCCATAACTATTTTATCATTGAAGAAAGATATCTCTTCATCCGCTTGCTTAAATGCCAAACTATAAAGCAAAGGCAAATAATGTTCCGCCGTGGGTATGGCCAGTTGAACTTCATTGCCAAGGGTGGGATAATCTATTAACGACTGGTAATTGTTTGCCCTGATCAGTTCTTTTATTTTCTCATTGGCTGTAATGGCCCACTCTGCCCCACCTTCATTTTGCCATTCCACCCTGCGCAGGTTGTGCACAATATTGCCGCTCGCAACGAATAAAATTCCTTCATCCCTCAGAAAGGTCAACTCTTTGGCAAGATCGTAATGATATGCCGGCGGTTTATCCATAGCGAGGCTAAGCTGGACAACCGGAATATCGGCCTGCGGAAACATGCGGCAGAGTATACTCCAGCAACCATGGTCCAAACCCCAGTTCATGTCAGCAGATACCTTAATCTTTGTGATTTTTCGGATGATCTCTTCTGCCAATTCAGGATTGCCGGGAGCCGGATATTGCACATCGAACAAAGCCTGCGGAAATCCACCAAAATCATGTATAGTTTTCGGATTTGGCATGGCCGTTACAGCCGTTCCCCTGGTTTCCCAATGAGCCGAAATGCAAACAACAGATTTGGGTTTTGGAAGCGATTGTGTCAGAGAAAACCATTTATCAGAAAACTCATTCTTCTCGATGGCATTCATCGGATTGCCATGGCCAATAAACAGCACAGGCATTCTCTTGTTTTTATTATTCTGTTCCTTTTCCATAAATTATAAATCTAAAATCACTAGTGATGCGTTAATTTTTTAAATACGTTTGTAAATAATTGATATAAAAA
>CAYXXU010000021.1:0-55762 GCA_964469155.1 uncultured Bacteroidales bacterium
TCATGTACAGAACTCTGTATGCCATTACCCTGTCGCAGGGTGGTCATGTACAGAAGTCTGTATGCCATTACCCTGTCGCAGGGTGGTCATAAACAGAAATTTGTAGGCATTAATTGATGTAAATAGAGCAACTTACGTGATTTTTTGACCTCATAAATTTTAATTATTAATGAAATCAAAAAAATAAAAACAGATAAAACATAAAATTAGTATTCACAAAAAAAACAAAAAAAATTATGAAACAACTGGAATTTTATGCCGAAAACCCGTTTTTTACCATCGACACATCGAAAGACAGCATGCAGAAAATGGGCTTTGATCATTATCAACGATTGTTAGCCGCCTCCAATCCCATCCTGGCTGCTATCATACAAGAAACCAAAAATACCTGGCAGGGCATATTCGGGAATCTGCAAACCTATGATGCAGATAAAAACGAGCAACAATCGTTCACCATACAGGTAAACGCCAAAATGAAGGAATTTGTCGACAAGGCTCTGAATTTCGAAGGATTGGTGATATTCAAACTGAAGAAGAATTCGGGTCCTTACCAGGAATTTTCTCCTTATGGTCGTGACGAATACCATCAGGCTGATCAGAAAAACATTGTATTATTGATGGAAAGAATGGTTTCAAAATGTAATAAATATGCCAGCGATCTGGGTCCTGACCCTGAAACAGAATTCCAGGCATTGTTAGACGATTTCAATATCATCTTTGCCAGTCAGAAAGAGAAAAAAGGAGATGTCAGCCTCGGCATTGCCGATTTCGAACAAAAATCGAAAAAACTTTTTGTACAAATGTTCCGTAACCTGGGAACCCTAATAGCCGAATATCCCGAGGAACCCGATAAGATTCTGAGCTTCTTCGACCAAACCATTGTAAACTACAAAACCCACATAAAAAAAGTTCTGATCCAGCAAAAAACCACCGAAGCGTACGAACTTAACCCCAAAGCCGATGACATCATTCATCTGTACAACAAATCGGCCGGCCCGGTAAAATACTATTTTGCCCCCACGGCCGATTCGGAAGCCTCCACCCCGCCCAACGAATTAATTTCAAAAGTCAGATATAAAGTAAAAGGCTTAGATGCCGGCGCTCCCGCCAACAAGTTTATAATTTTTATCAACGACAACGATACCGAGGTTACAGTAGAACTGAGGCTCGAATAAATGTCCATGATAGGAACATGGCATGAGCCCATAAAATAAAAAAACTCCCGAAGTATTTTCGGGAGTTTTTTTGTAATTTTACCATGTGTAATCCTAAAAACAGAGAATATGGGCAATCTGATCGAGGACATTTTAAACAATTATGAACAGGAGCAAGCCGACAAAAAAGCCTTGCTACTGCAAAAAGAACAGGAAAAACAGATGTTTCTGGATGCCTGGGATCATGTCAGTCGTGAGGTCATCGGAAAATCGATGCAAAAATTTGGCGAGCAACTCCGGCAATATCATCACCAAATCAGCTATCAGCGAAAAACCCCTCCGGGCCACCCCCTAACTGAAGATTCTTACGGCTTAGAACTTGCCAATAGCAGGCTCACCTTCCGCTTATATTTTGCCATTGACAAATCAGAGCGCAAAGTAATCGTAATAAAACATTATGCCTACCGCTCGCGGAAAGGAGTGATCGAAGCCCCATTACCCCCGGGCATCACTAATCCATTAAGCCAAACCCGTCATGAAATTACCGACATTACCCCCGAATTTATTGAAACATTGGTGGCCGAAGGCTTAAAAACCCTGTTGTATGTAACTGCGCAACCCTGAAAATCATTAGTTTTTCAATCAGCCACAAAAGTAAAATGCCTGCCACCCTTAGGTAGCAGGCATTTTTCATTAAACCGACGGGTTAACCCCTCGGTTCACTATTAGAATAAGAACGAGAACCCGCCATACACCGAATAGGTTTGCACATGGGCATTTTCCATTACATAATACTCCGGATCGACCTTGGTTTGGCTTGTTTTGCTGATATCGAGCAATCCATACACACCCCTGAATCCGGCACCAATACGAAGCGTGCCTGCATGGTTCAATTTAAAATCCAACCCGGCTCCATAAGCCAGTCCGATATCGCTTTTGCGGACACTAAGCACAGCCACCGGGGTTTCGGGTGTAACGCTGCCTGAAGTATACACAGTGTTGCCCACCATAATGCCTAACTGCGGACCTACGACCAGATTTAAATTTACGGCACTGAATTTACCCGAATTAAGCGAAAATAAAAAAGGTATATTCACATAACGCAGGTTTACCATACGGGCTACATCGCCTTCGGAATAGCGACGCGATACAGAATTATAAATAACTTCGGCCTGCAATTCCACATGATTGTTAAAATTATAACCGATTAAGGCGCCAAATCCATAACCTAAAATTCCTACACCTTTTACCGAGTTGCCTTCATAGGTTTGCATTCGGAACGAAGAAAAAACCGGCATCACACGAACACCTATTTCTATCCGGGGTTCGCTATTAGAATTGGCAGGAGTGTCGCCATTCTGCGAAAAAACTTCTGTCGAGAAGGCAAATAAAAATGCAAATGCGCAAGTCAACGTAATAATTTTGTTTTGTAAAGTTTTCATTTTGTTTAGTTTTTATTGTAGTGAAATTATTTTCACGATACAAAGGTCGGCACATTCATTTGTGGAAGCGTTACACAATTAGGTGTAAGAGTTGCAAGATTATGTCAGTCCTCAATCTTCAGTCCACAGTCAGCAAATTGAGAGCTGCCGTTTGCATGCCTGATCATTAAGGCGGATGGTGAAAAAAAATATAACCGCAAAGACCCCAAAGAAAAGACCGCAAAGAAACGCGAAGAATCCTTAGCGCACTTTGCGGTTTCAAGGCCATTAATGACTACTAATGACGCGACCTGTGGCACACGGAGAGTGACGAAGGGTCGGGAAGCAATGTTGCGCCGCAAATAAATTTTATAATTTATTGGTACGAGACATAAGAGTGTGGCGTGATTTTGTGTCCGTATCTGATCGCATAGACTTTGGTGAATTCGGCTCCGAAATACAGAATGATTGACGTATAATAAACCCAGGCAAGCAGAATAATGACCGATCCTGCCGCCCCATATAGTGAGGCAATGCTACTGCGTCCCAGGTAATAACCGATGGCGAATTTGCCGATCATAAACAGAAAAGAGGTGAACGCAGCGCCAACCAGCGAATCGCGAAAATCAAGCTTGCCATCTGGCAGTGTATTGAAAATGACGCTGAATAAAAGTGTAGTGATCAGAAAAACCATCACCAAATTGCCGATATAAATCAGCTCTATCGAATGTTGAGGAAATTGAGCCACCAAGCTGTTATTGAGTACATCAATCACAGAATTGATGATAAGCCCAACCATCAGTAAAAAACCCACTGCCCCAATCATAGAAAACGATATAAGCCTGTTGTAAATAAACTTAATAAAACCCCGCTTAGGTTTTGCTTTTAGTCCCCAAATGGTATTTAATGAATCCTGAATTTCGGCGAAAACACCTGATGCCCCAATCAATAAAATGACAATGCCGACAATGGTCAGAAACAGATTAATGTTCGAAAGTTTTACCTCTTTTATGGCTTCCTGAATTTGAAGTGCATTATTATTGCCCACAATAGAATTGATCTGTCCGAAAAGTTCACCTCTCACTGCATCGGCCCCGAAAAATATTCCGCTCAGCGAAATAATGAGGATAAGCAAAGGAGGCAAAGAGAATATGGTATAATAAGAAAGTGCGGCGCTTAGTTTAGGACCATTGTGGTCGATAAAGCCCAAAAAGGCCTCCTTAAACAGAATCCCTATATGTTTGAAGAAAAGCGGAACTTTGATGTTCATAATAGTATTATTAATGCTCATTAATTGTCATTCATTGTCATTGATGGTCAATGGTGGTCATTTATTGTAATCAAGAGCATACCAATCCCAAATCATTACGCGAAGCAAATGACCACGAATGACTATTTTCTTCCTACATGTGGTCCATATACCACTTCAGTTCTTTTTCCATTTTCTTATATTGGAAAATAGTAGTAATGATCTTTTGTAAGCGTACAAAAGCAGTTTCGCTTTTCACCACATAATCATAAGCACGATGGTGCATACAATCTATGGCCACTTCAATCTTATCCTGACCCGAAAGCATCACCACGGGAATATCGGGGTTGTAAGCCTTAATTTTATCGAGGGTTTCTATGCCGTTCATGGCTTTTCTGTCGATGCCGTCGAGTAAATAATCCAATATTATGACATCGGGAGAGTGCGATATGTTTTCGAGACATAGCTCTCCTGTGGCAAAAGTTTCAATAGTAAAATCGCCATGTTGAAGAAATTCTATCTCCAGCGATTTCAAAAACAAAGCATCGTCATCTACCAGGAAAAGCTTTATTCTTTCTCCGTTTTTCATAAGTTAGTTTCTTTAATACTGTTTAGTTCTTCTGTTAATTCGCTGCAGGCTTGTTCGCAGACTTGTTCGAGTTGCAGCACCATGTCCGATATGGCTTCTGTTTGCTGCTGATTGATGGCATATTCCTGGACCTTTTTGGCCATATTCTCAAAGTCGATACTCATACCCATAATAGAGAATGAGGGTATCATCTTATGCACAGATGAATGCAATCCGTTCCAATCACTGTCTTTCAGGCTTTGTTTCATAGCAGTGATTAGTGGCGGGGTTTGTTCCAGGTAAAGCGAGATCATTTCCATCATCAGTTTCGGATCCGATTTGGTACGAAGGTTCAAATAATTCAGGTCGGTGCATTTCACTATTTGAAGATGCACTTCTAATTCCCCTGCTTTTTCTATTTCTTTGCCCTGCAAGGGTTTCTTTACCAGGCTCACAATCTTACTATACAATAATCGTTCGTCAACCGGTTTGGCAAGATAATCATTCATTCCTACGGCTTTGCATTTCACCAGGTCGACAGTAGTCACATCGGCAGTCAGGGCTATAATAGGGATATTCGAATTCATTTTTGTTCGAATATATTCGGTGGCTTCGAAGCCGTTCATTTCGGGCATCAGCAAATCCATCAAAATAATATCGTACGATTTAGCCTTAAGTTTCTCTATGGCAATGCGTCCGTTGGCGGCAATATCACGTTCAAACCCGAAATCATCCAGCAGGGTTTTCATCAGCAATTGATTCAGCGGCATATCTTCTACCACCAGGACTTTTATATTTGAAATGCCAGTTTCGAAAGTAACGATCTCTGATTCTTTCAGGACATTTTCAGTGGTTTTCAGAAAAGGCATTCTAAAGGTAAAGGTCGACCCTTCGCCCACTTTGCTTTTCACATTCAATTCCCCTCCCTGATGCTCAACCAGTTGTTTCACAATCGACAGACCCAGTCCGGTGCCACCGTACAACCTCGAAGTTTCGCTGGATGCCTGTTGAAAATTATCGAAAATATGATCCATCTTATCCCCTGGAATTCCTATCCCGGTATCCGTAACGACAAATTCAATGGTGGCTTTCTGCTTGTCTTCGCTCAACAGTCGGATACTTACCGTAATTTGTCCTTGTGAGGTAAACTTAATGGCATTGCTCATCAAATTCATCATAATCTGGTGCAAACGTACCGGGTCGCCAATCAGCACATCAGGAATCCTGCTGTCGTACTCTTTCACCAATATTAAATTCTTTTCCTGAATCTTCATTTCAAACAAATGAACCATGGCCGGAATAGATAATGATATGCGGAAGGGCACCTGTTCGAAAGTCATTTTTCCGGCATCCACTTTTGCCAGGTCAAGTATGTCGTTGATAAGCACAATCAACGCATCTCCGCTCAACTTAATGGCGGTAAGATATTCTTTTTGTTTTACCGACAAATCGGTTTTCAGCAATACCTTTGTGAAACCAATGATGGCATTCATGGGGGTGCGTATCTCGTGGCTCATGTTCGAAAGAAACTGCTGTTTTGCTTTCACGGCCGATTCGGCAGTTTTCGTAGCAATTTCGGCTTTGGTTTTGGCATCTTCGGCCAGGCCGGTGGCCAATTCGGATAAAACAATAGCTTCGAGCAGATCTTTTTCCACTCTTTTCTGTTCGGTTATATCGCGTGCCACCACCACAGCACCCACCACATTGCCCTGTTCATCTTTATAGACCGAGCCGTTGAAAAATACATCGGTCAGTTTATGATCCATCATGATCAATGGATAATCTTTTACAAAACCTTTGGCAAAAATCTCCTGATACACCTTACGTGCTTTTTGTTTTTCGGTGAAATAGTCGAAAAAATCAGTGCCTATCAATTTGCAGCGCGATAAGCCGGTTATTTTTACCGATGCCTCGTTCAAATCGGTCACCTTGCCCTCGGTATTTATGGTAAACAGCGGATCGTGGCTGGCCTCAATCAGGCTTCTGACGTATTGGGCAGATAATTTGAAAGAACTGGTTGCGGCTTCGAGTTCAATATTGGCAATTTCCTGTTTTTCTTTTTCCTTGGTCTGAAAAACCAGTTCTTTGTCGGCAATAAATAACTCTGCTTCACGCTTTTGTTTCTCCAAATTCTGAAAAACCAGTTCTTTATTGGCAACAATCAGTTCGGCAGCGCGATTTTCTTTCTCTTTGTTTTGAAATATAAGCTCCTTGTTAGCAATTATTAACTCTGCGGCCCGTTTTTCTTTCTCCTTATTTTGAAATACCAGTTCTTTATTGGCCACAATTAGTTCAGCCGCCCGTTTTTCTTTTTCCTTATTTTGATAAGCCAGTTCCTTATTGGCAATAATAAGTTCAGCCGCCCGTTTTTCTTTTTCGTTGTTCTGAAAAGCCAGTTCTTTGTTGGCCATCCTTAACACTATGGCCCATTTTTGCTCAGAAACATCTCTGGCAGTTAACACTGCACCGGCCACTTTCCCAGTTTCATCTTTATATACCGAACCATTGAATAATACATCGGTTAGTTTGCCGTTTACATGACGAAATGTAAGTGGGGAATCACTGACAGAATCTTTAGCAAAAACTTCCTTGTAAACTTTGCGGGCCTTCTTTGGGTCGGTGAAATAATCATAGAAATTTGTCCCGATAAGTTTTTTGCGTTCCACTCCGGTAATATTCACCTTCGCCTGATTCACATCCGTGATCTTGCCTGCTTTACTGATCGTTATCAGGGGATCGAGGCTGGCCTCTATCAGGCTGCTTGCGTATAGTGATTCGTGTTCCTTAGTTCTTTCCATTTCGATTGTATGTGTGCCGGGTTATTTCTCTTTATATGTTAATACCACATTCTTTGATTCAATCTCATATTCGTTCCCTACTTCTTCAAGTGGGTTTCGTCTTTTGTCTTTCAGTTTCTTGTAATGCATAGGTGAAAGACCAGTTGCCTTTTTAAATTGATTTGAAAGGTGGGCAACGCTGCTGTAATTCATAAGATAGGCTATTTCAGTCATGTTTATTTCGTCGTAAATAATCAGTTCTTTTATCCTTTCCACTTTTTGAGCTATCAAGTAATGTTCTATTGTAGTTCCCTGCACTTCTGAAAATAATTTGGCCAGTTGTTTATAATCCTGGTGTAGCTTGTCACTTAAATAATCTGAGAAGTTAACTTTTATCAATTCGGTCGAATAATGAACCATTTCGATAATAGCAGTTTTAATTTTTTCGATCAAAATTGCCTTTTTGTCGTCCATGAGTTCAAGCCCCGAATTCTGTAAACCGACGTTCAGTTGGGCGCTTTGTTCGGACGAAAGATCTTCCATGAGTTCCACTTCACCCAGATCAACCACTATATAGTGTAATCCGAGTTTTTTCAGTTCTTCCTTCACCGCCATTTTGCAGCGGTTGCTTACCATATATTTGATGTAGATTTTCAATAGAGACTCCTTTTTTTCGCGGATTAAATACAAAGGTCGGACCTTTGCCATCCTAAAACATTACACAATTAAAGGAAAATGTTACATAATTCACACATTCTTGAAAGGTAAGGATGTAACTTTAGTGAGAGATCTCAGGACAGGATGTCTGAATGTTGCCTAAAAAGTCCCAGAAAAAAATGTTGGAATTAATAAATACTACTGGTGTAATACTTTAAGGACTCAGATCATCATAGAATACCTGGAAACTCGGGGAGCCTCCCTGAGCGTATGTTTTTTGCGGGCTTATACTTGCCATGGCCCAGAGTATTATCGTTAGGGCAAGAAATTTCATTTTGTTTTCATAACTTTTGTTATTTATTTGTTTTTACAATTAAGTGCAAATATTTTTTGATTTAGAAAACTTTGTGTTACACAATTAAGACAATAAATTACATCATTTTATTATTGACCTTACCGGCTGACAACTTCATAATAGACCTTATTTAAATCACAAAAAGAGGCACAGCATTTTGACTTTTCAACCCTGACAGTGCCTTTCACGTCATTTTCATTGATCAAATTATTTACGATCGTATTATGTTCAGAACCCCTTGCAGTGCATTTATCCTGCAGTGCATTTTTTCGGAATATGAAATCTTATCTGAACACGCGGGGAGCAAACTAAGTGTGGATAACACAGCGGGTGCCATCACCGACAGGAATATTTTATTTCCAGCTTTCATTGGTATAGAAAGGCAGGTTATTTTTTACCTTTCCCGCCACCATTACCTTTGCCTCCGCCATTTCCTTTTCCGTTTCCCATATCATGTCCGCCACTCTTCAAATGTCCTGCATTTTTATTACTGCCCGGATTCATTTTCTTATATGAATTGTTTTTCCCGTGTATATTTGCATGATTGTATGCTTTTCCGGGCTTTTCGCCAATGGTTCTTTGCGAGGGTCCGTGATAGCCTTTTTTATATTTTGATTTAAATTCTTTAAAATAATTTTTAGGATTATTGCCTTTATAATCAGTCATTACAACTTTATAGCCTCCATACAGATCATAATTACTGTACCGGGCAGGCAGATAAGCCCTGCGAACCCAAACACCACCGGTATTGTAAATAAACATAGATGAAGGGACATCGTAAAATGCCTCTACATCAGGGAGGTAATAATAGTTCACTGTAGTGTACCCGGCGGGACCCCAGGGAGGAGGAGAGCCAACACTTACTGTTACCTGGGCCTGCGACAAGCCAGCCATTGAAAAGAATAATCCAAAAAGGATCAATTTAATTGTTTTCATTTTTATTGATTTTAGAATGTGAAATTTAATGCACAAAGATCGGTTGGCTGCGGGCATTTAGTGTTACACAATTAGGCTAATGACTTACATCATTATCTTGCCATTCCTTAACAGACCACAGGAGTAATAATAAAAATAGGCTTTGCATCAGTAGCAAAGCCTATTCAGCTCATTGATCTATCAAGGTTTCACAAGTGTATTACTGGCCATCGTAATTCCTCCGATTCTGGTCAGCGCTCTACCCTCAAGAGTAGCACCTGTGTTGAAGGTAATGGATTGCATTACAAAAAAGTTCCCCTTTAAAACAGATGTGGTTCCAAAGGTAGCAGAGCTACCCACCTGCCAATAGATATTGGATGCCAACGCACCTCCGGCCAGAATGACCTTACGTCCCGAAGTGGTGGTAAGCGATGAGGCGATCTGTATGATAAAAACAGCATTAGCATTGCCTTTTGCATCAAAAGTAAGGTCACCCGATGAGATTGCCAGTGATGAAGTCGATTTATAAAGCCCCTGGGTTAATGTCAAACCTCCTATATTGCCCGATAAGGTTACAATATCTGTACAAACCCTCCCCATGGCATCAGCATAACATGTCGCCAGATCGGTTTTGGCCTGATTGACCACAGCATCATTGATGTGTTGTGTTCCTACCAGTATACCGGGAGGAAAACCCCCAATGGATGAACCGGGACTCAGTCCAATATCGCCGTTAACGGTCGTTGGTCCGGTATTGGTTACTGCCGAACCAGCCAGTATCGCAAAATTGCCGGCACCTGCCATAGCTATGGAGCCTTGTTGTGTCGTTTGAACCGGGATTACCTGAGGATTTGTTCCATCTGGATTGGGATCATTGGTGTCTTTTTTACATCCGGAAGTTATTACAACCCCTGCCAATGCAAGAACCGTTAACATCATTTTAGTTTTCATTTTATTCTTATTTAATTCCCGCTATCTGCGGCAGAGTTGTGAAATTATTTTCACGCTACAAAGGTCCACACAATTGTTTCGGAAAGTGTTACACAATAAGACAAAAAATTTGCATCATTTACACATCTTCCAATGTACTGCGTTTTTTTTGCTTCAGATGTTTAAAGAAGGAAGGAGTTAATCCGGTAACTTTTTTGAACTGGTTGGACAAATGTGCTATACTGCTGTAATTTAATCTATACGCGATTTCTTTAAGGCTAAGTTCATCGTATAATAACAATTCTTTCACTCTTTCAATTTTATGCGCTATTATGTAATGTTCGATGGTTATACCGGTTACTTCAGAAAAAAGATTGGCAAGATAGGTGTAATCGTGGTTGAGTTTGGCACTGAGGTAATCTGAAAAATTCACTTTCGGAACTTCATTATTGTAATGCACCATCTCGACAATAATATTTTTTATTCTTTCGATCAAGATAGATTTTTTGTCATCTATCAATTCCAGTCCCAATTGTAGCAGGCTGTTCTTTAGCTGAAGGAGTTGCAGGGGAGTAATATTTTCTTTGATTTCTACTTCACCCAATTCAACCACAATATAATGTAGCCCGAGTTTATCAAGCTCTGATTTCACCACCATCTTACAGCGGTTCGAAACCATGTATTTGATAAAGATTTTCAATAATAATTAAGTTTGGATAATTATTAAGTAATTTGGTGTAAATATACGGATTATAAATTAAGATAACGATATTTCATGAAGAGATTATTATAAAGTCCAGTGTAAAGAAATTATTGAATAAGTGTTCTAAATGTTTTTTTATTTAATTTGCATAAAAATTATCAACGTAAAGATGACATTGGAAATATAATTAATCATCCTTTTTCTTATCATCCATCATTTCTAAATTTTCAAATATTTTTTTAATATAAGTACCAATCGTTTCCCCCAAACCTTTAATTAAGTTTATTTGCTCCTCTGATTTTCTTGTTGAATGGAGTGAGTCAATATATTTCCCTTTTATTTTCTCTAAATCTGCTTTTAGCCTTTCGAAATTATTTAAAAGAACATCAAAATCCTTTCTTAAGACTTCCCTTTCAGACTTATTTGTTTTCGATTCTTCCTCTAAAATGGCGTACGCTCGCCTGATTTCTTGTCGGCCCCAGATGTGGGCGTAAAATGACCAGTAGCGCATTAAAAGGAAACGGAAGCAGATATTATTACTATCATTGTGCATTTGAATGCAGAGAGCGCGTGAGAGCGAACTTTTCCAATGAAAAATTCGTTGAATGGCTTAAAGAGTTTCAGCCCAGGAAAGATGTTAAAAAGTTTTGGGGTCCATTATATGATGATCTTTTACAGAATTTGGCTTTAGGCAGTCAGGGAAATCAAAATAAAATTGATGAAGAGATAAAAAAAGTACAACAAAGGATTGAAAATTTACAAGATAAATACGCTGACAATTTAATTGAAATCAGTGATTATAATTCTTCACGCAAAGGTTTGTTTCACAATTAAGAGAACTAAATGAAATGAAGCTAGGAATGACATATAAAAACAAGGACATTCAGGAAGAGTTATCGTTCAGCTACCCTTTTTTCGGAAGCTACCGTCACTTTATTTGGATTCACCGCCAGTCTTGAAGAAGCAGATTATTGGTTCGATATTCCCGGCAAAATTTTCATTTTTCGAAACGAAATAGTGAATGTGGTTGCCGAGCTAATTCGCAGTATTAACAAGCCTTTTGAAAGAAATAAAAATGGACAATTTTGTGAAAAAACAAAATTGTCCTCTATGGTAGCCCCGACAGGACTACATTCGAACTTTTTTATTGATGATTTGAATTTAATTTACAGGCTCAAAAGTATAAAATAATAGGATAATAATGGGACTTATGAGGAAAAATAGTAAAAGCTTAATTTTTTCAAAGACAAATTTAACCTGAGCTTCTACTGTATAATTAAAAAAAACTGAATTGTTTCCTTGAAACTTATCGGGTAATTCCTATTTTTAAATTCTGGAAGAAATTTTACCAAGTGATCTGCAGAAATATGAAATTGAATCATTGATGAAATAAGCATGGTTGATGGCATCAAAGATTTTTTTGTCCACTGTATTTTGAATATACATCCGATAACAATTTGCTGGTAAATCATGTCTTTAGATGTTTTAAACAAGTCCAAAATTATACTTCTTGCCTATTTATTGATAAATTATTATTTTGGGCTAGGTTATTAATGCATCTGTTAGAGGAGATTTTGTGATGTCGTGCACCAAACAATTTCCATTAAAATGAAAAAAGATTTTTAATTAACAGCAGAACCTTTAATGTAAATGCTTTGAATTTATTGCGAACAAATGTCTCTATTGATTTGGATAAAGCTATAGTTAATGTGATCACAAATTAAAACCGTAAATCATTCTCAACGAAAACAACACTTCTAAATATAAAAATAATATGTTAATTCATTACAACTACTCGCATTTGCATCCATATCTCTTAATATTGGCATTTCCAATGAAATAGTACAAAATTTTTAGGCCCTGTGGATATTAAGAACATTCTTTTATGCGTCAAAGCGCCATATAAAACAAAAAGATTCAAGTAAAAAAAATGGACAAATTGTAAGCTTCAATCTTCAAATTTTAATTCAGTATTTTTTTATTGAATTAAAGTATTAACTTTGAAGTTGGCAATTTAAATTAAAAATTTCCTACATTTGCTAATAAAAAAGTTGCTTCCTAATCAGTTGGAGGTATTTTTATTAAGAGAAACACTAATTAATCTAACAATTATGGGAATTATGTTTGTTACCAATTAAATTTTAAATCATGGAACTATTAAACAGAAAGGTATTTTTTCTTCTAAAGGAATATGAGAAATTAAAAGATGAGCAAGGCAAACGAATAGAATATCGTGACCATATGACGTACATTACCTTGGGAGCTATTGGGGCCGTATTTTCTTTTGTAATTGAAAAACCTGATTACAGTGTAGCATTACTTGTCCTTCCTTTTGTATGTATTGTATTAGGCTGGACTTATTTGACGAATGATGAAAAGGTTTCACAAATAGGTACCTATATAAGAACAAAATTGATACCGAAAATTGAAGGTGAAAATCCTGATGGAACATTTAGTTTACAGCCAAATTGGGAACATTATCATAGCGAATCGGATAATCGTAGTCAAAATAAAATTATTCAACTTTTACTCGACTTATTGCTATTTTGTATTTCAGCCATTTTCTCTTTGGCAACTTTCATTTACTTGGTAAAATGCGTTTATCCAATTCAAATAATTATCATGAGCATTGAAGTTCTTCTCGTTGCATTTTTAGCCTATAAATTTATTGCATTTTTACTAAAAAGCAAAAATGATGTATGAAATATTTTAGTATTAATTATTAAAAGTGGGAAATGTGAAACAGGAGAATTATTATCCTAGATTGTTGCCCAACAATAAGTATTTAAATTAAAAAAAATGATAAATAAGCTGAAAGAATTTCATAATGCCTTTTTGGAAAGTAGTGCCTTTAGTATTACTGATGTGGACAAATTCTTCAATAAAATATTGCTATTGGTGGCTGAAGAATTTGACAGCAAAGTATCATATTTTATTTCACTCAATAGAATGCCAAATGAGTATGAACATAAAATAGAAAAAGTTTATAAAGCATGCAAAAAAGAAATAGTAAATGAATTTCAATGGTGGTACAGCGAAGATTTGGCTTATTTGCCATTAGTTACAAATGAAAAAAGCTTAATAAAGTATATTTATAAAGCATTGGATTTTGATATAATACCTAATGCATCTGCTCACAGAATTATTGAAAGAGCAGATTACCTTCAAAAACTAAAAGATAGTGTTTCTTCTGAACAAAAAATTGATTTAAACATAAAGAATATTGAAAAAAACTTTGAGGCATTTGAAGGTAAGATATTAATACTTAACATTGGTGTTAAAGATGATTCTGATGGTGTTTTTATTATTGATATTGATGACAAAGTAAAGATTAACAATGAAAAAATCGAATCACAGATATATTACATAAATTCAATTATAATTAATTTTTTATTAAAAGTAAAAACGCACCGAGAAAATTTTATCTCAAAATTCAATAACGCTATTTCTTCCTTAAACATAACGAATGAACATTACATAGAAGGAATTATCGATGCATTGGCAGAATTCTTTAAAGATTCAGATGGTACAAATTACTGTAGCGAAATGGGGGTTTTTGAAAGATTTGCGAATAAAATAGATATAAACTCGATAAATTTCAAATGTTTCTATGAACCAAAAACTGTTTATGATAAACTTGGAGAACAACCACTAACTATCGGAGAACAAAAGACTATAATTGACCATGTAGCATATGTAAAGCATCCTTATTATGTAGAATCAATAAATAATCCTAAGCATAAAAAACTTTACGAACCAGTGATTGAGACTACAAAAAGCCAGCTGACTATTCCACTTATCTTTCAGGAGAATCTAATTGGAGTTTTAAATATGGGTGTTAATAGAGAAAATGGATTTTTACCATATGATAGAAAAATGCTTATTAACTTGAGCGGAATTATAGCTTTTATACTGTGGCAACGAAAAATGTTTTTATTTCAAAGTGAAATTGCTTCAAATTTTATAGACAAAATTTTGCTTATTAGAGAGGACAATATACTAAAAACTGAAATTGAAAAGGAAATTGAAGCCCCTAGAAACATACAAAATGCATTATTTAAATATATGTTGCCAATTCACGAGAACTTTGTTAACTATAATCTCATGCTATCTAGTCTTAATTTCAGTTTTGAGACTCTCAAAAATAGTATTGAATTGGTAAATGATTTTATAAAAAACACACATAAAGAGTATATAAAAACATATTATAAAGAATTTACAGCTGATGATAAAAGCAAACATAATATTCTTGATCAATTTGTATTTGAATTAAGATGTAATAATAACATAAAAATAAAAACTGACGAAGAACTTTTACAGCAAGCACTAATCTCGTTTTATATATATTCTATTGACAACTGTGTAACTGACTTTAAAAAGACAAGAAATAAAACAAAAGCCTATAAGATATATACGAATGTATATATAGAAAACGAAGAGCTTATTATTGATGTTTCAAACAATGGACAGTTTCCGACTTCGAAAAGCTTATATAAAAGATTTAATGCGTTTGATTATCCAAAACCAATTCCTATTCAAATTGCAAAAGGAAGATATCATTCTGGTATCCCTTTTATTCTTATTGATTATTTTTTTACAAGAAATAGCAAGTTGGTAATTTGTGAAGATGTGGATGGTAATTCGATAAAATTGTGTTTCCCTGCACCCTATTTCATTTTATGAAGCAGCAAATATTTAATATAGCATACCTACATGATAAAAATCCGGTTGCAAATGAAACCATTAATTCTTTGTCAAAATCGTATGCTGAGACTTCAAAGTATAAAGGAATAAGAACGTTATTTGAATTTCCATTATATCTAGATGATATTACATATGAACCATCAATAGATTTCTTCATTACTAAATTGGTTTATAGCAAAGATTTTTATCATTTGGTCTTAGTCGATTTTGTACCCAGATATGATGGACGTCAATCAAGTCTTAGATGCTTATTAAGTGCTTTCAATGAGCACCATATTAAAATACCATGGATTTTATTGAATGGACCCGACGATGAAACAATTGTTAAACAGGATTTAATTGATTCTTTCCCCCAAACGAACATTTCAAACCTTAAGTACTTTCATAATTTTCGTAACATTGATAAAAAGAAAATACTATCTGGCGATAAACCAGTATCGGAATTTTTTAGTTCCACAATTGAAAAGAATATTCTAGAATTAGAAGAAAACGATTTCTTAAGGTATGCAATTTCTGGTGAAAAATTTATTAAGACATTGCATATACCTGGATTTAAAGATATAAATGATAATTGTATTTCGCTCAACCTTACTAATGAGAAATGCAATATGCCCGATTATTTCGTTTTTGGTGGTGATTATCTTTTAAGCATTGAAGATAAACGATTTACACTTCTATTTAATAGTCTTGAAAGTAAATGTAATGGTTCAAAGTTTCTTTATGCAAAAAGTTGCAGCGATGAAGATAAAATGTTTGTCGAATTGTTGAATGAACAAAAAATAGATCATACAAAAACAAAAATAGAAGAAACATCGAAAATTGTTCCGTTTATTATTAGGAATGAAGAGATGCCATTAACCATACTCAACATATGTTTTAGCCAGACAAATGAACAAAACTCCCTAGAATTAACCGAACAAGATTATAATTCCATCCGAAAAGAGATCGAATCAATAGAAGAATATTCAAGTAAATTTGAAACTGATATTAAAATCATTTATTGCCATTATGATTTATTTTATCGAAATGGAACGGATTATTTATACAATATTAATCTTGAGAAATATTTAAAAGATAAAGGGTTTTTTTTACTGATACATGATCACACTCATGATGTTAAAAACTTACATTCCAAACATTTCATTCATTTAAACAAAGAAGGTCAAGGCAAAATATCTGGAATTCCAAGAATTGCTGGAGGGCATTTTGATAATAATACAGAAAAGTCGGAGTTGCGCCCTTTCTACTTGTCATTTAATTTCATACAGGACAAAACCATGCCTTATTCAATCAAATCATTTGATTTTAAGGTTTGGATGAGTTCAACAGAAAACAAAAAAAATGACTTCTTGTACGATGATTTTCTTACTAGGGATTTTAATAGTACATATAATAATTTGACTCAAAATATGACAGAGCATAAGGAAGCATTGAAAAAAAACGATCAAGAAGAAGACTTAAAAATTAATGTATTAATACTAACAGCTATAGGAGAAGAGTACAAAGCTGTAAGGGATATGTTAATTGAAATTGTACCACGTCGTGGAAAAACTTCAGGTAGTTTATATGAAACCGGAATATTTCAATATCAAGGAAAAAATATTGCAAGAATATTTCTGAAAGAATGTGGCCAAGGGAATATTGATGCCTCAGAGCAAACACTCTCAGGCAGATATGATTTTGATCCAGATATGATGCTATTCGTTGGGATTGCAGGTACAATTAAAGAGCGTAATTTTGGGCCTGGAGATGTTATTTTTCCACATAAAATAGGATATTATGAGGACGGTAAAGCTTTTGCTGATAGTGAAACTTCAAACGCCAATACAAAGGAACCTGACCCTACTTTATTAGATATAGCAAAAATAGCGCGACATGACACACAATGGAGAACACTTATTAATGATGATAATAATAAATGGAAAAATAGCGCCAAAGCCGATATTGGTGTGATTTCTAGTGGAGAGAAGATAATAGAAGACAAAGAGTCTGTAAGTGGAAAAAAAATATCCAAGGATTCATCGGTTGTTGATAAAGAAAGTTTTGGATTTCTAAAGGCTGCTTCGTCAGAAAGAAATAGAAAAAAAGATAGGTTATATGGTGTCATAAGAGGAATAATAGATGTAGTTGGAGAATCATCAAACTCAGTTGCAGACGCATCGAAAGATTTTAGACCTTCACCAGATAAACAACATGCATCTCAAACTGCAGCTGCATTCGCATATTGGCTCATTTGTAAAGTATGTGAAAATCAAATAAGTGAGAATAATAAAGAATAACATGAAAATACTATTAATTAATGCAAACCCAAGTAATTACAATCCTGTTTTCCCAATTGGATTAGATTATATTGCATCGGAGTTGAAGCAAGGAAATATTGAATATGATTTTCTTGATTTACAATTAACAGATGAAGACTATTGGTCGGAAAAAGTGAAAGATCGCATGGTTAGTAACAACTACAATATTATTGGTGTTTCGATCCGGAACCTGATGGACGACGTTAAAGATGGACATTGGTACTTACCACAGATTAGGAACCTGATCGAAACCATACGGAATTCAGTAAGTAAAGGGACTACGATTGCTTTAGGTGGATCCGGATTATCTTTATGTGCAAAGGAAGTGTTAGAGTTTTGTCATGGTGATGTTGCTATTGCCGGGGATGGAGAAAAAGCAATTATGGAATTAATAGATCATTATCGCCATGACAATATACTATCGGGCAAAGTTTATTACAATAGGCTATCGAAAGATGAATTATGGAATAAGAGATATACCAGGGGAAATCTGGGAGATTTATCAGTTTACATAAAGAATAAGGTTATTGGTAATGTACAGACTAAAAGGGGCTGCCCTATTCAATGCGCATATTGCAGCTATCCGATAATCGAAGGAAGCATTGCCAGATTAAGAAATCCAGAAAGCATCATTTTGGAGATAAAAGATTTGATTTCATTAGGATTCAAGGAATTATTCTTCACGGATAGCGTTTTTAATGTACCTCAACATCATTCAATTTCTATACTTGAACAAATAAGGAGGGAGAACGTTTGTATTACTTGGCATGCTTTCCATAGTCCAAAAGGGATCACTCAAGAGTATATTGATCTATACAAAGAGACAAACAAAAATTGTCCACCAATACAATTAACTGTTGAAAGCGGTTCAGACAGTGTTCTGAAAAGTCTCAATAAAAATTACACAATCAGAGATATAATAAAGGCAATAGATATATGCAGGAGTAACGGAATTGAATATTGTTTCTCCATATTAGCAGGTTGCCCAAATGAGACCAAAGAGAGTCTGGATGAAACTTTGGAACTAATAAAATATGCAAATCCTAATAATGTGAGCCTGTTCACTGGTGTGTGCATTCACCCAGAAACAACTTTGGCATTTTTGACAAAGAATTTATTATGGAGAACAAATATGGATCTTATTAAGCCAGTATTTTATCCATTAGATAAAGAACTCATTCATGAATTCATGATTGAGTATAACAAGTTTAGAAATGAAATGAATCGGTCTGAGGAAGTTTCAAATAATTATTGCAACTACTCTTATTACAGCAACTACCACAATTATTCATCGATGTATTTTAATTCAAACCAAATAAATAATAAAAAATTATGAAAAGATTTGCATTACTAACGATTATGCTTGGAGTTATTTTGGTTCAATATTCATGCACAAGCTGTAAAGAAAAAGTACATAAACAGAACTTAGTGGTTGTCGTTCCTGTAGTGATTGATGCAATAAATGACTTCTTAAAGGGTGTGGAAACAAACCTGGATACATCTCAGATAACATTTAGTTTTCTGAGTGCTGAAGGTGACCCAACAAGATTTGAAACCGTTATTAAAACAGCGTTAATGAAAAAGCCGGACATGCTTGTCGTATTCGGTTCTCAGATGAGCGATCTGGCAGTAAGCTCAAAATTTATTAATAGCTTGCCTCCAACGATTTTAAGTGCGCTTTCAGATCCAAGCAAAATAACCGGTTTATCAGATATTGGTGTTAATCCCCCAAGGAAGAAAAAGATAGGTGTTGTCGGTGATACACCTGAAGTGAGCTATTATGTCGTTTGCAGAGAACTGCTGGAAAGCACAATCGGTAAAGGGAAAACAGTGGGTATTATTTATACTAAAAGTGACTTAAACGCTGAAATTACGGCGAAAGAACTTTCAGATGAACTGAGGAAAGCAAATTTTAAAATTGAATTTGGGATTTCAAATTCAGTTGATGATGTTTCAGATGTAACAAAGACTTTACTTTTAAAAGGAGTAAATGCAATTGTCCTTCCACATGATAAAAATATACTTGTTGCGACACCTTCAATAGTTAAGCTGGCTTATGAGTATAAAAAAGTGCCTATTTTCTCTCTTGATGAAGGCACTGTCAGAGAGAAAGGCGTGATTGCTTCTGCCTCTGTAAGCTATAGTGATGTGGGAAAAATGACTGCCGATCTTGCTAAGGACGTATTGTTAAACAAGAAAGAGATTTCCGATTTGCCGGTAATAAAGGCTAATAGAGCAAATATGTATATTAATAAAACAAATGCTAAAAAATTCAATATTGCGATTTCTCCGGAGCTAATGAAAAATGCGATAATCTTCGAATAATATGTACTCAGAAATTGTATCGAAAAGACATAGAAATATAACTGATCTACTTGTCAGTGATGATTTGCTGGATCTGAAAAAGGATATTATTCCAAAATTAGAAAGACATCAAGCAATTACGGTTAATGATGCGGCCTTCCTGATGAAGAATATAGACAGGAAGTTTGTTCAGAAGCTTGTTTTAGAATATTCGGGCCATTACAGAAGATTATATTCCAATGATGTGGGATTTATAGTCCCTATTTATTTTAACACTTTCTGTCAGAACAAATGCAAATATTGCGGAATGGCATCGACAAATACTTCAATGAAACGAGATAAAATTAATTTTAATACCTTCCTTGAAGAACTTGACATTGTTTGTAATCTGGGCTATAATACCATTGAATTAGTTGCCGGCAGTGTGAAATATGATCTAAACCTGATTAACAGGATGATGAATGCCATAAGAATTAAAGGAAAGAGTGCAGCTTTTTGTCTGGATTCGCTTGATGTCAATGAATACAATGAATTTGTACTTGAGAATGACACCATGATACATTTTCAGGAGACATATGACAAAGGTCTTTACGAATATTATCATCCTGCTGAGACAAAAAAGGGTGATTATAAATACAGGGTTGACTCAGTTGAACGTGCTATTCATGCAGGATTGAAGAAGGCTGGATTAGGTGTCCTTTTTGGACTCGCCAATTTCAAAGAAGATGTACTTATGGTTATTGATCATGGAAAATATCTTGAAAATATGTACGGAATAAGTGTAAAGCTTATTGGCATACCGAGATTGAAGCCTGCAGATAGCTTAATCCCAATTTCAGGTCTTAATGATGTTACAGATAAAGAGATAGTTTTGTCTTCTGCGATATACAGATTAGCATTCCCTGAGGTCGAAATGGTTGCAACTACCAGAGAGAATGAAGAGATGATTGGAGACCTTTTAAATCATTCAGCAACTTATACAAATTATTGCTGTAGCCTTATACCAGGGGGATATAAAAACATTCAATACGGGACATTTGACCACTCACAATTTCGTTATAACTCACCCGGCTTTGAAAAGATAGATAATATTATTAGGAAAAATGATCTCAGACCAAGTTTTAGCATGGCATTTTAAATGGAACTTTTTCAGGAAATTTTAATATCTGGTATACGCGAATCATTAATCTGGTTACCATTTGTTATTGGTATTGGAATTTTACAATCATATCTAAAGGTCTTAGACATAAGTATTGATGGGATTGTAATACTAAGTGGTGTTTTTTGTGCATTCATTTGGAATTACACTGATTCATACTTAATATCTATAACTTCCACAGTCCTTGTAAGCATATTATTAGCGTTAATTGTTTATTCATTTATATTTCTATTGAGAATTAACGCAATTATGGTAGGTATAATATTTTCATTTGCTGCACATTCAATTTCTGTTATTCTTGTTGGAGAATCTGTAACTTTAAATAATACTGCTTTATTTACTGACTTTCTTAATATCCCGTTATGGTTAATATTATTAATTATAGTGATCATTGTATTTATTTTTCTCTTTTTTAAAAGTTATATTGGAACTGAAATTAGAGGATTTGGGGACAATAAATCAATAAATACAAAAACAAGCCCTTCAATTATACCATTAATTGCATATATTCTAGTTGGAGCACTTTACGGAATTGGCGCATCTTTTTATGTACATAGCGAAGGTAACGCAAGAAGCGGAGGAAGTTTTGAATTTCTCATTGTGTCCCTTGGTTCTTTTCTTGCTTTTGACAAATTGTTCTCATTCAATAAACAAACAGCTTTTGCAAGAAAATTTGCTTTTCTTAATACGGTAACTTTCAAATCTATTATTGGGACATTATTTTTTCAACTTATAATTATTCTTGTTATATTTTACACTTCAAATCCGATTTACTGGAAGTTAATATTCAGCGCATTCTTATTCATTGTTTTAGTCCCTTTCAATGGTTTAAAAATTCAGCGATTAAGGAAGAATGATGCATCCAAGGCTGGTGAAGAGGAAATTGTAATAACAAACCTCTGCATGAGTTATGATCTAGGAAGTGAGGCCAGGCATATATTCAAAGAGCTCGAAATTACTTTCAAGAAGGGAATTAATGTTATTCGGGGACCAAATGGGACGGGAAAAACAACGTTGTTAAAAATTCTGAACGGGAAGGTGAGGCCCCAAAGGGGAGCGGTAAATTTCAACAGGATAAATTTACTGAAGCAGGAATCCTATAAAAGGGATGTTTATCTTCTTGAGCAGAATCCTTTTAATATAATTGCTTCTAATCTAACATTAATCGAAAACCTATCAATTGCAATCAAGAATAATGTAGTAATAAATCTTCTAAATGGAGAAAGAATATTACATGAACTCAAGAAGAGGCTTGATACCTATGGAATATTGCCAATATTTGATATAGAGTCAAGTAAATGGTCAAAAAAAGCTATAACCTTATCAGGAGGAGAAGCTCAGATGTTATGTGTTTATATGAGCCTGTTAAGCAATAAATCAATATTACTCTTTGATGAACCGACAACTGGGTTAGATGATTTTAATTTCAAACGACTACTTGAAATATTGGGGAAACTGAAAGAAAACAAAATAATACTTATTACTTCACATGACAAGAGATTGGACAATACATGTGATCATTCTTTTTACATTGAAGACTATAAAATTAAATCTTTAGGCTGATAATATGGCTGCTTCAAAAAGATCAAGTTTTTCCGGGACCCTTGATTTTACAAATATTTTGTATGATTTTTTATCTGTAGAACCAAAATCTGCTCCGCCAGATTATTATAATTTTGCAATAGGTGATCTTAAGAAAATAAAATCACTTGAGCCTATATTTCAAAAAGCATTTAATGAAGGCAAAAGCAAAATAAATCACTTGCTGACAAATCTTCCTGGTAATCGTGGACTTGAAGAATTACTAGAAATACTAATTTATGATATACAGAGGGAGACAAATTACAAGATTAATAGGAATAACATCGTTTTGGACAATGGAGGATGCGATGGATTGTACAATTTAATTCTTGCAACATGTGATATAGGAGATAAGGTTTTATATCCAGTTCCTTCATTCCCTTATTGGAGTATATTTAATTCAACAGGGGTTGTACAGGTCCCCTTGTACTGTTATCCACCTGAAATATATGTGAATAAAATAGGAGATATTTTACAACAAAAAATATCCAATGGAATTATTCCCAAAGTATTACTTCTTAATGATCCCTCAAACCCAATAGGCTTCAGAATTGCAGATGCAGAATTAGAAAAAATATCGCAACTTGCCGAAAAGCATGGGTTTTACATTATTATTGATAATATTGGCCATTCATTTCTACCAGAAAGTTATTGGATAGGTGATTTTTTTGATAAAGACAGAGTATTAGTAGTGGATAGCTTTACAAAAAAGTATGCAAGTACAGGATTACGGCTTGGTTACGTTTTTGGAAATGAAGAAATTATAAATCGAGTAAAAAAACTTATTGTAAATACCCGCGGTGGTATTAGTAATCTCCAGGCATTACTTGGATACACCTTGATAAATGAACTTAAAAAAGTAAATGAACAATTGATTAATGAAGAAGCAATTAAAAGAATTAATATTAAGCATGATGCAATCATGATTATGAAAGATCAGTTTGATATAATTAATTTCCACTCTACAAACCGCTCTATATTTTCTTTATTTGAGATTACAGACAAAACAATCAGAAAAAAATATGCACCAATAGACATTCTCAAAATCGCAGAGAATCACAAGATCAAAATATTAGGAAGCAATTTCTTTTTACCTGATGTAAAAAATACAAATTCATGGATATTTAGAATAAGCGTTGGAGGTGAGGATAGGATTAAAGAGGGTTTAAATCAGTTGGGGTTAATACTTAAATCATTAATTGAAACCTAATTTTCTTCTTTTAAATGGGGTAGATTTATCAAGTGGCTTTACTTTTTTTTCATTGAACTGTGCATCGTATAGATATTTGCTTTGACCAAATTATTTCTGGCGTGGCTGGCCACAGGGGAATCTATTTGGCGAAAGAACAATTAAAAGTTATGTTATTTTAGTCAGTCTTTACTTAATGACAACAAAGGAACGATTCGCTCTAAATTATAATTTGTATTTCTTGAAATGTGCCAAAAAAGGAAAAGTTCACATTCCTCATTTTGCTTTTCGCTTACTTCAGCAATAGTTCACTACGCTTTCCGTAAATTCAAATTTGGCTAATTAGTAATAAATCGGAAGGAAGAATTAAGCTATTTATACTTGATATTTTATGTATATTCAATTCATGTCCCGATTAAACCCACCCTCTCTATTTTCAATATCAATCACATTGGATGGTAGAATATTAATTTGAATTTTTATCTATTTTTGCAATCAGAGTCGAAAAATTATTGAGGCTTCATCATAAAAACAGTTTTAATAATAGATTTATAATGTTTTACATAAGGAGTATAATTGATTTGACGTTACAGGAAAAAACGTGAAGATTTAAAGTCGTGAAAAAATATCATAACCAATATTATTTTTTCATTCAAATCTTCAAAAGCCATTGCTACTCCAACATCAAAGATGAACCCACTATAGATGTGTTCCCCATTGAATAATCAAATAATCTTTCTGTAGGATCAAATAACTCGATTTTCTATTAAGCGAAACACTTGAGCTAATAATATCGTCTGTTTCTTTCTTTACACGTATACTGAAAATTGTTAGCCAGTAATAAGGGTTTCAATAAAAGCTTTAATTTAAGGTGTTAATTTAATTATAATTATGAAACACAATAAAAGGTTGTTATTGACACAAAATAAACATTTAAAACATGAACTCTCAGAAATTAACCAGAAAAGAACTCTACGATTTAGTCTGGTCCACCCCCTTTGCCAAATTGGCAAAAATTTATGCTATTTCGGATGCTGGACTAAGAAAGAATTGTGTAAAAATGGGAATCCCAATTCCAGATTTTGGACATTGGGCCAAAGTCCAACACAATAAAGATTTAAGAATTAAAGAGCTGCCAGAAAATCACGATGGAGTCAACGAGGTCACTTTCTTTTTAAGAGAAGAAGTGGATACTGTCAATAAAAGGATGCCCTCCGCAAATACGAAATTGACGAAAGGAATAGCAGATAAAGAAGAAGATAATTTTATTGTGCCTGAAAGGCTTACCAATCCTTGCAATTTGATAATACGAGCCAGGGAGTCTTATAACAAATTTAGACATTGGCGTTTCACAAACATCTTAATGCCTGATTATCGAGAATTGAATATTTCTGCAACTCAGGATAATTTGGGACGTGCCTTACGCTTTATGGACACTTTTATTAAAATAATGGAAAACAGAGGGCACAAAATATACATCAAGAATAATGATACAATTCTTGAAATTAAAGGAGAAGAATTTAAAATCAGTTTACGTGAAAAAGCCAGAAGAGTATTGAAAGAAGACGCCAAACCCTGGTCTCAGTTTGATTTCATTCCAACAGGTATTCTTGTGTTTTCATGTGTGGCTCACTATACACATCAGTTGACATGGAGTGATGAAAAACTACCGATTGAACAACAACTAGCTAAAATGATTGCTAAATTAGAATTGAAAGGTGAAGAATTAGAAAAGGAAAGTATTGAATGGGAAAAAGCACGGAACATTCAGAAGGAAAAACTGCGTATTGAGGAAGAAAGACAAAAACGTCAAGAAAAAGAATTAAATGACGTTAGGGCTTTGCTTAAGAACTATAGACGATGGAAAGAGGCAGAAAACATAAGAAAATACCTTGGTCAGGAAGAATCATTAGCCAGGTATAATAATTGTTTAACGCCTGAAAAACAAACATGGATACAATGGGCCAAAGAGAAAACGAATTGGTTGGACCCTTTGATCGCTTCTGAAGACGAATTTTTAGATGAAGACGACAAGGATGAGTTGTTCGATGAACTTTAATCATGGCAAATAAATCATACTTACACTCAAAAAATGATTTTAAAATTAAACCAGTTGTGGTTTGTAAAATTTGTATTTATAAGTCGGAAATAATGTATGGCACTACAGAGTTTATCTTCGGTTACTCTTTTAAGCGGATTTATAACTATAAGAATTCCAGATTATAGAAATTTAGTCTTAAAAAGTTTATCTTAAAATGCTTTTCAACCTAATATAAAGATCTTATATTTGGAAAAAATTACATTTAGCCCCAGGGCAACTTGTAATGAAATCCGGCAAGGACTATTAATTAAAACTTTTTCAAAATAAACCAAAATGTTATTCGATAAGTATCAATATAATGCACAAAATATAAAAAAGAGAGGTTATTCTCATACGTGCGAGGTTTCTGATGAAAACGGGAAAAAATATTGGGCAAAATGGATATTGGGCATCGAAAAGACTGATACAAAAGCAAAAATATTGGCAGATAAATTACGCCATTTACAAAAAGCCCGTCATAATGCGTTACCTGACATTCTTGAATATGGTTTTGATGAAGAACAGAATGCTTATGCAATTGTTTATGAGCTTTTAATAGAAGTAATAACATTTGAAGAAAGTTCCCAAACCTTTAATACTCAAGAAGCTCTAAGTGGCATAATTGACCTAGCAGATTGTCTTCAGGAACTTCATCTTAAATATAGAATAAATCATGGGGATATTCACCCAAGCAACATTCTTATTGATAAAAACGGTCAATTTTATCTCATTGATTTTGGACTAGCTGATATTACCAAAACATTAAGTCAAGCAAAGGATCTTGAGATATTTGCCCGGGGTTTTGCTGCACCAGAAAAACTTAAAAAGCTAGAAACGCAAGGATTTCCGTATCAATCCGATATCTTTTCTCTTGGAAAAGTAATGGAATGGTTTTTTGATCAAAAGCAAGAATCAATTAATGAGGAAAACAATTTTTATTTTCAGAAATTGCTTGCTGATAAACCATCCGATAGACCAACATGGCAACAAGTAATTGAATTCGTAAAAAAACTTGCTAATGTCTCAAAAACAGAATCTGTGTTAGTTGCATTTCGATCAGGCCTCAGTGAAGAGATTTTAGAATTATTTAACACTAACTCCCCAATTTTTGATATTCTGCCAAGAGAATGGGACAACTATCTTCTTGATATTGTTATTGACGAATTTATATGCGAAGGAGTTGTTTGGGTTAAAAATGAGCAAAAACTGTTATTTAACGGGATAAAATTGATTTCGACTTTAGATTCTAAAATAGTTGAAAGGAAAATACGTGAAGGAAAGAAGTTGCCTTTTAAGTTCATTTATTCTAAAGATTATTGTCATACTCAGGCAGATTTAACTCCTTATTTTCAAAAGTGGTTTGAACTTAAAAAAAAGAACATTTCACTTCGTGAAAACAGAAAGGCTGTTAGAGAAGAATTAGGGTTTTATTCAGATCTCCTAAAAGAGGAGCTAAAAGTTATATCAAATAATGCTTTAAGGCTACAATACAGTAGTTATAGAGTAAACAAGGATGAAGTCATTTTTCAAGTTATTAGGAATGAATTCTTTAGCAGTTCGGGTTCAATCTTGAAGCATATTGAAGAAGGGAATGATGTTGATTCGGAGGGGTTTGAATACATTATTTCCGGAACAGGTAATCGCAAGCAAAATGAAAATTGTATTGAATTTAGTGGTAAACCCTATGAGTATAACCCTAATGATTTCACATTCAAAATTAAAGACTGTGAACATCTGGAGTATGAAAATATACCTATGAAAGGGGTTATTAGTGAAAACACTATTAAAAAAGAAGAAGAAAAGAAAAGACAATTAAATGCTATAAAGAAAGTTGATAAAAACGAAGTTCAAAACCCTGACCTAATTTATTATTTATTTAAACCAAATGATCTGCCATTCTCCTTCTCAGATTATACTCCCTTAGAAAGAGTTTATCAGCATAACAATAAAAACCAATCTTTCAAATATTCTGACAACCAAACAAAGGCTATCAGGAATGCTTTAAATAAAATACCACTTTCTTTAATTCAGGGACCCCCGGGAACAGGCAAAACTACAGTTATCACTGAAATTGTTTTCCAAATTCTTGCTCAGAGACCAGAGTCCAAAATTCTTATAACTTCTCAAACAAACAATGCTGTCGATCAAGTATTAGAAAACTTAATAAAAAATGATATTCCCATATTACGTTTAAGCGGAATCACTGCACCTCGCATAGCAACAATAAAAGCACACACTTTAGATAAAAAATTATTAGGTTGGAAAAAGCAGGTTCGGGAAAAAGCAGAAAAAAACTATAAAAAGACAAAGGAAGATTACCTTTTAAGTTTAAAAGGAACAGGAATATTTAATATCGTTTCTGCAATCATAAACCATTTAACTGAAAATACGGAATGGAAAAAATGTAAAGAAAAAATTGAGACTCTTGTAAGTAGATCACAAAGTCTCAAAGAAATACATTATCTTCCTGATGACAAAAAGTTTGCCGTAACAATAATTGAAAAATCGTTAAACATTAATATTACCGAACATTTAAAACTGTATGAATTGCATCGTGATTGGATCGTAACAATAAACTCTCTCGATGAAAAGAGTGCAATTAATCAAAAATTAATAGATAGTATTCGCGTAATTGGAGCGACCTGCAACCATATTGCTGCAAAAAAATACAGCAAGTACCATTTTGAATTTGATTATGTGATTATGGATGAATCCGGAAAAGCAACAACTGCGGAAGCTCTTGTTCCCATAATTATGGGTAAAAATTTGATTTTTGTTGGTGATCATCGTCAATTAAGACCAATGCTTACTTCAACCAGAGAGGTTGAAGGCTGGTTGCGAGAGAAGTTTAAGAAAGAAGCCAGTGAACTTGAAAGTTGGGAAGACTATTTTAATCGTCCAAGTTTATTTGAACAGGTAATATCACAAATTGATGCTGATTATAAAGCTCAACTTACAGAATGTAGGCGATCTTCGGAAGAGCAAGTTAAATTAACATCAAAATGTTTCTATGAATCCGAAGGAGATGAACCAATCTTATCCACAAACCGGGAAATTTCGCAAGAACACAATTTGCCACTTGCAATTCAGTCCTCAATCTTATTTATTGATATCGGAAGTTCGAATAAAAATGAGATGGACGATAACCAATCATCATTCAATAAAAACACCGCCGAAACTTGTGCTGATATTCTTGAACTTTTAAATAAATATCCTAAAGTGAAAGAATATTCCTTTGGAATTATTACAGGTTATACAGCACAATTTCGAGAAATTAAAAAAAAGGTTGACAAGAGGAGATTTCAGAATAAAATAGATAATATTTGGAGATGGAATAAAGCAGAAGACAAATTAACAGTATCTGTTGTGGACCGGTTTCAAGGGTTAGAAAGAGATGTTGTAATTTTAGATTTAGTAAAAAGTGGGGCAGGACTTAATTTAGGGTTTCTTGAAGTCCCTAATCGCATTAATGTTGCACTTTCAAGACAAAAAAAGCTTTTATTTATTGTCGGCGATTATCATGGGATTATTAATGCAAAAACAAAAAGACTTAAAGGGAAAAAAGCGGCATTACAAGTTTATCTTGAATCCTTAAAATCAGACTGGATAGTTAAAGTTGATGATTTAAAACAATTATTTCGATGACAGAAGAAGAAGTATATAAAGAATTAAGCGAAAAATCGCCCACAGGATATCGGCTGAACGAGCTAATAAAATTTAGTTATCCTGTTAGAAAGCTTCGAATAGATGCATTGGTTAATAAAAAACCAGAAGGTTCGTTGGTTAAAGTTTATAATGTTTTAGTACGGGCAATTCAAGCTGGATTTGATACACAAAAAAAACTATTTGAATTTTTAGGCTTAAGTAATCAGGATGAATTTGTTTTAAGAGAATTATTCACATTAAGACAAAAAGACTACGTTGATTTGGTCTCAGATAAATGGCGTATTACTTCAAAAGGAGAAAGATTTATCGAGGATGAAAAAATTCTTAGGGTTGAGGAGGAAGAAGAAATGGAGTTTTATATGGATGGGATTAATGGGAATTTCTTTTCATGTAAATCAGAGGTAATTTCAAAAAATAGACTTCCTAAGTTCCTCAAAACAGAAATAAAAACGGCTAATCGTAGCCCTGAATTATTGGAAAATAAATTTGATGAACTGGCTGAAGTATACAGACATTTAAGTGAAGACAGAGCATACTTGATTAGTTATTCTGAAGATGAAATTAAGTTTGACAGTTATAAAGATGGTGAATGCGGATTGTGGATAAACTATTGGCTGGTTGAATATATACCAGAAAGAAATAGTAATCTTGAACCAAAACTGGAAGTTAGAACATTTGAATCCCTTAAACCTGAAAAAGATCTAACAATTAAA
Source organism: uncultured Bacteroidales bacterium (assembly GCA_964469155.1). GTDB lineage: Bacteria > Bacteroidota > Bacteroidia > Bacteroidales > CAIWKO01 > CAIWKO01. Next base: position 30,426 of record CAYXXU010000021.1, read on the forward strand.
TTTAATGCAGAATACAAGCATTTTATTTATGAATTAAGCGGTACAGATCGTAATAGTTATGAAGAACTCAGAATGGAAAAGGTTGAGACTAAGAAACCATCTGTAATTACTCAAGATTATCTTACTTTGACGATATGGGAAACGAAACATAAATTTCTCCAAGCACTACAAAATGTAAAACAAAGAATTTTGATCGAAAGCCCCTGGATTAAAAGAGCAACTCAGGAGTATATACCACTTTTTGAAAATATTTTAAAGGAAGGGAAACAGTTGATTATCCTTTATGGTATCAGTGAAAAAGACGAACATGACATAAACACCCTTGAAAAAGTTAAACAAGTTCAAAAGCAAAATAAAGAAAATTTCATCCTGATTCATTTGCCAACTCATTTTGAAAGAAATGGTTCAAAGTTGTCAGGAACCCACCGGAAGTTGGTAATTAAAGACAATGATTACTATATTGCGGGAAGTTTCAATTTTCTGTCATTTGGGAAAAATGAAAAGCAGCAAGTAGCAAATGAAGAATCATTGCTAATCTCAAAGGATGTTGATAAGAAATGGGATCAGGTTATTAAAGAATATGGATTAAAAACATAATTGTTCAAACAATAGTGCTTTAGGTAATCATAGAAATTCTATTTTATTGATTAAAAAAATAATTAATAAGATGTAAGAAACAATTGAAACAATAATTTTTGCCCAATAAAAAAAATAAATTGGTAAATTAAGACGACGAGGAGCACCAACAATTTCGATGTCGGATATTGATTTGTTATTTTCAATCTGTTTCTTGGCTTTATTTTCCTCTTTTCTATAAAATCGTTTCCAAATAAAGCCACCAGAAACATATTGCAATAAATCGAACAATAGGGCAAGACATAGTCCGATTAAGGGCCATATTAAATAAGATTCCAAGGAAGTTGTATTATTAACGGTGGACTTGAAAAGCCAAATTACAGCAATACCGCCAAGAATTAGTTGTCGAATAATATCACTTGCTTTGCTAGTATAATCATCACCCTTTTTATTAAAATCGCCTATTTTCATATTTATCTTGTTGGATTAAACATTGGACCAGTATCTCCAGTTAAATCTTCATCATCTTCATCATCATTAAAATCAATTTCAGGGCCCAAATCGGTTGTAAAGATTGAAGTAACCAGTTTGTTTTGAATAAATAAAACGGGCCAGTAAAATTGAGCATCTCTCCAATCTTTTTCTTTTTTCCCATCTTGAAATGATAAAAATAAGCATGGAATTTCAATAGCTACGTCTTTGGCTAGCTTTGAGTCCGTTTTACCATCGTAGCAAACATCATTAAACATTTTACCTCTTTGGTTTTCTTTGAAACGAGAACTGTTTTTAGGCTTTAAATTTGAGAAACAGTATAATTTACCATATAAATCTTTTTTTTCAGTTTGCGTTGACAAATATTCTATTGAGGAAAAAAATTCTTCTTTAGTACAACCAAAAGAAGGGTATTGTTCTTCAAAAGTTCCAAAAATTCTTTCAAGCAAATCTTTAGCTTCATTAATATCAATAATAAAGGGCTTTTCAATTTGATTTCTACTGAGAATTCTGAGCCTTTCACTAATTTGATCGATTGTTTTTAAAATATTGGTTTTTGCTTTTGTCAAAAAACCATATATAGGCAATGTTCCAGAAGGTCTAAGAGTAACGGTGTTTGAAATCAATATTTTATTGGGATTACATGGAATTATTTTACCATCCGAACCTTTTTGTATAAAGGCCACTTTTTGATGAATCCCACCCTCTTCAAATGCCTTTCTTAATGCTTTATCAGATTCATGCATTCTTCTGAGAGCTTCATAAATTCTATTAGTAGTATAGAGTCTAGTAACAGCCATATCCTCTAAAGTTCTCGCGCCAAAAATACGAGCATGTTGCATTACAGTATCTTGTTGCATTCGTTTCGGATTTCTTCCATAAAAAAACCCAATAAGATTTTGGATAGTTATTCCTCTATCAATAATTTGACCTCCAACAAAAATGTTCAGAGGACTTTCTAGTAATAATTCGCCTGTTGAAATTTTAAGAAGATTAATAACTTCATTATCAGAATTAATTTTGCGAATCGTAATAAATCGAATATATTCACAAGCTTTATCAAAAACCTCTTCAAAAGAAGGCATATAGAAATCAGTAAGCGAAATAGAAAGTTTGAAATCTAAATAACTTTCAGCCAATTTTAATCGTAAAAATTCTGACTTCATTCCTCCTTCAATTTTAAGGGCACTAACAATATTGTTAATGAGATTTACCTGATTTTCGTGTTTAATCTTGCTTGTTTCGGTATGAATAATAAAACTGCTTTTATAATTAATTCCTTTCCTTTCAGATTGTATAATTCTTATGCAACTTGCAACCACATAATTTATTACCGCAGAACGGAAACAAGAAATAGCAGGAGACAACAATACATTGTCTAATATTTTTCCATGTGTTTTACTTAAGGTTTTTAATTCATCTTCATTAATTGCTTGAAAAAGAAATTTCGCTGGCGAATCAGGTTTTTTACTTTCTTCAAAGTAATAATTACTACCAATATACTTTTCATGAATAGGTAACAATATTGTAAATTTTGGTCTCAATGGAGCAAATAGCGTGTCGTTTATTACAATATTTTCTGGTTGTAAATACAATGAATAAGGAGTCGCTGTAACTTGTAAATAATCAGATCCCTTAGGCAAACTCTTTCTGAAATCACTAATCTGTTTTGAAATTACATTTAAATCAATTGTTTTCTCTCCAGTTTCATTCTTTTTATTTCTATACCCTATTGAAACAAAATCTGCCTCATCGTCAATAATTAAAACATCTTTTTCCTTTAAATTTGGATATGTTTCAAAAAAAACTCGTTTTAATCTGTTTATATTATCATCTTCCTTTTTTACAACAAGAATAAGCTTCTGACGTTCTATTATATATTCATTAAGGTCAGAGGGCATTTCCATAACATCATAAACTCTTAATAAATCCTCTTCTTCAAATTCATGGAATTCGTTTTTCAACCGTTGAACCGTTTGCTTAACTAATGCCTTAGTCCCTTTTGTAAGTATTACAGTTAAAGAGTATTTTCTATCAAAACCTAATGCTATTATACCAATAAAAGCACGAGTTTTACCACTCTGGATGTCGCCCAGCAACATGCCTGGATGTTCAACATCGGTCTCTTTAGACATTAATTCTCTGACAGTGTCCTCCATGCATTTCTTAAGTTCATCACTATCTTGTCTTTTTTCTGTTAATCGTGCATAAATATTTGTGTTCATAATATGTGGTGTTTAATAAGTGTAAAAATTATTTCGTTGGACAATGCACAAATACCACCTTGTCTACAACTACAATAACAACTAACCAATCCTTTTCTTTTGGATTATATTTGTTGACCCAACTTTCAATAAAGAATCTCCCTTGTGTTTCTTTTATACATTGGTGTGGTTTGTTATCCTCATCGAAAAATGTAAACGAGGGAGTTTTCCAATCCAGCACATGGTGTTTTACCAAAAAATTAATAACATATTCCGATATATAGTCGTGTTTTTCAGTCGACTTTATAATTTTGTCTTTCATGAAATGAAAGTCCCCGGTGTAATTAAAAGTGTTTGTCTTATACATACTATTTTGGAGGTTAAATAATTTTATTTATTGATTTATTTGTCAAGCCTAATAGCTTTTCAAGTTGCCCCCCCTGACTTACAAATCCCACAGTAATATTATCAGCTAATTTAATCATCATTAAATTTCTTAAATGGGCCGTTTTCTCTGTAACTCTTTTTATTGATTTGTCAAAAGGAGTAATTATTAATAGTCTGTTTTGCTCAATTGCTTTTTGAAAAACAGGTTCTAAATTTTCTTTTAATCCTCTTGCTAATGCAACAATAATTGGTTGAGAACCTTTTAGAAGATAATGTAGCACATCTTTTTCAATCTGACTATGAAAGCCACTAATTATACAATTTCCTTTTTCTCTTTGATCAATAGCCCAATCATAACATTTTAATACAACCGATGCAGGCACTTTTCGGCTGCATAAAAAAGCACTTTTATTCAGCTCCATAATTTCTTTATTGCCTACAAACTCATACATTGTCTTTAAATTTTCTTAACATCAATCTGAGTAAACTTTGTACGATCAAAAATTTCCTGTGATTTTGATTCTCCAATGGAACTGAGTATAAGAAGTTTTATTTGACCTTCCTGGGTATAGAAAAAGTGATTGTAATAAGAATCCATTGCTCCAATTTTCTTTTCAAATACTCTTTCAATTCTTCTTGTCTTTGGATTGAACAAATAAAGCCCTTTTCCACCTCTGATTAAAGCATATTCTCTATAATAGTACACGGACTTGGGACTATCATTATCAGGTAAAACTCTTTCAAACTCCACTACATTATTTTGGATATTAAGAATTAAAAAGCCTTTATCACTATCCAAAGCATAAATCAAATTCGTGCCTGGCACATGAACAACATCTTGAACATCCTCCAAGCGAATCTTGGTTATTTCTCTTTCAATAATAGGGTGGAAGGGGTTCTCATTAAAGAATATTCTAAATATACCACGATTACGAATTGCTATAAGAAGTGAATTCGGCATAACATCAATGCCTGATATAGCACCATCTTCTAATCCTTCTAAAGCAGATGATGCCATGTCATTTAGAAATTTTGGTCGACGCACGTTATTAATATCAATTGCAACAATTCCTCTTTCATTCGTAATAATATAGAGAATATTTTCAGCATAGTTAATAATTATTTTTTGACAACCCGAAATCTCTTTAAAGAATACATCAAGATTTTTTTCGTTATTAATTGATGGAACTAATTCTTGACTGAAAAGTTGATTCGAAGTTGCTGCAAACAAAACATTTTGCAATGCCTGCATACCAATAATTAAGTTGGTGTTTGCCTCTATCTTATTCGCAAATGGAACTTTTGTTCTTGTTATGTTGAACTTTGTTCGGAACTCAGGAAGCGGAATAATATCAATACTACCATCTAAATATGCAATAAAGAGAGAATATTTATAGGCGTAAAGGGACGTAATGATTTTTTTGTTGGTCATTTAACTCTCTTTTGATTTATTATGTCGTTTATATCATCATAATCCAAGAACCCTTCATCCACCCATCTTTGAATAAGTTCCTGCGAAACATATAATCGTTTTTTTGAAAAAGGGGTAGCAGGATAGCCGTGCCATGCTAAATTAGGATTGTTTGGATTTATAAAAAATCCGAACTGCTGTTTCTCAGTTCCAACAAATGGGAAATTGTTAAGAAAACCCCAGTAGTTACCATTGTTATCTTGCCATGGAAAATTTCCAGGAGTTTGATTATGGTTTCCATAATCAGCAGCATCAAATGTTTCTTTTTCAATGGGAACCCCCAACCATTTGCTATGAGCATTTCGTGCATGTAACTGATGTTTTGCAATGCAAATATATTGAGGTCTTCCCACGGGTCTATTATATATAATATCTGCCATAATTTTATTTAAATTTCTTCCTCCCCATTCTCCAATTCTTTACCCATCCGGTATTTTATATCATAGTTGGTAATAAAGTCCAACTCCTCTTCAGTTAAATTATAATGCTTTGCCAATATTATGTCTATTTCATTAATAATTGATTTAGATAATGATGGCCTAAATATTAATTGCATTCGAGACCCGGTTGTTGAATATGATTGAACTTTCTCTTCAGCATTTTGTATTAAATCTTTACTAAGTTTTTTTCCTAATTCTTCCAGTTTCGGTAAGTGGGCACAATCATCATAGTTAAACAAAAAGCCGTACATCATATAGTCCTTGCAGTTATACATGTCGAAATGCAATGTATAATACCACCACCAAATATCAGAACTTAAGACAGCAATCATCACATAAACATTGTATTTGCTCTGAAAAAATTTACTTTTGTTGCTCTTACTTTCAGATCCAAAATCGCGATCAATAAAAATTTTAAAGTATCGGCCACCTGCTGTTCTGTAAAATAATTCTTGCTTGGTTACTTTTTTACTTGGTTCAAGATATTGCGAAATTGTTTTTTTTTGAGAAAGTAATTTTCCTAAAATATTATTTTCAAATTCAAATTTTAATTTAGGAATCGAAAAACTAAAAAGTAATTTGTCATTTTGAATTTTATTTAAGGGAATATATTGAAATAGAAATTCCCTGTATTCAGGATTCCATCTTAAATAATTTGATATTGAAATAATTGCTTGATTTTTTTTATCCGATTTTTGTACTTCTGAAATAATTATTGTCAAGTTCATTGTAACTCCTTCAAACAAATATGCAGGCCTTGTAGCATAATTAGAAAGCCAATTATAAGATGAATTGCGTTTTATCTCTTTCACCATTGATTCCATATTAGGAGTGGAAATAGAGCTGATTTGAACAATCATACCAATTCTTGAATGAGAATGCAATATTTGCTTTGCTCTTTCGAATACAAACGAATATAAGTTTCTACTTGGAAAAGTTTCAAAAGCATTACTTTTAATTTTGTAGGAGAACTTATTATCAGAATATTCAACATAAGGTGGATTTCCTATTACACAGTCAAAACCTCCTTTATCATTAATTATATCATAGAACTCAGCTAACCAATGGAAAGGTTGATGTGTTTCAAGCCATTTATCGTATGTAAGTGTTGTTGCCTGTAAATGCAAAAGTTTGTTTAATTCACCATTCAATTCTTTTAACCTCAATATCAATTCATCTTTTGCGATCTTAAAACTTTTATAACCCTCAACATTTCCTAATTGGATATCTTTGTAACGCTGAAAGGTACGAGCAACAACATCACATTTCTCTTCAATGACTGGCTTGACTTCTACACCATCAAATGTCCAATCCAATCCTTTTTTTAATTCATTTTCAGTTGCAAACCCAACAAGCGTATTTCCTGCACGTATATTAAAATCAATATCGGGCAAAGGCTCCAAACCCAAATTTGGTTTCTTGTAATCTGATTCAACGGTTGCAACTAATTTTAAAAACAAACGTAGCTTGGCTATTTCAACAGCTTCTTTCATTTTATCTACACCAAATAAATTGCGTAATATTATACTTTTGAAAATAAAGTATTGTAGATTGGGGTGTTCAGGAGCCTTAACCAATTCTAAAGTCTCTTCGAAAAATTTGAATTTCCCTTTGGGCGCTTCGTTAACAAAATTCTCCATACGATGTATGCAATCTTCATATAGAGGTTCTAATATATTCATTGCTGCAAATAAAAATGCACCTGAACCACAGGTAGGGTCAATTATTGTAATATTGCTGATTGACTTATAAAATGCTTTCAAAAAATCAGGATCAGAAGTATTATCAATAGCATCTTGAGCAAATTGCCTTATGTTAAGGTTATAAGTTATAAAATCATTGATGCCTTGTATTTCCCCTTTCGTAATTTTGGTTTTCAGATCAAGATATCGACTTCTACGGTCAATCACCTCTCTCCATATCTCGGTTGGTAAAGCATAATCAACGGGTGCAGGTTTATTCCATTCTGTACGTTTACTTACTTCCTTTATACCAACTGAAATTTCATCAGGCAACTTAAGTTCAATTCCCTTTTTAACGGCATCATAAATATAATCATCACCACTTACCTGTAATGTTTGCCATATTTCAGCTTCAGAAACGAATGCTTTGACGCATTGACGTTTAGTTTCATCAAACAGGTAAGGTACGATACAATTCTTGCTGATGTAATCGGTAATGTCTTCTTTTGTATAATAGGCCCCCATTTGCGAACGGTCGTTGATATACTTCTCGAAAATATAACCTATCACATCGGGGTTTATGTCTTTGCCCGTAGCGGTTATACGAGTATCCAGATGCCAGTTATATTGATCAAAAAAATAAAAAACATTTTCAAAAGCCTTATCACTGATATCAATAGAGGTATACTGTTTTTCAAGTTCATGTACGTCAAACAAACCACCATTTAAATAAGGTATTCTTCCAATTTCGTTTTTTATTTCCTGTGTATGCATCGACGATCCCAAACCATTATGAAACAATTCGAGTAAGAAGTTTTTATAAAAACTAACATAAAATTTATCTTTTCCTTTTTTCTGTTGGCACAACACAAGTTTTGCTTTTAGATAATCCTGATTTTCATCTAAAAAACCCTTTTTCTGAATAAAATAGCAAAACATCAAACGGTTAAGCATGAGCGATGCATACCATTCCTTATCAGAGACTATCGATATTCCATTAATAAATTCAATAAACTTCTTGTGTTCTTTGCGAAAATTCTCATAGAACTTTTTAGTAACCTGTTCAATATTTTTACTAAAATTTTCATTAACCAATTCGACAACATCTGTTATTGTAATGTTTTCTTCATCAACAAGTGTAAAAAATAGGTTAGATGCTTTTTGATGCAATATTTCCGGTTCCTGACCTTTATGCCATCGGGTTTCGCTTAGCCGGGAAGGCTTACCCATTTGCTTAACAAATAACTGCCAAATTTGAACTGTGTTATTTATATCACAAAATATAATTAAATGCTCCCGATAAAGTTTTCCAATTTTGCGATCAAGTTGTAACCGGGTGGTATAATCAGGCAATACCTGATTTTCTTTAGGTTTAAAAACAATAATCCTATACCCGCCCTTTTCTGCAACAGAATGAAAAATAAATGTTTCTTCCTTTAATTTCACTGGAAATGTTTCATCCACATATGTCCAACCTAACTGATTAAACAGATTAGTAAAATCAAATGTATCGATATACCCCTTAAACTGTTTTTTGCTTATTGTACTCATGATTGCTGTTTTTTGATGCCCATTGAGCAAATGATTTGGGGAGTTCCAAAATTATCCTGTTCTTTTTGCTCAATCACACAAAGTCTTCCTTCTTCCCTTAATTGCATGGCCAGTAAAGCCATTTCTTCATCAGTACAACCAAATTTGATACGCCGGTTAATCATTTCACGGGCTGTTTCTCTCAATGGATAATGATAAATATCGTCAATGGTTTTCTTTAATGCGTCAACATCAAATAGGGTATTCTTTACATTTTCATAATAACGTTGAAGCATACCGTAGGATTTATATCTTGCACTGGCTTTATTTCCCAATTGTCCACCCGAATTAGCTGCTTCTGTTTCAGCCAAAATTACAGCTGCCTTTACAACTTCATGATGTTTTTCTAAACGCTCAATTGCAGGGGTATCTAACGAACATTCCGCCATTTTAAGAATTCGAGATTGGCTGGTTGAAATAACCTTACCTTCCTGATTTAACCAGGAAAGCACCTCATAACTATGACTATTCCTATGATAAGTAATAACACTGTCATTTTCAAAGCCATCATCGTGTTTTGCTTTAGTTGAAAAAACAACATCAGGCAAATTCGCAATTTTCTTTTTCAAATCAGGGTTTGCCTTTATAGCTTGATTCCATATCTCATAAGCTTGTGAAGTAAGGTCAACATCTCCCTCATCTCCATCTAAAATACCCGATTTTTCATTGTATAAATCTCGAATATTAACAGGGTCACCATCAAAAAACACTTCGTCAGTTCCAACAGCCTCGGCATTTTCTGAAATACGCTGTGTCAAGCGGGCTCTTAATCTTATTATTCTTTCAAGCCCTTCTTGAGGTAAAAATGAATAGCATAAAATTTTATCCGATGTCTGACCAATTCTATCAACACGTCCGGCTCTTTGTATTAACCTTATGATTGCCCATGGCAAGTCATAATTAACCACAATATGAGCATCCTGTAGATTTTGCCCTTCACTTAAAACATCAGTACTAATTAAAATTCGTATTTCGTCCTTTACATTTTTAATTTTATTACTTACCGGACTAAATCTATGAGCCAAATCTGTGGGGTTTTCTAAATCGCCCGTTGCACATGCAATATTTTTTATCTCACGTTTCTTAAGTTGTTCAAACAAATAATATGCAGTATCAGCAAATTGAGTAAAAATTAAAATCTTCTTATCCTTATGGTCTTTAATACAAAGTTCTTCAAGAGAATTTAATTGTTTATCATCAACAGGGTTCCACTTCTTACCGATTTCAATAATAGAAATAATTTTATTGGCATCTTGAATTAATAATTCTGATAACCTGTCAACAAAAAGAGTAGAGGAAATCCAATCGAATCTGGTTTTCTCTGTCACACATTTTTCGTAATATATTTTAGCGAGTTTTTTATATTCTTTTACGTCTGAAACTAAATTTAATTCGACATTTTCTTCATTATCGTTTTCTTCCAAAAATTCATCCATTTCAGCTTTCTCTTGCTGGCCAATGGGTATAGGTAACCCATTTTCAATGGCATAAATAAAAACATGGTTTCTTAAAACATGTCGCGCAAGTGAAACCAAAAATGAAAAACCGGAACTTTCTAATCTTTTAAAAAGATTGGTTCTGCAAAATCCCATTAACCGCTTACCTGCTCTGCTTAAGTTAGCAATAATTCGATGTTCTTCAGCGCTGGCAAAGCCTTCTTTTTCTTTATTAATATAATTTCCAAGACCATACCTTGAAAGAAAAAGACTATTAATAATTTTTACAACTTCTTCGTCATAAAGCTTTACATAAATGTCTTTTTCATCGGCAGGATTAAACGAATATTCAATTTTTTTTGGAATTCTATCTGGAAAATATTCAATCCTGCCATCATTAAATGTCAAATAATATTGATCTTTAGCAGGGTCGAATGTTGCATAGTTTTCTTTAATAAAAGTACGTGTGCGACGCACCATATAAAGCTTTAATAATTCTTGCCAATCTTCTGAAAATCTACTTTTCTCAAAAGCAAGCAATGTATTAGGAGAGTATTGATAATTAGCAATAAACTCTATAGGTCCACCAACTTCTCTGATAAAGTTTTCAGGGGATATCCCAATATCTTTATCTTCTGGAATAAATAAACGTAATTGGCTTGAAATGTCTAAATAACTTTTATTGTAAGGTGTAGCCGTAAGCATTATAACTCGGCTTTCATTTTTTTCTAAATATTCTTTTACAATTGCATAACGTTTTCCTTGCCTATTTCTCAAATTATGGCTTTCATCAATTATTACGACTCTGTATCTTCTTGTTTTTTCCAGAAAACTTTTGTCAATTTTTGAACTACTCTGAACAAATGCTCGTAATTGATATGTATGAACATATTCTTGCCACATCTCGACTAGATTTTTTGGACAAATTATAAGCGTTTCAGTAAAATAAGTTTCCTCAAAAAGTTTTGCAACAGCTGTAGCAGTCATTGTTTTTCCAAGTCCAACAACATCACTAATTAAAACACCACCTCGTTTATCAAGATGCCTTGCAGCAACACTAACAGCATTCATCTGAAATGGCAATAAATCGGTTTGAAGTATTTTTGGTATGATATAATTTCCAATACCACTACGTGCTTCCTGCGAAAGATGGTAAGCAATTTTTAAATAAATATAATAAGGCGGGATGTCTTTGTTGCCCGCCCAGCTTTCACCAAGTATCTGTATAAGTTCATCTGAAATATCAATACACCATCTGTCATTCCACCTTTCTTCAAACCAATTATCAAGTTTTACAGCAGCATCTTGTTCTAATACGTCAACATTGAGTTCGCCTTGTTGCGAAAGACCTGCCATGGTTAAATTGCTACTTCCAATATAACCAATCAGCGGAGCCATTTTATCTTTTCTGTGTAATAGATATAATTTGGCATGTAATGGATAACCTAAAAATAATTTAACTTTAACTCTTTTCTCTTCCAGATGCTTTTTTAATTTATTCAGAGTTGCTTCATCTTCTGATGTAGGTATACCAAAGGTTAATTGTCTGGCAAAAGATTTTGCAATTTCCTTTTTTAAGGCCAGGGCTGTTGGATTATCCATCATCCCTTTCTTTGTCTCGCTTAATGCTCTTCGTAATAAATTCTCTTCCGGGCTTTGCATACCAATTAATAAGCGGCAACATTCATCACCACAATTGAAATGCTCAAAATGATTCATTAATAGTTTCCATCCTCTCAGATTAAAATATCCAACGCAGAAATCAGCTCTATATGAGCTTTCAAGTGTATCTAATAACCCTGTCTTTAAGTGAAGTGAAATGTTGTCGAAAATTTTTGGCATAGCAAAATGTATTAAATATAGACCTATAACTTGTGAATTTCAGTGGAGAGTATTTTTATTGCATTTTCTGTTAAAGCATCCCATTTTTTATTTATTCTTCTAATTTCAGGATGTCCTAAATGTGCGATATTATATTGTTTGTTGAATCTAACTGTCCTAATCTCGCCATTAAGAAGTTTTTCAGTTGAAGTTTTTCTGTCGCCAGTTATTTCTCTTGCGGAAACTTCACCAAGAGTGATTATTAATTTAGGATTGCATAATTGAATTTCTGTTGTCATCCAACCCATGCTAGCAGAAGCTATTTTTGAAAATAATTTGTGTGTGTTTACGAAATTTATATGGGGAGCAATAACATTGCAATTTTTGATATGCTTATCCGGAAAAAGATAAATCTTGACAATATCAGTAATCCAAATACTATTAGCGTCAATACCGAGTTGTAAAAAATAGTTTTTGTCAAGACTATCGCGTGAGGCTTGAGTCCTTATTTCAGCGCCATCAAAATACTCTTCATGACCAAATGGCGAAAGATTGTCACCGACTGGAATTAGCATTTTATTCCTTCTTTCAAATCTTGCAGAAGGGAAAGCACCAATCAACATTATATTGTTTTGAACTGTTTTTGTCGGTAATACTGGTCTGATTGGGTTTCCATCAGGGTATATATAAGGATTGGGAAGGGAGGGTACTTTTAACCTTATGTCTTGGATATAATTTCCGAAACAGTCTTTTTGAAATTTTAAAACTTCGCTATTACTCATAATATGAAGCGGTTTAAAGGAATTTGAAATTTTTGGTTTTAAAACAATCTCAAAAATAAACTTTTTTTTAGTCTTGATAATCTAATAAGAGATTAAAAACTAAATTATTTAAATCATGCTTTGTGATATTGTCATAAATTCTTTCAATATAAATAGGCTCAGTTCAATTTGACCGAATATTCAACAAAACATTATCGGATTTATTTTGCAATTAGTCCTGCTCAGCTTAATTCTTATCGTCCGTTTTCCCCAAATTATCAACGACCTTGATAATAATGGGGCCTAATAATTCTCCCAACCCTTTAATTAAATTTAATTGCTCCTCCGATTTTCTAGCTGAATGGAGTGAGTCAATATATTTCCCTCTTATCTTCTCTAAATCTGCCTTTAGTCTATTGAAATTATTTAAAAGGTCTTCATAATCCTTTCTTAAAGCTTCCCTTTCAGACTTGTTTATTTTCGCTTCATCCTCTAAAATGGCATAGGCCTTTTTAAATCTTTCGTTATTTGAATATATTTGCTCCTGAATGTTGGTAATTTTATCATTTCCATGTTTTCCAACACCATAAATCAGACGAGTTTTAATATTATTATGTTTGTTTTTGCACTCAATACTGCAAAAAATTTGGTTATTTCGACCGTAAAAATCATTTTTACAGACTAAACAAGTAATATTTTTCATTTTTTTTTGGTATTTTTTTATCTTCTTTTTGACATTTATTATTAATTTTTTGATGCTTTTTGGTCTCTTTTGGTATTTTTTGTCACTTTTTTGTCACAATACGATAATTTAATCCGTTTCCTACGCTTTTTTTCTGTTATTTTATTTCTATTGCTTTCTTTCTATGTTTCTATAAATCTGTATTTTACTATTCACTTATCCTTATTCTTTTTTATACAATCCATTGTATATTACACATTATGAGACTTTTATATTTTATGTGTTTTTTATCCGTTTCCTATTCTTTATATCCGTTTCCTACCGATTAAAATTCGTTTCCTATTCATTAGAAAAAATTTCTTATACTAATTATTGGTTGAAAAATATTATTATCACAAAAAGTATGACTCATTCATTAACTAAATAATTAGGATTACACAAAAGTAGAAAAATATTTTCGCTTATTTACAATTGTGTAAAAAGATTTGTATCTTTGTATCGAATAATTAATGAAAAAAGGGAGTTAAAATTATGAGCTATTCGATTGATAACATTTTGGAAGCCAAATCTACAAATGAAATTCTTGATTTATTGTATGATAATTCACACCTAAAATTCGAGTATCAGTTCTTTATGAAAGATATAGGGATTAGTTCAAGAGTTTATAATCATTGGGTAAAAAAGGGTCTTATCACGGGCATCTCAAAAGTTGGAGAATATAAATTTGAATTTAATTTTTTTGATTTACTATGGTTCAATATTATAATAGAGCTTAGGGGATATGGCTTTCCCCTGGACAAAATAAAAAATGTTAAAAAGCATTTGATGGAAGAATTTATGTTGATTGATACCATTGAGCATTTTGACGTCTCTCCGGAAAAAAAGAAAATATTAAATTATAAAGACATTTTGGGCGAAGAATATCAAAGAGAAATCGAATCCGTGAAAGAACATGAAAACGAGTTTCTAAATCCCGAAAATAATCCCAACCAACTTCATGAGGATATTTATACAACCTCATTACAATTAATCTTTAGCCGATTTATGTTTGATCGAGCTGATATCAGACTTCTAATTGATATGGAAGGAACAGTTTTTCCCTGTACAAAGAGAACGATCATGAATAATCAATTATCTGAAAGAATGATGGAAGGAGGTTTTGATAGTGAATCATATATTAGTATCTCTTTGTTTAAATTCTTAAAATCTTTTATTTTAAAGAAAGAAAATCAAGAATTTGTTAGAAACAACAACTTCCTGAATGAAAATGAACTCTATATTCTCTCATTGATAAGAGAAGGGAAGGCACATGCCATCACAATAAGATTTGAAGGACAAAAGCCAACGCATATTGAAATAACAAGTAAAAAGAAAATTTATGCCGAATCCCGTATTTCAGAAATTCTTCTGAAACACGGATATCAGGATATAACAATAAAAACACAGGATGGTAATATTGCATTTAGCAATGTTACTATTAAAAAAAGATTAAAATGAAAGAAGTACTGAAGATCTCAGACATCCCTTTTTATTGGCAATTAGTTATTGAATTATACGAATTGCTGGTAATTAGTTCTATTTATGCTAACATTAAAACAATGCAGAGAAAAATTATACAATAACGGAAAAGAATATACAGATGAACAGGTTTTAGCAATCAGAGATTACCTGTACAAACTAGCTAGGATAAAACTTGATTTTATAAAAGAAAAACTCAAAGAGAATGAACAAAAAGGCAATTCTTTACACCCGAGTATCGACTGATGAACAAGCTATTCATGGATATAGTCTGAGAGATCAGCATGAAAAATTAAAAGCTTATTGTTTCATGCACGATATTGAACCTGTTGCACATTTTCAGGATGATCATTCTGCAAAAAGCTTTGACAGACCTGAATTTAATAAGCTATTGGAATATATTAGGAATCACAAGAACTATGCGAATCTTATTCTTTTTATTAAATGGGACAGATTTTCAAGAAATGCACCGGAATCTTATGAAATGCTGGGCAGATTGAAGAAATTAAAAGTAGAGGCACAGGCAATCGAGCAACCCTTAGATCTTGATGTTCCCGAAAACAAAATCATGTTGGCCATTTATCTTACTTCACCTGAAGTTGAAAATGACAGGAGGTCCTTAAATACAAGTTATGGAATGAGACGTGCGATCAAGGAAGGGCGATGGGTTGCATCTGCTCCCAAGGGTTATGATAATAAAAGGGACGAAAACAATAAACCTGTAATTGTGCCGAATAATGACGCAAGGTTTATTATTCAGGCATTTCAAGGAATTAAGTCCGGAGAGATTTCGCAACAGGATTTAAGACGAAACCTCAAGAACCAAGGTTTTGTCTGTAGCAAGAGTAATTTTTCAAATCTCCTAAGAAATCCTGTTTATATGGGCATGATAAGACTCAAAGCAAATAAATCGGAAAATGAGTCCATTGTTAAAGGATTACATAAACCGATTATAAGTGAAGAAGATTTTTATGCGGTTCAGGACATTCTAAACGGCAGAAATGGAAGAAAATCGGGAGTTGAACAAAATAAAATCAAGCCGGAATTACCTTTAAGAGGATTTCTTAAATGCCCCAGATGTGGACGTACAATGACCGGAAGTGCATCAAAAGGAAACGGGGGCAGATACTTTTACTATCATTGCACATTTGAATGCAGAGAGAGGGTAAAAGCAAACTTTGCCAATGAGAAATTTGTTGAATGGTTAAAGGAATTTCAACCCAGGTCAGATTTGAAAGATTTATTTGATGCACTTTTTGATAATCTGTTACAGGAAGAATATACTGACAGTAAGGGGAATAAAAGTATAATAGAAGAAGAAATCAATAAGGTCCAAAAAAGGTTGGAAAACTTACAGGATAAACTTGCAGACAATTTGATTGAAATCAGTGATTATAATTCTACACGACAAAGGTATGTTTCGCAATTGCGGGAACTAAATGATAAGAAAGCGGGAATGACGTATAATCGCAAAGGCATTCAGGAGCAAATATTGTTCTGCTACCCTTTTTTCGAAAACCTACCGTCATTTTATGTGGAATCCGCGCCATACCTGAAGCAGCGGATTATTGGTTCGATATTTCCGGAAAAAATTTTATTTTCCGGAAATTATTTTCGAACCACAAGAATAAATGTGGTTGCTGAGCTGATTCGCAGTATTAACAAGCCTTTTGACAGAAATAAAAACGGACAATTTTGTGAAAAATCAAAATTGTCCTGTATGGTAGCCCCGACAGGAATCGAACCTGTATTTAAAGTTTAGGAAACTTCCGTTCTATCCGTTGAACTACAGGGCCAGAAACAGAGCGCAAAGGTAAAAAATATTATTGTATTAAGAGATGGGAATTAATGTTTTTGGGAGCCGGTTTTACCTCACCTCATTCCCATTCTCACCCTTAACGTTAGTGGTAACAAAACAAAGTTCACCTTTGGCGTTTTCGGCCATCAGTATCATTCCTTGTGAAACAATTCCTTTTATCTCGCGGGGAGCAAGGTTTAGTAAGACTACCACCTGCTGCCCGATAATATTTTCGGGTTCATAAAATTCGGCTATGCCTGAAACCACGGTACGTTTGTCGATTCCGGTATCCACCAATAGCTTGAGCAGCTTTTTGGTTTTGGGAACCTTTTCAGCTTCCAGAATGGTGCCGGTGCGAATATCCATCTTCACAAAATCGTCGTAGGAAATATTCTCTTTAGAAGGGTTGGCCTTTATTTCGTTGGCAATGTTGTCGGCTTTGGTTTGGTGAAGCCGGGCAACCTGAGCGTTTATAGCATCATCTTCTATTTTATCAAACAATAATGAAGGTTCATTAATCTTATGCCCGGCAGGCAATAGGTCGGTTTTGCCTGCATCAGCCCATTTCTTAGGTCCAAGGTTTAACATTTCTGTCAGCTTTGCCGCTGTAAATGGCAGGAAAGGCTCCATAACTATGGTCAGGTTGGCGCATATCTGCAGGGCGACATTCATAATGGTTTTAACCCGTTCGGGATCGGTGACGGCAAGTTTCCAGGGTTCGGTTTCGGCCAGATATTTGTTGCCATGCCTTGCCAGGTTCATCATTTCGGCCAATGCCTCGCGAAAACGAAAATTGTCCATGCTTTGCGATATGGATAAAGGGAACTTACCGATATCCCGTAATACCTCAAGATCGTAATCCGTGTTCACTGAAATAGCAGGAACAATACCATTATAATATTTTTGTGTGAGTACCATGGCCCGATTCACGAAATTGCCCAAAATGGCCACCAACTCACTGTTGTTCTTGGTCTGAAAATCTTTCCAGGTAAAGTCGTTGTCCTTGGCTTCAGGGGCGTTGGCGGCTAATACATAACGCAACACATCCTGTTTGCCGGGAAAATCGACCAGGTATTCGTGCAGCCATACTGCCCAGTTGCGTGAGGTAGATATTTTATCGCCTTCGAGGTTCAGAAATTCGTTTGCCGGAACATTGTCGGGCAAAATGTAGCTTCCTTCGGCATGCAACATGGATGGGAAGACTATACAATGAAAAACGATATTGTCTTTACCTATGAAATGCAACAGGCGGGTTTCCTTATCTTTCCAATAGAGTTTCCAGTCTTTGCCTTGGTCGGCAGCCCATTCTCTGGTAGCGGAAATATATCCTATTGGGGCATCGAACCATACATAGAGCACTTTGCCTTCGGCATAAGCCAAAGGAACCTTCACGCCCCAATCGAGATCGCGGGTAACAGCCCTGGGATGCAAGCCCTGGTCGAGCCAGGATTTGCATTGGCCGTAAACATTTATTTTCCAGTCATCTTTATGGCCTTCCAAAATCCATGTTTTAAGCCAGGCTTCATATTTATCGAGGGGCAGGAACCAATGTTTGGTATCCTTCAATACAGGAGGATTGCCGCTGAGAACTGATTTGGGATTGATGAGGTCAGTGGCGTTAAGCGATGTACCGCAGTTTTCGCACTGGTCGCCATAGGCTTTTTCGTTGTTGCAATGCGGACAGGTGCCAGTAATGTAACGGTCGGCCAGAAAATGATGAGCCTCCTCATCGTAATACTGTTGGGTGGTTTTTTCAATGAATTCGCCTTTGTCATAAAGGGTCTTAAAGAATTCAGAAGCGGTTTCGTGATGAACCTGGTTGGAAGTACGCGAATATATGTCGAAAGTTATACCAAATTCTTGAAAGGAATTTTTTATTATATTGTG
The DNA here is from genome assembly GCA_964469155.1 of uncultured Bacteroidales bacterium. GTDB lineage: Bacteria > Bacteroidota > Bacteroidia > Bacteroidales > CAIWKO01 > CAIWKO01. Next base: position 49,171 of record CAYXXU010000021.1, read on the forward strand.
ATATTTGTCTACGATCTGCTGGGGCGAAACTCCTTCCTGACGGGCTTTAATGGTAATAGGAACGCCATGTTCGTCGGAACCTCCTATAAAAATAACGTCTTCGTCTTTGGAACGTAAATAGCGGGCATAAATATCGGCAGGGATGTACACCCCGGCCAGATGTCCGATATGAACCGGTCCGTTTGCATAAGGCAGAGCTGAAGTTATTGTGGTTCGTTTAAATTTTTTGTCGGTTTGATGCATGTATAGCTGTTATTTTGTATTTTCGGAAAAATTTGTTTTCTATAAGGAATGCAAAATTAACGTTTTCTATCCATTTTCAATATACATAATTTGCGACAAAAAGTGAATCCCCATTTAATAACGCCACCATATCTTACCGCCAAAGATACGGTAGGTATTGCAGCCCCTGCCCGCAAAATCAGCCAGGAAGAACTGCAGCCAGCCATTGATCTGCTTAAGAATTGGGGCGTTGAGGTGGTCCTGGCCTCCAACATTTATAATGAACATTATCAATATGCAGGAACTGATGACCAGAGATTAAAAGGGGTTCAGGAATTGCTGGATGACGACAATGTTAAAGCCATCATTTGTGCCCGTGGAGGTTACGGATGTGTACGTATTATTGATAAACTTGATTTTACAAAGTTTAAAACCCATCCCAAATGGATTACCGGATATAGCGACCTGACAGTTTTTCATTCACATATTCATAGCAACTTTGGTATTGAAACCCTGCATGCTACCATGGCGGTTAACATAGCCAACAATACTTCTGACGCCCTGGAAACTTTAAAAAAAGGCTTATTTGGTGAACGGATAACCTATAAAACAGAATGCCACCCAATGAATCGGACCGGAGTTGCCAGCGGTGTGTTGACAGGAGGAAATTTGTCGATACTTTATGCTTTAAGCGGCACAAATTCGGATATTTCTACCCATGGGAAAATCCTGTTTATTGAAGATCTGGAGGAATATTTGTATCACGTCGACCGTATGATGATGCAATTAAAACGCACCGGCAAATTGCAGCATCTGGCAGGTTTGATAGTAGGGGGTATGAACCATATGAACGACAATGCAGTGCCTTTTGGTAAAAGCGCTTATGAAATTATTGCAGAAGCCGTTTCAGAATATAGTTATCCGGTTTGTTTCAACTTTCCGGCCGGTCATATTGAAAATAATAATGCACTGATTATGGGAAGGAATATTGAATTTTCAGTAGAAAAGAATGTAATCCGTGTTGATTATTAATGTGTTTTTTTGGATTAAATTCCTGCACCAATAGCAAAACTGATTAATGAGGCAGAATTATTGAAGCCAAGTTTTTTTTGCATATTTCTTTTATGTGCTTCCACAGTTCTTTTGCTTAACTGCATTATTTCGGCTACCCGCGAGGCTGAAAGGCCCTTACAAATATAACTCAGGATTTCCTTCTCTCTTCTTGACAATAAATTAAGTCGGTTAATGTTTTCCTCTTTTTTGCGGGCGCTGAGTTGTTTTTCGAAAAAAGCAGGTATCATTAATTCTTCTAAATTGATCATGATGCCACCTGTCTTTTCTGGACTTCTATCAGGATTTCTGCCAATAACAAAAGTGTTAATATAAACCCAGATGTAATGACCTTTCATGTGTTTTAACCGGTACACAGCCGTATGTGATTTATCTTTGGTTTGCGGATTTATAAAATAATCAAGCCTCTCTTTGAGAATATGAATATCATCAGGATGACATATATTTTTTAAACCTTTCATTCCCGTTCTATTCCATTTATTAAATTTATATCCGGTAATATCTTCAAAAATTTTTCCTGCCCAGATTAATCGGTTCGTATTGTGATCGCTGATAAAAAGAACCCCTTTCATCTCTTCCACAGATTTTTTATACAGATCTATTTTTAACTGCTGTTCTAAATTAGCTTGTAACAATTTTCCCGGGTTATTCATTTTTACTTTTATTTAAATGAGAAACAGATTGATCTTCGTAATTAACCTCGTTGCTAAAAATAAGGTTGTGATTATTATCAAACATTTGAAAAGTTGCCTCCCCATCATTATTTTCCGTTTTTACCATTTCTATTGTGTCGGAAAGTCTTTCATAGTTATATTCAGTCCTGCCACCTAAAAACAAAAAAGCATCTTCAGGTGAAGCAATTTCGCCCCTGAGTATTTTCTGTCTGAAATCCTTTTCAAGTTCCTTTGGTATCTTTATTCTTTCCCAAAGGGCAATCTTAAAATCGATATACATAGTAGTAACTTATTTTAAAATAAATTTATCATTCAGAGTTAATCTTTAATAATTTACTTTCTCCAACCTTAAAATGCTTTAAGAAAAACGGTTTATTCTCCATTACAAAAAAATAAAAAAAAAACCAATTAAAACTCACCCGTTCGGGTGAGTAAAAGTTAAAGTTTTAATTGAAAATATTAACATCAATTTGCAAGATTAACATAACCATAACAATATGTGTCTTGTTTTATTCCAATTAGTAAACACAAAAATCATTAATAATTATAGTCTTAATAGTATATTTTGAGGTGATTTTGCTTGATATAAAACGGTACTTTATAAAAAGATCTGACAGATGGTTTTTAATGCAATGTTTTCAGGCGGAACTGAAAATGATAAAAAAAAGTGAATTGGGCAAAACTTGCCGATTTTAAAGAAAAAAACTTAATTTTGGCAACAACAAAATAAAAATTACTTTATGAGAAAACTATTGATTGCAATTTTTACTGCTTTGCTGCTGATGATAAATTTAAATAGCAGGGCCTGTACTAACTTTATTTTTACAAAAGGATCAACTGCTGATGGGTCGACAATGATAACCTATACTGCCGATTCGCACACATTATATGGCGAACTCTATTACAGACCCGCCAAAGATTATCCTGAAGGTGCCATGATGGATGTTTATGAATGGGATACCGGTGAGTTTCGCGGAAAAATAAAACAAGCCCGCCATACCTACTCAGTGGTTGGTAACATGAACGAATATCAGCTTGCTATTGGCGAAACTACCTATGGCGGCAGAGAAGAGCTAAATGACACCACGGCCATTATGGATTACGGCAGCCTTATTTACGTGGCACTTCAAAGATGCAAGACGGCACGCGAGGCCATAAAATTGATTGGTGATTTAATGGCGGAATATGGATATTATAGTTCGGGGGAATCGTTTTCTATATGCGATCCCAATGAAGCCTGGATCATGGAAATGATAAGCAAAGGTCCCGGAAATAAAGGGGCGGTTTGGGTTGCTCAGCGAATACCCGACGGATATATTTCCGGTCATGCCAATCAGGCGCGTATTACGAATTTCCCTTTGAACGATCCTGAAAATTGTCTGTATGCAAAAGATGTCATTACTTTTGCCCGTGAGAAAGGATATTTTAAAGGCAATGATAGCGAATTTAGTTTTTGTGATGCCTATGCTCCTATAGATTTTGGAGGAGCCCGTTTTTGCGAGGCACGTGTTTGGTCGGGATTCAATCGTGTTAATAAAGATATGGGAAAATATCTTGATTTTGCCATGGGCGAAAACCTGAAAAACAAAATGCCCCTGTGGATTAAACCTGATAAAAAACTTTCTGTGTATGATGTAATGGAATTGATGCGCGACCATTATGAAGGAACTCCCATGGATATGACCCAGGATATCGGAGGCGGTGCTTACAACTGTCCTTACCGCTGGCGGCCGATGACCTGGAAAGTGGATGGAGTTGATTATTTTAACGAAAGAGCTATTTCGACCCAGCAAACCGGATTCTCATTTGTGGCTCAATGCCGCGCATGGTTACCGGCGCCAATCGGAGGTGTTTTTTGGTTTGGTGTTGACGATTCGTACACTACCGTTTATGCGCCTATGTACTGCGGCATGACAGCAGTGCCCGAAACATTTGCTGTTGGCAATGGCGCTATGATGAAATTCAGCGAAAATTCTGCCTTCTGGGTATTTAATCAGGTATCTAATTTTGCTTATACCCGTTATAAAGATATGATTCCTGAGATCAGGAAGGTTCAGAAAGAACTCGAAATGAAATTTATTCAGGAACAGGTGCCTGTAATTGATAAAAAGGCCGAAGAACTATATAAAAAATCACCCAAAAAAGCGGTCGATTTTCTGACTACTTACTCGGTTAATACAGGTAATGATGTGGTAAAACGCTGGAAGGAACTGTATGCTTATCTATTTACCAGATACATGGATGGAAATATCAAAACGCCTGACGGAAATAAATTAAATCCGAAAGTAAAACAGCCCGGCTATAGTGATGGATGGTATTGGAATCTGATTAAGGAAACCAGAACAAAATTCAGAGCCATTGGTCCGAGTGGTCATTGATTTTTTTTGAACTCATAAGCCGCTTGATGTAAGCGGCTTTTTTATTGTCCTATAAATATGCCAATACTTGATTTAAAAAATTTATGTATTGATTTTACCACCGAGAATGGTATTATACATGCCGTTAACGGTATCTCATTCGTGTTGGAGAAAGGAAAGACCATTGGCATTGTGGGAGAGTCAGGCTCCGGAAAATCGGTTACCTCGCTGGCATTAATGGGATTATTACCGAAGGGGATATCGAAAATTTCCGATGGTAAAGCCCTATTTCAAACTGAAAAAGAACGGGTCGATTTGTTTTCCTTGCCCGAGAAAAAAATGTGTAAGGTTCGCGGAAATAATATTGCCATGATATTTCAGGAACCCATGACATCTCTGAATCCGGTTTACAAATGCGGCAGGCAGGTAGTGGAAGCTATCCGGATTCATGAAAAAGTGGATAAAAAGGCCGCCAAACAAAAAGCCCTGCATTGGTTTTCTGAAGTGCTGCTTCCCGATCCGGAAAAAGCCTTTCAGTCGTACCCTCATGAACTATCGGGAGGGCAGCGGCAAAGGGTTATGATTGCCATGGCCATGTCGTGCCAGCCCGATTTACTCATAGCCGACGAACCTACTACCGCGCTTGATGTTACGGTGCAAAAGAATATACTTGACCTGATGAAGCGCCTGCAACAGAAATACGGAATGAGCATTATTTTTATTTCGCACGATCTGGGGGTTATTGCCGAAATAGCCGATTCGGTAATAGTGATGTATCGTGGCAATGTGGTGGAGCAAGGCGCCGTGGCAAATATCTTTAAAGATCCGCAACATGCCTATACCAAAGGATTATTGGCCTGCCGGCCGAAACTAAATATCAGGTTAGCCTCATTACCTACGGTCGAACAATTCATGAAAAATGATGCCGAGGCGAAAGTGGAAGCGATCAGCAGGCCCGATCGGATTAAAGCACATGAGATGTTATACAGCCAGTCTCCTTTGCTGGAGGTTGATGGCGTGAAAACCTATTTTTCTTTACATAAGGGTTTATTTTCGGGGAAAGGTAAAAATTTTAAAGCTGTAGATGATGTGAGCCTGACGCTGTATCCCGGCGAAACGCTGGGTTTGGTAGGGGAGTCAGGTTGCGGAAAAACCACCCTGGGGCGAACTATTATAAAACTGATTGAACCTACTGAAGGCAAAATCGTTTTTTTAGGAACCGATATCTCGAATTTTACACGCCGCAAAATGCGTGATCTGCGAAAAGATATTCAGATCATTTTTCAGGATCCGTATTCTTCGCTGAATCCCAGAATTACAGTAGGCAAGGCCATTGCAGAAGCCATGATGATGCATAAAATCGGCGAAAATGCCCGCGACAGAAAAATGCTGACCCACTCACTGTTGAAAGAAGTGAACCTCGACGAAACCTATTTTAACCGCTATCCGCACGAACTTTCGGGCGGACAGCGCCAACGGATATGCATTGCCCGGGCGCTGGCCCTGAAACCGAAATTTGTGATCTGCGACGAATCGGTCTCGGCTTTGGATGTATCGGTTCAGGCGCAGGTGCTGAATTTGTTGAACCGTTTGAAAAAGGAATTTCAGTTTTCGATGATCTTTATTTCGCACGATATGTCGGTGGTAAAATATATGGCCGACCGAATGATGGTGATGAAAAACGGGAAAATAGTGGAATACGGCGATCCCGACGATATTTGCCAGGCTCCGGCTACCGAATATACCCGCCAACTCTTACACTCCATTCCAAAAGGACTTTGATATTTGAGTTCGAAGTGCTGAGTTTGGGGAGTTTTGCCCTGAGACAAAGAAATAACCTATTCCTTCACAAACTTCCTTTGGAAAAGGGGCTCACCTCACCAGCGTCACATCCCCACGCTTAACAATCGTCTCCCCATTCTTAAAGGTAACCTCCGCCCGGTAAACATACACCCCCGTTTCGCATTTCTTTCCGTTCTGTGTACCATCCCATCCCTCGTTGATGTCTTTGCTTTCAAAAACCAGGTTGCCCCAGCGGTGCAGAGGGGACAAAGGGCATTGACATATTGCCTGAAACATAACTTAGTTTGATATGTGTTAAGTTAAAAAATTAAAGACTTTCCCTTATGAAACATGTCATATTGCCTATTCGAGCAATGATAATTAGTCTATTTTTTATTAATTTTAATATTTTTATTTAATTAATTTTGAACCACTGTTGTCCGGTAAAAATACAAAATTATTTTAGAAACTATGTAAGTTGTTGAA
>CAYXXU010000022.1:0-55614 GCA_964469155.1 uncultured Bacteroidales bacterium
CGGTTTTTGAGACCGACGCGTCTACCAATTCCGCCACTCGGGCTGATAATATAAGAACGATCTCATAAAATGAGGATGCAAAAGTATACAATTGTTTCGGATTAGCAAACGAAACCTGCAAATAGTTACCGAAAACTAATTCCGCCGGTCTATAGCTTCTTATTAGACTTGTGCCTATACAAATCGCGAACCGACTTCTTTTCCAGATTCTTTTGCAGTGCATCGGTCAGATCAATGCCTGTCTGGTTGGCCAGACAAATCAGAACAAACAACACATCGGCCAGTTCGTCTCCCAGATCCTTGTTTTTATCGCTTTCCTTGAACGATTGCTCACCATAAGTCCTCGAAATGATACGGGCCACCTCACCCACTTCTTCGGTAAGAAGGGCCATATTGGTCAGCTCCGAAAAATACCGGACTCCTGTGGTCTGAATCCACTCATCAACTGATTGTTGTGCTTCTTTGATCGTCATAATAACTCCGTTTATGTTAAGGTCATATAATGGTAAACCGGCAATTTGTCTGTCAAAATTAGTAGTTTTGCAAAATATTCTGATATTTCATGAAAATTTCGGCATCTATTTATTCCAACAAAGACAAAGAACTGGTTTCGCTGGTACAGGAACTGGATGCCTATAAAGTTGATTTTTTCCATATCGACAGCCTCGACAATCCCGATGTGTTTGATGATATCAGCATCATCCGGAGTGTAAGTAAAACCAACATCGACCTTCATCTCATCACCCCCGAACCCGAAAAATACTATGCTCTGATAGCCCAACATAAGATCGAAAATGTCACTTTTCAATTCGAAACCCTGAAAAACGGAATTGAAATACCTGAAAATCTCAATGCCAATATCGGTTTGGCCATTACCTCCGACACCCCCATCGAAGTATTCGACCGCTATGCCGCCGTGTGCTCGTTCATACTCTTTATGACCACCACCCCGGGAATAAGCGGAGGAGAATTCAACAAAGAAAATTTTAAAAAGATAAGACAATTCAGAGCAAAATATCCTGACAAAAAAATTCATGTCGACGGAGGCATCAATGCTGAATTATCGTTCATTCTAAGAAACATGGGAGTCTATGCCTCGGTCATCGGATCCTATTTATTTAAAGATGCTTTTATTGGTTCGGCTATGCTGAAACTGAAAAGCGACGATATCAGATCACATTACCTGATCAGCGACTTTATGCTCGACCTCGACGAAACTCCTGTGCTGAAATACAGCGATCTTACCTTCGAAAAAGTATTACTCACCATTGAAAACTTCAAACTGGGATTTGCCAATGTAGTTGATTCAGAAAACAAATTATTGGGTATAATTTCCAATGCCGATATCAGGAGGGGATTGATCAGAAACCTTAACAACCTCAACCATATTAACATTGATGATATCATAAACCATAATCCGGCTTTTGTCTCCGAAAACTTTACGGTTTCAGAGGTTTTAGCTTTTATAAAAAGCCTTCAGTTTCCGGTTTTGTTCCTGCCGGTAGTCGATAAAGACCAAAAGATAGTTGGAACCATAAAATTTAATAATTTAATCAAAGGAGAATTATGATCCTACACATAGATAAAACCATCAAGCAGTCCACTCTGCAACAACTTGCTGATAATTATGAGGCTATTACCATTATCAAAGATGACAAAATCGTTCTGGTAACCCCCTCCCGATTCAAAACCATTGAGGAAGCACACAAACCGCTGGTTAAAGAGTATTTTGTTTTTGATACCGACATACAGATTGCCAGTGCTAAATATTTGAAACAAAAACGCAGGGTGCAGATTGGAAAAAATGACATTGGCGGCACTTCCAGAAACGTTTTGCTGGCCATTGGGCCTTGTTCTGTCGAATCGGAAGAGCAGATCGAAAAAACGGCCGCTCTGCTTAAAGAACTAGGATTGAGTACTCTCAGGGCCGGAAGTTTCAAACCCCGAACCTCTCCATATACTTTTCAGGGAATGGGAACTGCCGGTTTAAAACTGCTTGATAAGATCCGTCAGAAATATGGTTTTAATATTATTACGGAAGTAAGAGATTCGACTCATGTGGATGAAATCATTGATTTTGCTGATGTGATTCAGATAGGAGCCAAATCGATGTACGATCATGGCATACTTCGCAAATGCAGCAAAACCAAGAAGCCGGTTCTATTGAAAAGAGGTTTTGGTACCACCCTGCAGGAATTTGTCCAGGCTTCTGAATTTATTCTCTCGGGCGGAAATGAAAATGTTATTTTGTGTGAAAGAGGTATCAGAACTTTCGAAACAAAGACCCGGTTTACACTGGATCTCTGCGGTGCTGCATATTTAAAGGAGAATACCAATCTTCCGGTAATTCTCGATCCCAGCCATGCCATGGGTTATGCCTATGGTGTTCCCGATCTGGCCAGAGCCTGCATGGCCATGGATATTGAAGGATTGCTTATCGAGGTACATCCCAATCCATTGGTCGCCATGTCTGATGCTTCGCAACAATTGAATCATGATCAGTTCAGGACCTTGTATAAAAGTTTACAACTAATTGCCCAATCCGTCAACCGCGATATTATATGAGTTGCCTGTTCAATAAAAATTTTCATTATCTGGTCGAAAGCCGCTACCTTACCCTTACCGACATTTGGAGGGAAACCAGAATAGAGATGGACAGCCTGATAGGTTATAAAACCAATGCAGAAGTTCCCGATGTGAATACGGCTTTGTTACTGTCTGATTTTTTTAAACTTCCTGTCGAAATGTTATTGACCGAAGATATAGAGAAGAAAGAAGCCATACATTCTGCTTTTGAATTTAAATTCCTGGTATTGGATATTGACGGTGTGATGACCGACGGAGGAATTATTTACACTGAAACAGGAGACGAAATCAAAAAATTCAATGCAAAGGATGGGCTGGCCATCATTAGGCTGACAAAAGCGGGTACTAAAGTTGGGTTTCTCAGTTCAGGATTTACCAAAAATATTATTGAAAAACGGGCTCAGGTTTTGGGAGTTCAGTATGTATATGTTGGCACCTGGAAGAAACTGGAGGTGCTGGAAAAATGGTGTGAAGAACTAAATATCGGTCTGGAAAACGTTGCTTATATCGGTGACGATAGTAATGATCTCTCCATTATCGAAGAGGTTGGACTGTCTGCATGCCCCGCCGATGCCACCGCCTTAATTAAGAAAACGGTGAATGTTGTTTTGTCAGCAAAAGGAGGTAAAGGCTGTGTAAGAGAATTCGTTGACAAATATCTTTCTGAGCACACCAAAAACCCCTTCTGATTTTCAGGTGATTGCAAACTTTTTAGTAACATTTCACCGAATTTTATTTGGATTTCTCAATTTAAATGCTTTGTTTTGTAGCTTAATTTGAGATTTGGGGCACGAAAAACGATATTTTTTCATTAATCTTATTAAATAAAAAAACACAATTATTAACCAAAACAGGATTCATGAAGCTATTCAAAACCATATTCCTCACAGTTACTTTTCTACTGATTTCCTTCATTACTTTTGCCGAATCAGCACAACAAATTCCACAAATCCAACCCGATTCTTTATTCTTAAAAGACAATCCTGTAGTAGCTCAACTCGACAGTCTGGTAAATCTTGTCTTTTTTAAGAATGCCGAATTCACTACCGACCGAAACAGGCTAAACAAATATAATTTTCCTGTTGATTCAATACCTCAATATTCCGATTCGGTTTATAGGCAAAGAATAAACAATATGGCAGTATCCACTCCCTTTGAATTCGTGTACAATCAGCAGGTCAGGCATTTTATAGATGTTTATGCAGTAAAAAAACGCAATCTGACCTCCCGTATGTTAGGCCTGGCAGAATTATACTTTCCCTTGTTCGAAGAGCAGCTTGATTACTTTGATGTTCCTTTAGAGCTTAAGTTCTTACCTATTATCGAATCTGCACTGAATCCTATTGCCAAATCAAGAGCCGGAGCCAGTGGATTGTGGCAGTTCATGCTGGGAACCGGCAAACTGTATAACCTCAAAGTTACCTCACTGGTGGATGATCGTTGCGATCCCTACAAATCAACCGTCGCAGCAGCCAAACATTTGCACGACCTCTTCAATATTTACCACGACTGGGCCTTATGTCTGGCTGCCTACAATGCTGGCGCGGGAACTGTGAACCGGGCCATCAGACTGGCAAATATCGACTCCAGCGAAAATATTACCTATTGGAAAATTCAAAGCTTTTTGCCAAAAGAAACACAGAATTATGTTCCGGCTTTTATTGCCGTAAGTTATATAATGGAATTTGCCGCAGAACACAATCTGTATCCCACCCAACCGCCCCTGCTTCATTGCGATGTGGATTCTATCACATTAACAAAGAACTTTACTTTATCTCAAATTTCATCCTATTTATGCCTTTCCCTCGAAAATATACAGTTTTTAAATCCTGCCTATCGAAAGGGTGTAATACCTGCTACAAAGGAAACACCATATGTATTAAGGCTTCCACGTGAATACATGGATGAATTTATTGTGAACCAGGATAACATTTACTGCTATAAAACCCCTCAGGAAATAAACTACCAGGCACAGTTGAGGATGATGCCCGAAAACAAAACTGTGGCAAAAACCACCGTCACCAAAGCAAACCCAACCCAAACAACCACCCAACCTCAGGCCCAGACCGAAATTAAACCCAATACTCAGGGCAACCCGGTGGTTACAAGCACATCGGGCTCGTATAATAAAATTGTTTATCATACGGTTCAGAAAGGCGATAGTCTTTGGAGTATCGCTTCCAGATATTCAGGAGTATCTGTTGAAGATATAAGAAGGCTAAACAATTTAAAAACAAAGACAGCCATTCATCCCGGCCAAAAACTAAAAATAGGATTAAAAGGATAATCAATAGATAATAAAATAAAAAGGCTTTGAAAAATCAAAGCCTTTTTATTTTAAAGGGAGTCACTAATGGGACTCGAACCCACGACCTTCCCGATACGACCATCGGAAAGCTCCAACAAATCTGAGCCACTAATGGGACTCGAACCCACGACCTACGCATTACGAATGCGTTGCTCTACCAACTGAGCTAAAGTGGCAAAAAAAAGCCCGTTAAGGGCTGTTGTCGGGATGAGAAGACTCGAACTTCCGACCCCCACGTCCCGAACGTGGTACGCTAGCCAACTGCGCTACATCCCGAGGGTAAAATTCGTGGCAAAGATATTAAATTTATTTAAAATTTTATTGTTCTAACTTCATTTTAATTTTCGAAGAGAGTATGTCAATCGCTACATGGTTCTTACCTCCCTGGGGGATAATTATATCTGCATGTCTTTTTGAGGGTTCAATAAACTGAAAGTGCATAGGTTTTACCCATTTTTCATAATGATTCAGCACTTCCGAGAACGAACGTCCGCGCTCTTCTATATCGCGCCTGATGATCCTCATTAACCGGTCATCCGATTCGGCATCAACAAAAACCCGGATATTCAATCGCTCCAATAACTTTGCATTGGTAAACAGTAAAATTCCTTCTACTATGATCACTTTTTTTGGCTCAACCGGAATAGTATCTTTTGCTCTTGCACAGGTCAGATAAGAATAAATAGGCATCTCTATCGTTTTCCCCTTTTTTAACATGTCCAGTTGTTTTATCAGCAGGCCAAATTCAATGGACGAAGGGTGGTCAAAGTTGATCTTCGCCCGCTCCTCTGCAGTAAGGTGTCCGTTATCTTTGTAATACGAATCCTGCGAAATTACAGCTACTGACCCTTTTGGGAAGTCGCTCATGATTTTTTTTACTACCGTAGTTTTTCCGGAACCCGACCCTCCGGCAATACCAATTATTAGCATAAAAAATATTTTTCCAAACCTACTAATTTTTTAGGAAAATGGAGTAAAATTTTTTGCCCGGTTCCTGATTTTTATCTGCCATATTAGAAACACAGTAAGACAGCAGGTTAAAGCAACTGCTCCCGTAAGATATCCATAAAATAAACTCAGGTGGAATCCCTCAGGCACAACAATAATATAAGAAAAACAAACCATAGTCATAAACATGGCGGGTATAAGCGTGATCCAGTAAAACTTTTGTTCAGCAGCCAGATAAACTGTAATAGCCCATAAAACAATCATCGCAAGGGTTTGATTCGACCAGGCCATATAACGCCAGATTACCCCAAAATCTGCCTGAACCAAAATAAATCCACAGATAAATAGGGGTAAAGTAATGAACAAACGGTTTTTTATTGGCTTTTGATTATATCCTAAAAAATCTGCAACAATGAGTCTGGCACTGCGAAAGGCAGTATCACCTGAGGTTATAGGTGCTGCCACAACACCCAAAAGTGCCAGAACAGCACCGACTTTACCAAGCAAAGTATTTGAAATAATGTTCACAGCCCAGGCAGCATTGTTGCCATGCTGGGTCATGGAAGAATTTAATTCCTTTACCCCTCCAAAAAAGGCCATGGCAGCAGCGGCCCATATCAGGGCAACCACCCCTTCGGCAACCATGGCTCCGGCAAATATTCTTTTTCCGTATTTTTCATTGCTGATACAACGTGCCATTAATGGTGATTGGGTACTGTGAAACCCGGAAATGGCTCCGCAGGCTATTGATACAAACATCATCGGAAATACAGGAAACGAAGCTGCTGAAGTATGCATATTATTGAAGGAGGCTGCTGAAAACTCCGGAATAGTATAACCTTCAGCAAAAATACCTATTATAATTCCCAAAGCCATAAAAAGCAGGGCAAATCCAAATACAGGATAAATTCTTCCGATCAGTTTATCAATGGGAAGCAGGGTAGCTAAAATATAATAAATAAATACAGCCCCAATCCAGAAATTTATATGAAAAGCATCATGACTGATATCGTTTAGAATACCTGCAGGGCCTTTCACAAATACAGCTCCCACCACTATCATCAATAATACGGTAAATCCACGCATGAATTGTTTCACTCCAACACCCAGATATTTACCAACAATCTCGGGTATGCTTTTGCCATCATGCCTGATTGAAAGCATGCCTGATATATAATCGTGGGTCATGCCACCGAAAATGCATCCGAAAACTATCCACAAGAAAGCCACCGGCCCCCACATGGCACCGGCAACAGCACCAAAAATAGGACCTAAGCCGGCAATATTTAAAAATTGTATTAAAAATATCCTCCACAAGGGCAATTCCACGTAATCAACTCCGTCTTTCAGCCTTTGGACCGGGGTCTGGCGGGATGAATCAACACCAAATACACGATCCAGTATAGCCCCGTAAATAAAGTAGCCACTTATCAATATGGCAAGGGAAACAAAAAAAGTTATCATTTGAAAGATTTTTCCTTATGTTCCATTATCGGAACAACAAAATTATTAATAATTATTTCCTTGTTTTACTAAAACTATAGCATGAGAGAAAGATATTAAAAAAAAATTTACAATCTTCTTGTTTTTAATGATGTAATGTTTTTACTTTGTCAAAAAAAACTCAATATGAAAAAACTAATCCTCGCCGGCCTTTTTATTGTCAGTATTTTAAGCGGATTTGCCCAACAACAGGGACTAGTTAAACCCTTCCCGTATCTGTATGATGATGTTCTAATCAGGCAAAAATCCCTGGAGGATCCCAACCTGGCTTCGAAGTATGTTATTTATGAGGAAAATCTCAAACAGATCATTGCCTCCATGCAAACCAACGAAAACAAAAGTGGATACAAAACCGATACCCTCATCAATGGCAGACGTATCATTCCGGTGGTTTTCCATATTGTTCATAATGGCGGCCCGGAAAACATAAGCCGTGAGCAGATTGAAGATGCCATATCGCTGATCAATATCGATTACAATAAGCTCAATGCCGATACAGGCACCGGTCATACGTATCCTGATTTCACCGCTTTGCGCGCCGACTGCCAGATAGAATTCAGGCTCGCCAAACTCGATCCGGCCGGCAATTGCACCGATGGCATCATCCGCCATTTCGACCCCCAGACCAACTATGGGTATTTTACAACCATGACTGATTATTGCTGGCATCCGAGTCGTTATCTGAATATTTTCACCGTCAATTTCATTTATCCCGAAGGAATTTCGTTGCCCGATGGCGCTTTTATCGGAGGCATGTCGCCCTTCCCTCCCAGCAATACCTTATCACAGGCACTCACCGGAGGAGATACCCTTGCCGATGGCGTTTTGATACGTCATGACGGAATCGGGAGCATAGGAACAGCAACCACTTTGGGCGGTATGCCTATCAACGCTTTGAACCGAACCTTTACCCATGAAAGCGGACATTACTTTAATCTTTACCATCCTTTTCAGACCGGACCGCTTTGTGTTTTGTTTGGAAGCGACGGATGCGGCTCCAGCATTTTAGGCTGCGGCGATGAAGTAGCCGATACCCCTCCGGTACAAACAGCCTCCCAAAATACCTCCATCAACTGTTATGCACCGGGAAGCCGCAACACCTGCACCAACGACAATCCCGATAAACCTGACATGATTGAGAATTATATGGACTATCAGTGGGGTTATTGTACCAACCTTTTCACACAAGGGCAACTGGCCCGTATCAATGCAACCATGCAGGCCGACCGGAAAAAACTCTGGTCGAAAGAAAATCTGATACTTACCGGAGTTATGGATACTACCCCTTCGCATTGTGCGCCCATTGCAGAGTTTATTGTGAACTCAAAACTGGTGTGTGCCGGAGGGAATCTCCAGTTCACCGATTTTTCCTATTCGGGGCAGGCTCAGAGTTGGAGCTGGACCTTCGACGGGGGAACCCCTTCAACATCAACCGATCAGAATCCTTTGGTCACCTATAACACACCCGGCATCTACAGTGTAACCCTGAAAGCCATCAATGCCAACGGAAGCGATTCAATCATGAAACAAGACCTGGTTACCGTGAAACCCCTCACCGGAAGCGTGCAGGCTCCTTTTACGGAAGATTTCGAGGCAGTGAACCTGAACAATGGCTGGTATGTGAACAATGATGCCGGAAATGCATGGGAAATAACCGATACGGCTTTTTACTCCGGAACAAAATCCATTCGCTTGAAAAATTTCACAGGCAATAATGCCGGAAGTTTCGACGAATTTATCACCCCTGCTTACGACATGACCTTATTACCTACCGATGGAACCCCTATGATCAAGTTCCGCCTGGCCTATGCAGGAAAGATCAATGCCGGAACCATCGTCACCCCGTCCGATACCTCCTTCGATGCTTTGAAAATGTTTGTTTCTGTTGATTGCGGAGAATCCTGGTCGGAGAAATATTCCGAAGCCGGCATTGCTCTCAGCAGTACCAATGCCGTTTCGGGCAGTTTTGCCCCTGCCTCAACCGCAGAATGGAAACTGGTGAGCAGGCCTTTGCCTTATTCTTACCTGAGCAACAATCATGTGATGTTCAAATTTGTATTTCATGCCAATGCCGGCAACAACCTGTATATTGACGATATCAACATCACAGGCTCTACCGTGGGATTCGACGAGAATGCCCTGGCCAGACTGAATTTCAATATTCAGCCCAACCCGGTTTCCGATATTTCTGAAATGCTGTTCAACCTCGAACTGCCTGCACAGACTAAAATTGTGGTGTACGATGTGCTGGGCAAGGAAGTGAAAACCATTGTCAGCCAAAAGTTAGGCGCCGGACCGCATGTCTATACCATAAGTAAATCCGACCTGGGTAGTAATGGCGTTTATTTCGTCCGTGCCGAATTTGAAGGAAATATTATGGTCAGGAAGATAGTGGTGGAATAAGTTTTTTCCTTTTCCGTCACTCAGAGCAGGCAGGTAATATCTAATAGGTTTATTATATACAAACGCCGGGGCGAAGTACGACGGAAAAGAGAGTCTTTAAAAATTTACAAACCGAAGCCGAACTACCCTCTTCATTTTATAACGATAACTTAACAACACCCAAAGCCTTTTCTCAGTACTTTTGCAAAAAATTACTGTATCGAAGGATGAGGAAGGCTCTTTTAATTTTACTACTGCTGTTGGGTAAGGGTGCGTTGGGACAACTGGCAGTAAACACTACCCTGACTCCGGCCCAGTTGATACAAAATGTATTTCTCGGAAGCGGGGTTACGGTTTCAAACATTACCTATACCGGTGGAATCAACTCAAGAGCTTCTTTTGCCAACGGCAACAGCACCAACCTCGGATTGAACAGTGGCATACTGTTATGTACCGGAAATGCTGCCCAGATACCCAACCCGGCCAGCTATTTTATGTCGGCCAACCTCGGTCTGGCGGGCGACGCCAACCTCAACAGCATCAACAACGGATGCCTGACCTACGATGCCTGCATACTGCAGTTCGATTTTGTGCCTTTGTCCGATACCATCAAGTTCAAATACGTCTTCGGGTCGGAAGAGTATCCCAATTATATCTGCTCGCAGTATAACGATGTGTTTGCCTTTTTCGTGAGCGGACAAAATCCCTCGGGCGGAAACTATAATAACTATAATATCGCCCTTATACCGGGCACAAATATGCCGGTTTCCGTAAACAGTGTGAATTCGGGCATACCCGGAAGCGGTTTCAATTCCAATGGCTGCCAGTCGCTCACCTATTCAAACTATTTTGTGAACAATGCCGCCATCAATGGGGCCGGCATTGCCTTCGGGGGATTCACCAGGCCATTGGTGGCCAAATGCCATGTGGTTCCCTGCCAGACCTATCATCTGAAAATGGCTGTGGCCGACGGATACAACGGCTTATACGACTCAGGAGTTTTTCTTGAGGCCAACAGTTTTTCGTCGAACACGATTAATGTAAGCACTTCTTACACCGACACCATCATGGGACAATATGCCATAGAAGGCTGTTCCGACGGAATCATTTCTTTCACCACCCCTGCGCCCCTAACCACGAATATTGCTATCAACTATACTATTTCAGGCAGCGCCACCAATGGCCTGGATTATAACACCCTTTCGGGGAACCTCAATATGTCGGCAGGACAGGATTCGGTGGGTTTGCTCATACATCCTCTGGCTGACGGCCTGACCGAAGGCAACGAAACCCTTATTATTTCATTCACTATTGGCTGTACGACACTATACGATACCGTGAACATTATGGACAAAGTGACACTGAGTATAAATGCCGGAAGCGATACAACAGTCTGCACCGGTAATGCGGCTTTGCTGTCGGCCACTGCCACAGGAGGTATCGCCCCTTTCAGCTACACCTGGAACAACGGGGCCGGAAGCGGTGTTCCACTGACGGTGACCCCTTCGGCAACGACTACTTATGTGGTAACCCTTACTGACCATTGCGCAACCACCGCTACCGATAATATTATGGTGATCGTTGATCCTGTGACTACAGTTTCAGCCAGCGCCCTGCCCGCCTCGGTCTGCAGCGGACAAACTTCAGCGCTTTCTGCTTCGGGAGCTGTCACCTACGCGTGGATGCCGGGAAACCTGACGGGAAATAGCATTAATGTTTCACCCGCTTCCACCACCACTTATACCGTTACGGGAAGCAGCAACGCAGGCTGCACCGGAATGGCAACGGTAACACTTGATGTTACCAATATCTCTGTATCGGCAACGGCCACGGCCGAAAACTGCGGCCATGCCGACGGAACCGCCCTGGCCGACGCCACGGGCAATTGCGCCGGCAGTTATGTATACGCCTGGAGTTCAGGGCAAACCACGGCCTCAGCAGGCAGTCTGGCAGCCGGAAATTATACGGTGACGGTTAGCTGCAGCGGATGCTCCAATACGGCCTCCGTAACCGTGAATGAAGCGCCCGGGCCGGATGCTGATTTTATTGCCGACCCCATGGCAACCTCCATCACCAACCCCAACATAAGCTTTGCAGATAATACAGCAGGCAACATAAGCCTTTGGTCGTGGAACCTGGGCGACGGAAGTGCGGAAACCTCTTCTTCCTTCAGCCATACTTACGGAAAAACAGGAAATTACCTGGTGACCCTCACGGTGACCGACGCATACGGATGCAGCGACTCTGTTTCGAAAACCATCATCGTGAACGATTTTTATACGCTCTATATTCCCAATGCCTTCACGCCTAACGGCGACAGGGTGAACGATGTGTTTGCGCCCAGCGGCACCAACGTAGATGCCGAACATTTCGAAATGACCATCTTCAACCGTTGGGGAAGCGTGGTGTTCAATACCCGCAAATGGACGGGCAATTCCTGCGAGGGATGGAACGGCAGCATCAACAACAGCGGCACTTACGAAAAGGCCGTAACGGGTGTTTACGTTTACAGGATACACGCCGGGAACCAATACGAAGGGTTTAAGGATTACCTGGGAGGCGTAACGCTGATTCAGTAATTCCGCAGGGGAATTAAATCAGACATTGTTAAGCCCCATAGGTGGCGGCATTTTTAATATTGCTGGAATTCGACGTAATAATAATTGTTTTTCTAAGGATTATTACGAAATTTCTTGTTCTCTTGGTGAATCTTTGTGGCTTTGTGGCGAAAAAAATTGCCACTAAGTCTTCGCAGTTTAAGAACCAAACCTCAAAACAGATAATCTGGACTGACAACCATTTATTTCCCGCTGATCTCGCTGATTTACGCAGATTATTTTCCAGGTTCCTATCAGCGATTATCTGCGGAATCTGCGGGAACTCCTAAATACCATACGTCGAACTCTTGTTAATATAGACTGGCCAGATTTGAAGTCGAAAAACCTCATTCCGGTCAATCATTGATGATGCTCCGTCTCAATTCTATTTTTTGTCGGCGCTTTTATACAGCACCTCCAGTATCTTTACCATGGCGAGGGTGTCGAGGTGGCAGTAATCCTGCAGGTTTTTGCGGGTATGTTCCATAGTTTCCGGATCTTCGCAGTAATAGAGATCGAGAAAGGCGTTGCTGGCGGCCATGCCCTCGCCTATTTCAAGGTCTTCGTACGAGAAATCGGGGCAGAGCGCCGGCAATACTTTCTTGATGGAAGAAGAGCCTTCCATGTTCTCAGAGCGGTAAATATCCCTTTTGAATGGAATGATCAGATCGGCCATGCGGTCGGTGACGGATTGAAGTGCAGCGGCATATTGCGGAAAGTCCCTCTGCATCTCGGCTATACGACTCTTTTCGAAAGGCAGGTGATAGGCCAGGATGGTTGCAGCAGGGCGGGTCTGTTCGATAAGTTGTTCGATGAGTGCGGGACGTGGATCTATAGCCGGGTTGCTTTCCGCCAGGTAATATTGGTGATGCAGGGCTCCGCCTTTTTCATCCTGATGATGCAGGGAATACTGAAAAGGCAACTGCTGGTAGGGCCGCGATTCGTCGAAGAGGGGAATGCCCGGCATGATGGTCTCGAAGTCGAGATAATATAAGGGATATTGTATGTGTCCGAGAAATTCCCGCAAAGGTTCCGTATCTATAACGGCTTCGCTGCTGAGCACAGGCGGAACTTCAGCCACCGGAGGGTGCAGGGCCGAACAGTAATCAAAGAAATCGCAATGATAAGGTTTTTCGCATTGGGGACCCATGGGGATTTCGGGTTCACCGCCTTCGAGCATCTGAAGCAATTCGGGGATCTTATGCTTAATCTCGTCCTGCAGGGCAAGCACCCCGGGAAGTATGCTTTCGGGCAGGAAAAGCCGGTTCACCTCCAGGGGGCCACGGCGCACATAATCGCGGTTGAAGTGCATCAGAAAGGCATCGCTCAGGGGAAGCCCGCTGCCTTTGGCGACATAATACTGAACCGCCACATCCTTAATATGCTCGGGTTTTACGCCGTTGGTACTCTTCATCTCGTACAACTGCCATTGGCCTTCGTGTTTGTGCAGTATGTCGACTGCTACCAGGGTGTTTTCGAAGATAAAGGTAGCCTCGTATATGGTTTCCACACCCTCACGTATGAACTGTTGGGTTCGTTTTGCCGAAGCATATCCCGGAAGGGCTTCCAGTATGGCCAGCCTGCCACCGGGGAAATAATCGCGTGCCAGCTCTCCGGCACTGGTGCCGCGGGCAAAGATCTTTTGGGTGGCTTCGGGGATGAATTGTTCGGAACGCTTATGGGCGTAAAGCCATAAGGAACGGTGGCAATTGCTGCCGCGGGTGAATCTCGATTTTGATAACACTGGGTCCGGTATCTTAATTCATAAAAGTAAACAAACTTGTCTGCAACAACCTTATCATTTGAATATCGAACTTTCAACATCGAGGCGCGCCATATCTTCGTCAGACAGGCGGAAGGTCATGGCGCCGGTGTTCTCGCTCACATGATGCTCTTTGGTAGCTCCGGGTATGGCAACCACCGTTTCGCCGTGAAAATGTATCAGCCAGTTGAGGGCGATCTGGGAAGTCGAAACCTTGTATTTCTGTGCCAGTTCCTTGATGAGGTTGATAAGCGGGAGGCTTTTTGCCAGGCCGGCCGGTTTGAATTTCGAACTGTATTTGCGGAAGCCGATGTTCTTCAGCAACTCCGGATCGTCGTGGAACTTGCCCGTGACCAAACCCTGCGCCAAAGGGGAATAGGCAATGATGGTGATGCCGAGTTTCTTTGCCAGATCCATCACACCACTCGATTCTATGCGGCGGTCGAGGAGGCTGTAAGGCATCTGGTTGGTGGCCAGAGGAATGCCTTTTTTGTCGAGGGCCTCCCAGGCGTGCTGCATTTTCTCCGCATTGAAATTGCTGACGCCTATGCTATTGATCAGCTTCCGGTCGAGCAGTTGCGCCATGGCTTCCACTTCGCTCTTTTCGTTCGAAAAGCCCCAGGGCTGATGCACCTGATAGAGATCTATGGGATAAGGCGAAAGGTTTTTGATGCGTTCGTCTATGGTCTTTGCGATGTTGGAAGCAAAGCGGAACATGGGCCACCATTTGGTGGCAATGATCACCTCACCGGGCTTTTTGCCTCCAGCCTGCAGGGCCCTGGATAGGGCTTTTTCCGATTCGCCCTTGCCGTAAACTTCGGCGGTATCGAACCAGTTGATGCCACCTTCGAGGGAAAGTGACACCACTTTGAAGATGAGTTCGTCAGACAGTGTGGGCCAGAATTTACCGGCCAGGTTGTTCTGCTTGCTGAACTGCCAGCAACCCAGCCCTATGGGGGTTACCATGATGCCGCTGCGACCCAGCGGACGGAGTTGAATATTATTTTCCATTGTGTTTTCTAATTGATGAATAAAGGTAGTTATTTTTTGGGGATTTGGGGATTAATAAAAATCTTAGTTTGGGTAGACGCAAATCTACGCGGATTTTTATGATCTTTTATGATGATGGGCGCGGATAGGGAAACGATCAGGAGTGATAGTGATAGCCTCACTCAAAGTGAGACTATCACTTTTTAAAACAGAATCCCTTGCACGGCTTCAAGCCGTTATACGACTATTTTTAAGAACCCCTCCCGGCCTCTCCAAAAAGGGGAGGTGTCTGATTGCCCGGTTTCTTTATCCATGATAGTGATAGCCTCACTTTGAGTGAGACTATCACTTTTTATTTATCCAACCTCTTTCTCCATATAAAGCTGTAGCGTCGTGGTTTTGCCCGCTTCTATGCTCAGGTTGAAGTTGAGAGGTTTTTTATCCTCCAGAAACAAGGTGCCCTGATAGTTTCCGGGGGCAATACCGTCGAGGTAGTCTTCCCCGTCTTCATCGGTGGTGTCGGAATGTTCCAGTCCGGGAATGCTTACGACTACTCCGGAAAGGGGTTCCTGGGTTTCGGTGTCGTAAACCATCAGGCTCATGATGCCGGTGGTGGTTTCGGGGTCGGTGTCTGGCTGAACCTTCAGTGTTAATGCCACCTGCAGTTTCTCAATATGATTTTCATCAATGCCTATATCTGCTTTACTAAAAGTCTTATATTCGTCATGCTCGGCCGTCAGGGTATAATTTCCCTTTTCAAGACTGTAAAAACGCACATACCCTTTCTTACTGCTGTAGGCAACATGCTTCCTCTCTCCCTTTACCAGCGTCACCTCTATTTTGCGCAGTTCAACCCCGGTGGCTTTATCGGTAAACTTCCCCACCAGCGAAATCTTCCTCACACCTTCCGGGCTGCCTATCTTGATCACTTCCTCCCACTTACTGTATAAATGTCCGAAATACGACTGTATCACCTTCCCTATGTGATTTTTGATCACATCCAGTTCATCCAGCAAACCCGGTATCGGATCCGTTCCTTCGGCTTTTTTCTCCTTAATCTCTTCTTTCGGCGCATTCAATATCTTTTTATAATCTTTCAACACATCCTCCATTTCTGTGAAATCAGCGGCCTCTATCTCCGTCAGTATACTTTCATTTTCTTTCATCAGTTTATAAAGGTCGTTGGCTTTTCCGTAAACAGCCCCATCCTTGCCCTTTATTATAAAACTCAGGGGCTTATCCAGTGCCGCCGACACATCCGGATGTCCTGTCAGAAAAGCCTGGGTCGAGCCACGGTTGGCATATTTCCATATCGTTTCTCCGGTCAGGTTACGGTGATAGCTCTTGTCCCCTGTAATATAGCCGGTCTGCTCATACTGCTTTTGTTTCGCAGCGCCAATCAGGGCCATGCTATCGTTAAACCTTGTTTTTAGTGAACCATACAATGTATTGGTCACCAACTCCGTGTCATTAGCTAACAAAAAATCCGATGCTCTTTCGTTGGCCTTGTCTCTTACAATTTGAATTTTATGCATTTTAATTAAGTTTTAGTGAATAATTAAGTCTTTTTCTTTGTGATTTTTTGATCTTTTTCCTTTTCGAAAATTTATTAATAAATATCGTCCCGGTTCTGGTAAATTTATATCCTTTGCTCGAAACTCATTATCCTTTACTCGAAAGTCAATATCCTTTACTCGAAAGTCAATATCCTTTACTCGAAAGTCAATATCCTCTACTTCAAAGTCAATATCCTTTACTCGAAAGTCAATATCCTTTACTCGAAAGTCAATATCCTTTACTCGAAAGTCATTATCCTTTACTCGAAAGTCAATATCCTTTACTCGAAAGTCAATATCCTTCTCATCAGAGTCAAAATCCTTCACTCCGAAGCCCCCCCTGCCTTTTCCATTATTCCGGTCTGGTAATATCCCGTTTGCAAAATTCAACTGACTATCTCTTTTTTCCATGACGTTTCCTGCTTCATTTTCAATGATACAAAAGTACATCACAAACGCTACGTGGTCAAGCGATTGGCTGCATTAGTTTTGCAACAAACTGAATTTGTTTTTACAGTCAACTGCATTCTGATTGCAGTGCTGCCATTTTCAGAGGGCGGCTGGAAAGGCAGAAGGTGTTTGTTTCACAAATCCGATAATGATGGTGAAGTTGCCCGGTACAGTATATTGGTAGGTTTTCAGGCGTTTGTTATAAATAATATCCACCCCAAAGGGCTCGACATACGCACGCAGCGTGTTAATGTCTTCGAGTAGGGTACGTTCACAACAATTCATAATTGAGGCAAAGGTTTTAACATCGCCGGTTTTGCCCTGTGAAATCAGCTGATCCATTTTGAGCAGATATTGGATCATGTAGTCAGGATTTTTCATGATCGTAAAATTTTTCGCAATAACGTAGATTTTCAAAATTTATTGCAAAAAAAACGAATCGTATGAAAAAATATTTTCAGGAGGAGATGGAGAAATGGAATGTGATAAAAGGCAAAAAATGTCTGAACCACTATTTATTTGAATAGGAACGAAGGTGGAGGAGATGGAAGACGGATAAATTAAACAGGACAGGGAAAACATTTCTAAGCCAGCAGGGGTGACGGAGGGAAAAATGGATATTTGGAAGGTCGGAATGATGGAATATGAAGTCAGGGAAAAATGTCTGAACCGCCCCCGACACTTCGTGCCGGAACAGTTGAAATGATCGTATTGACCGGAAAACCAGGAAAAGCCTGAGAGAATGGAGAGGCGGAGGCCTTCGCCGAAAGAGATAAATAGAATAAAGCTCTATAACCGTTTTTTGTTTTTATAAAATTATTACCTTTGATTTTAATTCAAAACTTTACTCATCATGAACGATCTGGATATTATTAAAAGAATTGAGAAGCAAACCGCTATCAAGTTAGGTAATGAAGCGGATAAAGACGCTGACTGGAATAATTTTCATGGACACTTCAAACTCGACAAAAATGAAAGTGTAACAGAAGTCTTAATGGGTGGTAACAAATTTGCTAAAAATAAATTCGCCCGGTTTGTCAGTCTTTTATCCGAACTAAAAAGTTTGACAACTTTCATTTCCTATTACGAAAAGATTCCCAACCTTGAACCTTTTAGTCAATTGGTGAATTTGCGGGTACTTGAACTTCCAAATAATAAAATTATTGACCTGACCCCGCTTAAATCACTGAAAAAACTGACCGAACTGAATCTTTACTATAATCCGGTTGAAGACCTGACACCACTCAAAGATTTGAAGGAACTAAGAAGGCTGAATTTAACCAGCACAAAAGTGATGGACCTTTCACCGCTCAGAAACCTTAAAAAATTAACTTTTCTCGAAATGGAATCTACAAAGCTGGAAAGTATTGCTCCATTAAAAGGACTACCAGAACTCCGGGAACTTCACATGTCCTATAACAAGCTCAACGATATTTCGGCACTCGAAGATTTGCCCAAACTTGAAATTGCCATACTGGATGAAAATAAAATTGAAAATATTCCGATATTGAAAAACACCGGTAATCTGAAAATTCTGGATCTCTGTGAAAATAAAAAGATTACGGATATATCAGGATTGGCAGGAGCAAAAAACCTTAAGGAACTGCATTTGCTTGGAAACAAAGTTGCGGACATCACTGCCTTACAAGAAATGACCCTCATGGTTACACTAGATCTGTCGTACAACAAGGTGACTGATATTGCGCCATTAAGAAAACTTATTCAACTGCGTGATTTGGATTTATTGACAAATAAAATAATCGATTGTTCCCCGCTTTCAGAATTGAAACAACTTAAAAATTTAAGTCTTGGAAAAAACCGCATAAAACATATTACCGGACTTGAAAAACTAACCTCTCTGGAAATTCTGGATTTGGGTCAAAACCGTATCAGTGATATTTCGGCATTGAAAAACATGAGGAAGTGTATGTTTCTTGAATTAAATGACAATCCGCTGACAGATATCTCCCCCTTGTCAGAATTGAACAATATCTGCAAACTGTATCTTGATGGCTGTAAGGTCAGCGATATTTCTGCACTAAAGAAGGTGCACTATATGCAAGACCTTTCACTAATTTGTAACCCTGTCGAAGATCTTTCGCCCCTGTTGGGCATTCGCGAAATGAAACACCTGCAACTGAGCTGCCCTGTTAAAGATTTCAAAACACTGGAAGCCCTTTTTGCCAAACACAAGAAGTTTACACTACATTATAAAGGACCCCTGATCATAACAGATGTAGATCATAAAGTGGGTATTAAAGGCGAAAAAGCTATAAAAAAGAAAATTGAAGATCAGGAAAATAAAAACCAGCCCGTGAATCTTTCAAACAAAACTCTTTTACACAGAAGCAGGGGCGATAAAACCTGGTATTATTAGCCGTATGCTCAAACCCGACAATTACCTTTGAATGACGAAACAGGTTCAGGAAGATCGTCGGATTATACCGATAGCACTAATAATATGGTCTAATGTCATCTCCGCTTCATGATACCATTTATTAGTAGCATCGGCATTAACCTTGGTAACTTATTTTTTAGATTAGACTAAAAAATAAAAACAAATGGTATTATTTGCAAGACGGGGAATACATCCGCCGCGGCGGACTCCGCCGGCAGCAGGGATTTTAAGCAGCACGGGGAAAACATTTCCCGAGCGGAGAATGGCCACACGATAGAATCGTACGGCAGCGATGCATACCCTTACAATTCGAGGCAGCATGAGGGTCATTGTGTGTAAGTATTGTAATTTATTATTATATTTGCTTACAAAATTGTTAGGGCTAACAAATTATAAAAACATTATACAAACAAAAAAATTATGGACCTGATTAAAGATTTCGGTAAGGACCTTGATTCAAAATGCCTTGAAAATTTAAAAAAATATATTGAGAATAAACCTGAATGGATACTTGGAGAAGAAGGCACTTTAAATGACGAAATGCTTTATACCGTGATGACAGGCGAACTGGCGTTTTCTATTCATCTCGCCAGCTATATTAATAAAAAAATATTTTTTGAAAACTTGCTCAAATCTGAAAAGTTCAATGCCACTGTAATAAAAATTGAAGATCAGGTAAAAAGAAAAGATTTCCTGCAGACAAGAGGCAGGGAAATGGGTTTTTTAATTTTTGTGGACCCCGATATTTTAATTGTTTCAACGGGATCTACTTTTATTTATTATTGCAAGAATACCGATAAAAAACTTCTGCGGGATGTTGTATTGTTGGCACAAGCATCAAAAAAGAAAAAAAAGCCAAAAGCTGACAATTTCTGCATGATCACCAATAATAAATTTGGTCGTGGACTAGACTTAAAGACATTTAAGATAAAGCCTTACAAGGTCGACATAGCACTTAATTATAACGACGATTTTGCTGAAGTTGATGTAAAGATCCGCACATTTTTAAACGAGCCCAACACCAACGGAATCATATTATTGCATGGCAAACCCGGAACAGGCAAAACTTCTTACGTGCGCTATCTGATAAAGAGCCTTGATAAACTGATCATCTATATTCCGCTGCACCTGATGGATATACTGAGCGATCCCGGTTTTCTCGAATTTATGGCCAACTATGACAAGAGTATTCTGATCATTGAAGATTGCGAAGATATGTTACGGCCCCGGCAAGACACCCAGTTTACAAACCAATCGCTCACCAATCTGCTTAACCTGGGCGATGGACTGCTTTCGGATGCTTTGTGCATTAAGGTGATCTGCACTTTCAACGCCGACTTGCACGATATTGACCAGGCAATACTGCGAAAAGGACGAATGATTGCCCGATATGAATTTAAAGAACTTTCGCTCCAAAAAACCCAGCAACTATTAACCTCTCTGGATAAAAATATCACCGCCGCCGCGCCTATGACGTTGGCAGATATTTATAATGCCGAAAACAATGATTTCAGCACAAAAAAATCGTCTTCAAAAATTGGTTATACCGCCAATAAAAATTGATATCTGTTAAGATCAGGAAGTAGAGTGACATGCCTGTAGCGAAGCAAAAGAAGACCGCTGCCGCGCGGGAAAGATTTAACAAAGGACGGGGAATACATCCGCCGCGGCAGACTCCGCCGGCGGGGATTTTAAGCAGCACGAGGAAAACATTTCCCCGAGAGCGAGGGAAGGCTATTTATGAAATGCTTCAAAACGCAACATGTCTTTATTTAGAAAATGATGGGCCATTGTTCTATGAATACCCTCTGAACCAATTGGTGGATTTTTTAATCCATTTTGAAGAATATCGGCAGCTAATTCAATTACATAATCGCTTTCTATTTCATCAAATAAATTGCAACCAAAAATTTCGTCCAATTCTTCAGTTAATTGTTGATAAGAAATTTGTTTTAGTACAAAGAAATAATCTTCTAATATAAATTCAGGGTCTTCTTCAAATTGTAGTAAAAAGTCGTTTTGAGTTTCAACGGGTAATTCTTTGAAAGAATAATTGTTTTCAGGGCTGAAACTTAACATCATTATGATATTGTAAAAACACTTTGTCTGGAAGGAATCTTGATGGCAAAATGATAGGTTGGTTGTCGTACAAGAGAAAAAAGTTTTGAATATTTCCTTCTTTGTTTTGTTTCTTAAGTATGGACGAAATTTTGATTTTGTATTCAGGGGTAATTGTTATATAACCCACTTCAAATGCCCTATCATGAAGCCCATTTATTGCAATACCGTTTTGTGGATTTAATCTTTCCTGCTCGTTTTTTGCCCAAGGAATAATATGGCTTGCAACAAGTAATTCCGGAATCATAATGCCAGTAATAGCACATTTGCCTGAATAGTTGGCAAGAACTATTTGTCTAAAAACATTTTGATTTACTCTTGTTTTTACTTCTCTTAATTTAGTTTCTCCTTTTAGATCTTCTATTCCAGTGAGCACTTTTGAAAATTTATTTTCGATAGTAACATTTTCTTTTGTTGCTAGAATTCTCTCGCTTTCAAAAAGCAAATCTTCCTTATTATTAATGAACTCGTTCCAAATTGGTTCAACTTGCTTTCTACCCCCTGGAAGCCCCCCGATTCCTCTTTGTTGGTGGTATGGGTCAACACTTGCAAAATTATTTAGGCGCATTGCAATTGAACTTGGTGTTCGTCCTAAAATATTGGCCAAATGAATTATTTCAGGAGTTCGAGAATGAAGTTTTCCAAATGATAATTTTAAATACAAGTTTAAAGCTAAAATTAGCTCTTCTCTAGTCCAAAGTCTATTTACTTCTTTCATAATAACGCTCCGTTGTCAAAATCAATATCATATTCCATTATAAACTCAAATTCACATTTCTCATTCGGACACTTGTGAAATTGTGTTTTATCTTTCGTAAAATATAAATCTATAATTATATCGGACCTTACTCCACATTTTGGGCAAGTTGTAGGTTGGTCTGAGAAAATATAGACATCATAAGGGTTATACATTGTTGAACAAATACTTTTGTGTAAAGGTATAAAAAGTCATGCACAAAAATAATGGTTTTATATTTGGGCAAAACCATATCGGGTTTACCCGGGAGGTCTTTTGCGTGCAGACGGTAACGGAAACCATGGGCAAAAAGGAAGCGGCGCACCAGCATCTCAGGTTTGGTATCCTTGCCTTTTATGCGGCTCATATTTTATGAGCGGGTCGCCTTATCATGCACATCAGTCATGCTGTAAAGATAGAAAAACTCAGGAAAAAAGGCAGGAATTGAATTAAGAAGGCTGTAATATTGTCGTCCATCCTTTAGGACAGGAGGCAAAGACGACAATATTACAGACTTTTCACCCGTAGTATGGCTCAAAGCCATGATACGGGTATCTTCTCATGAACATCGTGGCTTGTGGCTCATGGCTTGTGGCTCTAATGCCTTACTTTTTACCTTTCCCCTTATCCCGCCAACTCAAAATCTATGGCAGGGCATTTAATTGTGTGATCAGATCAGCTTGTGTTGTTAAAACCGGAGCCACCGTTAATGCTTGGCCGTTGTGGATGGTAAGTGTCGTAAAGCTGGAATAGAGGTCGGTACCCATTTGTGAGACGGAAATAACAGTAGCATTGATTCCTACAGGGACAGAATATCCGCCGCCCAGGCTAAAAACGTAATTATTATAGTAACTGAGTTTTGCAGCCAGATTCATATTGCTAAAAACAATAAAAACAGCCGTATTTGTGTTGTTATAGAGGGTTGGAACGGTTACAGAGACATCAGTCAAAGGTTGCTGACTATAAAAATAATCGCAATTGATCCAGTTTAATGAATCAGCAGGTAAATTATAGTAGAACGTGCTGTTTGAAGAATCATAAACGGGTTGGCTGACCACATTATAAGTTGAATCACTGATCGAATCAGGCAAATTCCAAACCATCATATTTCTCTGAACATCAAATTTACCATAATAGGTCCGCATCAGATAACCCGTAACGGAAGCAGGTTTTGGATAAGCTATTCCCAGGTACCTATAGGGTGCTATTTTAAGTTGATTTCCGTTTTGCTTTGCATTTATGTACACCATGCCCCCTGATATTAAATTTCCGTCTGAGGCCATCGTTGTGACATTTGACAATATCATATCCTTTTTCGAATAGATTTCTTTCAACTCCAACTGAATGGTTCCGGTAACATAATGATTCGATTGATCTAAAAAAGTATTAGCATAAATGTTAATTCTTGTGCCCTTGTTTCCTGTCACCATTTGATAAACACCGGCATTTACATCAAAAAACTGGGAAGCAACCATATTCTGGTTAAAGAATCCTGAAATTTTTGTAGTATCTGCAGTATTGTTCTCAACATTATTATCATTTTTTTTGCATCCGTAAAATGAAGCTGCAAACAGGATAAAAACAGTGAAAAATGTGAGCAGGGCAAATATTGACTTCTTCATAAAATTAAAGATTATTGGTTTTCATAAAAACACCGGATTTTAAAAAAGGTTGCCTCAAAACCAAAAAAAATATCAATTAACTTCACATAAGGCTAAAGTTTCTAAAAATAGCGGGAATTGAAATAAGCGGGAGGGTTCACCCATAGTACGGCTCAAAGCCGTGCTACGGGTTTGGGTGTCGTGTAGGTCAACCATCTTGTAAAGGCAAGAAAAGTTGGGTGCTTCCACTACGCTCAGCATAAAAGCTGGGAGTGCGGAGTTGGGAGTAAAAAAAGTCAGAGTTCAGAATTATGAAGGCAGAATGAAAGGAAGGCAGATTAATAGTGGTCAGGCTTCGACACGACTGTCATAGATTTTTTCTTAAATAATGCAGTGGCCGGAACAGCCGGCTCTGCCTGACCGTAGTACTGTCTCGAAGTGGGCCTTGCAGGGAAGAAAAGGTTCAAAAACCTATTTATCTCCACTATCCGTATAAAGCTGATTATTTGAATAATTCCAAAATATCTCTCTGCTCCATAACATACTTGATTTTCTCATAGAATTTTTTCTTTTCCATTTTCTCAACCCCTGTCATAACTTTTAAATTATCATAAGCCTTTGTTGCTAATTCAACACGTGGTCGGTTTTCAGCCAGAATATCGAGGGTTTCAATGCGTCTGCCAAAGATATCAGCCATGGGGTCTGCGATTTTTGAAGCACCCCAGGTAACATAGTCTGCAGTTCCCAAACCAAGCCCAAAGGCATCCTTTTCTTTATACGCTGTAAACAGAGAGACCAAAATGTTTGCTCCTTCCACTTCTGTGTTCACAAATTCGAGCAATCCGGCCAAAATAGCATCTCTCCACATGTGTGGAGATACTTTATGAACTATTTTGGGTTTAGAGCCTGGACAATCCTGGTCCAGTATGTAAAAATCAGGTTCACTAAACGTAATGGTTTCGCTAAATTCAAAATCTTTTATTACCGGCATTACGGTCCTGATCTTCCCTTCCATTTGCATGGTTGGATTACATACGAGCCTGCCCCTCCTTGTCTGAAAGCCATTTTGCCCCAATCCCTGAAAGCTGACAAAATTCAATTGTTGTTGCTTCATAGCTCCCTGCGTATTTTTACCGCAATCAGGGACTGCTGAAATATCCACCTCCATAAATAAAGTTGGTCCGCCATCGCTGGAGATCCATCGTGCACCGGTAAAAGTGACTGTGGAGCACGGAAATTTCGGATCCTGGCTGTTCGCTTTCATTGTAATATTCCCCTTCTTACAAATATCGGTGATCCATTGCAAATAAAGGGTTTTTAACTCTTCTCTTTGCTTCTCAATATTTTTAACTTCCGCATTGATCTTAGCTATGGCATCATTGACCTCTTTCATATTGTCCTTGGTTATTCCCGTAACCATAAGTCTTCCTTCCTGATTTTTAGTATCGATCTTTTTCTGCAGATCCGCTACTTTATTAACCAGTTCTTTGGCGATACAGATCACAGCCTGCTTATCTTCCAGCTTAAAACAGGGATTATTGGGGACAGTTTCGTCAACAGGCAAACACTTCTTTTTAACTTTTACCCTGTTATTGTTATAAGTGGATATTGTTAAGGGCAATTTGTTCTTGCCGCACTTTTTAAATTCTGTTCCACAGATTGAAATATTTATTATTGAATCGTTGGGCTGAACTACATCGGCACGGGGATAGGGATAATATTCAATGATTGGTTTTTTGGGGTCGCAGTTTGATCTTCCATCGGGCGGACGATTAATTATGGTAACCCCGTATTCATCCACATACCCCATTGAAATCAATATATTCCGGCAATCGAATACATAATAAAGCGTGTAAGACTCATCGTTCGACAAAAGGAAAAGAGTGTCGTTCAGACAAGTTACCTGCGGCAGCCCAAAGGAAAAGGCGTAGCCCCATCGTTCGTCCCTGTCGCCCTGCAGGCTTGTCTGTCCCAGGCTCATAATGCCCTGGTAGCTTCCGCCTGCAAACATTTGTTTACCGTTGGTGGCCAGACAGTTTCCGCCGTTGTCCGATCCTGTGGTTTGTTCGGCATTTAATATATTCCCATCTACCGATAAACGGCAAAGAATAGTTGCATTGCAGTCAGGCGGATTGGCGCCCGACATGGTGCAGCTGAACTTTTTATCGACTAAGCCGGCAGCATTCGTAAAAGACCCTAAGGCAAACACGGATCCTGTTTCGAAAATTACCGACGAAATGTTCACCGAGTCTTCACTTTTCAGAGGGCGTTTCCATTCCGGCTTTGGGCTTCCTTTGGGAATCTTCATCAACAAGGCATCCTGCAGGCTGGTGCAGGGGTAAGTGTCCCCACCCCATATCCAGTCTTTGGTATAAGTGGCTGCAGCATACAGGCTGCCATCAGGCCCCGAGCATATCGATCGCAATTCGTACTTACCCCCGGGCTTTCCATCTATCATAACAGAACTTCTCACGCTGCCGCCTGTATCGGCCGAAGCAATGAAAATCCCCTGACCGCTTCCTGCAGGAAGTTTATATGCAACTCCCTCCATCTCTATGGCAGATTCCAGGGTTCCGGACAAGACAATTTCGCCGCTTTTCTTTACATGAAGGGCTGTTATTTTATTGATACCGGGTGAGGGAAAAGTTTTGATCCAGTTAAAAGCAAACTGAGGGGTGAGCTGCAATAGAAAGACATCGTCGTCGGCCGACGAAATGGAAGCCATACCTATGATATCGGCATCGCCACTGAAAACACCACCGATAAGTAATTTATCCTTGGGTGTATATTGCAGTTTGCTGCCCCGTATCCCTTTAAAAGCGATAACATCCTGCTGGGTTACCACCCCATTGAGTTTTACCCTCATCAGAAAAGTAAACCATGAGTTGCCTTGTGAAGTGTAATTGAATGTTCCAACCTTGAGGTTTTTCTTAAAAACACCCAAAACATAGGCTGTTCCTCTTCCGTCGTTGATCACCTGGTAGCAGGCTGCCATGCTGTCGCTGCGGCATAAGAGGCTCCAGGCAGGTTCGCCCGTGTCCTGATCGACCAAATAAACCAACCCGTTCCTGCCCGAAGTGCCTGCAATCATCAGTTTGTTGCCACTGAAAGCGGCCATGCTGTTTACTTCGCTACGGCTGCTGTCGCCGCTGCCTTTCAGCCAAAAATAATTCAAATCCTGGGCCTGCACCCATAGCCCCTGCAAAACAAAAACAATAAACAGAAATGATACTTTTTTCATAATGTTTTGGTTGTTTTATACGACAATGTCACAACGACAGATCATTTTATGATTTTTTTGAAAACCGGTTTTTCAAACTCAAACCTGGACATTTCAGTAGCAAAAGCAAAACGGCCCAAGCCTTTAAGATCCACAGGAGTAATAATCCTGAAAAAACCTTTGAAAACAGCCCCGGCGGGCATCACAGGTTTTTCATAACTGCTGGCTTTGTTATTGATGAAAAGCTCTATATTGTTGTTGTCGTTGCCGGCAGTATCCTGCATATTCCAGAAATGGGTGATATCCAGCCTCACTTCCTTATTGGTTTTATTGGCCAAACTAAAATATAGTTTCAGGCTGTCGGCCTTCTTAACTGCATTTTCCCAGGTAAAAAATACGTTCTTGTATACCTCAAAAGTACTGGCATCCAGACTGGGGTCAGGATTGAATGGTATAGCTACATCGTAAAACTTAAATGCTTTCATATCGAATATGCCTATCCCCCTGTTGCCCACTCCCCAATTTATGGTAAGTGAATATACTGCATTCAGCGATTTATCTTTAAGGGAAAAATACAGATTGAAATCTTTTTCTTCACCGGCCTTATAATCATGATAACATCCCACCGAAATATTGTCGGTAATTCCACCTATATCAACCCTTTGTACCCATAATCCCTCGCCCTTATAATCCTGCGCTACGATGGAGGCATTGGTGCTGCACTCCTGTTCCGACCTCATTTTCCCGGAGATAATGATCCAGTCGCCCATCCTGCGTGCAGATTCAATGGAAATCTTCATTCCTCCATTGCTAACTGTTGGATTAAACTTTAGAAAATATTTCGAAGCAGCAACGGCTTTTTCCAAAAGAGCCTTATCCGCTATAATGGCCCGTATGCGGTTGGCCTGATTGCCCAACAGGCTATCTGAGAGTTGAGAGGCCGGCTCATCATCGGCACGTGCCCATGAATTGCCCGAAGCAAGCTGAAGCTCGGTAAGCCGAATGGTCAAAATACTATCCACCAGGGTATAAATATATTTTGCCCGGTTTTTGACTCCGGCATTTTTGAAGATAAAATAATCCGATTTTAAAGTACCCTCCTCCATATTGAACTCCCTTGCCTCATTGCCGGCTTCGGTAAGGGTTAGTTCGGCTGCAGGAATTATGAAGCGGAGTCCGGCATCCTTAAATATTAATGCAGAACTTTGGGGCATTCCCATTGCAGGGAGCATGATGAAAGCAACAATCGTTAGAAAAGGTTTCATGTTGTATGGGTTTTAGCTGGTTCAATTTATTATTTTTTTCCATATTTGATTCATACAAAAACATAAGTAAAAAAATGAAGCCGGGGTAGCAAAAACAAGGAGGGGTAGCAGTATGAGTGTAGTCAGATCAATTCGTCAACCCAAAACTAAGAATTTTTTTAATGAGTTTACATTTTTACAATAAAAATTATCAGGAAATGATGCATCTCTTATGAATGTTTTATTTGAAGAGGCGTGAAGACTGAAGGCCGGAGATGGAAGAAAGATGCCATAAAATGTCTTAGTGGCCGGCCTGTCGGGCCTCCAGTTTCATCGTGATCGGGAGGCAAAAGAAAAATCCAAGGTCTGAAGAAGAAAAATTTAATACCTCACAATAAAAAAGAAAAGATTGCGTTACTGATGCAAAACGAAAAGTCGCCGGGTGATATCCGGCGCGAAACTGATTCTGGTTCTATTAATTGGTTGTTTTTATGTGAAAAGACCCGCATGACTTCGCGGGTCTTTTTTTTTGATCCGGCTTTGTTCTGCCTTATTGCTCATAGTAGGCTTCAGTCAATAGAAAACCTTTTATAGAAGAGGCTACGGGAGGGAATATACTCTCAGCTCCGCATTTTTAATGAATTCCTTAATTTGTTGTTCAGCTTCCTGCCTGCTTACAACAGGTTTCTGACCGGGTGCCGCAGCCGTATCGCTGTCTGCTGAAACTCCGGGTTTGCCCGAAATGCTTTGCAGTTCCCTTAGTAAGGTATCAATATCTTCCCGGGTGTTTTCTATTCCCAGGCTTACCCTCAGAACGCCGGGGAGCTTAAGTTTAGGGAACAAAACCACCAGCATTCGCTGGAACCCCTCAAGAAAAGGGCTGAGATGTAAAATCCTCTTGACAATGATATGAGCACAATGACAACCATAGCGCACACCTATTCCGCACCGCAAGGCTAATTCTTTGGCAAGCTGGTTAGGCATCATTTTCTTCATGGAAAATACAATTACCCCCAGTTTGCTGGAAAACCCGGGCGAGTCAGGACTTTTAACACCATAGACCTTCAGTCCTTCTATCTGCTCCAATCCCCTCAATAACCGCTCCGTCAGGGCCTGTTCTTCCTGACGGATCATATCCATGCCTATCCGCTGCAGCAGCAACAACGATTTCCCCAGGGCCGCTATTCCCCCGGCGTTTTCACTGCTGTACGATTGTATCTTTTTCAGTTCTTCGGGATCGAAATTAAGAAGTTCTTTTCTTGCCAATAATACACCGCAACCAAAAGGAGCATACACCTTATGAGCTGAAAAAGCCAGATAGTCTATCCCCGATTCCTCCATACGGATGCTGCGGTGGGCGGCCAACTGAGCCGCATCTACCAGCAGCTTTGCCCCGTGTTTATGAACGATACGGCTTATCGCGGTTATATCGTTGCAACTACCCAGCACATTCGAAGCGCCACTCATAGCTACCAGGCTGATCCTTTTTTTATCCTGCCGTCCGGTTTGATTATATTCACTCAGAATTGAATCCAGTTCTTTCAGATCAATGAAGCCTTCCGCATCCACCGAAAGCCTTATCAGCAAACACCCTTTAAGCATCCGCCAGGGCAGGTCGTTGGAGTTATGTTCCAGCAGGGTATTGACCACCACAGGCCCGGATTCGCGACCCAGACTTTCGGCTGCCAGATTGATGGCTTCGGTGGTATTTGATGTAAAAATCACCTCATAATCCGGTAAGGGCGCACCCATCATTCCGGCAACAATAGCCTTCACCTGCTCAATAATTTCTAACGCAACCTCTTCCGGCATACGCAGCGTCTGGCGGAAAGCATTCCAAACCGGCTCGAAAGTAGGGGTACTTGCGCTGTTGTCAAGGTTGATAAAAACCTGCCTGCCTGCCAGGGTGGGGACAAGAAGCCCCCTTCCTATAAGGGTTTGCCTGAGCCTGCCGGTTAGTTCGCTGCCATGGAAGGTTTCCAGTTCGTCATGGTAAAGGATCTCAGAGGCAGTAAGTTTTTCAGCCGTAAGCTCCCGGAAAATGGTTTTTCCGTATTTCTTTACCAGGAGCAGGGCCTTTGCAAATGCTATTACATTGATAACTGCAGGTGTGCCGGCCTCGAACTTGTCGGGGGCGTTGGCCCAGATAACCCATTCACGGGAAATAAGTCTGGTCGTGCCCCCTCCGGTCTGCAGTGGGGCGCCTGCGGGCAAGGCATTTCTTTTAATTGCTATTGCTGTTACATTCAACGCCAGGCCTAACTCCCCGCTGCTGGTCATCCGGAAACTCTCCGGACCGGGAAGTTGATCCTTAAAAGCCTCTGCCCTGCGCGACGTCAGAAAAATGACCACGTATTTGTTCTTATTTAGGCCCAGGTATTCCAGAACGATCTCCCTGGCATATTCATATAAACGGGTGGTAACCATGGAAGCGTGGCCGCTGCCCCTGTGCACATTGGAATAAGTTTCCAGGGCAGCATATACGGCACGCTCCAGTACGGCAAAGGCCTCGGCTGCCTGAACATTAGCAATAGTATTTCGTTCCGTATCCCTCACAGGGCCGGCCTCATTCGATCCTTCGGGGGTGTTCTTAGGGTTTTCCATTTTCTGATTAATGATTAGGTTTTGAGAAATGCTTTAATGATTTGATAATAATGCTGATCCAAAATTAGCTTTTTTCTCATTGCCTGCCAATGTTATGCAGTCTTTTATTTAGCTGATAGTTTGACACAGATGGATCACAACAATGTTCCAGTAAAAAGGAAATGAATGAAAAAAGACGTAAGAACTATCTTTCGTTAATTACCATTTTTCAATGATGGCCAGTGTGGTGTTCGCCGTTCACGATTTGAAGTTAGAATTGCTGGCTCTGACGGAAAAAGTTCTGCTGGTTTAGAGCGGTTTGATTGTCCCTGCGCCTCCAGCTTTCCTTTTCAAAACTGAAGGTATGACAAAATGACAGAGTTTGACCAACACACTGCAAAAATGACAGAAACCCCTTAAAACCAGTGTTTGCAAAATTTTTTGTGAATCAATAAATTACATTTCAGTCCCTTTATCCGGCATTTTATTTGTTGGCCAGTTTCCGAAATTAATTGTTTAACTAAAAAATGGAGGATAAAGCCATGTCACTGGTAAAATTTTCAAATCAGTTTCCGTCGGTGTTCGACCGTTTTTTTGATAATGAATTATTCGACTGGTCGAACCGTAATTTCTCAAACACCAACACTACACTACCTTCGGTCAACATAAAAGAAAGCACTGAAGGATTTGAAGTAGAGCTGGCAGCACCGGGCCTGGAAAAGAACGATTTCAAAATCGAACTCAACCACGACACCCTGACCATTTCGTCTGAAAAACAGATCGAAAATGAAACCAAAGAAGGTCAGCAATTCACCAAACGCGAGTTCAGCTATCAGTCGTTCAGCCGCTCGTTCACTTTGCCCAACACGGTCGACAGTGAAAAAATAGGTGCTAAATACGAAAACGGCATACTAAAGGTTAGCATTCCAAAAAAGGAAGAAGCCAAACCCAGGCCGCCCAAACAAATTTCAATTTCATAAAACAGCTGAACAGGCCCTGAAAGGGCCTGTTTTTTTTCTGTTTTTAACCTAAAACAATACAAATCATGAAACTTACAGGTTGGATTTATGTATCACAGGGATGTGTATCCCTTTATATTGCTCAACCTGCTTTTCTCAACCCAGGCAGCCATTGCTGCCCCTATCATCATGATGGCCCAGAACCGACATAGCGACCGCGACCGATTACAGGCACTGGCTGGCAATAAAACCAATAAAGAAGCTAAACTTGAAATTGAAGCTCTGGCCATTATGTTGAAGACCATTGAAGTAGAAAAATTAGATAAGCTGATAAGAATGCTGGAAGAATTAAGAAAAGATTTTGGGACAAAGAAAAAGTTGGATTAGGTCTAAATTCCATAATAGAAAAATATCACTATTAAACATAAAGGATTCTTATGATAACTCAAAAATCGTCGATTGAGAAGATACAATAATTTGCAGAGATAAAATCCTTGTCACATAATCGGCACACAATCCATCCTGGCCGACATTTTATAAATATGAATCTATTTATTAAGAACTATCTTATGGGTATTCCTTTTATCATCTCCGGATATTTCAAAAAAATACAATCCGTTGGGGAATTTCTGCAGATCGAATTGCTTAGCGGATTTATCAATCCTGAGGTCTATAAGACTGTTACCAAAAACATCGAGGAGCCTGATGCGGGAACCCGGAGCAGCATTGTCAATAAATAACCATCCGCTGGTAGGATTTGGCCATATTCGAGTTTCAGCGGACAAAGTCTCATCAATGCTTATATCTGAAGTGTTGGTGATATAATATCCCAGGTCGAAACCCCAACTCATGGTACTTACCATGCGTTCGTTGCGCCAGGCGCTGGTCCCGGTATATTTACTGTAACGTACATTGGTGTTAATATAGTGATGAGAACTCCAGCGAAGATAAGGTTCGGCAAATACATGGGGATCGTTTGTAGGGTTGGTGGTGCCATACAACCCCATACGAATTGAATTGAGCACAGGAGTTTGTGTATGGCTGTATGAGTAGAGCATATCACCATAGTTAGCAGCCATACCCGGAACAAAGGTAACGGATAGCCCTGCAACCTTGCCTGCCGGGACATCATAATGAACCGGAATGGTAATGTATTTACCAAAATTGTTGGTTGAATCAGCCAGAGTAAGAGGATATTTGATTACGGTTTTGGAAGGGGCAGTCATGCGGCAGAGGAAGCCTTGTTCGGTGCTACTTCCAAACACTTTTGGCGGGCTAACATCGAAGGTGTCGGCCGTATAGCTGAATACGGTCCAGGCAAATTCAGGAGCCACCGTGGGAGCGCCATTTTCAAGTTCAAGAATAAGGGTATCTGTAATACCTGGGTTCACAACATTATACCAAGCCAGTACAAAAATGGAATCAATACGGTATGGTTGTGTGGAAGGTATAAGGGGTGATATCTGCAAAGAATCGTACATGGGTGAATACGGGTCGAATACACCTCCGATTGAATTCAGCCAGTTATGCAGAATATTACCTCCTGATTCATAAACCACAGTGGAATCGGGAAAAATAAGATTGGCATAGTGGGTAACCATAGAATTGGTTAGCCAAAAATAATCAAGAAGATTCCAGGAGGGTATCATCCACCCTATGGGAAGTTCTTTGGTTGCGCGCAAGTGTTGTTTTTGTAAAATAATATTCTGATCCAGTGGAGCGAAGCCTTCGAAGCGAAACGATTCACTGGGTGCTGCCTCCTGGGCCATAAGGCTGAATGCAAATAAGACAGCTACAATAAAAGCATAAGGTTTTTTCATGGGTTGAAATTTAATATCTTACGTTTGAAAGAGATAAAAGTACAACAAATTGTACCACCATGCAAGCGGATTCGCAATTTTTTAATTATTATTCTTGTCCGTCAGAATTAATAACCCATTGATAAAGGTATAAATTTCAATAATATAAAAAATGAAAAAGCTTTTCCCTGGTTCTGCCCCAAAAAAGCTTAACTTTGTGAGCATTAATTTTTTGGATGAAACTGGTTCTTGACCTGGGTAATACTTCTCAAAAACTCGCTGTTTTCTCGGGTGAGGAAATGGTATTTATTGAAATACCCGAACTAATTACGACGAATTTACTGTTAAATATTTTCAATCAATTTGCTATTGATTCTGCTATAATTTCAAGTGTGATCCATCATGATAAAGAGATTGAGTCAGTTGTTCATGCGAGATGTCATTGTGTGGTGCTTGACCATAACACCCCGCTTCCGTTGGTGAACAAATATGAATCGCCCGAAACCCTGGGAAAAGACCGCCTGGCGGCAGTTGTTGCCGGGAATCATCTTTTTCCGCACAAAGATGTATTGGTAATAGATGCCGGCACCTGCATAAAATACGATTTTATCAATTCGAAATCAGAGTATCTTGGTGGGGCTATTTCACCGGGGTTACAAATGAAATTTATTGCACTGCATACTTTTACTGAAAAACTTCCGTTAGTTGAACTGAACCATTTTAATTCACTGGTTGGTAAAAATACTTCAGAGTCATTGCTTTCGGGTGTTGTTAACGGTTCGATTGCTGAAATAGATGGCATTATTGACCGATACAGTGCCATTTATCCTCAAATTCAGGTAGTATTATCGGGCGGAGATGCAGAATATTTGGTCAGTAAACTAAAAAATAAGACCTT
This sequence comes from uncultured Bacteroidales bacterium, assembly GCA_964469155.1. GTDB lineage: Bacteria > Bacteroidota > Bacteroidia > Bacteroidales > CAIWKO01 > CAIWKO01. The sequence continues at coordinate 34,639 of CAYXXU010000022.1, forward strand.
TGCAGTTTCATATATTGTTTTAAATGGCCTGAAAATAATTCTAGATTATAATGATAACCAAAAATCACCTTAAATACCTTCCCGTCCTGGTTCTGTTTTTTTCCCTTAATAATCCGGCAAACTCACAGATACGAATCAGTTCTCCCTATTCTTATTACGGCCTCGGCGAATTACAAAACAACCATTCGGTATATAACCAAAGTATGGGGGGCATAAACAATGCCATACGCAATCCCGGATATATAAATGCAAGCAACCCGGCATCGTATACCGCTTTTGATACCAACTCCTTTATATTTAATGTGGGTGTGACCAGTAATTTCAATCAATTGAAATCGAACATCAGCACCCAGGAGTTTACCAATCACACCTCTTTAAGTTACCTGATGTTCGGATTCCCTGTGGCTAAATGGTGCGGTATTTCAGCAGGTTTGCTGCCATTTTCAAAAACCGGATACCAGACTGTTGTCCGTGACACTCTTATGAATATAGGAGAAGTTACAGAAAAATTTACCGGAACGGGAGGCGTCAATCAGGCATATATTGGAACAGGCTTCCGCCTGTTTAAAAACTTATCTATCGGTGTGAATCTTGGATATTTGTTCGGAACAACCAATAAGTTCGTATCGGTGTATACACCTGATCTGGATAACTCTTATAACATCAGGGTTATTAATGACTTGCAGATTTCGAGTTTTTATCTGAATTATGGAATACAATATCAGATTAACTTGAAGAAAAAATACTCACTGGTGATAGGCACCAAATTCAACCTGCCTATGAAATTAACGGCGAAGCATTCGCAATTGGTTGAGAGATTCACTGCCAGTGGCGACGTTGAAAGTATTAAAGATACCCTGTTCCTTACTGATGATGAAAAAGGAAAAATCAATATGCCGTTTTCGATTGGTGGTGGTTTCACTTTTTCGAAAAAAAACAACTGGCTGGTGGGCATAGATTTCGATTGGCAAAACTGGAAAAAATTTAAAAGTTTCGAAATATCCGATTCCATTAATAACAGCTTTAATATAAGTGCAGGCGGTGAAATAATCCCAAAATATACCATCGCCAGTAAATATTGGAAAAAAATGAGCTATTGTTTCGGGTTTCATTACGGACAGAGTTACCTGGAACTTCGCCGCTCGAAGATCAATGACTTTAGCGTAAGCATAGGTCTTGGTTTTCCGATCAGCAAACTGAAAAGTATGATAAGCCTTTCGTTGGAGGCCGGTAAAAAAGGAAGTATTCAGTCGAACCTTATACAGGAAAATTATGTGAAATTAACAGTTGGCTTTTCTTTCAGAGAATTTTGGTTCTACCGGCCAAAACTTAATTAGGAAATGAAAAATATCTTATTGTTAAAAACGCTTACCATTTTAGTATTATCAGGTATCGTTGTTTTTTCTTTCTCCTGTAAAAATAAGCTTGAAGATATTAACGCCATTACAATTACAGATACCTTTCCCGTTTCTGCCGGAGTTAATATTGAAAGTATCTACAGCGATTCAGCTAAAATCCAAACCAGGCTAAAAGCCCCCCTTATAAAAAGTTATACGGGTAAAACCCCTTATACCGAGTGGCCCAAGGGGATTGATGTAATCTTTTATGATTCGCTAATGAAGATCAAGACACATATTACATCAAAATATGCTATCAAATATGGGAAAAAAAACATAATGGAGGCCAAAAATGATGTGGTTGTGATTAACGAAAAAGGAGAAAGGCTAAACACCGAACATTTGATTTGGGATTCAAAAAGGAGGAAGATCTATACCGATGTTTTTGTAAGAATTACCACCACCGATAAAGTATTTTATGGTGACGGGATGGATGCCGACGATTCCTTTTTAAAGTGGACGATAAGAAAACCCCGGGGAACGTTCTATATTAATGACGATGAATTAAGTAACGAATAGACCAAGTAATTTGTGATGAACAATTATGTTATTGTTGCATTTGTTACCGTAATTTTTTCGGCCTTTTTTTCCGGAATGGAAATTGCATTTATCTGTGCCAATAAGTTAAAGATCGAATTAGATAAAAAGAATAAACTTTTTTCTGGAAAAGTGCTTTCCGGATTTGGTAATAATCCCTCTGCATTCATATCGACTATGTTGTTGGGGAATACAATAGCTTTGGTTCTTTATGGTATTGCTATGACTCATATCCTTAAGCCTTTCATAGAAAAAATAATTCCCGCGACTATCGAGTCAGATTTTCTGATAATGATATCGCAAACAGTGCTCTCAACTTTACTGATCCTTTTTATTGCCGAATTTTCACCAAAAGTCTTTTTTCGCATCAATCCCAACAAAATGCTCCGGATATTTATACTGCCATTGTTTTTATCTTACTATCTGTTATTTCCTGTTCAGTATGTTTTTGTTAAAATTTCTCAGTTCATACTGAGGTATGTGGTAAGGGTAAAATTCAGTCAGAGCAAATATGAATTCAACTATTCGGATCTGAATCATTATATTCGGGAATACTCCGTTTCGGAATCCGATAGCGCACATTTTAATCCTGAAATTCAAATGTTTCAGAATGCAATGGATTTTGCTCAAATAAAAGTTCGCGAATGTATGATACCCCGCAACGAAATAACGGCCATTGAAGAAACTGAACCTGTGGGGGACCTTACCGAAAAATTTATTAGTTCGGGTCATTCGAAAATTTTAGTATATCGCCAAAGTATTGACAATATTATCGGATATGTTCATTCCTTCGACATGTTCCGCAATCCCAGGAGTATTAAGTCGATTAAAAAGCCCGTATTGATTGTTCCGGAAAGCATGCTTGCCAAGGATACTTTGCGTATGTTCATCAATCAGCATAAAAGTATTGCTGTGGTGGTGGATGAATTTGGAGGGACTTCGGGTATGGTGGCATTGGAAGACCTGATCGAAGAAATTACAGGTGAAATTAATGATGAGTTTGATGAACCTGCTCTGATGGAAAAAATGATCAGCGATGATGAATTCATTTTTTCAGGACGACTGGAAATTGATTATCTGAACAATAAATATCCATTTGATTTACCCGTGGGTGAAGATTACGAAACATTGGCAGGTTATATTATTTCCCATGTGGAACGCATTCCCGAACCCAAAGAAAAGATCATTATACCTCCTTTTGAAATTACAATTCTTAAAGCCAGTAATAACCGGATCGACCTGGTAGGTATTAAAATGGTGAGAGATGATTAGAAAATGACAAAAACTTACGAACATAACATTATAAATTGTAAATTTGCAACCTTGTTTTTAAAAAAATATATCTTATGGCAATAATTGGGAGAATACGCAAACACTCTGGTTTACTTATTATTTTAATCGGCATTGCTCTCGCGGGTTTTGTTCTGCAGGACTTTTTCAGAAAGGGCGGAAGTGGTAATAAAAACCAGATCTTTGCAAAAATCAATGGTGAAAAAATTAATAAATTAGATTTCGATCAGAGAGTTGATGAGCAAACAAAGCGATATTTGCAGCAATCGAAAAAAGAAAATCTGACTTCGGCAGAAAGTTTTCAAATAATGGTTTCTGCCTGGGATCAATACGAAAAGGATTTGATCATGCAAAAGGAATATGAAGAATTAGGACTTGCTATCGCTCATGATAACACCACCAAACCTTCTATAAGTCCTGAAGAACTGTATGACATGATGTTGGGAAAAAACCTGCATCCTTATATTATTCAGAACTTTTCCGATCCAAATACAGGGGCTGTTAATCTTCAGGCTATACAAAATTATGTCAACAATTTTGATCAACTCACCGATGAGCAAAAAATGGAGTGGAGACAATTTGAACAAGGAATTAAAGATGACAGGATCAAAACCAAATACAACAACCTGATTTCACAGGGATATTATATTCCAAAGGCTTTTTTGCAACGCATGTCGGAAGATGCTTCCAAAACTGCAAAACTTCTTTGCGTGGGGGTAAAATATCAAACCATTTCAGACAGCGCTGTGAAGGTTACTGACGAAGATTATAACAAATACTATGAGGAACACAAACATGAATTTCTACAGGAAAATGCAAGAGACTTAGATTATGTGATTTTTGAAGCAGTTCCTTCGCAGGAAGATATGAAAAAGATTACTGAAAAAGTCAATGCTGTTTATGCCGATTTTCAGAAGGTTGAATCGAAAGATATTGAAAATTTTGTTAAGGCTAACAGTGACGCACCTTATGATAGTAATTTCTTCAGTAAGGGCAAACTTCCCATGAAACTCGATTCAATTATGTTTTCCTCTCCGGTTGGCACTATTGTTCCACCGTATATGGAAGATAACGCTTTTAAAATTGCCCGCCTTGTTCAGATACAAAACAGACCTGATTCGATCATGGCAAGCCAGATACTTATAGCATATAAAGACGCTCCGAATCCAATGCCGGAAATCACCCGTACAAAGGATCAGGCTAAAAAAACTGCCGATAGTATTTTTGCCATCGTAAAAAAAGATCCCAAAACCTTTGCGGCAATCGCTAGGGCTAAATCAGATTTCTCAACAGCCAAAAATGATGCCGGCGACTTGAAATGGATGGCTGATGGTGACGAAAACTTTAAATTTTTCTTTGACTCGTGTTTGACAGCTAAAGTTGGTGATATAAAAATAATTCAATCAGCATTGGGTTATCACGTACTTTATGTTACTGGTAAAAAGGATCCTGTTAAAAAAGTTAAAGTTGCTATTGTTAAACGAGATATTAAACCCAGCAGCGAGACTATTAACCAATATCAGTTACAGGCCAGCGAATTTTCGGGCGCTAACCGCACGGCTGAACAGTTTAATAAAACTGTTGCCGACAAAGGATTGAACAAGCGTTCGGCACAATTTGTCAGAGAAATGGATTATACTATTCCGGGTTTAGAATCGGCTCGGGATATTATCCGTTGGGCCTTCGATGAAAAGACTGAAAAAGGAATGGTTTCGGAGCAGGTTTTCGATAACAGCAACGGAAAATTTGTAGTGGCACTGATAGTCGAAAAACGTGAAAAAGGCGTTGCTGCTCTCGAACAGGTGAAAACCTACCTTGAATCGTTGGTGAAAAGAGAAAAGAAAGCCGATCAACTTGTTGAAAAAGTAAAAGCTGCATCGAGTGGCACCAAAGATATTTACCAGATCGCTCAAAAACTCAACGTAACTGTCGACACAGTTGATCAGTTGACTTTTTCTGCCAATAATTTCCCAAAATACGGCCCTGAACCGGAATTGATAGGTACAATATTTACCTTGAAGAAAAACGAACTTTCTGCTCCGGTCAGAGGTAAGATGGCAATTTACGAAGTATTGCTGCAAGATATCACTCAACCCCAGACCGCAGCCAATACTGATATGATAAAAATGCAGACGGTTAGTTATTTTAAATCGAGAGTTGAAAGCGAGGTTTTCAAAGCTATAAAAGACAAAACTGAGATAATCGATAATCGGATCTTCTACTATTAGAAACCCGAACTGTTTCATAAAAAACACAACTAATTGGTTGTGTTTTTTTTAATTACAGATTATGAATAATTCAACAAGAATCAGGAATGGGATGGATTAAAAGGATATATTACAAACCGAAGATTAGCAATTGTGAGGTCGTTGAAAACTATAAATGTCTTTGACACATTGAAAAAGCCTTCAGGATGTCTAAAACTGACTTACGCTTACGCCCCTTTTATCACAGACTACTGGATCGAATCGAAGCGCACATCTGCATATCTTTCACTGCATATTGTATTTACAAAGACCTTGAGAGGGCTCTGTATGATGAGAAATCAACACTATCATTAAAAAGAGCGGCGGAACTTACTCATAACATGTACCAAGTAACCTATACGCTACCTGACTCAAAGTATACCAAATCAAGACTACTCAAAATGGATAAGAAGCAGGAGGAGTTATACAGAATAGTCAATGAAAATTTCAGGGTGCCTCAACGCTGAAAACAGGGGTAAAATGACCAGTCATGATTAAACTATCCTGATCTCTTTTTTATCTGAAGGATCTAAAGCGGCGGCTTTTACGTCTACATGTGCATCCACAAAAAATACTGATTTTTCGTTATCAGCATACGAAGCCATTTTACCTAAAACACCCAGAGCTCCGCCTTTTTCTTTCAACTGGTCGTTGTTCGATTTCACAATACTAAATGGCAAAGTGAATGTAAATTCTTTGGTCTCGCCCGGTTTTATCACAAAATTCAACGGATTGGTGATCACTCCCAGTTCGAAAGTTTTGGTTTTCTTTTGATCGCCGCGGCCGGTAGTATATTCCTCGAATATCTTCACCTTATAGGTAAGGCATTCCTGCTCGCTTTTAGTGGTTAGAATAATTTTACCTTCCAATGCACTGCTGTCGCGTGCCACCTGTCCCGGCACCTGCAGTTCGACATGAACGCCGCCTATGCCCAGTTTGTTCTTTACATTTTGAAAAAAGCCCATTTGGTTTGTTTATTGAAGTTAGTTTGTCGCAAATCTATTAAAAATCGCAGAAAATGGGTAGATAATAAAAAGAAAAGGCAGAAACTTGCCTATTGTTTGCCGTTATTTTCCGTGCAAAAGAGTTTATAATTTGATTCGCCCATTTTACTGCCCAGTTCCATGGCTTTTTTCCAGTCGTCGCAAGCGCCCGTCCCGTCGTGGTTATTGTATTTTGCGAGTCCGCGGTTGCCCCAGGCTTTCGCATAATCGGTTTTATAGAAAATGGCCATGGTGTAATATTCTATTGCCTCCTGATATTTTTGCTGTTTGTCATAGCAAAGGCCCAGATTCAGATAGGTTTCATAATCTTTGGGGTTTTTAGACAATACTTCCTTGAAATCGGCAATGGCCTCCGAATATTTTTTCAGTTCAGTACGTGCAAGTCCGCGGTTGTAAAAAGCATCGATATAATCGGCCCTGAGTGAGATAGCTTTGGTATAGTCCTTTTCCGCACTTACATAATCTTTCTTTTCGTATTCTATGAAGCCCCGGTTATAATAAGTGTTGGGATGATCGGGTTTGATGGTTATAGCCGAATCGTAATCGGAAAGAGCCTCCTGATATTTTTTCTGATCGCTAAAGGTAAGGCCCCGGTTGATGTAGGCCTGGTAGTCATTGGGCGATAATTCAATTACTTTTGTAAAATCGACCAGTGCAGCCATCAGATTCTTCATCCTACGGTAGGTTAGGCCCCGGTTATAATAGGCATTAGTATACATTTTATTAAGTTCGATGGCACGGCCATAATCCTGTATTGCACCAGGGTAGTCTTTGATCTGATATTTAGAATAACCCCGTGTAAAGAAAGTAAGTTCGTTCTTATCGTTAAACTCTATGGCCAGGTCGCAATCTTCAATGGCTTCCTGATTCTTGCCCATGTTGCTGTATGAGATGGCACGGTGCTGATAGGTTTTGGCATCGCGGGGTGCATATTTCAGCGTAAGCGAATAATTGTCGACGGCATCCTGGTAGTTGCCTATGGCGTTATACGCCAAACCCATAAAATAATACACTGCCGGCGATTCGGGCATCTCTTTTTGGGCCAGTTTCAGCTGAACCAAAGCATCCACAAAATAGCCGGTATTATATTTCTCTACCCCTGAAAAATAATGTGTTGAATCGGTTTGAGCAAATGTGGCAGATGCTGTTGAAAAAATTAACAACAGTACATAGAAAATTTTTTTCACGCGACAAGATTTTTGTAAAAGTACTCATTTTCCGAAAATGCGCACCCATGTGGCGGTTTATGCAAAGGCAATGCCAAATCGGATTTGGATTTATCTTAGTATTTTCAAATTATTCAAAGCTTTGTCATAAACGCAATTATTTATCGTAATTTTGTAAAAAATTATCGCATGGTCTTTCTCACCCGTCGCGAGCGCTTTAATGCAGCTCACCGCTTGTTTCGCGAAGATTATTCCGACGAAAAGAATCTTGAGGTATTCGGCAAATGTTCTAATCCCAATTGGCACGGTCACAACTACGAACTTTTCGTAACCGTTTGCGGACCTGTCGATGCCGAAACGGGTTTTGTGATCAATTTAAAACTGCTCAGCGATCTGATAAATACACTGGTCATTAAAAAGATCGATCACAGCAACATCAACCTGGAAGTTGATTTTATGCAGAACAAACTTGCCTCGACCGAGAATATTGCCATTGGAATATGGAACGAACTGGAAGGCGCCATCAAGCGCATGAATGCGAAGCTCTATTGTGTGAAACTATGCGAAACCGAGAACAATTATGTTGAATATTTTGGAGAACAAAAAAAATAAAATTTATGAACGTTATTGATAAATCGATGATAGAAGAAAATGAGATGGACGATGTGCCCGTGGCTCCCGTGCCTGAGAACCCTTATCTGATAGAGAATCTGTCCTCTCACTACAAATCAGTGATAGGACTGCTGGGCGAAGACCCTAACCGCGAAGGACTGCTGAAAACCCCCGAACGTGTGGCCAAGGCCATGCAGTACCTGACCCATGGCTACGACCTGAATCCTATGGATATTCTGCGTTCGGCCATGTTTAAGGAAGACTATAAACAGATGGTAATCGTTAAAGACATCGAAATTTACTCCATGTGTGAACACCATATGCTTCCATTCATTGGCAAAGCCCATGTGGCATATATTCCCAATGGCTATATCGTTGGGTTGAGCAAGATACCCCGAGTGGTGGATGCTTTTTCGCGGCGTCTGCAAGTTCAGGAACGACTTACTTCGCAAATAAAGGATTGCATTCAGGATACCCTGAAACCTCTTGGTGTTGCTGTGGTAATAGAAGCCCACCATTTGTGTATGATGATGCGTGGCATTCAAAAACAAAATTCGGTGACAACAACATCGGATTTTACCGGGGCTTTTCTTATTGATAAAACCCGCACTGAATTTCTGCATCTGATCAGTTCGAATCTGCATTAAACAAATTAAATAATCCTTTGGACCCTTTTATATCCGACTTACTTCCCCGACCTGAAGGTAGGGGTTATTTATATTTGTATCTCTGATTCATTAGCTCTAATACCGTTTGCACATTCTGATAAATAAATTTTCAGTAATTTTGCAGTCAAATTAATACAATAGTTTTATTATGAGCAGATATAACGAAGAATATTATCAGGATTTGGCCAGTCCGAATGTCCACAGCGCCGCTTTGTCCAGAACCTTTATGGCACGGGTTTTTTCGTGGATGTTTCTTGCATTGACCATCACAGCAGTAACATCATTTGTTTGGGCCGCATCCCCTTCTTTGATGAGTTTATTAATTAATTCAGCCGGGACAGGTTTTTCAGTTCTGGGATGGGTAGTGATGCTTGCCCCTTTAGGATTTGTATTGTTGATGTCGTTGGGTTTCCAGAAACTACCTTCTCCGCTGCTAATACTATTATTTGTTGTATTTTCAGTGCTTATGGGGATGAGTCTTAGTTTTATATTTTTAGTTTACGCGATTGGAACCATAGGTATTACTTTCGGAATTACTTCTGCGATGTTTGGCGTTATGGCGATTACGGGATATGTTACGAAAACAGATCTTACTAAATTTGGCTCTATTCTGATGATGGGTGTGATAGGTTTAATTATAGCCATGTTGGTGAATTTCTTTATGCAAAGCGAAATGATGGATTATATTATCAGCATTATTGGAGTTCTTATTTTCACCGGATTGACAGCCTACGATGTGCAACGTCTGAAAAAAATCGGCACTATGGTCGACAACTCGGGTAGTATGGTTCTTAAAATGTCGATAATGGGGGCTTTGACCCTTTATCTTGATTTTATTAACCTTTTCTTGTTTTTGCTTCGCCTGATGGGTGGCAGAAAATAATAATCACATTAAATTTTACTTATGAAAGCTTATGTTTTTCCGGGCCAGGGGGCTCAGTATGTCGGTATGGGAAAAGATCTTTACGATACATTCCCCAAAGCAAAAGAAATGTTCGAACAGGCAAACGAGATTCTAGGTTTCCGCATCACCGACCTGATGTTTTCAGGAACTGATGAAGACCTGCGTCAAACCAAAGTAACCCAACCTGCCATTTTTCTACATTCGGTTATTTTAGCCGCAGTGATGGGCGACGATTTCAAACCCGATATGGTTGCCGGACACTCGCTGGGCGAATTTTCTGCGCTGGTTGCCAACAAAACCCTTACTTTCGAAGATGGGTTGTGCCTGGTTTCGAAACGCGCACATGCCATGCAAAAGGCCTGCGAGGCAGCACCCTCGACCATGGCTGCCATTATAGGCCTTGATGACGAAAAAGTAGAAGAGATTCTGAAAGGTATTGACGATGTGGTGGTGGCTGCCAATTATAACAGCCCCGGCCAATTGGTGATTTCAGGCTCCATGACTGGCATCGATAAGGCCTGCGAACTTATTAAGGCTGCCGGTGCCCGTCGTGCGCTTCCGCTGAAAGTAGGCGGGGCCTTTCATTCGCCTTTGATGGAACCCGCCCGTATTGAACTGGCTGAAGCCATTAAAAACACCACATTTCACCAACCCATATGCCCGGTTTATCAAAATGTTTGTGCCAAACCTTTTTCCGATCCCGAAAGCATTAAAGCTAACCTCAACGCTCAGTTGACCTCCCCCGTGCTGTGGACACAGACCGTTAAAAAAATGGTGGCCGATGGAGGAAGCGTATTTGTTGAAGTAGGTCCGGGAACCGTGTTGCAGGGATTGGTTAAAAAGATTGAACCCGGAGTGGAGGCGTTTAGCGCGGAGATAAGATAAAAGGTTATTCAAAGTCATTGATAGTCATTTATTGTCATTAGTAGTCATTGGTAGAAAGGCTTTTACACTTTTGACTATTAGGAAGTGCCTTAAGTACTTGAGTATCCATTTTCATTGATCGTCATTAATGGTCATAGATTTTCCTTTGTTGTCATTGGTGGGAAAGCCTTTTAGCAGTGAGAGCAAAGCAAACATTGTGACTTTTGTGTAATTTTTCATTGGCTCTTTGTTGTTATGTTCTATTCTTAACCATTATGGAAACAAAGAAGGCATAGTGTGCATTATTTGGATGGAAAGGGATAAATCAGAGATATGGTTCGGCAATAATGGTGTATGTGACTGTAAGAATAGTGATTATGGGGAAAAAAACACTTTTTGAGAAATTGATGGTGCCCCAAAGGCTCATGAAGGCAACTGTTTACGATGGTCGGGCACCTTATAATTGCACTCAGGCGCAATTTTTCAGATTTTTTCTATAATAACACATTATTCCTGACAATTCCGGTTTCTTTTAGTTTGGTGTAAAGAGAACTGCTCAGGGCTCGTTTGTAAATTTCTTTCTGACTGGCATGATGCACATCAGAGCCTATGAAATCGATCATTTTATTTTCGATAAGCCACCGGGCCGTTTTATTTACTTCGGCCGAATAAATATTGGTGAGAGACAAGGCGTTGATTTGAAAAAATACATCTCTTTCTTTCAGGGTAGTATACTTATCTTTATGGCTGTGCCAGAATGAATAGCGCTCGGGATGGGCCAGTATGACATTAAACCCACTGCTTTGCAGATCGAAGATCAGGGGTGAAAAATCGGGGTGTTCGGCAAAGCTGCCCTGTTCGATAAGGAGAAAATTATCGCCAAAGGTGAGCAGATTTCCCTGATTCATCAATGTCCTGAAACCATCGTCAATCATATATTCAGAAGCCACTTCGAGTTGCATGGCTAGTCCGGCTTTTTCAATTTCTGATTTCAACCGTAAAAACCTTTCCAGAATATATTCCTGTTTATTAGGATAATACTCCATAGAAACATGAGGGGTAGTAATCATTTTCTTCACCCCGAGGCTTTGAAAAAATGTTATGATCTCAATAGATTCTTCAATGGATTTAGAACCATCGTCAATACCGGGGATCAGGTGAGAATGGAAATCAACCTCGAAATATTCAGGAGAAACTTCGCTGCTGTTATCTTTTTTAGAAAAGAGGTTGAAAAAAACCATCCGGCAAAAAAATTATTTATTGTTTTAATATAAACGCGTCCATAAACGAAGATTAACGCTTGGTATATTGCTCTTCATAGTATTTCTGGTAATCGCCATTAGTAATATTGTTCAGCCAGGTTTCATTGGTCAGATACCAATCTACTGTTTTTTCGAGGCCTTCTTCAAATTGTAATGATGGCTGCCAACCGAGTTCGTTGCTGAGCTTTGCAGAATCAATGGCATACCGCAGATCGTGTCCGGCCCTGTCTTTGACATAAGTGATCAGCTTTTCTGAAGTTCCGGCCGGTCTGTTTAGTTTACTATCCATTAAAGTACAAAGCAATTTAACCAGAGCAATATTGGTCCACTCGTTGTGTCCACCAATGTTGTAGGTTTCGCCGTTTCTGCCTTTATGAAATATCACATCAATGGCCCGTGCATGATCAATCACATACAGCCAATCTCTTACATTTTCGCCTTTTCCGTAAACCGGAAGCGGTTTGTTGTTGATGATATTATTGATCATCAGCGGGATGAGTTTTTCGGGAAAATGATTGGGACCGTAGTTGTTTGAACAATTAGACACCACCACCGGAAGTCCGAAAGTATGAAAATAGGCTCTGACCATATGATCGGAACTGGCTTTGGATGCCGAATAAGGGCTGCGAGGATTATAGGCGGTCTGTTCTGTAAAGAAGCCTTCATCCCCTAATGAGCCATACACCTCATCGGTAGAAATATGGTAAAACCTTTTGTCGGTGAATTTATCTTTCCACAAGGCCCGTGCAGCATTTAATAGTGTTACGGTACCAATAATATTGGTATACACAAATTCCATGGGATTGGAAATGGACCTGTCAACATGCGACTCGGCTGCCAAATGTATCACTCCGTCGAATTGATATTGCTGGAATAGCTTTTGTATAAAATCCGCATCGGTAATATCACCTTTTACAAAAGTATAGTTGGTCGATTGATCAATATCCGTAAGATTTTGCAGATTACCCGCATAAGTAAGTTTGTCGAGATTTACGATATGGTAGCCGGGATACTTATTGACAAACAGTCGTACCACATGCGAACCGATAAAACCGGCTCCCCCGGTGATCAGCAGATTTTTTTTGCTCATTTTATTATTTGGTTTTCGTTTTTTCAGAATATTTCACTTCCCAGTTCCAGGCCGAAAGCATCATTTCGTCCAGATCTTTTTCGGCCTTCCATCCCAGCACTTCATTTGCCAAACGGGTATCGGCCCATATTTTATCAACATCACCGGGTCTTCTTTCAGCTATTTTGCAGGGAAGATTCATGTTGGCAATTTTCTCAAACGAGCTGATCACCTCCAGCACAGAGAATCCTTTTCCAGTTCCCAGATTAAAAATCTCGCAATTATTTTTATTTTTCTTTTTCAGTAAGCGATTCAGGGCAACCACATGCGCCTTTGCCAGATCAACCACATGAATATAATCCCTGATGCAGGTGCCGTCAGGGGTGTCATAATCGTTTCCATAAACACTGAGTGAAGTACGCTTTCCAATGGCTGTTTGCGTGATATATGGAACCAGATTATTGGGCACCCCAATGGGTAATTCGCCTATCAAGGCCGATTCGTGGGCGCCGATAGGGTTAAAATACCTTAGCAGAAGAGCCTGGAGTTCGCCCGACTTACTGGTTTCAGAAATGATTTCTTCTGAAATTTGCTTGGTGTTACCGTAAGGTGATAGCGCCGATTTTACCGGCGACATTTCATTAACCGGCAAATCGTCAGGGTGTCCGTAAACTGTGCAGGAAGAAGAAAAAACAAGGTTATTGACCTTATATTCCTGCATCGCAGTCAATAAATTTACCAGCGAAAAAAGATTGTTGTGATAATATTTTAATGGGAACAGAGTTGATTCGCCTACCGCCTTGAAAGCTGCAAAATGAACCACACCTGAAATATCGGGATGCTTTTTAAACAAACCCATGGTTTGATTAGTACAGGAAAGATCAGTATTCTCGAATGCTGGCCTGATGCCGGTTATTTGTTGAATGGCATCCACCACATTTTCGAAAGAATTCGACAGATTATCAGCGATAACAACATCAAACCCGCATAGCTGTAGTTCAACTACTGTGTGAGATCCAATAAAACCGGTACCGCCTGTAACCAGAATTTTCATTTTAATTTACAGGCTCCAATAGGTTAACTCTTTTATTTTGGAGCGAAACATCCCTTTAATATCAACCAATATACATTTTTCTGCAGCCATTGCCTTAAAATCGGATTCGGTTAGCTTCACATATTCGTTATGTGAAACGGCCACAATTATTGCGTCGTATTTTCCTAAAGGAGTTTGTACCATCTCAAACCCATACTCATGTTTAACTTCATCCACATTGGCATAAGGATCCACCACGTCGACATTCAGGCCGTAGGTCTTAAGTTCGGAAATCACATCGGCAACCCTTGAATTACGAATGTCGCTGACATTTTCCTTGAAAGTAACTCCCATGACCAGGACTCTTGATGCCAATACATTTTTACCAGTCGCAATAATTTTCTTTACAGTTTGCTTGGCGACATAAAATCCCATAGAATCATTTACAAAACGTCCGGAATTGATGATCTGTGCATGATACCTGAATTCTTTAGCCTTATAGGTAAGATAATAAGGATCTACACCAATGCAATGCCCGCCGACTAAACCGGGATAAAACTTCAGAAAGTTCCATTTAGTTCCTGCAGCTTCCAGAACCTCAAAAGTGTTAATACCCATGCGGTTGAAAATGATGGACAACTCGTTCATCAGCGCAATGTTTACATCACGCTGAGTATTTTCAATGATCTTGGCTGATTCGGCAACCTTGATCGATGACGCCCTGTGAACACCGGCAACCACTACCAGTTCGTATACTTTAGCAACTATATCAAGTGATTCGTCATCACAACCTGAAACGACTTTAGTTATGGTAGTAATTGTATGCTCCTTGTCACCAGGATTAATGCGTTCGGGAGAGAATCCTACTTTAAAGTCCCGGATGAATTTCAGGCCGGAAATTTCTTCCAATATCGGGATACAATCCTCTTCGGTACAACCCGGATAAACTGTTGATTCGTAGACCACGTAATCACCTTTTTTCAGTACATTAGCAACAGTGCGCGTAGCGGATAATAAGGGGCGAAGATCTGGCAGATTATGATTGTCGATAGGTGTTGGTACGGCAACAATATGGAAAGTTGCGTCTTTCAAGTCTTCCAGGCTGGCTGTAAAATGAATATCACATCCCTCAAAGGCTGAAGAAGGCAATTCTTCGCTGGGGTCGATGTTGTTTTTCATCATTTCCACCCTGTCTTCTTTGATATCGAAACCAATAACATTGATCTTTTTTGCAAATTCAAGGGCAATAGGCAGCCCGACATATCCTAATCCAATAACAGATAACTTTGTTTTTTTTGCCAACAGTTGTTCATAGAGACTCATACGTGTATTTTTAAAGTTGATTATTTTTTAAATTTTTTATTTCTGACATCATAAATTCGTTCGATGATTTCGACAATCTTTAATCCTTCCAATGCATTGGTGGTAATGGAGGTTCGTCCCTTCAAAGTGTCCACTACGTTTTCGATAACATAATGATGATTGGCCGCAGATCCTTTATAAGCGCCATAATCGTTAGCAGGATTTGCAGGTGCCAGTTCGGGCATTGTATAGCCTTTAATGTGGCAATAATCCACCTCATTCATATATTGACCACCAATTTTTATGCTTCCATTTGATCCTATGATGGTCATACTGCTCTCCAAATTTTTATCCCAAACAGAGGTAGAATAATTCAGGCTGCCAATACCACCATTGATAAACTTAAAGTTGACAAAACCTGAATCTTCAAAATCGGTGAGGTCTTTGTGATTGTTATCTGCAAAAACACCCTGAATATCGGTAATATCACCGAAGAGCCAGTACATAATGTCGATAAAATGGGAAAACTGAGTAAATAAGGTTCCTCCGTCCAGATCGTTCACACCTTTCCAGTCACCTTTCTTATAATATCGTTCATCGCGGTTCCAGTAACAATTCAATTGGACCAGATAAATTTCTCCCAGGATTTTATTGTCAACTACTTCCTTTATCCATTCAGAAGGAGGTGAATACCTGTTTTGCATAACCAAAAACAATCGTTTAGAAACCTGAAGGGATTTATATATCACCTGCTCAACAGAGGCTTTTGTCAGTCCCATAGGTTTTTCACAAACAACATGTTTAAAAGCGCTTAAAGATTTAAAGGTATGATCAACATGTAAGCCATTTGGCGTACAAACGTTAACAACATCAAAATCAAGACCTGAGGAAAGCAGATCGTCTATATTGCTAAAAAAAGGAACCTGAAATGCATCAATTCCCAAATTTCCTTTGGGTTTTATATCACACAAGGCCACTAATTCGGCTTCAAGGTTTCGTACAATCATTTCTGCATGGCGTTTGCCTATATGTCCGCAACCTACTACAGCGAATTTTACTTTCTGATTTTCCGAAATTGCTTTGATCATAATGATAGTATTTTATTCGCATTGAGGACAAGTCAATGTCCCTTGTGTGCAATTTTGAGTTGTTGTTGAAATAAAAGAGGTGGCATCATTGCTTCCACAGGCCCGTGTCAACTGTTCAATATTATTGGTTAAATAGGCACTATTGCAATTTACTTCTGCAATTGCTTTACAAAACTCCTGTTTTTGGTATATACAATCATCGCAACCAGACTTGGTGCAGCCAGAAAAAACAAAAAGAATGAGTGAAAGGGATATTAAACCAATTAAAATTCTCATTTCAGATAATTTTAGAAACAATTCCATTTACAAATTTATATCTTTCTTTGCTTTCGTTGCAAACAGCTATTCCTTCCGAATTAAAATCAAGCCTATGGCCGTATTCGCTGATCCAACCAATTTGTTTCGCAGGGTTTCCTACCACAAGGGCATAGGCAGGAACTTCTTTTGTAACAACAGCGCCAGCACCAATGAAGGCATATTCACCAATATCGTGACCACAAACAATGGTTGCATTGGCCCCTATGGATGCACCTTTTTTGACAATAGTTTTTACATATTGGTCCTTGCGGATAATAGCACTTCGGGGATTTATGATATTTGTAAAAACCATAGAAGGACCCAGGAAAACGTCGTCTTTGCAGATTACACCGGTATAGAGAGAAACATTGTTTTGTATCTTCACATTATTTCCGAGTATAACCTCGGGAGAAACAACAACATTTTGGCCGATGTTGCAGTTTTCGCCAATCACACAGCGTGGCATGATATGGGTAAAATGCCATATCTTAGTTCCTTTACCAATTTGACACCCTTCGTCGATAATGGCCGTTTCGTGTGCGAAAAATTGTTGTTCCATCACAGAATTCCTCGTTTTATTGATTCACAAATTCGAGAACCGAAGAAGTGATGTGTTGTAATTGTTCTTCATCGAGTTCGGTATGCATTGGCAAAGAAATTACTGATTTGCATAACATTTCAGTTACAGGGAAATCGCCTTCTTTATAACGGGGATCTAAATAAGCCTTTTGCATGTGTAAAGGCACAGGATAATATATCATGGCCGGGACTCCTTTTGTATTTAGAAATTCCTGCATTTTAAAGCGGTCGACATCGCTTGTCACCAGGGTATACTGATGGAAGACGTGGGTGGATTTTTCGCTGCGGACGGGAGGCTTCAACTTTGAATGATTGGCAAATGCTTTGTCATAATAAGCGGCAGCTTTATTTCGTGAAGCACAATATTCATCCAAACGGGCGAGTTTGATATCGAGAATGGCGGCCTGAATGCTATCGAGGCGGGAATTTACTCCAATCATATCGTGGTAATAACGAACCGTCATCCCATGATTTACAATCTGACGGAGTTTGGTAGCCAAATCGTCATCGTTTGTAAAAACTGCTCCACCATCACCATAACAGCCTAAATTCTTCGAAGGGAAGAATGATGTACAACCCACAATGCTTATGGTTCCAGCTTTTTTCTTTTTTCCGTCTTTAAAAATATAATCAGCCCCAATGGCCTGGCAATTATCTTCAATAACATGAAGATTATGTTTTTTGGCAATTTCCATGATAGATTCCATGTCTGCCACCTGCCCAAACAAATGAACCGGAACAATGGCCTTTGTTTTAGGAGTAATGGCACGCTTTATAGCATCAGGATCAATATTAAATGTATCGGGAAGAACATCAACCAACACAGGCGTTAATCCAAGCAGGGCAATGACTTCGGCAGTGGCAATAAATGTGAAAGAAGTAGTAATTACTTCATCGCCGGGTTTTAAATCGAGGGCCATCATGGATACCTGGAGGGCGTCGGTGCCATTGGCACAGGGAATGACGTGTTTTACGCCGAGATATGTTTCGAGATCTTTTTGGAATTTCTGTACTGCAGGACCATTGATGAAAGCAGTTGAGTCAATAACTTCGAGTACGGCCGCATCTATTTCAGGTTTAATCTTTTCGTATTGACCTTTCAAGTCAACCATCATTATTTTGCGCATAGATAGTTTGATTTTGTTAGAACGTAGTAATTTAGTTGCAAAGATATAACTTTATAGAAATAGCCTGACAATTATCAATGAAGTTTTCAGGTTAACAACATTAATGATTTGAAAAACTCTGGCATTATTTAGTTGTAAAATTTTCTCGTCTGAAAGCAAATTAACCCAAAATCGTCAATAGACGATTTTCTGCTACACAGCGACAAAGTGTTTGTAAGATTTTCAACACAAATGCCCTGTAAGAAAATCTAACAAACACTCCCATTGGGATTCCTACGGAATAAATCGAGATTACCCCCCATACACTGTGTATCGGGACAGGCAGATACATCCCACTGGCTTAGGCACTTACCATAAGTTCATTCCATTCCTAATGACAAATCTGGGATTATAAAATCGACAGTTATTCCGCGGTAACTATTTTTAGTTAATTTTGCTCAAAATTCACTATATGCAAAAGTTTGCATGGTTATGCTCCTTCATTTTTGCGGGATATTTTTTACAAGCGCAGGTCAATGTGAGGGATTCTGCTATTAATGCCCCCATGTTTTACATCACTTATGCTTATCAGCTTAATGGCGGAGATATTGCCAAACGTTTTGGAAACAATTCGTCGGTTGGCGGAGGTTTTCAGTTTAAAACAAAAAAGAACTGGTTATTCGGCGCTGAGTATAATTATTTGTTCGGCGGCAGAATAAAAAATGAGGAATCCATATTGTCTGGTATTTCGACATCAGACGGATTTGTAATAACTTCGTCGGGTGAGTATGCACAAATAAATTTTTCGCAGGCAGGTTATAATATATCGGTAAAGGCCGGAAAGATCTTCCCGGTTTTAAACCCCAATCCCAATTCAGGGATTATGTTTACGCTTCAGCCAGGATTTCTTCAGCATAGAATAAAGATCGTTAACCCGAATAACACAGCACCTCAGTTGAAAGGGGATTACAAATTAGGATACGACGAAATGGCTTATGGTGTTTCCATTACAGAATTCTTAGGGTATTATTATATGGGCAACAAGCGATTGTATTCGTTTTACGCCGGTTTTGAATTTACCCAAGCGTTTACAAAATCCCGCCGAGCCTATAATTTCAATACTATGAGCCGCGACACAGAGCAGAAATATGATTATTTTTACTCATTCAGGGTTGGCTGGCTTATACCACTTTACAAAAGAGCACCGGAGGGATATTATTATAAATAAGAACCCCAGATGTTTTGCCTGTATAACATTTTTGTTCAAGTTTACACCGGGCTGATAAGACTGGCCTCAATTTACAATTCTAAAGCCCGCCAATGGACCTTAGGAAGAAAAGATATTTTCAGCAAATTATCGGCAAATATCGACAAAACCCAAAAACACATATGGTTTCACTCTGCTTCGCTTGGTGAATTCGAGCAAGGCAGGCCTGTCATTGAAGCATTGAGACAAAAATACCCCGAATACAAAATCGTTTTGACATTTTTTTCTCCTTCAGGTTATGAGATCAGGAAAAATTACGAGGGTGCAGACCATATATATTTTTTACCAGCCGATACGCGCAGGAATGCCAGGCAATTTCTTACATTAGTAAACCCCTCCATGGTCTTTTTTGTGAAATATGAGTTCTGGTTTAATTACATTGATGCCATTTACAATAGAAATATCCCTTTGTATTTCTTTTCTGTTAAATTCAGACCCAAACAATACTTTTTCGCCTGGTATGGTGGATGGTTTAGAAAAAATTTACAAAAAATAAACCGGATTTTCGTTCAGGACGAACCATCATTGCGGCTTCTGCAAAGCACAGGTTATCTGAACGGAAACATTTCGGGCGACACACGTTTCGACCGGGTGCTGAGCGTGGCCGCAAATAAGAAACCTTTTCCGTTGGTGGCTACATTTGCAGAAAACTCGAAGGTTTTGATTGCCGGCAGTACCTGGCCTCCTGATGAAGACATGCTGACACGCCTGATAAACAACAATACTGCAAACGTAAAATACATTATTGCACCACACGAGATTCATCAGGCAGATATTGCAGCTTTTCAGACGGGCATTACCGTAGAATCAATTAAATTTTCGGAGGCGACGGCTGAAAACATTTCTGAGGCCCGTGTGTTAATCATAGATAATATAGGAATACTTTTGCATTTGTATCAGTATGCTGACTTCAGTTATATAGGCGGAGGTTTTGGAAAGAATGTGCACAATATACTGGAGGCAGCTACGTTTGGTGTGCCTGTGGTGTTCGGTCCCAATTATCATAAATTTCAGGAAATTATTGATTTGATCGCTTTGGGTGGGGCTTTTCCCGTAATGGATTATGAAACCTTCGAGACGGCATTGCTAAAACTGCAAAATGATGATGATTTCAGAGCTCATTGTTCAGAAATCTGCCGCAATTTTGTGGTGAACAGTGCCGGTGCCACAGAAATTATAATGAAAAGTATTGAAGAAGATCTTTCGGTCAGGTAAATTCATCAAACTATCTAGTCTCCCCTTATAAATGATATAAACAATTAGATGTCAATAAAATAACAAACAT
>CAYXXU010000023.1:0-54976 GCA_964469155.1 uncultured Bacteroidales bacterium
TTGTTATTTTATTGACATCTAATTGTTTATATCATTTATAAGGGGAGACTAATTATTCTTTTATACAGCGAACATAACCACCCATTCCTTTTCCACCCGATCTTAAATCAACTCCTCCAAACTCAGCATTAAATTCGAAATACGAACCCCATTTCCCTTTAATTTCTGTGGCAGAATATAAAGCAGTATAGGTGAAAAAATCTTTAAAGTCACCTATCATGGAGCCTCTCCAACCACCCATCAGAGCATTGAATCCCGAAATGCCACCATTAACCAGGGCAGCATAGGCCACTTTTTTGTCCTTAAGATAAAATTCAATGAGTTTTTTATAATCTTCATCATTAGGTATTCTCCATCCTGCCGGAGCCAAACCGCGCGGATCGTTCACGGCATACCAGTTATACATCTTGCCGTAAAGGTCATTGTATCCCGCACTATTGTTATAATAGCACCAGGCAGCCTGTTTGCTGTCACCTGCTTTTTTCCATTCGGCATCTTTTTGTACTTCAATAATAGGATCTCCGTTTCTGAAGGTAGTTACATCAAGATTTTTCGCCATCCATTCCTGTGTTCCTATTTTCACTGATGCATAAGTTTTTCCCTCGACAGGGTTGTCCGTTTGAGCACATAATGAATGAGAGAACATCAATCCGCTAAACATGCAGATCGTAATATATAATAGTTTTTTGCAAGTCATTTTTTCCTCCTTTTTGGTTTGTTAATTAGGTAAACAGTTGATTAAATTTGTTAAACAAGAAATTGATTTGTTTATGATTTGAAAAATCAAAAATAAATATTTTGTTGATTATGGGAATATACTTCTCGAAAAATAAATTTCGTCCTGCAATTATTGAATAGTCCTGGCTTGTACCCCTGAAATATTCGAAGATTGGATGGGATATCA
This sequence comes from uncultured Bacteroidales bacterium, assembly GCA_964469155.1. GTDB lineage: Bacteria > Bacteroidota > Bacteroidia > Bacteroidales > CAIWKO01 > CAIWKO01. Next base: position 905 of record CAYXXU010000023.1, read on the forward strand.
TAAATCGAGAAAAAAAGCTATTTTTACCATCAAATCTTTTGTTATGAAACACCTTATTTACTTCTCAGCGATCTTGTTCCTTATAGGTTCATGCAGCCCAAATGCCAAAGACAATATTGTATCTATTCATACGTCCTACGGAGTTATTAAAGTAAAACTTTATGACAAAACCCCCAAACATCGTGATAATTTCCTGAGTCTTGCCGAAAGGGGGTATTTCGACAGTACTCTTTTTCACAGGGTAATTGCGGGTTTTATGATACAGGCCGGCGACCCGGATTCAAAACATGCGCAGCCGGGACAGTTGCTGGGCGAAGGCGACACCACCTATAAACTAGCGGCCGAGTTTGTGGACGAATATCTTAACAAACGGGGTGCCCTGGCAGCGGCCCGAGAGAGCGATGATGTGAATCCTAAGAAAGAATCATCAGCCAGCCAGTTCTATATTGTTCAGGGGCGTAAATTTACCGATGCCGGGCTCGATTCGGCCGAACAGAAACGCGAGCGATATACCCGCTCCTTTATTCTGATAGATATTCTTAAAAAGAAAAATGATACTATCGAATTGAAAATGTTTCAGCAACTCATGCAACAACGTGATATTCCGAATATCTATGCTATGCTTGATAAATACCATGCCCCCGTTCAGGCGGAATATGCAAAGACCAAACCCTGGAAACTAACGCCTCAGCAAAGGGAAATATACAAAACCATAGGTGGCGCTCCCCATCTCGACGGAGCCTATACCGTTTTTGGGGAGGTAATCAGCGGAATGGATATCGTGGATAAAATAGCTGCACAAAAAACCGATACTAACGACAGACCTCTGCAGGATATCAGGTTGTGGATAAAGGTGGAGAAACCATGATAAATAAAAACCAGAATACAAATTTCCAAACACAAATAATATCGAAATTCAAAACGATTTTAGCCCTGTTTGAAATTATGAATGTAAACCTTTGGTCCTTAATTGTGATTTGTTTTTAAGTTTTGTAATCTTTTATTCAAACACCTTCCACCACAATCATTTTGGTTAGGGCACTTCTCAGCCTGATCTGTTTGGCTTTGTTATAAACCTCCGAATGGTACCATGCCTTTGCTTTTTCCATTGAAGGGAATTCGAGCACAATAATACGTTCAGGATTCCATTCGCCTTCAAGGGTTTCGCAATGTCCGCCTCTCACAGCAAATTTCCCATCATAAGGAACCAGCGATCCTGGGGTATATTTTCTGTATTCTTCGTAGACCGGAGGATCAGTCACGGTAATTTCCACTATTACGTATGCTGCCATTGTGGTGATTGTTTTGTTATGTATTTCGCGAAGAGAATTTTTTAAAAGAATCTATTGATTTATTAAAGTGATTAATTCAGCAATTCCGGGTCAGTGGCTTCTTCTTCCAATGCTGCCCTGTAGCTCGGGTAGAGCTGCTCATAAAGTTTTTTTGCCTCTTCATTACCCTTGGCAGCTTCCTGTTTCAAACGAAACATATAATCATTGGCCTGCATTATTAATGAATGACCCAGCACCAGCATGGTATCTTCCATTTGTTGCGAAATGTCTTTCAATCGTTTTTTTACTTGAATCAGGAATTTCTTTTCTTCCTTAGTCAGTGACTCGTATTTTGCTTTTTCCTGTATGTTTTTCAACTCCTTTGCCAGTAAATCGATTGATTCTGTAATTTTTACAAAATATGCCTGCATTTCTTCCTGCGACATGTCCTTAAAAAAGTCAAGCAATACATCTATCTTTTGCGAAAGGCTTTTACTTTCTTCTTCAGCTTCGGGACTATCGTAAAATTCCATTTGCTTAAAATTTACCGTTTTATATCACCAAAAATAAAAAAAATTATTGGGATTCTGAATTCTGGTGAATAATATTTTCAAGCGCCGGTGCGAGATCAGGAAATTGAAAGGTATAGCCTTCAGCAATGAGGCGCTCAGGGAAAACCGTTTGACCGTTAGTAAGGATAGTCGCTCCTTCACCATATATCATTTTGAGCACAAAAGCAGGTACCGTAAGAAATGCTTTTCTTTTTAAAGTTTTGGCAAGCGTGTGGGTGAATATTTTGTTCGATACGGGATTGGGTGCAGTAAGGTTGTAAATTCCTTTGCACTCTTTATGCTCTATTGCAAAGTTAATAGCCCCTACAACATCATCGATATGTACCCACGAATAGGCTTGTTTCCCATTACCAATTTGACCCCCCAGGCCTAATTTAAACAAAGGAAGCATTTTCTGTAAAGCACCCCTTTTGCCTAATACTACACCGAAACGGAACACCACTGTGCGGATCCTGGTTGATAGATGCAGGGCTTCGGATTCCCAGTCGTTGCAAACCAAAGCTAAATAATCATGGCCATAGGTAAATTTGTTCTCGGTATGCTCGCCCTCCCCGGAATAGATACCAATGGCAGATGCACTGATGAACAATGCGTTGACGTTTGGATCCATGGCATATACAAGATATCTGGTGGTAAGTATGCGGCTGTGGTAAATGCTCCTTTTATGATAATCAGTCCATCTTTTTAAAATGGGAGTTCCCGCAAGATTAATTACCAGTGATGCATTTTTAAGTTTGTCTTTTAATAGTGATGTTTCACCTTTTATGTCACTCCGCCCAATTAAAACAACTTCGTAACCCAGTGATTCCAAATGACTAACAATATGCCTGCCAATAAATCCCGTTCCACCTGTTACGACCGCTTTCATCAAAATATTTTCGTGTAAATATACAAAAAATATTGGCAGTAAAACAAAGAAAATTTGATATCAGTTGCTATTCAGTTTTCCTGACATAAAAAATGATACCTTTGTTTGTTAAAATAAATATTCGGAAATGAATACTATTAAAAGAATTGGGGTGCTTACATCAGGCGGTGATGCCCCTGGAATGAATGCTGCCATTCGTGCTGTGGTTAGGACAGCGATATACAGGAAACTGGAGGTTATAGGTATAGGCAGAGGTTATGAGGGATTAATTCAGGGTGAGTTTCAACCCATGTACAATCATTCTGTGGCCAACATTATACAACGGGGAGGCACGATTTTAAAAACCGCCCGGTCTGAGTTTTTTCGTACCGACGAAGGACAAAAAATTGCTGCTGATAACTTAAAAAATGCCGGAATTGAAGCTCTGGTGGTTATAGGAGGTGATGGTACTTTCAGAGGAGCGATTGCGTTAGGTGGAAAATACGATTTTCCCATTGTGGGAATTCCGGGTACCATTGATAATGATCTGTATGGAACTGATTTTACGATCGGATATGATACTGCCATTAACACGGTGATCGATGCTGTGGATAAGATACGCGACACAGCAGCATCGCATGACCGTTTGTTCTTTATTGAAGTTATGGGGCGCGATGCCGGTTTTATTGCCTTACGTTCTGGAATTGCGGGAGGTGCAGAGGATATCCTTGTTCCTGAGACTGAAACCCATATAGATGATCTGATAGCCAAGCTTGAGTATGATAGGCGCAAGAACAAAACTTCCGGAATCATAATTGTTGCCGAAGGCGACGACCAGGGAGGTGCATTTGAAGTGGCACGTAAAGTTAGAGAAAAGTTTAATTACGAAACCCGAGTTTCCATCATCGGACATATGCAAAGGGGCGGAATTCCTTCGTGTATGGACAGAGTATTGGCCAGCACTCTGGGCTATGAAGCGGTCAATGCCTTATTAGATGGTAAAAGGGGTATAATGATAGGACAGTTAAATAATAAGCCCTCCTATATTCCTTTCGACAAAGCCACAAAACACCACCTTAGCATTAATAAAGAGATGCTTACTATGGCCCGTATCTTATCGATGTGATGCATGGAACGTACCACCCTGTTTGTTGATGTTATTCTTCCGTTGCCTTTGTCCGGTTTTTTTACTTACAGGGTTCCCTACGAATTGAATGACACTATAAAAACGGGCACCCGTGTGGTGGTTCAGTTCGGCAAGCGGAAAATATATACTGCTTTGGTTTACTGTATTCATGAAAATATACCCTTGGGATATACTCCAAAATACGTTTTATCAGTTCTTGATGAAAAACCCATTGTAAACAGAAAACAGTTTGATTTCTGGAAATGGATGGCAGAATATTATATGTGCAGGATGGGTGAGGTGATGAATGCGGCTTTGCCATCATCCTTGAAACTTGCCAGCGAAAGTTGCATTGTATTGCATCCTGAATTTGACCGGAATTTTGATGCATTAAAAGAAAAGGAGTTCCTAATTGCAGAAGCTTTGGACATCAGGCAAAGACTTTCTCTTTCTGAAATTTCTGACATTGTTGAACAAAAGAAGATCATTCCTTTGATCAATACTCTTATTGAAAAAAAAGTAGTATTAATTGAAGAGGAATTGCATGAGAAGTATAAACCTAAAAAGGAGATATGTGTTAGGCTTGCTGAAGAATACGATAACGAAGAACAGCTGAATGTGGTTTTAAACGAACTCAGTAGAAAAGCCTTCAAGCAGGTAAAAATTGTGATGGCGTTTTTGCAGTTGAGCCGTTTTACAGAAATCAAATCCGAACATATCAGCAGGGCGAATCTTCTAGAAAAAGCAGAAGCATCAACCACACAACTTCAGGCTCTTGTGCAGAAAGGAATTTTTGAGACCTACGAAAACACCCTAAGCCGTTTGAAGGACTTCGATGGTATTTCACAAGTGGAGGAGATAAGATTGAGTGAAGAACAGAGCGAAACGCTTTCTTCTGTTAAAAAACAATTCGAAATACAGGATGTGGTTTTGCTGCATGGCATAACTTCAAGCGGAAAGACCGAAATTTATATTAAGCTCATTAAGGATGCCTTGGAGAGGGAAAAGCAGGTGCTTTTCCTCCTGCCTGAGATTGCTTTGACAGCCCAGATCATTAATCGTCTGAGAAAATATTTTGGGAAGAAGGTCGGTGTGTATCATTCCAAATATAATCAGGATGAAAGGGTGGAGGTTTGGAACAGAATTATTAAAGACGATACGGAAGAGGTTGTTCTCAATTCGTATGACATAATTTTAGGTGCCCGTTCATCGGTTTTTTTGCCATTTTCCAAACTGGGACTTGTTATAGTGGATGAAGAACATGATACATCTTTTAAACAAAATGATCCATCACCAAGATATAATGGCCGCGATGCTGCCATTTATCTTGCTCACCTGCATGGAGCCAAAACCATTTTAGGCTCGGCAACTCCTGCTGTTGAAAGTTATTTTAATGTATTAACCTCTAAATATGGCCTGGCAGAACTAAACAACCGCTACGGGAACATAGAATATCCTGAAATAAACCTGGTTAATTTAAAAGAGCAGGTTTACTGGAAGAAAATGAGATCTTTTTTTTCAGAGGTTTTATTCAAACAAATTGATGAAACCCTAAAAAATAAGGAACAGGTTATTTTATTTCAGAACAGGAGGGGTTTCTCCACCCGTATCGAATGTAATGATTGCAACTGGATACCATCCTGCAAATTTTGTGATGTGACTCTGGTATATCATAAACAGATCAATTTGCTGAGATGCCATTATTGTGGTTATTCCACCAAAATACCTGAGCAATGTCCTTCTTGCAAAGGCACTCAGCTTTTAACAAAAGGAGTCGGGACAGAACGTATTGAAGAGGAAACCGCCTTGTTATTTCCAGACAATAAAGTGGCAAGAATGGATCTGGACACCACTCGCTCAAAAAGTGCCTATCTGGAAATACTGAATGATTTTGAAGACAGAAAAACTCAGATCCTGATAGGTACACAAATGATTACCAAAGGGCTCGATTTTGATAATGTTGCATTGGTCGGGATTCTGAATGCTGATAATATGCTGAGCTATCCGGACTTCAGATCGCATGAAAGAAGTTTTCAGTTAATGTCACAGGTAAGTGGCAGGGCAGGACGACGGAACAAAAGAGGCAAGGTAATTATCCAGACCTACAATCCAGAACATCCGATTATTCAACTGGTACTTCAAAATAATTATGCTGCTATGTGCACCCAGCAACTCGACCAGAGGAAGCGATTCAATTATCCCCCTTATTGCAAGCTGATACAGGTCACCCTTAAACATCAGGACACAAAAGTATTAAACGAAGCGGCCTCTTTTCTGGCCCATGATTTAAAGCTACTGTTCCCTAAAAAAGTTTTTGGCCCTGAATATCCTGTTGTTTCAAGGATAAAGAACCTTTATCTCAAGAATATTTTATTGAAATTAGATCGCAATACTTCCCTGACAAAAAATAAGGACCAGATCCTGAAAGAGATATCCGTGTTTCAGAAAAAATATTCAGCAATAAGGGTAAATATTGACGTTGACCCCATGTAATATTTAAATTGTTTTTTTTGTTAAAAAAACATAAATAAGTAGTTTAGTGGCATATCCTTCATTAGGAAAAAACAATTATAAACCTCCCATTTTTGTAAGGAATCAGGAATCTTTTAAAAAAATAAAGGCAAAAAATTTATTTCTGATGTTTATTATATGCCTAAAGAAGTATTGGAATGCCGAAATATTGTTGTATTTTTGTATCCTACTTGACTTTAAATTCATTAATTATGTTACTCAGTGAGCAAATTGATTACAACAAAATAGAGTGGGCCGCCAAAAGATTGAATTTAATGACTCATCCGATGCGGGTCAATATTATTGAACTTTTATTGGAAGGAAAAGGAATGTCTGTTACAGAGATTTATGAGAAATTAAATATTTTGCAGGCAGAGGCATCTCATCATTTAAATTTGTTAAAAGATTTTGGAGTTATCAGGAAAGTAAGGGAAGGGAAAAAGAGTATTTATTTTATTGATATTGAGGATTACAAATATACCTTGTCATTGATCGACGGAGTAGTAGGAAAAAAATTCTGACCGGTTAACTGATAAATCTAAATCCCGACTCAATAATACTGAAACTGGCAGGTGAATGCCCCAGCACTTCACCGTCGCATTCCAATGGAGTAGGATACTCAGAGTCGATGGTTATTTCGGTACCCTTAAATAAACCTACTTCTTTTAAGGTTTTGAACGATCCGTCGTAAAGCCTTTTTACATTTGCAATTACTTTAAGTTTAGACATTTTTCTGAAGATGGTCACATCAAGCAGTCCATCATTTGGAATAGCTTCAGGAACCTGCATCATACCCCCTCCGCTATATCTTCCAATTCCGACATTGAAACTAAACAAGCCTCCATTAAAAACTTCCTTTCCATTTACATTTATAAATGCCTTATTACATTCGTAATGCATAAGTGAACGAAACAAACTGTATAGGTATGAAAATTTACTTCGGGGTTTTTTATCTCTTTTTTGAGTAGTATTCATTACCACAAATGCATCAAAACCCATACCTGCCACATTTGCAAAGTAATTGATTTTTTCTTCGTTATTCTCATTGTATCTTACTACCCCAACATCCTGGACAGAAGTATTCCCTGCTTTTATTTTCTCTATCATCTTCTTCGAATCGGTTGGCAGGTTATGAGTTTTATTCCAGTCATTTCCTGTTCCCAGCGAAATATGTGCCGCTGTGATTTCGTTGGGAGTAACGATTGTTTGACTGTAAATACCGTTGACCAGTTCATTTAATGAACCATCGCCCCCCATAATTATGAACCTTCGATAACCACTGCTTATAGATTTATGTACAATTTCAATTATATGCCTATGGTAATTTGATAGTTCATAATCAATATTAATTTCAGCAGATCTTAATTCCTGTATGATCCTCTCCCAAACAGATGAATCAGTATTCCCACCGGCATGAGGATTTATTATCACTTTCCAGACATTCTCCATATAGATCCGAATTAAAATAAAATAGTCACCTTCGTGTAACAGGTGACTATTTTAAAAAACTTAATAATAGTTATTTGGGATTTGTGTCCCCTTCCTGAGTTGGTACCTGCACATATTTTGATAACATAGCAGCGAACTTTTTACTTTGTTCTTTTTCTCCGTTCTTTTCAGAATATTGCATCAAAGCTTGCAGAACAGATAGTCCCTGCTGCATATCTTCGTCAAAAAAGCGCGCCAGTTTGGGTTCGACACTCATGTAGTATTCAAGGTTCTGATCGTAAATGTTAGCAACAATGTCGTATATCTCATTTGCCTTCTTAGGTTGTCCTAACTGAAAATAGAGTTCTCCATAGCCGATCATGTAAAGGTCAAATGGTACCGCATAATCAGGAAACATTTCAATCCCCTTATCAAGAGCTTTCAATGCTTTGTCCTTTTTGCCTTCAGCAATTAATCCCTGGGCCAGTCTGGCAAAATTATTTCTCATGTACAACGCCATGCCATAGCTTTCTTTATCAACATAAACCCTCGTGTCATTAAGGTTTCCGTAAGCAAATTTATTCATCATGGCATCATAGGTTTCGTCGATCAACACTCCGCCTCTGTTGTTATCACCTTTCACCGGGATAAACCTGTAAACCGAACCTTCTAGATAGCAATAATCTTCAATATTCATGAAATCACTAACACTTGACGGACTGGCAAAATATATCGGACGATTCCAGTTGTTGGTGGCAATGATATCTAAAAGCATCAGGTCGTTTTTATAAAGTGTTCCTTTTTTAACCTGCCAGGTAATGGCTTTCACCACCTTGTCGGTATAGTAGGAGGGAACGGTGCCATTGTTGCAGACCTTGGCAGAATCAACCCGTAAAGATAAATTCTTGGTAGGCATATACGCCACCGAACGTTTATCCTGAAGCATTACCTTATTGTCCTTATTATCACTATTGATGAAGTTTATCAGCTTTTTCAGATCCCAAACATTATTCTCATCCTTCGCATAATATGGAACAAAGTCATTGGTTCCGGCAGTATATTTATCCGATGGGATGGTAAATGGCAATGGCTCGGAATCATACATTTTATTAAACAATTGATGGATATACCAGTCTCCGGATGCCAGAGTGAAATTAACGACCCTTACATCAGTTCTAAATCCTTCCACTTCCTGAACATACCATAAGGGGAAAGTATCGTTATCTCCGTTGGTAATCAGAATGGCATTGGGAGCACAGGATGCAAGATAATTTTTGGCAAAATCGCGCATCGCATATTTATGCGAACGGTCATGATCGTTCCACCCCTGTTTGCCCATTACCAATGGAACCAATAAAAGGCATAATAGCACGGAAACCAAAGCACTTGCTATCTTGGGCAATTTGCTGGATAGCAAATGATAAAGTGCCACAACCCCCAATCCTATCCAGATGGCAAATGCGTAAAAAGATCCGGCATAGGCATAATCACGTTCACGCGGTTGATAAGGAGTAGGATTCAGATATATTATGATGGCGAACCCGGTAAGTAAAAACAACAGGGCTACCACAAAACCATCTTTTTTATTTTTCCAGAAATGATAAACCATCCCTGCAATACCCAAGAGCAAGGGAAGGAAATAAAATGTATTCCGACCCTTATTGTTAAGCATTTTTTCTGTTATTTTATCCTGATTGCCTAAACGTGCAGCATCCAGAAATTTTATTCCGCTCAACCAATTTCCATTGACAATATCTTTGTTCCCTGCCTCATCAATTCCAAATCCCTGGATGTCATTTTGTCTCCCGACAAAATTCCACATAAAATATCGCCAATATTGATTTCCAATTTGGTTCTTGAAAAAGAATGCCAGATTTTCACCAAAGGTCGGATTACGGTTTCCTTTAATGCCTGTCCATGCTTTATAAGCCCTTACATGTTTATCCTGTTCGCTCCACATACGCGGAAAAAGTCCGCAACTGGCAGGGTCGTAAACATAGTTGATCTTGCGGGTAGTTGGCACATATTTGTCTTTACCTTTGATGTAATTATAGGCACCTTCTTTGGTGTCAATCACTTTTGCATTATAATACTGACCATACAAAACAGGCCAGTCGCCATATTGGTCACGGTTGAGGTAGGTTAACAGGGTAAGAGCATCTTCCGGGGCATTTTCATTGATAGGGGTGTTGGCATTGGCACGCACCACAAGCATGAGAAATGACGAGTAACCGATGAGGATAAAAGTGAAAGCCAGGATACAGGTATTTAAAATAGTTTTTCCACGTTTGCGGGTAAACCAAAGTCCGAAAACTATTAACCCTATGATAAGAACAAAATAAATTATGGTACCTGAATTAAATGGCATTCCTACTGTGTTAACAAAGAAAAGTTCCATCAATCCGGCCATTTTCACTGTCCAAGGAATGATACCTGATTGAACAAATCCAAGGATTACTATTGAAAGCAACAATGACAAAATAAAGTTCTTTTTAGATGGTTTGCCTTTTCTGAAATAATATAACATGGTCATGGCCGGAATGGCAAGCAGGTTCAATAGGTGGACCCCGATCGACAATCCCATCATAAAAGCAATTAGAATGATCCAGCGATTGGCATGTTTTTCTTCAGCAGCCACATCCCATTTCAGCATGGCCCAGAAAACAATGGCCGTGAAAAAGGAAGAGGTGGCATACACTTCACCTTCAACGGCTGAAAACCAAAAAGAGTCGGTAAAAGTATAAGCCAATGCTCCTACAAGTCCTGCACCCAAAATAATAATGGTTTGAGGAGTAGTGAGTTCATAGCTGCTGCTTTTTACATAGATCTTTTTGGCAATGGCTGTAATTGACCAAAAGAGAAACAATATGGTGAAACCGCTTAAAATAGCCGACATGCTGTTTACCATCACGGCAACTTTTGTAACATCATTTCCGGCAAATAAGGTAAAAAAGCGTCCCATCAACTGAAATAACGGAGCTCCGGGAGGATGTCCCACTTCAAGTTTAAAGGCGGTGGCAATATATTCACCACAATCCCACCAACTGGCTGTTGGTTCTACGGTCATTAAATAAACTGTTGAGGCGATCAAAAAAACAACCCATCCTAACAGGTTATTTAATACTTTGTAGTTCTTCAGAAAATTCATATTTATTACTTTATTTCAAATTAAGTAGCGAAATTACTAAATAGACTTTAATTACCCTTCTAATTTAAAAAAAAATTAATTTTACACTATTATTAATCACCTGTTTCATCAACTCCAATGCATGTTCTTTAGAATAATTGAATATATCAGATACTTTTTCAAAGCCAAATCCCGGTTCGGAATTCATGCCCCTTTTGCCTACGAGTTTTATTCCGGGGTGATCATGTCAGGTGAAAAGGTACCTGATTCTTTTTGCGAAATTGAAGATTTACGCGCATCAATGTTGAGATCAAAAAAATCAATTCGGGTTAAGGATTTTGGAACAGGCGCCAGGAATGAAAGTCCGCTTCGAAGGGTTTCCATGATCGCCCGTTCTTATGCCAACTCCGGCAAGGATGCCCTGTTATTATACCGGATCATCCGTTATGTAACTCCTTCAGCAATACTGGAGTTAGGGACCTCACTGGGTTTTACCACCCTTTACATGGCTAAAGCCGCCATTGATGTGCCTGTTTATACCATTGAAGGTTGTCCGGAAACGGCCCGCCTGGCCAAACAAAATTTCGACAAATGCGGGATGAATATTAAACTGATAGTCGGAAACATAGATCAGGTTCTTCCTGAGTTATTACAGAAGAACTTCAAACCCGGATTTGTATTTTTTGACGGAAACCATACCAAAGAAGCCACCCTGCGATACTTTGCACTTTGTTGTCAGCAGGCTGACGAAAAAAGTGTTTTTGTATTTGATGATATTTACTGGTCGGCAGGAATGAAAGAAGCATGGCTGACAATAATCTCTCATCCCGAAGTGGTATTAAGTATCGATCTTTTCCGCCTGGGAATAGTGTTTTTTAAGAAAAACTCGGCCAAACAACATTTTGTTTTAAAGTATTGATTTACCTTTGTTCTCTGTAAAAACAAATTATGAAAGAGGAAATCATTAAGCTGACGGGGATAACCAAGCATTACAAAGTAGGTGCCTATATTGTTAAGGCCTTAGAGGATATCACACTGGAGATATATAAAAACGAATACGTAGCTTTAATGGGACCTTCAGGCTCAGGTAAATCGACTTTGATGAACATCCTGGGATGCCTCGATACTCCTACAAGAGGCGCATACGTACTGAACGAACAAGATGTTAGCAAACTCAACGACAACCAACTGGCCGAGATACGCAACAAAGAGATAGGCTTTGTTTTTCAGACCTTCAATCTGTTACCCCGTTCTACAGCACTCGATAATGTTACTTTGCCTTTGGTGTATGCAGGCCTGGGCAAACAACAACGTCTCGATCGAGCGATGCAGGTGCTCGATCAGGTTCAATTAACCGACAGGGTTACGCATAAACCTAACGAACTCTCGGGAGGTCAACGTCAGCGGGTGGCCATTGCAAGGGCGTTGGTTAACAAGCCTTCTATTATATTAGCCGACGAACCCACCGGAAATCTCGATTCAAAAACATCGATCGAAATTATGGGGCTGCTAGAAGAAATTCACGAAAAAGGCAATACCATCATTCTGGTTACGCACGAAGAAGACATTGCACGGCATGCTCACCGCATCATACGCCTGAAAGACGGACGCGTGGATACCGATGAGATCAATCTGAATATCCGCAAAATAGCCTTCTATACCGAACAAAAATAAACATGGACCCCAAAGACTATAAGATATATACAAAAAAAGGCGACAAAGGCGAAACTTCTTTAATAGGAGGCAGCCGGGTAGCTAAATCTGACCAACGTATTGAAGCTTACGGAACCCTGGATGAGTTGAATTCATTTGTTGGACTGATCAGGGATTTTGCAGTCGACAAAGAACGCCAGGATACCCTTGCAGCCATTCAATCGCATATCTTTATCGCCGAATCCATTTATGCAGCCGATTCCGAATCATCGCTCATCGGTCTTCCCAAACTCAGAGTGCAGGATATTGAATTGCTTGAGCAAGAAATCGACACTATGAACGAACATTTGCCCGAATTAAAGAATTTTATTATTCCCGGAGGCCACCCCGTGGTTTCCTATTGCCATATTGCACGTACCGTTTGCCGACGTGCCGAACGCATGATTGTCAGGCTTGAGATACAAGGTCCTGAACAGGAAATGGTGCTGAAATACATCAACCGTTTGTCAGATTACCTGTTCGTTTTAGCCCGTTTTGTCGGGCGAGAATTGGGAGTTGGAGAGCAGATATGGAAGATCTGAAAAATATTTTCGACTATACACAATATTTTTTATCAATTTACGTTCAAATCGCATTATCGTATTTATCCTTATCATACAGGGTTATGAAGTTATGAACAAAAAAAAGCAATTGTTAAAATCTTTTACTTGACTTATTGTAAATAATAATTATATTTTTGCAAAAAATTAAAAACGGACAAGTATGTATTGGACATTAGAATTGGCATCAAAACTGGAAGATGCTCCCTGGCCTGCTACCAAGGATGAGTTGATCGATTATGCTGTGCGTACAGGGTTGCCTTTAGAGGTTATTGAGAACCTCAGAGAAATTGAAGACGAAGGCGAAATGTACGAAACCATCGAGGATATCTGGCCCGATTATCCAACCAAAGAGGATTTCTTCTTTCATGAAGATGAATATTAATAGATGTTTAACACCAAAGTAGAAGCTTCCCCAAAAGGAGGCTTTTTTGTTTTTAAAGAGTCTTATTGCGCCAGTTTATCCTGAATGATCAATGCTTCTAATTGCTCTATGGTGATAGCATCCTGCAGCAGAAAATCACCGATACTAGTCCGGCAAAGCGCACTTAAATAGGCTCCGCAACCCAGGGCTTCGCCAAAATCTCTTGCCAGCGCACGAATGTAAGTGCCTTTCGAACATTCAACTTCAAAATCAACATAAGGCAGGTTGATATTTTTTATGTTGAAACGTTTAATAGTAACGGTCTTCGGTTCAATTATGAAATCCTGTCCGTTACGGGCCATTTCATAGGCTCTTTTCCCGTCAATCTTTACTGCTGAGAACATGGGTGGAACTTGCTGCTGCTCGCCTAAAAACAATTTGCTTTTCTCCAGAACATCTTCTTTTGTCAACTCCGAAATATCTTTTTTATCCTGCAGGGGCGATTCCAGGTCGTATGAGGGGGTGATGGCCCCAAGGCAAAAAGTGCCCGTATACACCTTATCCTGGTTTTGGAATTCGTCTATCTTTTTGGTAAATTTTCCGGTGCAGATAATCATCAGGCCGGTGGCAAGAGGGTCGAGGGTGCCCGAATGTCCTACCTTGATCTTTTTGATGCCCAGTCGGTATTTCAGCATTACACGTATCTTGCCCACTACATCAAAAGAGGTCCATTTGTAAGGTTTGTTAATTAAAAGCAATTCTCCCTCCAGGAAGTGAAAAAACATATCAGGATATATTTAGGTCGTAACCAAGAATAACAAGCAGAAGAATGGCTGTCCCCAGCAGTATGCGGTAATAGCCAAACGCTTTAAAACCGTATTTTGTCAGAATTCCGATAAAAGCTTTGATAGCAATTATTGCAACAATAAATGCTACAATATTTCCCACCGCCAGCAACTGAATATTCTGATGGGTCAGCAATTCCGGAGTTTCTTTCCACGCATCCCAAAGGCTTTTGGCAAAAGCGCCGGCCAGGGTTGGTACGGCCAGGAAAAAAGAAAATTCGGCGGCCACCTTTCGGCTCAGCTTTTGTTGCATGCCTCCTATGATGGTGGCTGCACTCCGGCTCAATCCGGGCATAATGATGGCCAATATCTGGAACAATCCAATAATAAACGATTTTTTGGGAGTTACATCATCTACATTTTCGATCTCCGGTTTCTTAAACCATTTATCAACAAACAACAATACTATACCACCCAACAGGGTCACTATGGCTATGAAAACAGGTGTTTCGAGAGCCCGGTCTATATGCTTTTTCAGCAATACGCCTACAACCACTGCAGGAATAAACGCTATCAGTAATTTCACATACAGGCTGAGTTTCTTAAAATCAAAAAATTTGCGCCAATAAAGTATTACCACAGAGATGATGGCTCCGAATTGAATGGTTTCGATAAAAAGTTTGGTAAAATCTTGTTTTTCTATTCCCATGGCCGATGCCGTCAGCACCATGTGGCCGGTAGAAGAAATAGGCAGGAATTCTGTTAAGCCTTCAACAATGGCAATAATAACAGCCTGGAAAAATGTCATGCCTCGGTTTTCTTTTTGGGCTTAAGCATAATGGCTACCACTTCAACGGCAAACCCGAGCAATATCAATATAGGAGCAACGGTAATGCGCATGGGGCTGAACAGTTCGTCGCCGTTAAACACTTTCGGGTCGGTAGAACCGCCACCCGACATGATCACAAAACCAATGATGATCAATACTATGCCGCCTATCATCAGCAGATAGTTTTTTGTATCGAACAACAGGCCTATGCCGGCTTCTTTGGCAGACGGTTTGGGTCTGGCATACGATTTCACTTCCTGTTTGGGTATCACCACCGGTCCGGTCTTTTGTGTTTCAGCCGATACAGGTTTCTGCTGAATATTGGGTTTTCTTTTTTGTGCCATTTTATTTTTGTTTTATGCTTTATTGTCTGATTTTTTTAACTCCCAACTCCTAACTCCTAACTCCCCACTTCCTAAAAATATAAGTAGTCGGTTTTTATCCTCAAATATTTTTTTACCGCAAAGTACGTCGATATCCACGAAATAATAAATCCAATGATGATCACCGAGGCGAACAGTATCAGGAAGAGATCGAGGCTTTGCAGGCTGATGATCTCAGGTATTTGCTTACGCGAAACATAGATCACGCCTATCAATAATCCTATGGCCATTAGGGCCGATATCAATCCGTGTATGATGCTTGTCTGAAGGAAAGGCCTGCGGATAAAACCTTCGGTAGCGCCAACCAGTTGCATGCTTTTGATCAGGAAACGCTTGGAATAAACCGATAGCCTGATGGTATTGTTTATTAAAGTGATGGCGATGATCAGCAGCAGCGCGCTGAAACCAAGCAATATCAGCGATATCTTGCGCACATTGTCGTTTACTTCCTGTATCAGCGATTTCTGGAAAGTAACCTCGCTTACGATAGGGTTCTTTTTAATTTGTTCTATCAGTTGGTCGAAAAAGACCACGTTCGAATATTGCGACTTAAAATGAACCTCCAGCGAAGTATGCAAAGGGTTGTAACCAATAAAATTCACAAATTCAACACCCAACTCTTTCTGATAGGTTTCAGCCGCTTTTTCCTCGCTGATATATTCGGTTGATCGCACATATACGTGGGCATCCAGCTCTTTTTGCAGTTTCACGATGTCGGCTTCTTTTACATTTTTATTCATGTAAACGGTAAACCCTACATTTTCTTTCACATAGTCCGAAAGTTTTTGCGCATGCAGTACCAAAAGCCCCACCAGGCCAATGGCAAACAACACCAACGCAATGCTTACCATGGTGGTTATGCGCGATCCGGTTAGTCTGCGCCTCGTAAATCGTTCTTCCTTTCGGGCCATTCAAAATTTTTAGGCTGCTAAATTAGTAAAATTTAGAATAGGTAACTGAATATGGCAATAATTCCGATTCGGGTTAATCCATTAGGCAAGTTTTATAACCACCTAATAGATAACAAAAAAAAATACCACAGATTATTCACATAATCTGTGAATCTGCGGCGTTTTTATTTTTTTGACTTTTCGGAGTGGGCTAAATCGTAATAAATGATGCGAATTGTTTCAACCCCTGTGAAAATTTAGTTAAAAATAAAAATTATTGTTAATAAAATAAAATAAAACATTAACTTTGGCTCAACCAAACAGGTGAGTATTTTTTTCAAAAAAGTTGTTTATTTACAGCCTGAAATTGCGGATCAAAAATTTGATGAGGCCAATTATAATAAAGTTGTAATAAAATTCATGCTAATGCAAGAGGTCATGACACAAAAAAAAGATCAGAACAAAGCCATCATTATGGTTGTCGAAGACGACGACATCAGTTATTTGCTGATCCGGGAAATTGTATCCAACCTCGGAATGAAAACCGTTAGGGCCACCTCCAAAAGTGAGGTATTGCAGTTGCTTTCTTCTAAGGAAGATTTCCACCTCATCATTATGGATATTATTTTAAACGGCAGCGAAAATGGTATTGCCATTGCCAACGAGCTGGCCGAAATGAAGGTAGAACTGCCCGTAATGATAGTATCGGCCTATGCCACGGCCATTCTGACCCACGACCGCACCCAGATGAAAAACGTGAAAGAAATCATGGATAAGCCCTTTGACATTTCCCGATTTGAAAAATTATTATTTAAAACCCTGAAAATATAATCCCCGGCGATTGTTTTACCCGGAAATTAAACTTCCAACTGACATAACTAATCAAAATTTACATGAATCCATTTCCCTCTTAATAAAATGACTTGCCGGTATTGCTGATGTTATAACTAAATTATTCACGTATCAATATTTAACCAAACACTAATATTTGAGTTTATGGCCGACCGGAAATTAAAAGCCCTGGTGGTGGATCCTGATCAGGAAGCCCGCCTTCAACTGATGGCTGAATTGCAAAAGCACAACGATATTTTATTATCAGACGAAGATTTTGCCGACGCATCAGCCATCCAAAAAATTATCAAAGTTAAGCCCGACCTGGTGTTTATGGCTGTGAACCTGCCGATGCCGGATGGCCTCAGCGCATTCGGCTGGCTTAAGAAAAACGTTGGCAATGGTTTTGAAACGGTGATGCTGGTCGAAAACTGCGAAGAAGCCAGGGAGGCACTGCTTTGTGGCGCTTTCGATTATCTGAAGAAACCCCTTAATGCCGATGCACTGGAAAAGACCTTACTGACATTCGGGGTAAAGAAAAACTTACTGAATAAGGCGGAAGAAAGCACGCGCAAAGTGTTGTACCTTCCCAATTGCAACAAAGTTTGCCTGCCCACTCCAGTCGGTCATATTTTTATTGAAACTGATAAAATTGCCTATCTGAAAAGCAAACAGAAGCATTGCATGTTGACCGATGCTGACAATGACTCGTTCGAGATATGCCTGGGATTGAAAACCCTGGTATTAGAAATTCCGGATAAAGAGATCAAAAGGATTCATAAAAGCTTTGCCATCAGCCGCCGGTTTCTGCATTCCACCCAGGACAAAAGAAATAAGTGTATTCTCAAGATCAGTGGCCAATTGGTTGAAATCCCGGTTTCGACCCGGGGCGGGAAAATACTGAAAGAACCATAGTTTTTTCGTCATTGTTACCCAAAATCGTCAGTTGACGATTTTCTGCTTCGCAGCAACTAAGTGTTTGTATGATTTTCAGCGCAGATGTCCGCGTAAGAAAATCCAACAAACACTATATCGGGATTGACCCAGATTCAACGCACAATCCGACAAACCTGTCATTTTTCCAAATGACAGATATGGGTTAAACAAAATTGCAGCGGTTTTTTTACTTTTTAAGTCTGGTTTTCGACCATTTTATTCCCGGATCTGTTACGATTATTCCCGAAAATCTGGCGATTATTCCCCAAAAAGCACAGATTATTCCAAATGCTGCACGAATTTGCATTAGGCCATGCATATTACCGACCTTTGTATCTTACAATACCAAACGAAAAACCAGGGGATGAACAGGCCATTAACCATTAGTAAAAGCGACAGTTTGCACCCATTGGGGCAAGGGTATCCAAAGGGTATAGGCAGTTGCAGACCGGAAAAAACCGGATTAAGTGTCCTGTTTACAGTATTTTATAATTCAAATCAAGGCTTGCTTACCGCCGACAGGCCTCAGCGAAAAAACCCGTTCGCCTTCCCGAACATGATTTTCGGACGTCCGAATGCTCCGTTCGGACATCCGAGTGCTATGTTCGGAAAGCCGAATGCTCTGTTCGGACATCCGAATGCTCTGTTCGGACATCCGAATGCTATGTTCGGAAAGCCGAATGTTCCATTCGGAAAGCCGAATGTTCCGTTCGGAAAGCCGAATGTTCCATTCGGAAAGCCGAAAACTCTGTTCGGAAAGCCGAAAATAACTTTCGGACAGCCTGACATCATGAGGCATTTTGTAAAAACACATACAAATGAGTTTCTATTTATTTACCATTAAAATTTAAACGTTATGACTTTAGAACAAATTAAAAAACTGATCATCACCACAAATTTTGATAATTTGTCGCAGGATGATTTTCTTGACAAGGTCAAAGCTATGATTCAGGCTGCGATCGACAATCCCACCTTAGTAACTGATCTGGACCCTGAACCGGCAGCGGTAACTGCCAAAGTGGAATCGATTGAGGCTTTGGTTCTGGAAAACAGTGTGCTGAAGCAAAAACAAAAAGACAACACAGGTAAAATTAAAGACCTGGAGAAAGATGTAAAAAACGATATCACCAGCAAATGGGCCAACCAGGTGCAAAACACAGCGGGTATGGATAAAAATAAGGCCGCTTTGCTGGGCTTTGGCAGCAAAGGATTAGACGATGGACATGCCAAACCCGAAGTAAATGTGAGCAACAGCAATCCTGCCATCACCATTGTGGATGCCAGCCGCCACCTGGAGCATACATTGACCATTCGCAACAATGTTACGGGCAAGATTGCACTGCCTTTCGATGCGAAAGATACCGATGTGTATATGTATATCGGCAAAGACGAACCGGCCGATTTCCGTAAGTCGGCCACCTACCTGGGTGTGGCCAAAAGAGGTAAGTATACCAATACATTCAGCGAAGACCAGGTGGGGCAGATCGTTTGGTACTATGTGGTATATAAACCCCGCAAATCAGGCACTGCTTCACTGCTGGCGTCGAAGGTGAGAACCGTGGTTTCGTAAGACAGGAGTTTAGGCATTTAGCTTTTTTAGACGGACAGGCTTTTTGTTAAAAAATAACTCCCGGGGCGATGAGTGGCTTCGGGAGTTTTTTTTGTAATTTTTCGGGCTTCTGCTTATAAAAATACTCTTAGAGACTGTTTAAAATGGAAGGAAATAAAAGAAACTTTGGTGAATTTTGGTGATTTTGTGCCACCTATATAACAAAATGTAAGTTGCTATAATTCTGATATTATTTTTAGGAGTTCCCGCAGATTCCACAGATAATCGCAGATGAAAAAATGCCCGGAAAATAATCTGCGTAAATCAGCAGGAAACAAAAAAAAGGAAACCACGATGTTCACAAGGAAAAGAACACAATTTTCACAAAGAAATCATAGTGCCCTTTGTGAAAACCTTTGTGCGCTTTGTGGTAAATTTTATCTGCGTAAATCAGCGAGATCTGCCGGAAATAAATAGAAGTTATCTGTTTTGAGGTTCGGTTCGTCAACGGAGAGTACTTAGTGGTTTTTCCTCCTCTTCGCCCTCTGCAGTGAATTTCTAAATTGTATAATTTCCGAATTGTATAATTGTATAATTATCAAATCTCCCCCCCCGACCAAACAAAATAATCAAAAGATGTCTCAATAATTATGTATCTTTGCGCTATGAAAAAAATAAAATCGAATTGGGTGAGCCTGTTATTTGTACTGCTTACTTTCATAAATATTTCGTTTTTATCAGTCAACAGCAGCCTGTTAAACATTGAGCAACAAACCTCTCAAACCATCGACAGGCTAAATGCCATTGCTCATAATACATTTATTCCCAATCCAAACCTCGAAAACACACTTATATCGTTTTTCGAACGTATAAATAAACACACCTCTAACCCTTGCTTCCCATTTCCTTTCACCACCCATAAAATCTTCGATCCCGGTTATATTAGCTCTGGCACACCCTGCCATTTTATTACCGACATTGTTTGGCCGGGTCTTTCCTCCTTTGATATTATTTTCCCATTTCATAACTTCTGGTAAACAGGCTTAACTGCTACTAAAACCATTTGCATTTTGTCATAAAAAAGGTTTTTATGACAGGCAAAGCTATGCGAACATTTTTGCGCAATAGCCTTAAATAAATATATCAAAGTTAAAATCAAAAAAATAAAATAATGGATTCAACAGCAATCATATCAATAATTGTGGTAAGTGCCGCAATTATTATCCCAATACTTTTCAGCGTGATACGCTCAAAACAAAAAAAACAAAAATTCACTGACGGATTTTATGCCCTGGGGCAATCCCATCAACTAAAGATATCTGAATCTGAACATTGGAATCACTATGCCATAGGCATCGACCGGGAATCGTTAAAGCTGCTTTATGTAAGCGATTATTCCACAAAAAACGATGCCATCGTTGTTGACCTAAATACCTTGAAATCGGTAGAGATAAGTGAAATTTCAAGGCCTGTCAACACAAAGAGCGGGAGCACAAATGTGCTTGAGCAATTAAGACTGAAGGCTATTGCTAAGAACAAAGAAACACCCCCTGTCTTTATTGAGTTTTATAATGCTGAAAATGGTTCTATCCCGGTTCATGAATTGCAACTGGCAACAAAATGGAAAATGATAATAGAATCTTCACTACCTTCGCAGAGTAAAACCAATTGATCAAAAAAACTTAAACACCCCCCTCAATGTTATGAACCCTTTATGGTCGAAAATAATTATTCAGACAACGCTGAGGCATAAAAAAAGAGAGCCTGAAACAAAAACGTATTCAAAATACCAATTGGCCAAAGGCTCGCGCGATCTGAAGATCACGGCCTTCAGAACCACAAGAGACATGGTTCTGATCATTGCGGGGGTTTTTTCTGCTTCCTTTGGTTTCAAAGGATTTCTGTTGACCAACAAATTTATCGATGGAGGCGCCACCGGAATATCTTTACTGATCGCAGCGCTTACCAACATACCACTTTACCAGATAATTGTCGCAGTCAATATCCCGTTCATATTAATGGGTTATAAAATTATTGGCCGTGCGTTTGCCATAAAAACCATCATAGCCATAGCTTGCCTGGCGCTTTGTCTGGCGTTGGTTCCGTTTCCCAACGTTACCAACGACAACCTGCTGGTAGCTGTATTCGGCGGTTTTTTTCTGGGGGCCGGCATAGGGCTTTCGGTTAGGGGAGGGGCAGTGCTTGATGGTACTGAAGTGTTGGCCATCTATTTAAGCCGTAAGTTGGGCACCACCATCGGAACCATTATCATTGGCATCAACATCGTAATATTTGGTGCGGCAGTTTATTTTCTTTCTGTCGAAATAGCGCTCTATTCGATGATAACCTACCTGGCTGCCTCCAAAACCCTCGATTTTATCGTGGAAGGTATAGAAGAATATATTGGGGTAACCATAATTTCATCGTCCAGCGAAAAGATCAGGCTGATGATCATCGAAAAAATGGGCCGCGGAGTAACCATATATAATGGTAAAAGCGGGTATGGCAAACAGGGCAATACCCACGACATAGAAATTGTTTACACCGTAATTACCAGGCTCGAACTGAACAAATTGAACACCGAAATAAAAAAGATCGACCAGGAAGCCTTTATTGTAATGAACAGTGTCAAAGATACCAAAGGTGGTATGATAAAAAAGCGTCCGTTAAAAGACTGAACTTTGAACCGGTTGGTATCATTGCGGCATTAGTTTCAGAATCAGTAACCATTGGTATAATTGCATAATTTCCTACATTTGCGCAGCAAACACTCAAACCCATTAAAAATGAAATCACTTTTTATCTTTCTGATGTTAAGTTGTTTTGTCGGCAGCATAGCCTCTGCCCAGGATATAATTGTATTGAAAAATGGCAACGAGATACAGGCCAAAGTCAGCGTGGTGGGTATCGATGCCATTACCTATAAGAAATGGGACAACCTCAACGGTCCGGATTATACCCAGCCGAAATCAGAAATATTTATGATAAAATATGCCAATGGCACCAAAGATGTGTTTACGGCATCAAATGCAGGCAATGCAGAAACGAAAGTTTCCGTGTCTCAAAGTTCAGTCACAAACATAATAACCGATACACGGGATGGCAAGACCTATAAAACCGTGACTTTAGGAAAACAAACCTGGCTGGCTGAAAACCTGAATTATGAAATGCAGGGTAGTTGGTGTATTGATTGCAATATTTATGGCAGAAGCTATACGTATGAGGCAGCCAAAAAAGCTTGTCCCGCAGGATGGCACTTGCCCTCCGAAACCGAATGGACCACATTGACCGACTTTGCCGGTGGTGGAAGCGTAGTCGGAGGCAACCTGAAAGAAGCTGGAACCATGCATTGGAAGAGTCCCAACACAGGAGCCACCAACTCAAGTGGTTTTACCGCCTTACCTCACGGGTTCCGCACCTTGTTGGGCTACCTGAGCGAACCCACCAAATTTGCCATGTTCTGGACCTCCACAGAATCCATATTCCCGAATATAAAAAGCGTACGCCTTGACTACAATAAGAGCACAGTGTTGATAGTGGAAAGCGATCGGAATATCGGCAATTCACTTCGCTGTGTAAAAGATTAGCAGATTGTTATGTGATGTTCAGTCGAAAAAAATTCGTAACTTTGTAAAAACAATCATTATGAGTTCGATAGTAATCAAACTTGAGCAAAGCATGGAAAAGGCAGTGATCGAAAAAATAAAAAAGATCATTGGCGTAAAATCCGTTTCCAAACCCTTGGCCGAGATAGATAAAGTGACATTGATGTCTCAGGAGAATCTTGCCGAAGAATGGAACTCACCCGAAGATCAGCGATGGGATAAATTGCTGTAATTATGTATAATAAAGGCGATATCGGTGCAGTAAATTTTCCTTTTTCTGACCTTTCAGGACTGAAAAAGCGACCTGCTTTTGTACTTTCAAATGATAAGGTAAATCAATCAGGAGATTTGTTGCTTATTCAGATAACTTCACAAGTGAAACGTGATGGTTTTTCCATCCCTCTTGAAGAAAATGATTATCAAGGTAAAAAATTGCCATTGAAGAGTTTTATCCGCATTCATAAAATATTTACTCTTAACGAATCTCTCATTCTAAACAAAGTAACAGTTACAACGGAAGAATTCAGTAATATAGTAACACAAAAAATTATTGAAATAATTTCGTAATACTTATTGCAGGCAACCTGCCTCTCAATTCTATAATTGTATAATTGCATAATTGTATAATTACTACATCCCCCTTTTTTCTTACTTTTGCACCTTTATTTTCAGCAACACAAACCAATCACCCATGGATTACAACTTCCGCGAAGTCGAGCAAAAGTGGCGGCAATGGTGGCATCAGAACGATATTTATCGTACGGACATCGACCACAGCAAACCCAAATATTATGTATTGGACATGTTTCCTTATCCCTCGGGAGCCGGTTTGCATGTGGGTCATCCGCTGGGCTATATAGCTTCCGATATATTTGCGCGTTACAAACGTCATAAAGGTTTCAACGTACTGCATCCCATGGGTTATGATGCTTACGGTTTGCCTGCCGAACAGTTTGCCATTCAAACCGGTCAGCACCCTGCCATCACCACCGAAAAGAATCTGGCCCGTTACCGCGAACAACTCGACCTGCTCGGTTTCTCTTTCGACTGGAGCCGCGAGGTGCGCACCTGCGATCCCAAATACTACAAATGGACCCAATGGACCTTCATTCAGTTGTTCCATTCGTGGTACAACAAACAAACCGACAAGGCCGAACCCATCAGCGAACTCATTAAATACTTTTCAGAGAACGGCTCCGAAGGAATAGAAGCAGCCTGCACTCCTCATGAAGCTTTCAGCGCTCTGGACTGGAACACTTTCAATGAAGAACGCCAGCAAAACTTTTTGATGCACTACCGTCTGGCCTATCATGCCGACACCATGGTCAACTGGTGTCCTGCCTTGGGAACCGTGCTGGCCAACGATGAGGTAAGCGAAGGATTTTCCGTGCGAGGAGGTCATCCCGTGGTACGCAAAAGCATGAAACAATGGTTGCTGCGCATCACCGCTTATGCCGAAAGACTGTTAAATGGGCTTGATAATCTCGACTGGGCCGAAGCCATTAAAGAAGTACAGCGCAACTGGATAGGCCGCTCCGAAGGGGTGATGCTCGATTTTCTGATACAGGATTTCCCTTATACCTTAAAAGTTTTCACCACCCGCCCTGATACCATTTTCGGTGTAAGTTACATGACCCTGGCGCCCGAACATGAATATTTGGAGCACATTGTCACCGACGAATACCGCGAAGCCGTGATGCAATATATTGCCGACACCAAGAACCGCAGCGAGCGCGAACGCATGGCCGATGTCAAAAAGATCAGCGGACAGTTCACAGGGGCTTTTGCCATTCATCCTTTCACAGGAAAGAAACTGCAGATTTGGATAGGCGATTACGTGCTGGCAGGTTACGGAACAGGTGCCGTGATGGCTGTTCCCGCCCACGACAGCCGTGACTATGCCTTTGCAAAACATTTCGGACTGGATATTCCCGAAGTGGTCAGCGGAGGCGATATCTCAAAAGAATCATACGATGCTAAGGAAGGCAAACTCGTCAACTCCGAATTCCTGAACGGAATGGAGGTAAAAGAAGCCATTCAGTTTGCGATTGGCACTATGGAAGGCATGGAAATAGGCAAGGGCAAAGTGAACTACCGCCTCCGCGATGCTATTTTCAGCCGACAGCGTTATTGGGGAGAACCCTTCCCGGTGTATTACAAGAATGGAATACCTTATACCCTTGATGAATCTGAACTGCCTTTGGAATTGCCCCCCGTGGATGCTTATCTTCCCACCGAAGCAGGTGACCCGCCTTTGGCCAGGGCAAAGAACTGGCAAACCAAAGAAGGCTATCCTTTGGAGACCAACACCATGCCGGGCTTTGCCGGTTCCAGCGCCTATTATTTGCGCTACATGGATCCTCAAAACGACAAGGAATATTTCTCCAAGGAAAGCAATGCCTACTGGCAAAACGTCGATCTTTATATAGGAGGCGCCGAACACGCTACCGGACATTTAATTTATGCACGTTTCTGGAACAAATTCCTGTTTGATCTCGGTCTGACCGTAAAAGATGAACCTTTCCAGAAGATGATCAACCAGGGGATGATACAGGGGGTTTCGGAATTAATTTTTAATATGTATTCTACTCAACCTCGTCATTCAGATAAAGAATGGGAAAACGTATTAAATAATCTGGAGTATCATAATCGATTTATTAGTTACGATATTCTTGAAAAGATTAATAATGAATTTCCAGGGTCACCTTATCCAATGGATAGGCATGTTGATATTAGCTTAACAAAGAATTCAGTTCTAGATATTGATGGATTTATAAAATGGATGCCAGAGTTTAAAAATTATGTTTTTGAATGCGAGGGTGGGTACTGGCAAAAAGGCGTATTTACAAGAACTAGTGATGGTTCGGACAAGTTTTATACAAAGCCTCTGGTTGAGAAAATGTCTAAATCGAAGTATAATGTTGTTAACCCCGACGACCTGGTAGTTAAATATGGTGCCGATACACTGCGCTTGTACGAAATGTTCCTGGGTCCTTTGGAAATGCACAAGCCATGGGACACCAATGGCATTGAAGGCGTTTCGCGTTTCATGCGCAAGCTCTGGCGTTTATATCATGATGCCAACAATGATTTCTTTGTCAGCAACGAAGAACCTAACCAGGATGAATTGCGAGTGATACATAAGACCATTAAGAAGATACAGGAAGATATTGAGCGTTTTTCGTTCAATACGGCAGTAAGCACCTTTATGATCTGCGTGAACGAACTCGGTGAACTGAAATGCAACAAACGCAAGGTGCTGAACGACCTTACCCTTTTGATCTCGCCCTTTGCACCTCACATGGCGGAAGAGCTATGGAGCTTGCTCGGAAACAGGGGAAGTATCACTCAGGTGGCATTTCCGCGATACGAAGAAAAATATATCAGTGTAAGTTCGCATACCTACCCGGTTTCCTTCAATGGCAAAATGCGTTTCAAACTGGAGCTGCCCCTCGATATGCCTCTGCCTGAAATCGAAAAGGCGGTATTGACTTCTACCGATGCCTCGAAATGGCTCGAAGGCAAACAACCCAAAAAGGTTATCATTATTCAGGGGAAGATCATTAATATTGTTTTGTAAAAAGCCTTGATAATTAAGACTTTTATTTTTTGGAACAGATTTTGTATTTCATGGATAAATAAAATCACGAAAATGAAAACCAGGATCTTAATTGCCATTTCAGTTTTACTGATTGCAGGCAGTAGCAGGGCGCAACTCAGAGTCGAAACCAACGACGCTTTTCAGCGCGGTGAAGTGTTAAAATACAAAGCCTATTACGATGCTCTTTTAACAGGGCAGGTAGTGGCCGGAGTCGCTTCCTTCGAGATAAAGAACGAAGCAAAGACTATAAATGATCGTCCGGTATATCATATAGCCGTCGATGCCAAAACCAAAGGAGCTTTCAATTGGTTCTACAAAGTGAGCGATCAGTATGAGACTTACCTCGATGAAGCCACTCTGGCTCCCTGGCTTTTTATCAGGCGTATCAATGAAGGAGGTTATATCATCAATCAGGATGTTACTTTCAATCAGAATAAGAATGTGGCCTATTTTGTCGACAACAAAAGGTCCATTAAGTCAACTG
Source organism: uncultured Bacteroidales bacterium (assembly GCA_964469155.1). Classification (GTDB taxonomy): domain Bacteria; phylum Bacteroidota; class Bacteroidia; order Bacteroidales; family CAIWKO01; genus CAIWKO01. The sequence continues at coordinate 28,296 of CAYXXU010000023.1, forward strand.
TACCCACCCCGCCTTATATTCAGGATATATTATCGGCCATTTACTATTGCAGGTCGTATGATGTTTCACAAATGGCAAACAATGATGAGTTTAAGGTGAAGTTTATGCTCGACGATACCATTTACTCAACCAAAGTAGTCTATGTAGGAAAGGAAACCATTAAGACAAACATGGGCAAGATACGCTGTATCAAACTAAAACCCCAGGTACTTACGGGTAATGTATTTAAGGATCCATATCCTGTTACGCTTTGGGTGACTGACGATAAGAACAAAGTTCCTGTATTGGCTGAGTCTGCAGTTATTGTGGGTAAAGTAAAACTCGAATTGATCTATTATGAAGGTTTGAGAAATCCGTTTACCGCTATGGTCAAATAATACCGTTACTCAATATGTAACAGTCAAAGAAAGATTGACTTAACATATTGTAGTATGGCATTAACCATTCTAAATTTTAAATTAGCCTTCGGATTAATTTAAAATAAGAATTGGTATAATTTGCAAATAATAATTTTCTATTAAAAGATTATTTAATTTCGTAAAAAATTAATATCATGAAAAAACTTTGTTTGTATTTCCTTATGATGGCGATCGGAATGGTGGCCTATACTCAAAAAGTTGATAAATCTCAGGTGCCTGAGGCAGTAAAAAAAATGTTCGAGGTTAAGACTAACGACACTTTAACTCCTGTCTGGGAAAAAACCGGTGAAGATTATATTGCCTCATTCAACAAAGGTGAACTTAAGGCACAGGTATTCATTACTTCTCAGGCTGTCTGGCAAAAAACTGTGTGGGTGATGCCTTACCAATATGTTCCCCAGAAAATAAAGGACAATGTGCTTACCAGTTATGCCGGGTTAAAAGTGGTTAAGGCTTCTATCCAATATCGCACCGATGGAGACTATTATGCCATTGAAGCTAAAAAGAAAAAGGAAGTACAAACCATTTTATACAATTTGAAAGGTGAGTTTGTGAAGATAGATGGAAAGCCTGAAGTGAAAACAGAAGGCAAAGATGTGAAACCAAATGAGAAAGAAGTTAAAACGGAGAAAAAGGAAAAGACGGAATAGTTATTTTACCAGAAATTGGAATAAAAAAAACCACATGCTGTCATGTGGTTTTTTTGTTTTATTAATGATTATCAGCATTTCGAATGTCCGCAGTTTTCGCAGGTCAGACAACCCTCTTTGTAAACTAATGCTGATTGATGGCATTCAGGACACTCATGATCAGGAGAGGTGGTTCCGTCAGGAATAAATTTCTTTAAGGCTCGAACCACACCGTTCTTCCATGCATTGATTGAATCATGATCGAGACGCAAATTCATGACAAGGTCCACCACATAGGGCAGTGGCATTCCATGACGTAATATTCCTGAGATCAGTTTTGCATAATTCCAGAATTCAATATCGAACGAATGAGATAATCCCTCCACGGTGGTTTTACAACCTAATTTATTGGCGTACTGAAAATCGTAGCGTGTTTCACCTTCGGTATCCTTGTTTTTCAATACCCAGCCTTTGGTAACGAATGGCGGTAAGAAAAAGTCCTCAGCCTTCCCCGTAAATATTTCGTAAGGTTTTCCGTTCAGATGACCTATTACAGCCAGCCATTTTTCATGGTCGTTCTGGAAACGAACCACATCTGCCTCGAGTTTTGGCGGACGCTGCGGAGCACGGGTTTCCTTAAACTCGTTGGTTTCATCCTTTTTCTTGGTATCCGATATTAAAACACCATCTCTTGAACCATCTCTGTAGATGGTAACACCTTTACAGCCTGCTTCCCAGGCGGTTCTGTAAATATCGCTGACCATTTCCTGGGTGGTTTGCTGGGGTACATTTACGGTAACACTGATGGAATGATCAACCCATTTCTGAATGGCACCCTGCATTTTAACTTTAGCCAGCCAGTCGATATCGTTGGCGGTGGCTTTGTAATAAGGTGACTTTTCAATGATGGGCTGTAATTCTGCTTCCGAAAGTTTCGAGAGTTTTTCAACATCATAATTGTTGATCCTGAGCCATTCGTAGAACTTAGGATGAAAAACAGGATACTCTTCCCATGAATCGCCGCGTTCGTCAACAAAGGAAACATTGGCTTGCTGATCATTGGGATTTACTTTTCTGCGTCTGCGGTAGCTAACTTTAAAAGCAGGTTCAATACCCGAGGTAGTTTGGGTACAAATACTGACGCTGCCGGTGGGTGCAATTGTTAACAGAGCGATGTTTCTTCTTCCATACTTTTCCATTTCAGCGTAGACATTGGGAGCTGCCTCTTTAATTCTCTGGATAAAAGGATTGTTCTTTTCTTTTTCGGTACTGTAAACCGGAAATGCACCGCGTTCTTTAGCCAGGTTGATAGACGATTCGTAAGCATCAATAGCCAGTTGTTTATGCACTTCAACAGAGAAACTGATAGCATCGTCAGAGCCATAACGGGCACCCAATGCAGCCAGCATATCTCCTTCAGCAGTGATACCGATACCGGTTCTTCTGCCTTGCAGGGTTTTTGATCTGATCTTTTCCCAGAGTAATAATTCAGTGCGTTTGGTTTCTTCATCTTCAGGGTCGGAATTGATCTTCTCAACAATTTTATCTATCTTTTCACTTTCCAGATCAATAATATCGTCCATAATACGTTGCGCATAATGAACATGTTTTGAAAAAAGATCGGAATCAAAACAGGCCTCTTTGGTGAATGGATTTTCCACATAGCTGTATAGATTGATTGCTAAAAGACGGCAGCTATCGTAAGGACATAATGGAATTTCACCGCAGGGGTTGGTTGAAACGGTTGTAAATCCGAGGTCTGCATAGCAATCCGGAACAGACTCTTTCAGTATGGTATCCCAGAATAATATCCCCGGTTCGGCTGATCTCCAGGCATTGTGTATAATCTTATTCCATAAGGGCAGTGCCTCAATTTCTTTAGTTACTGTGGGATTTGTTGATTTTACCGGGTATTGCTGACGATATAAGGTGTTGTTTTTAACAGCATTCATAAATTCGTCGTCGATCTTTACCGAAACGTTGGCACCCGTAACTTTTCCTTCTTCGAGTTTGGCATCGATAAATTTTTCCACATCGGGATGTTTCATGGAAATGCTGAGCATCAGGGCGCCTCTTCTTCCATCCTGAGCTACTTCACGCGTTGAATTGGAATATCTTTCCATAAACGGTACAATTCCGGTGGATGTCAAGGCGCTGTTCTTTACCGGGCTCCCGGAAGGCCTGATATGTGAAAGATCATGACCCACACCACCTCTTCTTTTCATCAGTTGCACCTGCTCCTGATCCACTTTCATAATTCCGCCATAGGAATCTGATGGGCCATTGCTGCCTATCACAAAACAATTTGAGAGGGATGATATTTGAAAATTGTTTCCAATACCTGCCATGGGGCTTCCCTGTGGAACGATATATTTGAAATTTCTTAAAAGTTCAAATACTTCGTTTTCAGATAATGGATTGGGGTACTTTTGTTCGATGCGTGCAATTTCTTTGGCAATACGGCGGTGCATGTCGTCTGGGGTACATTCGAATAAGGCCCCGTCGCTGTTTTTTAGAGCATATTTATTGATCCATACATTGGCTGCAAGAGTGTCGCCCTTAAAATAAACCACACTTTTTTCAAAAGCTTCGTCGTAAGAAAATATTCTTGGTTCGGTGGTGATCTTTTGTTCTGCTACTATCATATTCTCTTTCTCTGATTCAAATTCTTCATCTGGTAATTCGGGCCTGACTCTTTTTTCTAATACTTTTTCGTAGGAAGAATGGTGAATATCTTCGTCTATTTTTTGAGGAATAAATGTTGAAAGATGGTCTTCCATATATTTTGAATTTAAAAAAAACTTAAAAAACTGTTAACTTGATGTTTGGCTTATCTTATAAAAGCTAAATTCGGGAGGGCTAAATTATATAAAGGGTATGCATTTTACAAGCCAATTTTATTAACAAAAGCTGGGATTTATTAACGATATTTTATGGTCGACTATTTGATGGAAATAGATATGCGCGTTAACAAATGTCATTGAAAATCAACACTATTTGTCCAAATAATTTTCTTACCAAAACCTAAATTATTGTCAGTCAGTTTAAAAAAATCAGGCTCAATGATCCAGAACGGAGTATCATTAATAAAAGGTGTAACATATGGGAAGCGGTGGAGGTATATTTTTTTGTATTTTTTTAACTCATCATCATGAATTTCTTTGATCTTTCCAGTAAATTGAACACCCCTGATCTTTCCAATGATTTTTGTTTCTAATGCTATGGCTCCGGCTACTTTGTTTTGTTTCAGTGTTTCTGCAATATGGCGGGTGTCTTTTTCAGAAGTGAAAATGAATACATTTGCCACCGCTTCATAGGCATAGAAACAGGTGGAGCAATAAGGAATATTATTGGATGAAGTGGCGAGGGTGAAAATATGGTGACGATGGATCATTTTAATGATCCTGGGGTCGATGGTATTTTGCTCAGGGATCATCAGGAAAAGGTTTGCAGTTCGCAGAGTTTACAGTAGACTCCCTGAAGTTCCATAAGTTCATTATGGGTGCCGCGTTCTACTATGTGGCCTTGCTGCAGGACGATGATCTCGTCAGCAAACTGAACGGTCGATAAACGGTGGGCAATGATGACCGAAGTGCGGTTCTGCATCAGCTTCATCAGGGCATCCTGCACCAGGCGTTCCGATTCGGTATCGAGAGAAGAGGTGGCCTCGTCGAGTATCATCACGGGCGGATTCATTAATACGGCACGGGCAATGCTCAAACGCTGTTTCTGTCCACCGGAAAGTTTCATACCGCGGTCGCCTATGTTGGTCTGGTATCCTTTTTCCATCTGAATAATAAACTCATGAGCATTAGCGATCTTTGCAGCTTTTATCACATCTTCTTCTGTTACACCCGGCATTCCAAAAGCAATGTTGTTGAAAACCGATTCGTTGAACAAAATGGTCTCCTGGGTAACAATACCCATCAGGCGGCGCAGATCGTTGATCTTATAGTCTTTCACATTTACACCATCGATCAGCAGTTCGCCCGAAGTGCAATCATAGAATCGGGGCAACAAATCGACCATGGTTGATTTTCCGGCACCCGAAGGCCCTACCAGGGCAATGGTTTTTCCTTTTTTGATCTCAATATTGATGTCGTGCAGTACTTCCTCTTTTTCGTAAGTGAAACTAACCCCTTTATATAATATGGTGTCTTTAAATTCACGAATGGGTTTTGCATCAGGTTTCTCTACAATCACTTCATCGGCATTCAGCACCTGTTCGATACGCTCGACCGAGGCCGCGCCTTTTTGTATGTTGGAATAGGCATCGGTGAATGATTTCACAGGGTTGATCAACTGCGAAAACATAACCAGGTAGGTTATAAACACGGAAGCCGTGAGGCCAGATGAATTGGTTGTTAATATAAGGGTGCCACCATATAACAACACTGCTCCAACCACCACGATCGCCATGAATTCGCTGAGAGGGGATGCCAGGTCGCGTTTGCGGAACAGGCGGGTCATCAGTTTGGTATAGTTGTTATTGATCACATGGAAGCGGGCATTGACCGTATCGATGGCGTTGAAAGCTTTGATGATCCTTAATCCGCCAATGGTTTCCTCAATGTTGGAAAGCAATTCGCCCATTTTCGCCTGGCCCTTATCGGAGGTGCGTTTTAAGCTGCTGCCGATTTTGGAAATGATGAATCCACTGACCGGAAACAATATCAAAACAAAAAGTGTGAGCTGCGGACTGATCAGGAACATGCTGACCAGGAAGCAGATGATGGCGATGGGTTCGCGGAAGAGCATCTCGAGGGAGGTCATAATGGTCCATTGTACTTCCTGCACATCCTGGGTCATGCGTGAAATGATGTCGCCTTTTCGTTGTTCGGAATAATAGGCCAACGGAAGTCTCATGATCTGCAAATACAGTTCGTTGCGAATGTCTTTCACCACTCCGTTGCGTATGGGGGCCAGAAAATACATACCCAGATAGCGGAACAGGTTTTTCAGAAAAAACAAAAGGACGACTGCTATGCAAATATATGTCAGTGCTACTATGCTTCCCGACTGTTCGATGATGTGGCTCACCAGGTAATAGAAATTGAGTTTGATGGATTCCACATTCATGGCGAGGGGAGGGGCCACCAATACTTTTTCAGTTTGAGAGAAAAGTATGTTGAGCACAGGAATGAAAAACATGAAAGATACAACCGAAAATATCACCGATAGTATGTTGAAGAATACGGTCAGCGAGGCATGTTTCCAGTAAGGAGTAACAAAGCGAAGTATTTTTCGGAGTTTTTTCACGTTGCAAAGATAAGAAAAAGAAGTTCGGAGTGCCTGAAGTTCGGAGTTTGGAGTTAATAAACCACTAAGACATCCCGACACTGCATGCACGGGACAGGCTCCGGACACTAAGGGGCACTATGATTTTTTTAGCCATGAGCCACGAGCCATGCCATACTATCGATATAGTCATAAAACAATTTAACAATATAACCATTTAACCACAAAGAGTCACAAAGAAGGCACAAAGTTCACAATGAAAATCCTTCTTCGGACTTCCGACTCCGGTCTCCCATCCAACTTTCCAATCATCCATCTTTCCCATCTTCCAAAATCTTCCTTATCTGAAAATTACTTACCTTTGCACCATGGATAGCATTCGTTTAAATAAGGTTTCGCGATTGGTTCAGAAAGAACTCGCGGAGATTTTCCAGCTTCAGGCACGCAAACTGGGAGGAAAAGTAATGATAACGGTTACTGCGGTGAAGGTGACCAAAGACCTTTCATTTGCCAGGGTATATCTGAGCATTTTCGGGGTGGACGATAAGCCGGGCCTTGTAGAAACCATCAAACACAACCACCAGGAGATACGCCGAGAACTGGGATTCCGGTTGAAGAATCAACTCAGGACCATTCCGGCCATGGAGTTTTTTAACGACGATTCGCTTGATTATATCGAAAACATCGACAATCTGCTGAAACAATAAGTTTGAAAGTTCCTTTCTACATAGCAAGACGTTATCTTTTCGCGAAAAAAACGCACAATATCATCAATATTATTTCCGGCATTTCGGTGGCGGGCATTACTATAGGTGCTGCGGCTCTTATCATTGTGCTGTCGGTGTTCAACGGTTTCGAGAACCTGGTGGTGAGCATGTTCAACTCATTCAACCCCGACCTGCAGGTGAGCGTGGTGACCGGCAAGAATTTCCGCGAAGGGCAGATACCTTTCGATAAGGTGTATGCCATCAGCGGTATCAGCCATGTTACGAAAGTGATTGAAGAAAATGCCCTGATCACTTATCGCGAAAAGCAATACATAGCCACCATCAAAGGGGTGAGCCTCGATTTCTATCAGACCAGCCGCATAGATTCGATGATTATCGAAGGCGACGCACGGCTGGAAAGCGGCGACAAGAATTTTGCCATCATAGGGCAGGGCATTTCGTATTACCTCGGGCTGGGGCTGAACGATTTCGAGAACCCACTGTCGGTCTACGTGCCCCGCCGTTTCAAGGGCTACCGTTTGGACCCCATGCAGGCTTTCAATAATTTGTATATCCAGCCTTCCGGTATCTTTTCTATTCAGCAGGAATACGACCAGAAATATATTATAGTGCCCCTGCGCTTTGCCCGCAATTTGCTGGAAGATTCGACGGGACTGTCGGCACTGGAGATAAAAGTCAGTGAGGGAGCCGACCTCAGCCAGGTGCAGCAGCAATTGCAAATACTGCTGGGAACGGGCTTCGCGGTGAAGGACCGCTACCAGCAAGAAGAGGTGATGTATAAAATTATGAAGTCGGAAAAGTTGGCGGTGTTTATTATACTGGGATTTATTTTGCTGATTGCCGTGTTTAATGTGATTGGCTCGCTGAGTATGCTGATCCTGGATAAGAAAAAAGATATGGCGGTGCTGCAAAGCCTGGGGGCGAGCAACCGCCTGATCAGGCAGATATTTTTCACAGAAGGCATGATGATCACCCTGCTGGGCGCACTGGCCGGGCTGCTGCTGGGGGGCGTGGTGTGCTGGCTGCAACTGCGCTTCGGACTGCTGACCATCAACTCAGGCTCTACCTTTGTGGTGGAAGCCTACCCGGTGAAAATAATGGTTATGGATTTTGTATATGTGCTGGGCGTGATCACCTTGATAGGTTTTCTGGCAGCCTGGTATCCGGTGAAGTATATTTCGAAGAAGCATCTTGAAGAAAGGCTGTGAGGCTATGAGGCTGTGAGGCTATGAGGCTATGAGGCTGTGAGACTGTGAGGCTTTAGGAAGAAGATCATTCGTGGTCATTAATGGTCATTTGCTTCCGACCTTCGGTACGGGACAGGTCGCGTCATTTATTGTCATTTGCTACGCGTCATTCATGGTCATTAATAGAAAGACTATAGACTTTTAGACAATTAGGCTTTAGGAAGAGGGTCATTCGTGGTCATTTGCTACACGTCATTTATAGTCATTTGCTATGCGTCATTTATTGTCATTGATTGGGTTTTATAATTTCAATTCGTCAGGATTTCTTCTGCTATCCCAGAGATATAGAATCTCAATTTTATCAGCTCTTTCAATATAAAATATCAGGTAACAGTCCATGACAAAAAATCTTTCCTCCCTATCGGTCAATTGTCTGCCGAGTTTTGGATAGTAGGCAAGTTTAGAAACAATTTGTTTAAATGATTTGTCGAGCTTACGACTATACTTTTTATTACCAATACGCTGATACCAATAATCGAGAATAGATATTCTGTCGGCAACAGCATGCGTTGACCATATTACTCGTTTAGCCATCTTTCAACCAGATTGTCGGCCTCAGTATTTGACAGGAAGTTTCCGTTACGAATTTGTTCTTTCGATGCTTCTATCCGCTCGATTTGTTCTTTTGTTAATACCGGTTGGGCAGTGGTAGTATATTTTCTGTCAATGATCTGTTTCATGGCAAGCAAAAAATCCTCATCGTTTATGTTTTCAATGCTTTCGTGTAACAACGATTTTATGTTTTGCGATTTCATGGTGTATTGATTAAACATTTTATACAAAATTACGAAAAAATTGTTTGTAGGGTATCAATCGAATTAAAAGTAAAAGGCTTGCCTTTTGGGGAAAAGCCTTTTTATTTTGTAAACACAGGGGAAATATTTCCCCGCGAGCAGATGAAGTCCCAATTGGACTAAATTGAATGTCCAAACTGTATTACACCAACATTTGTTCATTAAACGCGGTCTTCATTGCAGTTAGGCCTTTGATCGAGTAGGAGAACTGCGATTACTAAGTAAACCAACTGCGATACCTTAGTAAAGGCACTACGGTGTCTTAGTAAAGGTACTAAGGTAGTTTAGTGAAGGTAGTGCGGTGCCTTAGTAATTTAGTGCGGTGACTTAGTGAAGGGGGTAAGGTCCCTTAGTTAAGGTAATAAGGTGACTTAGTGAAGGTACTAAGGTAGGTAGTAATTTACTACGATACCTTAGTTAAGGTACTAAACTACCTTAGTGATTTAGTGCGGTACCTTAGTTAAGGAACTAAACTACCTTAGTGATTTACTGAGGCACCTTAGTAATTTACTGCGATACCTTAGTGAACCAACTGCGGTGCCTTAGCAAAGGTAGTACAATACCTTAGTGATGGTACTGCGATTCCTTAGTGGAGGTACTACGGTACCTAATGAAGGTACTGCGATGCATTAGTGATGGTACTGCAATCCTAGAGCTATGGAGTGAATTTTAGGCATCATAGAATTGATAAACCTTCTTTTTGTTCCTCTTTGCTTACCTCTGTGTATCTCTGTGGTATAGCTCTTAAAAAATATCGAATATTGAACAAGGAATAATGAATTTCGAAGTATTCCTACACTCACAGCCTCACAGCCTCAACACCTCACAGCCTAAGATAAATTAAACCGCTCCGGATGCCTCGCATGCCGTCCGCGATAATAATCCTCAATGATCTTAAAATCTTCCTCGTAGTTGCCTGTGGGGTAAAGCACCTGGGTGGTGGCGCACACCTTTTCTTTGTAGTCGATATAGCCCAGCACAATGGGGATATTAGCTGCGGTGGCAATAAAATAGTAGCCTCGTTTCCAGTTTTTGGTCAGTTTGCGCTGGCCTTCGGGGGTGATTACCAGGTGGAAGACTTTGGACTTTTTGATGATCTCTACCACAGGTTTCACCACATTGCTGCCGTGTCCGCGGTCCACAGGAATGCCGCCCGAGGAGCGGAGCAACATCTTATACGGAAACCTGAACATCTCTTTTTTGATCAGAAAATTGCTGTCGATATCCAGCGCCCACAAACTGAGCCTGCCCAGCACAAAATCCCACAGGCTGGTATGAGGCGCCGAGGTGATGATGCACTTATCGGGCAGGTTGGTCACCGTGTTCACGGCTTTCCAGCCAATTATTTTCAATATTGCTCGCGATGTAAATCCCATGCCTGAATAATTGCTGCAAAATTACTGAATCGTCAGCATAAGAGGTGATTTATTTTGTGAAGAAGTGTTAAAAGAAGTTGGAAGACCGGAGTCGGAAGACCGAAGAAGGATTTCATTGTGTCCATCGTGCCTCCTTTGTGTTCCTTGTGGTTAAATGGTTCTATTGTTAAATTGTTGGCTGGTGATGGCTTATGGTTGTTGACGTTTTATATTTCTTTGTGCAACTTTGTGTAGCTTTTGTGAATCTTTGTGGAATAGCTATACACGAAGCTAAACGAAGAAGCACCAAGTTACACCAAGGAAAAGCCAACCATACTTCGGACTGCGGTCTTCGGACTTCCGACTCCCAAGAACAATGAAACAATGAAACAATGTAACAATTTGACAATATAGCAATTTAGCAATTCAGAGAATAACCAGACAGCAATCAGCAATTTGCAGACAGAGGATTGCATACTGAAGATTTTTTTTTACTTTTGCAGCAATGAAGAATATTCGAAACTTTTGTATAATTGCCCACATCGATCATGGTAAAAGCACCCTGGCCGACCGTCTGTTGGAAACCACCGGAACCATCTCGGAACGCGAATATCAGAATCAGATACTCGACGATATGGATCTGGAGCGCGAAAGGGGCATTACCATAAAGAGTCATGCCATACAGATGCAATACAGGCACAATGGCGAGGTATACCTGATGAACCTGATAGATACGCCGGGGCATGTCGATTTTTCGTACGAGGTATCGCGCTCCATCGCTGCCTGCGAAGGCGCGCTGCTGATAGTCGATGCCACCCAGGGCATACAGGCCCAAACCATTTCGGTGCTTTACCAGGCTTTGGATCACGGACTGGAAATTATTCCGGTGTTGAACAAGATCGACATGGAAAGCGCCATGCCCGAGGATGTGAAAGACCAGATCGTCGACCTGCTGGGTTGTAAACGCGAAGAGATCATTGAAGCCAGCGCCAAAATGGGCATTGGAGTTCAGGAGATACTCGATGCCATCATAAGCCGCATTCCCTGCCCCACAGGCAATCCCGATGCACCATTGCAGGCATTGATATTCGATTCTATTTTCAATTCCTACCGGGGCATCATTGCCAACATCCGCATCTTCAACGGTCAATTGAAGAAAGGCGATCTGGTTAAGTTTTTCAATACGGGCCACGAATACAACGCCGATGAAATAGGGGTGTTGAAGCTCGATTTTCAGGCCAAAGACGTGATGAGCGCCGGCGAAGTAGGTTATATTATTTCAGGTATCAAATCGGCCAAAGAAGTTAAGGTAGGCGATACCATCACTCATGTAATTAAACCTTGCGAAAAAGGCATTCCCGGATTTCAGGATGTGAAACCCATGGTATTTGCCGGGGTATATCCTGTGGATGCCGACGATTATGAAGAATTGCGGGCTTCGCTCGAAAAGCTTCAGTTGAACGATGCCTCACTGCATTTCGAGCCTGAATCATCCGCCGCATTGGGATTTGGATTCCGTTGCGGTTTCCTCGGTTTGCTGCACATGGAAATAGTTCAGGAGCGATTGTACCGCGAATTCGATATGGACGTCATCACTACCGTCCCCAACGTATCCTATAAGGTATTTACCACCAAAGGCGAAGAAGTGGATGTGCATAATCCCTCCGGATTGCCGCTGATAACAACCATAGAGCATATTGAAGAACCTTACATCAACGCCCAGATCATTTCGAAATCCGAATACACGGGTCAGATCATGACCCTCTGCATTGCCAAGCGCGGAACCCTGAAAAACCAGACATATCTTACCAGCGACCGCGTGGAACTGGTGTTCGAGATGCCATTGAGCGATATTGTGTTCGATTTTTACGATAAGTTGAAGAGCATCTCGCGTGGCTATGCTTCCTTCGATTATCATATCATTGGCAACCGTCCGGCCACATTGGTGCGTCTGGATATTTTGCTTAACAGCGAAATGTGCGATGCATTATCCACATTAATACACCGCGATTATGCTTACGATTTTGGCCGCAAGATGTGCGAAAAGCTAAAAGAACTTATCCCCAGGCAGCAATATGAAGTGGCCATACAGGCAGCCATAGGAGCCAAGATCATTGCCCGCGAAACCATTCGCCCCATGCGCAAAGATGTTACGGCAAAATGCTATGGAGGGGATATCACGCGTAAGCGGAAACTGCTGGAAAAACAAAAAAAAGGCAAGAAACGTATGCGTCAGATAGGCAACATTGAAGTACCTCAGTCGGCATTTCTGGCGGTATTAAAAATTGATTGATCATAAATGAGTGAAATTGTATAGGAAGTTCTTCGGAATTATTAATTTTACCAATCGAAAAATAAAGAAAGTAATAATCAAATATTGAGTTATGTCAGGACACAATAAGTGGTCGACCATCAAAAGGAAAAAAGGTGCCACCGATTCAAAACGGTCGAAGATCTTTTCGAGGATCATTAAAGAAATTAATATTGCAGTGAAAGAGGGTGGTCCCGATCCGGATGGTAACCCAAAACTGCGTTTGGCCATTGCCAATGCCAAGGGTGCCAATATGCCCAAAGAAAATGTCTCAAGAGCCGTGAGCAAGGCCTCTGATAAGGATGCATCAAATTATAATGAGGTCACTTACGAAGGGTATGCTGCCAACGGAGTAGCCATTTACATAGAGTGTGCCACCGATAACATACAGCGCACCGTTTCGAACATACGTTCGTATTTCAATAAACATGGCGGAAACCTCGGAACCAATGGCTCGCTGAGTTTTATTTTCGACCGCAAAGGTGTTTTTCGCGTACCCAAAGGAACCATCAATACCGACGATTTCGAAATGGAAGTGATAGATGCCGGAGCCGAGGATATCTCTTACGAAGATGACATCATTGTCGTAACTACTGAACTCGAAAGTTTTGGTTCTATGCTGAAAAAGCTGGAAGAAATGAAGCTGGAGGTAGAGAGCGCCGAATTGCAACGCATTCCTAAAACCTTTGTTACCCTGGAAAAGGAGTCTGCACAGAAAGTTTTGAAACTGGTCGATATTTTCGAAGATGACGATGATGTGCAAAGCGTATATCACAATCTGGAGCTGACCGATGAGTTGATGGCCGAGCTTTAAGATTAATTGGAACATAATTTGCATCAACCTCCCGCTCAACCGGGAGGTTTTTTTTCTTAATTTTGCTATCATGAAAAATGTAATCGTAATCTTTTGTTTTTTATTTGGATTACTGGGTGGTATTTCTGCTCAGGAAAAGAATCAAAGAGTGTTTGACGAAAAATCGCAAACGGATATTCTGATCGGCAATTGCGACCGAGAAGGTTTGATGGGTTGCGAGTTTGCCAACAGTTATAATGAAGAGTATCCTGCCTATAATCCAAACGGGGATGTGCTGATCGCCCTGAAAGAAAAAATTAAGGGTATAAAATGTGTTATAATTTTGGGAACCTGGTGCGGAGATAGTAAGGAGCAGGTGCCTCGTTTTCTGAAGATCATTGATATGCTTGGTATCCCTTTTGAAGAGATGAAGATAATTTCAGTCGACAGAAACAAAGAAGCGCCTGAAATGAACATTAAGGAGCAATATAAAATAGAGAAGGTTCCGACTTTTATTTTCTACCGCGGCGATACCGAGATTGGCCGTATCATTGAAACTCCGATAGAATCACTGGAAAAAGACCTGCTGAATATAATAAAGGCTAATTGATCTTTTTCAGTATCTCGCTTCTTTTTTCTTCATAACCGGGCTTACCCAGCAAAGCGAACATGTTGTTCTTATAATCTTCTACCCCCGGCTGGTCGAACGGGTTCACATCGAGCATATATCCGCTGATGCCGCAGGCAAATTCGAAGAAATAAATAAGTTCACCCAATGTGTATTCGTTCAGTTCGGGGAGGGTAAGGCTCAATACCGGGACTCCTCCGTCGGAATGTGCAATGGTAGTGCCCAGAGCGGCCATTTTATTAACTTCGTGTATCTGTTTTCCGGCAATAAAATTCAATCCGTCAGAATCATTTTCTTCGAAAGGAACCACCATGGTCCGGGAGGGTTTTTCCACCTGGAGCATGGTTTCGAAAATAACTCTTAAGCCGTCCTGAATGTATTGGCCCAGCGAATGCAGATCAGTACTGAAATTTGCCGAAGCTGTGAAAATCCCCTTATGATCTTTTCCTTCACTTTCCCCGAAAAGTTGTTTCCACCATTCTGAAATATAGATTAAATTGGGCTGGTAGTTCACCAGCATCTCGATAGGTTTACCGGCTCTGTAAAGAGCATTCCGGATAGCAGCATACAGGCAGGCAGGATTCTGTTCCATGTCAGAAGTTTTATAAAGTTCTTCCTGCATTTGGGCCGCCCCCTGTAAAAGTTGTTCAATATCGAATCCCGCCACAGCTATGGGCAGCAAACCGACCGGAGTTAACACCGAAAATCTTCCTCCAACATCATCGGGAATGGTATAGGTTGGATATTTTTCCAGTTCAGCGAGCTTTTTCAGAGCACCCTTTTCTTTGTCGGTAATGGCAACAATATGGTTTCGGGCATTTTCCCTGCCATATTTTTTTTCGAGATGTTTTTTTAATAAGCGAAAAGCCAGGGCCGGTTCGGTGGTGGTGCCTGATTTCGAAATAACAATAATACTGTATTCTTTTTGTTCCAAAAACTGCATCAGGTCGGCAAAGTATTCTTCGCTGATATTTTGGCCGGCATAAATGATCTCCGGGAAATCTGACTTAACAAAACTATGGAAATTATGGCTCAGCGATTCAATCACTGCTCTGGCGCCCAGGTACGATCCACCAATGCCAACCACCACAACCAATTCAGATGTTTTTTTCAATTTCAGTGCTTCTTCCTGAATTCTGGCAACAAGGCCTGATTGTAATGTTTCGGAAGGCAGGGTGAGCCATCCTAAAAAATCATTACCTTTGCCTTTTCTTTGAATGAGTTGATGGTAACAGATATCTATTTCACCCTGAAGGGAATTTATGACACCCTTTTCAACGAAATTGTAAATTCTGTTTGGATTAATCTGAAGTTTCGTCATGGTTTTTGTAATTTTGTGTGAAATTAATAAATATAAATAAAAAAGAGCGGATCGACCGCTCTTTTAAAAATTAATAACCAAATTTAATAATTCAAAAAACTTTGAATAAATTGAATTATAAGGATTTTTTCCCAATGAATTTCTTGTTGGTAAAAGTATTACATCTTATTCAGTTCTGATGTTAATTATAGTTAATATTAGTTAATAATTGTTAAAGCAAATGTTCTTATTGATATTTAATGAATAAAAAGGCTGTATATCTGGTAATTGTTCTGATGTCTATGGCTGTCTTCATTTTGTTTGGAATTCAGTACTATTGGATGCAGAATGCCATTACCTTGCGCGAGGCAAGTTTTTCGAGCGGAGTTGAAAAAGCCATGTCGAATGTGATCTATAAACTTGAAAAACTCGAAGTGGCCGACAGGATAAGGGCAAAAATGTACAGGAGCACTCAGGGAAAGAAAATTTTGAATAAAATAGATTCCATAAACAATATTTTTGCTAAAGAAATTGATGCCGGCAAATCCGATTCATTTAATAGTGATTCGTCTAAAATTTCAAAGAATATTTTTAATGTTACCAGTGAAAAAATCAACGTTGTTGTGTTGCAGGAGCACACCGGTGAAATTATCAAAACTTACGATACCACCATTGTAACCATTCAAAAACGATTGCCTTCGCAGGATCCGAAATCCTCGGTACTATCCGAAATACCATCCCTTTCTTATGGCATCGACAGCATGCTCTCGAGTGATTTTCAGGGAGTGAAGAATAATATCAATCAGTATCTTGATAAAACTTCACTGGTAAATGATGTTTTCGACGACCTTTTCAAATTCAAGTATTACGACGACATTGAAAATCGTTTGAATTTTATTCTGTTGGATTCCTTGATCCGGATGGAACTCCGCAAATGCGGGGTGTTCACCGAATATGAGTTTGGGGTTTATAGCCCCCTCAGAAACATTATGGTTATTGAAAAAACCGGACATTATCATAAAAACCTTCTCGAAGAAGGCTATGCCTATAATATGTTTCCCCGCGATCTTTTCATGACCCCCGAATACCTGATGATTTATTTTCCCAATAAAAAAACCTATCTCTTTTTTCAAATGTGGAAGATGATAGTAATTTCTGTAGTGCTGATTCTGGTGATTTCTCTGTCATTTATTTATACTATTATTACCATTTTCAGGCAAAAGAAAATTTCCGAAATGAAAAACGATTTTATAAACAATATGACCCATGAGTTTAAAACCCCAATATCTACCATTTCTTTGGCCTGCGAAATGCTTAGTGATAAAGATGTCGATAAATCGGATAAAATTCATGATAATTATGTCAACGTTATAACTGAAGAGAATAAACGACTGGGTTCAATGGCTGAAAAGATACTCCAAACGGCCATTATCGATAAAGGACAACTGAAGCTTCATAAGGAACTGATCAACTTGCACCAGATTATTGAAGACGTGATTGTCAGTATACATATTCAGGTGGATGTGAAAGAAGGGAAGATCATTTCAGAATTAAATGCCAGAAATTATTACATAAAAGCTGATAACACTCATATAACCAACCTTATTTATAATGTTATTGATAACGCAATAAAATATACTCCCGAAAAACCAATGATTGTCGTCAAAACCCAAAGCAATCAAAAAGGCATAATCATCACCGTTTCCGACAATGGAATAGGCATCAGTAAGACAAACCAGAAAAAAATATTCGAAAAATTGTACAGAGTTTCTACCGGAAACGTGCATAATGTAAAGGGATTTGGATTAGGGTTGCATTATGTTAAAACAGTGGTCGATAAGCACGATGGCGACATAAGCGTAGAAAGCGAATTAAAAAAAGGAACCAGGATCAAGATATTCTTACCATTTATTAGTAAAGATTAGAAATATTATGAAAAAGAACTTAAAAATATTACTTGCCGAAGATGATAAGAATTTAGGCGAGATTTTGAATACCTACATGGTAGCAAAAGGATTTATTCCTACATTATGCGTCAACGGAGAGGAAGCAATAAATGCATTTATGAAAGAATCGTTTGATTTTTGTATCCTGGATATAATGATGCCGGTGAAAGATGGTTTTACTGTTGCTAAAGAAATACGAAAGAAGGACAAAAAAGTGCCCATCCTTTTTCTGACGGCAAAATCTATGCAGGACGATATTCTAAAAGGTTTTCAGATGGGTGCCGATGATTATATTACGAAACCATTCAGCATGGAAGTGCTCCTGATGAGAATGAATGCCATAATTCGCCGCACTAATGTCCCTGAGAAAACCACAAAAAAAGAAACCTCATACAAAATAGGTGATTTTACTTTTGATAATATTCGTCAGGTTTTAGTAATTAATAATTTGGAGTATAAGCTCACCTCAAAAGAGTCGGAGTTGTTGAAACTTTTATGCGAGAATCCCAATGATGTTCTTGACAGAAGCACTGCTTTGAAAGAGATATGGCACGACGACAGTTATTTTAATGCCCGGAGCATGGATGTTTATATTACCAAACTCAGAAAGTATCTGAAAGAAGACAGCACGGTCGAATTGATCAATGTCCATGGTACTGGTTTTAAGCTGGTAGGTAAGATTGAAAGTATTTGAACAGAAGCAGAGTTGGTCAGGTGAGCATAAATGATTAATTTTGCGCCCTTATAAAATTTAATTATGGATACTACTATAACAAAATCGCAACTTTCTTATAAAGTTGCAGACATTACATTAGCCGATTGGGGCAGAAAAGAAATTGAGATCGCCGAACAGGAGATGCCGGGCTTAATGTCCCTGCGTGAGAAATTTGGCCATCAGAAACCATTAAAAGATGTTCGTATAATGGGCTCACTCCATATGACTATTCAAACGGCTGTTCTTATCGAAACTTTAGTTCATTTGGGGGCCAATGTGCGTTGGGCCAGTTGCAATATTTTCTCCACCCAGGATCATGCCGCTGCTGCTATTGCCAAAGCAGGTGTGCCTGTTTTTGCCTGGAAAGGCGAATCTCTCGAAGAATATTGGTGGTGCACCAATCAGGCCTTATCATTTCCCGATAATAAAGGTCCTCAGCTTATTGTGGACGATGGGGGCGATGCAACTTTATTCATCCATAAAGGATATCAGGCCGAAAAAGATGCTTCTGTGCTTGACGGAAAAACCTCAAGTCATGAAGAAAAGGTAATTCTGTCACTCTTAATAGAAATACTCGCCGAAAACCCGAATCGCTGGCACGAGGTGGTTAAAGAGTGGAAAGGTGTTTCGGAAGAAACCACCACCGGTGTACATCGTTTGTATCAGATGATGGAAAAAGGCGAGCTATTGATCCCTGCCATCAACGTGAACGATTCAGTTACCAAATCAAAATTCGATAACCTTTATGGCTGTCGCGAATCATTGGCCGATGGTATCAAACGTGCAACGGATGTAATGATTGCAGGAAAAGTGGTGGTGGTATTGGGATATGGTGATGTGGGTAAAGGCTGTGCCAAATCCATGAAATCATACGGTGCCAGGGTTATTGTTACCGAAATCGACCCTATTTGTGCGCTTCAGGCGGCTATGGAAGGTTTTGAAGTGGCTTGTGTGGAAGATACGCTTCACGAAGGAAACATTTATGTTACAACCACCGGAAACAAAGATGTTTTAACTGTTGACCACATGTCCAAAATGAAAGATCAGGCCATTATTTGTAATATCGGACATTTCGATAACGAAATCCAGGTCGATAAACTGGAGACTTTCGCTGGAATCAAAAAAATAAATATCAAACCGCAGGTGGATAAGTATGTTTTTCCTGACGGACATGCAATTTTTCTTTTGGCCGAAGGCCGCCTGGTGAATCTGGGATGCGCTACTGGTCATCCCTCCTTTGTAATGAGCAACTCATTCACCAATCAAACCCTGGCACAGATCGATCTATGGAAAAATAAAGATAAGTATGCAATTGGCGTGTACCGTTTGCCAAAATATCTCGACGAAGAAGTAGCCCGTCTGCATCTCGAAAAAATTGGGGTTAAACTTACCAAACTCACCAAAGAACAGGCCGATTATATCGGGGTTCCGGTAGAAGGTCCTTATAAAGCCGAACATTACAGATACTAGCCCATTGTTAAATTAATATTGAATTCTTAAAGCCGGTTTCCTAATAAAGAACCGGCTTTTTATTTTTACATTTTGTATTTTTGCTTACTTTTTTATCAATTTTGCATACAAATTCACCGGAATGCTGACTAAAACAGGAAAACCTTTTGAGATTTTTGTATTGTTATTCCTGATCGCATTTGCCTTCTCTTGTGCAAACATTGTATCTCCCGGTGGAGGCCCCAAGGATGTCACACCTCCCATGGCAAAGAAACTCGAACCCCTGAACTATACCACACATTTTACCGAAAAAAAGATTCGTATCACCTTCAATGAATATGTAGACCTCACTGATCAGATCAACCAGATAGTAGTTTCACCGCCCACTGCTGAAGAATTCACCTTTAACATCAGGGGAAAATCTTTAATAATTGATCTGCCTGAAGGTCTTAAAGATTCAACCACCTATACGATTTATTTCGGAGAATCTATTCGCGACATCACCGAAGGCAATATTTTAAGTGGTTTTCAATATGCATTTTCTACCGGCGATTACATCGATTCCTTAAGTATCAGGGGTTCGGTAGCCGATGCTTATACCCTCGAACCTTCAAAAGGGGTTCTGGTGATGTTGTATCAAACGGATAACGATTCGGCACCCATGCTGCGGAAACCCGATTATCTGACTAAAACGGATGCTGCCGGTAATTTTGTGTTGAACAATGTGAGGAAGGCCCAATATAAAATGTTTGCTCTGACTGATCTTGATTTGGACATGATGTACAATCTTCCCAACGAGTACATTGCTTTTTCCGATAGCCTGTTGACGCCCCAGTATGTGAACCATAAACCCGATACTTCTCACCGGAAAAAAGATACTCTCAACATCAAAACCGATACATTGCAACAAAAAGCCGATACGCTCGGAAGCAAAACCGATTCCCTGAATATTCCCGAAGTGATCCGCCATACGGAACTGCGAATGTTCGTTCAGGCCGATACGGCGCAGAAACTCCTGAAATCGCGCTCCGACAATTACGGTCAGTTCCGTCTATATTTTAAGCAACCTGTTACCAATATTAAAATAGAACTGCTTAATAAGCAATTGCCCGATAACTGGAAGTTGGACGAATTGTATAAGAATAAAGACACACTTACTTGCTGGCTTACCAATCCGGAAATAGATACCTTGAAATTTACGGTTTATGATAAAGGAGTAATTATCGATACTGTTGAACTGGCTATGAAACCTAAACCGCAAGCTAAAACCAAGGGCAAACCAAGCGGCAAAGGCACTGTTGAAAGCGAAACGGCATTCAAACTTATTGTGACCCCTAATGTATCTCCCAACGGTATGTTGCCTTACTTTTTGCCTTTACAGTTCAATGCCTCACATCCTGTTGAAAAAACCGATTGGTCAAAGATCAGCCTGACTCAGAAGGTCGATAGCAATTATGTTCCGTTGAAAGTTACCATAACCGATGCCGATTCGGTGGTAAAACGGCATTTCCGTCTCAGTTATAAATGGGAAGCGAAGAAAAACTATCAACTGATAATCTTGCCAGGTGCTTTCACCGATATTTTCGGGCTTCAGAACGACAGCCTGAAGCTTAACTTTTATTCTAATGCTGTTGAAGATTACGGTCGCTTCCTTTTTACATTTAAAACCGAATCTTATCCCTATCCTTATATTTTGCAGTTACTTACCGAAAGCAGGAATTTGATCGCAGAAAGAACGGTCGATAAAGATGAGCAGGTAATCTTCGAAAATCTTGCGCCGGGCAATTATCGCATTCGTATTATTGGAGATGCTAACCACGATGGCAAATGGACCACCGGAAATTATTTGCGTAAGCGTCAGCCCGAACCTTTATTTTTCTTTCCCAACACCATCACCATCAGGGCCAACTGGGACACTGATTTCGAATACATCCATTGATCCCTTCCTTGCCTTATCAGGAGAACAAATACTCAATGTCCTCCTTATTCAGATTCTTCAGGAAAGATTTTTCTTCTGTGATCAGTTCTTTGGCAAGCTCCGTCTTTTTATTCTGAAGTTGCAGGATCTTTTCTTCAATCGTATTCTTGCAGATCATTTTATAAGCAAACACACTTCTCAATTGTCCAATCCTGTGCGTACGGTCAATGGCCTGTTGTTCCACCGCCGGGTTCCACCAGGGGTCAACCAGGTAAACATAATCGGCGGCAGTAAGGTTCAGTCCCACGCCTCCGGCTTTCAGACTAATCAGAAAAACCTTACAACTTTCATCGCTCTGAAATCTCTCAACACTTTCTTTGCGGTCAGTGCTGCTGCCATCCAGATAGGCATAATTGATACCATGCACCTCCATGCGTTGGCGTATCAACCGAAGCATTCCTATGAACTGAGAAAACACCAGCACCTTATGTTCTCCTGTGTTTTCGGTGATTTCACGCGTCAGTTCCTCCAGCTTCACCGATTCGTGGCTATATATCTCATCGTTACCCAATATATCCGGCGAATCACAAACCTGTCTTAGTTTCATCAGTCCCTGCAACACAAAAATACCTGATTTCTCCAATCCATCGGTGGCTATCTTCCGCATAATGCGGTCACGATAATCGTTACGGTAAGCGTCATACACCCTGCGTTGTTCGTCGCCCATTTCACAATACAACACTGTTTCGGTCTTATCCGGGAGTTCTTCTGCCACCTGCCCTTTGGTTCGTCTCAGGAAGAAGGGGAAGATAAGTTTCTTCAACTCGTCTTTTTTCAGTTGTTCC
Organism: uncultured Bacteroidales bacterium; assembly: GCA_964469155.1. Classification (GTDB taxonomy): domain Bacteria; phylum Bacteroidota; class Bacteroidia; order Bacteroidales; family CAIWKO01; genus CAIWKO01. Next base: position 50,611 of record CAYXXU010000023.1, read on the forward strand.
TGGTGTTTTTCAATGGGGTTGGCAAATTCGTTCTTAAAAAATTCCATATTGCCCAGCATGCCCGGGTTCAGGAAATTCAACTGGGCATACAGGTCATAAATATTGTTCTGAAGCGGGGTTCCCGAAAGTGCCAGCCGGTTGCGGCTCTTGAGCAACTGCACCGCTTTGGTGGCTTTCGATGCCGGATTTTTAATGGCCTGCGATTCGTCCAGAATGATGTAGCGGAACGTAAACTTCACGAATACCTCGAAGTCCGAACGAATGGTGCCATAGGTGGTGATTACAATATCATAACCGGCAAAAAGCGTGGCATCCGATATTCTGTCGCTGCCATGATGAATATAATAGGAGAGGTCGGGACAGAATTTCGCTATCTCGTTTTCCCAGTTGAACATCAGCGAATTCGGGCAGATGATCAAATGGGTGTCCCTTTGGCGGTCTTCTTCGGGTATTTCGGCTTCGTCGAAAGTGAATTTCTTTTTGTTTTTCAGATGCTGCAAAAAGGTGAGGGTTTGCAGGGTTTTTCCCAGCCCCATATCGTCGGCCAGAATGCCTCCCCAGTTGAATTCGTCCAGGAAGTTGAACCACGAAAAACCCGATTTCTGGTAGGGTCTCAGCACGGCATCCACTTTTTCAGGCATATCTATGTCTTCAATGCGGCTGAACTTGCGCAGCATATTGCGTTTGTATTCCAGTTCTTGCCTGATCTTTTCGTCGTCGATCTGCTCGTACATTTCGTCGATGATGGAGAAATGGAACTTCGGCACCTTCAGTTCTTCCTTGTCCACATTGCCCATCTTGAACAGCAACGAATATTTTTCAGCCCATTCTTCGGGCAGCATGCCTATCGATCCATCATCCAAAAGCACATAGTTGCGGTTGTTGATCACCGCCTTGCGCAGGTCTTTCAGCCTAACGGTCTGGTCGCCATACATGATGTTGATGCGCACATCAAACCAGTCAATGCCGGTAGCAAATCCGAAAGTGATCACAGGGGTGTGAGGGTTGTAGTGGAACTTTTTCATTTCCTTCATGCCATACACTTCGGCTTCTTCGTCTTTTAGCTGGTTGTAGAATGTAAAGAACCACCCATCTTTCATGGCATCTTCAAAACTGATATAGAAAAATCCCTGCTGTCCCTGCCCGCGAAAAGAAGGGTGAAGTTCGCGTATCATTTCCACGAAAGTGGTCTCCACCTCGTGTTCGCGTTCGGTGATGCTCACCAGGCCGTCCTTTTCTTCCACTATGCGGGTGGCATCACTGTATTCTACCGGGGCATGGTCGTCGTAGCGGAAAGCAGGGCGGATGACCAGGTAGCGTTCGCCTTTTTCGCTCAGGTAGACCAGTTTGGTGAACGAAACATCTGTATTCTTATAGGTAAAGTTGGCTATACTTTCGGGCACTTCCACATCGTAGAAACGTTGCAAGGGAATAACGAACTGCTTCAGGAAATTCAGGGTGTCCTTTTTGTTCACGCGTATGTTGCCGGTGTTGCCCATATACTTTATAATGGCGGCATCGCGCTGACGGTTCAGCACATACACCGTTTCGTCCATAAAAGCAAACAGGCCTGCATAGAACTTCACATCGGTGCGCAACACCCCTTCGGCGGTTTTCACACCCATCAACAGGTTGGCGGTGTCGGTATGCAGTTCCAGGCGGAAGGATAATTTGATTTTCTCTGCCGAAAAGCGGGCCTTTTTCAGCGAATAGCCGCTGAGGTTGCCCGGAATGTACTGATGATAGGTATAAGGTTCTTTTTCCAGCAGGGGCATCATCATCAGCAGGCGGCTGTGGATATGGTGGTTCATTTTGGCCAGCTCGGCAGGGGTGAAGGAGTAGTAAGCCAGCATTTCCACCTTTGCCTTGCGCCGCGAATACATTTCTTTCTGAGAGATCTTCAACAGGGTTTCCGCCGAGATGTCCTGCAACAGTTGGAAGAGTTGATTGGTGTTTTTGTCGGTGGCAATATCTATCGGAGGGTCGTTGGGGGCGAAGGCCTTAAAGGTATGCACGGGGGCATCCTGGCTCACCGACATCTTGGCCGAAAAAGGCGACAGCGTGAAATAAGGAAAATAACTGTAATTAAAATTAATGGCAAAGCCTATGCAGAAATCCTCTTTCCAGGCTATCTCCGGGAAAATCGCTTCGGCGGTTTCCACAGGTTTTTCTTCCAGTTCCAGTTGTTTGATCACGGCTTCCCATTGCTGATATTGCGAAAGCTTGCGCAGCGATGCATCTTTCAGCTTCAGTTCGGGGCGGCCCGTGGTGGCGCTCTGCACAAATTCGAATTTGTCGTCCAGCACATCCTCCATCGTATAGCCATATTCGGCCAGCAACTGGTTCTTCAGTTCGGTGAAATCTTTCAGGGTCTCGAAATAGAATTTCCCTTTCTGGGTATACAGCATATAAAACACGGCGTAGCGGTGTTCGCAGACTACGGGCGACTTCTTGGTGCAGTTGCACCAGGTGTGGAAGGTGTTATCGTCTGTCTTGCGAAGCGTCACGTGGTAGAGGCTCTGGCTGTGGTTGACCTCGGCTTCGACCACCATTTTCTCCACACTCAAAATATTCACCTTTTTGTAGCTCACAAAACTCTGGGCCGACTGTATGTCGTAGCGGTTGCACAGGGTGTTCAGCACCTCGAAGTTGATGGCGGGCATGGCTATCTGCACCTCCTGCCGTGGCATGGGCTTGCGGGCCTGCCGCCAGGTGGCTATTTCTTCGGGTATGAGGGTGCGGCTGTCGGGGAGGCGCTCGGCAATGAACATGATGCCTGCCAGGCGGTGTTTGCAGAGGCCGGCCTCGCCGCAGTTGCACGACATGGTCATCCATTTGGGCGTATAATAATCGCTGATGCTGACATCGAAAAACTGTTGCGGACTGAGGTCGTTGCGGACCTTAAAGGTGATGGTTTTGGTGGCGATGTGTCGCACATCCATGGTAATGTAGCTGATGGCGATGATGCGGCGGGCCTGTGCCTGCAAAGCAGCATCGGCGTGGGCATTGGTATACTCCGTGAGAATCTGGAAAAGACTGTTTACCGTTGGTTGCCCCGGAAGCGGCATGGCAAAAATTGTTTTTACAAATCTACTAAAATTAGTTGATTTGAGGTTGGGAAAAGAACGGAAAAAGGAAGGAATTGTTGTGGGGGAGGAGGAAGAAATTTGATAATTTGATAATTATGCAATTATAAATAGGGAAGTTTGGAGTGCCTGGAGTTTGGAGTTTGGAGTGCCTGGAGTTCGGAGTTGGGAGTGCCTAGAGTTGGGAGTTTGGAGTGCCTGGAGTTGGGAGTTTGGAGTGCCTAAAGTTTGGAGTTTGGAGTGCCTGGAGTTTGGAGTTTGGAGTGCCTGGAGTTTGGAGTTTGGAGTGCCTGGAGTTGTGAGTTTGGAGTTGGGAGTTGGAGATTCAAAGCCCAGAGGGCGCGGAGGAGGAAAAACCACTAAGACACTAAGAGCACTCAGATTCACTAAGAAACAGGAAATTGTAGCACGGCCTGGAGCCGTACTACGGCTATTGTTAAGTGAGGAGTTTAGGGGAGTTTGAGGAGTTGTTTGAGGAGATCTATCTGGGTTTGTAATTTTTCGTTTTCTTTTTTCAGGTTGTTTAGTTCGGAGTTGAGTTTTTCGATTTCCTTGTCAGGATTTGGGCCGAGGGAGGATTGGTAGTATTGAAAAAAATCGTGTTTGAGGGCTTCGGAGATTTTTAGGAGTGTTTCGGCGGATATGTTGGGGCGGAGGTAGAGTTTGTAGACAGCGTCTTTTTTGATATTGAGGAGTTGGGCGAGTTGGAGGGGGGTGATGAATTGCTGACGACAATGATTTTTGATGATGGAGCCGATGTGGGTTTGCATGGGTTGGGGTTTTTGTTGGTGCAAAGATAGTAAAAAAATGGTAATTAGGGAATAATTTATAGGGAATAGGGAATAATGGATTGGGAGTAGTAATTCTTGTATTGGGAAAAGTGATTCCAGAATTGGGAGTAGTTATTCTGGTATGGTGAGTAGTTGTTACGGTATTGGGAGTAGCTATTATGGTATTTGGAAAAGTAAATCGAGAATTGTGAGTAGAGATTACAGTATTGGATGTAGTATTTCCGGTATGGTGAGTAGATATTCTGGTATTGTAGGTAGCAAATATAGTATTGTAATTAAGGATTTTTGGGAAGGAGTTTTGTAGGACTGGTGGGACTTATGAAGGAATAGGGGAAAGAGAATAGGGAAGTGTAGGGAAAAAATGCTCAATATTCAATGTTCAATGCTCAATATTCAATGTTCAATGCTCAATATTCAATGTTCAATGCTCAATATTCAATGTTCAATGCTCAATTTTCAATGTTCAATGCTCAATTTTCAATGTTCAAT
>CAYXXU010000024.1:0-54847 GCA_964469155.1 uncultured Bacteroidales bacterium
ATAAAACTCCGTAGCACGGCTCCTGTTTTTAAAAGTGATAATCTCACTCAAAGTGAGGCTATCACTATACTTCATTGCCCCGACCTTCAGGTCGGGGTCAATTATCAACCCACCATCCGGGCTTCAGCCCAAATTTTTCTTCCACATAGGTCCCATCCGCCCCATTGGTCCTATTAATGCAGGTATCAGCCCGTTGCGCTTAGTTTGTAACTTCCCACCAATAAACCGTACTTCGGCTTCTGTTATTCTCCGTGCAACTTCGTGTTCCTTTAGTGCCTTAGTGGTTTTTCTTTCTATGCCTCCTCCGCCCCTCATGATGTATCTCAAACTCCCTCGCTTATATAGCCAGAATTCGTATCTTTGCCGATTATTTTTCTTCATGATCAAACCTTTCGTCTGCCGTTACCTGCTTTTTGCCATCATACTGCTACTGCCCGCTTTGGGCAATGGGCAGAATCTGACCAAGATCATGGGCACGGTAATAGATGCTTCGACCAAGGACCCCATTCCCTTTGTGAACGTTTATTTCCCCAACTCCGATGTGGCCACCACCACCGATTTCGATGGCAAGTTCGCCATTGAAACCAAAACCCCCAAAGATTCACTCTATGCCCAATACATGGGATATATAAAACAGTCAAAGGCGGTAGTGAAAAACAAATTCCAGAACATCGACTTCGAGCTGAAGCCGCTTTCGTACGAGCTGTCGGAAGTAGAGATATTGCCGGGTCTGAATCCCGCCGAGGTGATTCTGAAAAAGGTGATACAGAACAAGGACCTCAACAACCGCGAAAACTACGACGCTTTTCAATACGAGGCCTACAGCAAGGTACAGGTCGATGCCAACAACTATTCGGAAAAGATTACCCACAATATTTTTCTGAAACCCTTCAGTTTCGTGTTCGAACAGGCCGACACCTCCACCATCAACGGAAAGGTTTACCTCCCGGTATTCCTGACCGAGACCTTGTCGGACATCTATTTCCGCCGTCAACCCAAAACCTATCGCGAAGTGGTCAAGGCCAGCCAGGCTTCGGGCATGGACAAGTCGAACATATCGCAACTGGTGGGCGATTCCTATCAGAAAGTGAATGTCTATGACAACTACAACGAGCTTTTCTCCAAAAACTTCGTCAGCCCCATTGCCAACTTCGGCCTGTCGTACTATAAATACTATCTTATCGACAGCCTGTTCATCAACGGTCAGAAATGCTACCACATCAAGTTCAAACCCCGGCGCACCCAGGAGCTGACTTATACCGGCAACCTCTGGATACACGATACCACCTTTGGCGTAGTGAAGGTCGACATGAGGGTGGTGAAAGATGCCAACATAAATATCATCAACGAAATACTCATCAACCAGGAATTCAAACTGGTGGATAAAAAATACTGGATGCCGACCGTGGACAATATGATAGCCGATTTGAACCTGACCGAAAATTCGAGCAAGGTGATAGGGATGTATCTGCACAAGACCACTTCATACAAAAATTTTGTGGTCAATCAACTGCTGCCCGACAAGCTATATAAAGACCCTGTAAACATAGCCGTGAAAGACAGCGCCCTAAATCGCCCGGCCGATTACTGGCTCAGCCGGCGCCACGACAGTCTGACGATTCAGGAACAGAAAATCTATAAAATGGTCGATACGGTGCAGTCCCTGCGTGCCTATAAGATCTATACCGATATCTTTTTCGCTGTTTTCACCAACCACATCCGCATGGGTTATTTTGAGCTGGGGCCCGTACTCTCGATGTACAGCACCAACCCCATCGAAGGACAGCGTTTCAAACTGGGGGTGCGCACCGCCAATAAACTGAGCAAAAATCTGATGGTTACCGTTTGGGGGGCCTATGGCACCAAAGACGACGAATTCAAATACGGTCTTTCGGCACGTTACCTCTTCCGAAAAAACCCCAATACAGGCCTGCGTATCTCGTACGAAAAAGATATTGAACAACTGGGTCTGAGCATAAACGGCCTGTCGAACGATTTTATTTTACGGTCGGTGGTGACCCGCAAAGGCAGTGGAAAGCTGTCTATGGTAAAGACCTTCGAGGCCTCCTTCGAAAAAGAATGGTTCATTGGTCTGTCCAACAACTTGTATTTCCGCAACCGTATCATCTTTCCCATCAACAGCGAGCCCTTTTTTCAGCTCAACGAAGGCGGAGGTGTGATCGATAAAACAGCCCTTTCTATCAGCGAGGTGCAGTTGAACACCCGTTTTGCCTTCAATGAGAAATACATCAGCGGAGAGTTTACCCGCCTGAGTCTGGGCACCAAATATCCAGCCATCGGACTGGCTTATACCTACGGCATCAAAAACCTGCTGCATAGCGACTATGAATATCACAAACTCGATATGACGGTAACACACTGGTTCAACATCAGCACCATAGGATGGTCGAAATACATCATCAATGCCGGCAAGGTATGGGGCACCCTGCCCTATCCCCTGCTGAAAATTCATGAAGGCAACCAAACCTATGTGTTCGACCAGATGGCCTTCAACACCATGAATTATTACGAATTTGTGAGCGACCAATATTTGAGTGTGTATTATACCCACCACTTCGACGGATTGCTTTTCAATCATATACCCCTGCTGAAAAAACTGCGCTGGCGCGAGGTGGTTTTCTATAAGGGCCTGATCGGCAGTCTTAGCAGCAGGAATAAAAACTACAGTGTTTTTCCGGAAACCGTCCATTCGCTGAAAGGTCCCTTTCAGGAAGTGGGCGTAGGCATCGAGAATATCTTCAAATTCATCCGTATCGACGGCGTTTGGCGCCTAAACTACCTCGATCATCCCGATATTCGCAAATTTATGGTGATGTTTTCGCTGGAGTTTAATTTTTAACCTAATTTTGTTGGCATGGAACCTACCAGGAGTATGATATTGAGGGCCGAAAACCTCGTGAAAAAATACCGCACCCGAACGGTGGTGGACGATGTTTCGCTGCAGGTGAAGCAGGGCGAAATAGTAGGTCTGCTGGGCCCCAACGGTGCCGGCAAGACCACTTCATTCTACATGATAGTCGGCCTGATCAAACCCAACGAAGGCAAAGTTTTTCTGGAAGATGCGGATATCACCAAAGAACCCATGTACCGCCGCGCCCAAAAAGGCATAGGCTATCTGCCGCAGGAGGCTTCTGTGTTCAGGCGCATGAGTGTGGAAGACAATTTAAAAGCCGTCCTGGAGTTTACAGGATTGAATAAAACAGAACAGAAAGAAAGACTGGAAACCCTCCTGGAGGAATTCGGCTTGCAGCATGTACGCAAAGGCATGGGGAATACCTTGTCGGGGGGCGAACGCCGCCGCACGGAAATTGCCCGGGCACTGGCCGTTAACCCTCACTTCATTCTGTTGGATGAACCCTTCGCCGGTGTAGACCCCATTGCCGTGGAAGACATTCAAAGTATAGTTTCCAAACTGAAAACAAAAAACATAGGAGTACTGATCACCGACCACAATGTGCACGAAACCCTCTCCATTACCGACCGTGCCTACCTGCTGTTCGAAGGCTCCATCCTTAAGGCCGGCAGCGCCGAAGAACTCGCCAACGACGAACAGGTGAGAAGAGTGTATCTGGGGAAGAATTTTGAATTAAGACGCTAATTCATTATTCAGTTTAAGGATTTCTGTTAATATCAAACAAAATTTTATTTTACCACTAAGGCACTTAGATCACTAAGAGGCACAAAGACCTTTTAATAAAATTCTTAGTGACCCTCGGTGTCCTGAGTGTCTGAGTGGTTTTCTTTAAATAGTGACTATTCCGGCAATTCATTCTCTGCAGGTGGTTCTGAATGACGCACTACAATAAAGTACTTTCTTTTTATAAAGACAAGTATCACTATGGCTATGTTGAACAGGGAGCCCATGACCATAGAAATGATCAGCGCCCACTGTATAATGCGGTAATACATCTCTTCTGTAATTCCTTCGGGAATCTCGGGCATTTGTTCTAATATCTTATTTTGCATCTCGCCTAAATTGCTGATGGAGGCAAATCCATTCACGGCAAACAAGAAATAATAGGCAACGGCCACTATCCATATCCAACCATAGCGCTGATGCATGCCGATAATCAATACTACAGGCAAAGCAATTTTCGCAACAAAGAAAATATCCAGGGCCAGCATGCCATACAAAGAGAATCCCATAAAATCAAATCCGTTACCATATACTGAAGCTATGGTAAGTATAGCAAAAAATGCCTCAACTATTAGTAATATCCAGATGATCTTTAAGATCACAGGCATAGGTTTCCATCCTTTCATCATAATTTTTTTATTGATTGTTGTAATTCATCAGATCTTCGCTCATGTATTTGAGTTCCACGTCTGCTATACGGAACATCTCTTCCGATTCGGCTCCGGCATGATATTTCTTTTCACACACCACCCTTACGATTCCACAGTTGATGATAAGCATGGCGCAGGTGCGGCAGGGGGTCATGCGACAATACAGTGTCCCTTTGTCGAGCGAAATGCCCCTGCGTGCCGCCTGGCAAATGGCGTTCTGCTCGGCATGCACGGTGCGCATACAATGATTGGTGGTGCGGCCGTCTTCGTGGGTCACCTGCTTGAACAAATGCCCCACTTCGTCGCAATGAGGCAGACCCATAGGCGAGCCCACATAACCGGTCACCAGTATTTGTTTGTCCCTGACAATCACACAGCCGCTTCGGCCACGATCGCAGGTGGCGCGTTGCGAAACGGTATCGGCCACGCCCATGAAATAATCATCCCAACTGGGACGCTGATATTTGGGTGCTGTTGTTTCTTCCATCATGTTAGCTTTTCGATGTTCTTTAATATTTCTTCCACCTGAAGGTAAAGGTCTTCGCGTTCGGCGCTGTTCAAAACCACATAAGCAGCCATCTCTATGCATTTCTTCAGGTTCTGTTTGTTGGGGTCGTCCGAAGTAAATTCTCTTTTCTCGTTTTCCAGAAAGGTTTCGTAGGAAATATGATCGGTCTCGGAAGCCCTCAGACTGATGCGCTGGTAGCGAATTTCGGGATCGGCATCTACGGCGATCAGACAAAAGTTTCCTTTGGTTGATAATGATTCTGCTTCACCCGGGGTGCGAATGCTTTCGATCACGCAGTTCTGCTTATGTTTTTGAGCAATCTTATAAAGTTCCTCGATGATATAGGAAGATCCATGTGCAGCCCTGAGTTCGTTGGCCACGCTCACCATGCTGTCGCGGTTCACAGGCATTCCCCTCAACTCGATCTCGCCAATCAGATAAGCACGCACCGAATAATGAGCAAATCCCTTGTTCTTAACAAGATAATCGACTATGGTGCCCTTCCCGGCTCCGAGGGTACCTGTGATACCTATGATGTTCATGCTGCAAAAATACTCACTTCGTGCTGATCTGAAACTATATAAAATAAAAAAGCCGAAAACAGTTTCGGCTTTTGTATTAAATCGGCAGATAATATTTGTTATTTTTTCGTGCCACATCCGCATCCGCAACCTTTTTTCACAGGAGCTTCGGCAGGTTTTTCAGTTTTAGGTTTGTTGTCTTTAGTTTCGTCAGCCATGATAGATCGTTTTTAAATTAGAATGCAAAGGTACGAATGCTTTTTCAGAATGAAGACGGAAAATTGAAAAACCCAAAGGATTGCGTGCAGGCGACAGTTGTTAAAAAATTATTTTTCAATATTTTCTATTCCATTTAAATTAATCCCTTTATATTTGCACCCGTATTAACCAAAAATTAAAATTATTATGGCTTATAAAATTACTGATGATTGCACAGCCTGCGGAACCTGTATCGATGAATGTCCCGTTGAAGCTATTTCTGAAGGTGATATCTATGTAATCAATCCTGAAGTATGTACCGATTGCGGCGCATGTGCTGATGTATGTCCGGTAGAAGCAATTCATCCGGAATAATCAATACCAACTTACTCAAAAAACCCTTCCCCAAACAGGAAGGGTTTTTTTGTGCCCTTAATAATATACAAAAATCGTAATTTTGCATCTCATTTAGTTAAGATTGCATGGATAACCTTTCTGACCTTAATCATATCGACCTTACCCTGATTGACGAACTTTACCAACAATATAAGTCCGACCCCGAGGGAGTGGACCCCAGTTGGAAATACTTTTTCAAGGGCTTCGAACTGGCTCATTCCGATCCGAAAAAAGAAGCGGAAGTAACCGGCTTCGCCGGTTCTGCCATGTCGGACGAGTTCAATGTGGTGAACCTCATCAACGCTTACCGCGAACGCGGGCATTATTTCACCAAAACCAACCCCGTTCGTACCCGGCGTAAGTACACCCCTACCCTCGATATCGAAAACTTTAACCTGAATGCCTCTCATCTGGAACAGAGTTTTTTTGCAGGAAATGAGATAGGTATAGGAAAAGCAACTCTTTCAGATATCATCAGCACCCTGCAACAGACTTATTGTCAATCTTTCGGTGTGGAATACATGTATATCCGCAAGCCCGAAATCGTCAACTGGCTGAAGCAAAAAATGGAGGGTTGTAAGAACACTCCTACCTTCACCAGAGAAGAAAAGATAGTGCTGCTGCAAAAGATAGCACAGGCGGTGAACTTCGAGAAGTTCATTCACACCAAGTTCCCCGGACAGAAAAGTTTCTCGCTTGAAGGCGCCGAATCTCTCATTCCTGCCTTAAAGGCGGTGATAAACAAGGGGGCAGAACTCAACTACAAAGAGTTCATCATAGGCATGCCTCACCGCGGCAGGCTCAATGTGCTGGCCAATATCATGCACAAATCCACCAACGAGATCTTTGCCGAGTTCGAAGGAAAACCCTTTGACCAGGAAACATTGTTAGGCGATGTTAAATACCACCTCGGTTATTCATCGGACTATACCGGCATTACCGGAAAGAACATACGACTTACCCTCTGCCCCAACCCATCGCATCTGGAAGCCGTTGGCCCGGTAGTGGAAGGAATGGTTAGAGCGAAGAACCACTTATACGATAACGACTCTCTGAACAATATCGTTCCCATTCTAATCCACGGCGATGCTTCTATTGCCGGTCAGGGGATAGTTTACGAAGTGATTCAGATGTCGGAACTGGCCGGATATAAGACCGGAGGCACCATTCACCTGGTAGTGAACAACCAGATTGGTTTTACCACCAATTATCTGGATGCCCGCTCGAGCATTTATTGCACCGATGTGGCCAAGATCGTTCAGTCGCCCATTTTCCACGTGAACGCCGACGACCTGGAAGCAGTGGTTTACGCCATACTGTTGGCCATGGAATTCCGCGAACAATTTCACAAGGACGTCTTTATTGACCTATTGGGATACCGAAAATACGGACACAACGAAAGCGACGAACCCCGTTTTACCCAACCCCTGCTCTACAAGATCATTGAAAAGCACCCCGACCCCCTGAAGATATACAGCAACAAATTGCTGGCAGAAGGCATCATAACTCCCGAAGATGTAACAACATACGAAAAGCAATTGTTTGAGAATCTGGAAACAGACCTGGCCCTGGCCAAACAAATGACCAATGCCAGCATCAAACCCTTTTTGAGCGATATATGGCAGGACATTAAAAAGGCGGATCATCATGCCTTCGAATCAACCACTAAAACAGCAGTAGATAAAGACACCCTGCTGGAAATAGGGAAAAAACTCACCACACTTCCTGCTGATAAGGTATTTTTCCGCAAGATCACCAAACTGCAATCGGACAGGGAGAACATGCTGACGGTTACCGATAAACTGGATTGGGCCATGGGCGAGTTGCTGGCTTACGGCACTTTGCTGCATCAGGGCATACCGGTGCGCCTGAGCGGACAGGATGTGAAGCGGGGAACGTTCTCTCATCGTCATGCCGTGCTTACGGTGGAAGATTCGGAAGAAGAATATTCGCCACTCAAAAACATCAGTGCCGATCAGGCACCTTTCAGCATTCATAATTCCTTATTGTCGGAATACGGTGTGCTGGGGTTTGAATACGGTTATGCCCTGGCATCGCCCCATGCCCTTACCATCTGGGAAGCCCAATTCGGGGATTTCTTCAACGGGGCACAGATCATCATAGACCAGTTCATTGTGAGCGCCGAAGAAAAGTGGAATGTCTTTAACGGTCTTGTAGTATTACTGCCTCACGGCTACGAAGGACAAGGTCCGGAACATTCGAGTGCAAGAATGGAGAGATTCCTGACCATGTGTGCCGATAATAATATTCAGATAGCCAACTGTACGACTCCGGCCAATTACTTCCATTTGTTGAGAAGACAAGTGCTGAGAGATTTCAGAAAACCATTGTTTGTATTTACTCCCAAGAGTTTACTAAGACATCCCGAATGCGTTTCCTCAGTCAACGAATTTACAGAAGGAATATTTCAAGAAGTAATTAACGATAACATCACAGATAAGGCGGCCGTCACCCGCTTGTTGTTCTGCACAGGGAAGATCTATTACGAGCTTTCAGAAGAGAAGAATAGCAGGAACCGCACGGATATGGCCCTGATCAGGGTAGAGCAACTGTATCCTTTCCCTCTGAAACAGATACAGCAGATCATAGCCACCTATCCCAACGCCAAAGAGTTTTACTGGGTACAGGAAGAGCCTACCAATATGGGGGCAGCGCCTTTTATCCGCAAACGGCTGGGCTATCTCAACCCCCTTATTATTGCACGACACGAAAGCGGAAGCCCGGCCACAGGTTCAAGCCAGACTCATAAATACAGTCAGAAGAAGATTATTGAGAAAGCCTTTGGCGAATGTCTTTGTGAAAACAAGGACAGAGAATGTGATATGAAGTGTTCATTGGATCTAAAATAGCAAAGGTATGACCATAGAAATAAAAGTTCCCAGCCCCGGAGAATCCATTACCCAGGTTCAGATTGCCTCCTGGTTGGTGGCCAGCGGGCAGTATGTGGAAAGAAATGCAGAAATAGCAGAGATAGAGTCCGATAAGGCCACCCTGGCCATCAGCGCCCCTGAATCGGGCATACTGACCATAGTCTGCCCGGAAGGTGATACGGTGAATGTTGGCCAGGTGATAGGCAGTATTGAGGCAGGTGCCTCCAAACCGCAAACAGAGTCAGCCCCTGTAGTGAATACTGGGGTGAGTACTCCTGCTCCGGTGATTACCGAACCCGCGAAAAAGGTTCACATTTCTCCTTTGGCCCAATCTATCATCAACGAAAAGAACCTGAATTCGGAAGAGATATCGAAAAAATTCAATGCCGGCCGCATTCTTCGTAAGAATGTTCTGGATTTTCTTGCCGGAAATGATGCGCAGAATCAACCTACGGAACGACCCGGCGTGATTCGCACCAAAATGTCGCCATTGCGTCAGAAACTGGCCGAAAGGCTGGTGTCAGTCAGGCAGAATACAGCCATGCTTACCACCTTCAACGAGGTGAACATGAAAGAGATTATGCAGATCAAAGGCAAGTATAACGAGGCTTTCAAACAGAAATTCGGTTTCTCGCTTGGATTAGTATCTTTCTTTGCCAAAGCCTGCGCCATGGCCATGAAAGATTTTCCCGTAATCAATGCCATGATAGACGGTACAGACATCGTGCGGCACGAATTTGTGGACATCAATATAGCCGTGAGCAGCCCCAAGGGATTGCTCACACCCATAGTGCGCAGTGTTCACGAGATGAAGGTTCCGCAAATAGAACTTCACATTAAGGAACTGGGAGCCAAAGCAGCCAAAAACCGTATTACCATGGATGACCTTTCCATAGGCACTTTTACCATTACCAACGGAGGCGTTTTCGGCTCCATGATGTCTACTCCCATTATCAATCCTCCCCAATCGGCCATACTGGGCATGCATAAGATCAGCGACCGGGCCATGGTTGTGAACGGTGTGGTTGTGATATTGCCCATGATGTTCATTGCCTTATCTTACGATCATCGACTGATAGACGGAAAAGAATCGGTGGGCTTTGTGGTAAAGGTGAAAGAATACCTGGAAAACCCTCTGACCACAGGACTTACCAGCCTGAAAGAGTTTGACGACCTTCTGGTTTAAAACCCCACCCTATGATAAAACAGGTTGATTTTTTGGTTATTGGTTCGGGCATCGCCGGACTAAGCTATGCATTGACTGTGGCCTCTAAAGGCAAGGTCTGCATCGTTACCAAAGCTAAGGCGGAAGAATCTTCCACCAACTACGCACAGGGAGGTATTGCCGCCGTGATGTACAAACCCGACTCGTACGAGAAACATGTGCAGGACACGCTGAATGCAGGAGCCGGACTCTGCAACGAGAACATTGTCAGGATCACCATTACGGAATCCACTGCCAGAATTAAGGAACTCATACGCTGGGGGACCCATTTCGATAAGGACAAATCGGGCAAATACGATCTGGCCAAAGAAGGCGGACACTCCGAATACCGAGTGCTGCACAGCAAGGACCAAACGGGAGCCGAAATTGAAAAAGCCCTGATCAAACAGGTAAAAAACCATAAGAACATCGAGATACTGGAGAACCATTTTGCGGTGGACATCATTACCCAGCATCATCATGGGGTGGAAGTGAACAAACGCACTCCGGATATCACCTGCTACGGGGCCTATGTGCTGAATCCCGCAGAAGACCGCATTGACACCATACTGTCGAAAGTTACCCTCATTGCCAGCGGAGGCATAGGCAATGTTTACAGCAGCACCACCAATCCGGCAGTGGCCACGGGCGACGGCATTGCCATGGTTTATCGTGCCAAAGGCAAGGTAGAACACATGGAGTTTGTGCAGTTTCACCCCACGGCCCTGTACAATCCCAAAGAGAGGCCTTCTTTTCTGATTACTGAAGCACTCCGCGGTTTTGGAGGTATTTTGAAAACCATCAACGGTACTGAGTTCATGCAGAAATATGACAAAAGGCTGAGCCTGGCTCCCCGCGATATTGTGGCCCGCGCCATTGATACCGAAATGAAAATCAGCGGCGACGAGCATGTTTGCCTCGATTGCCGCCACCTCGATAAGAACGAACTCATACGCCACTTCCCTACCATTTACGCCAAATGCCTCAGCATAGGCATAGATATCACCAAAGAAATGATTCCCGTGGTTCCTGCGGCGCATTACATTTGCGGAGGCATCAAGATAGACGAGTTCGGGCGAAGCTCTATTCATAATCTTTATGCTACCGGCGAATGCGCCTGCACAGGACTGCACGGCGCCAACCGTCTTGCTTCGAACTCGTTGCTGGAGTCGGTGGTTTTCTCACACAGGGCCGCTTTGGATGCCATGGATAAGGCGAAGGGCCTTACGATCAATACCCAAATACCGGAATGGGATGCCGAAGGCACCGTGCTGAACGAGGAAATGATCCTCATCACCCAAACCACCAAGGAACTGCGCGAGATCATGAGCAATTACGTGGGCATTGTCCGTTCGAACCTCCGCCTGAAACGCGCCATGGACCGCCTGGAGATACTTTACAGGGAAACCGAGGACCTATATGATAAATCTATTCTGACCGTTAAGATCTGCGAACTGCGCAATATGATCAATGTGGCTTATCTGGTCATCAAAATGGCTTCGCAACGCAAAGAGAGCCGCGGTTTGCACTATTCACTCGATTATCCTGACCTAAAAAAACAACCCTATGGCACTGATCAAAAAAGTTAAAGGAGTGGCCCCCCAATGGGGCAAGAATTGTTTTCTGGCCGATAATGCTACGCTGACAGGCGATGTGTTGATGGGCGACGATTGCAGCGTGTGGTTCAATGCGGTGGTACGCGGCGATGTGCACAGCATTCGAATGGGCAACAATGTGAACATCCAGGACGGAGCCATTGTGCATTGCACCTATCAGAAAGCTCCCACCAATATTGGCAACAATGTTTCGGTGGCTCACGGGGCCATTATACATGGATGCACCATACACGACAATGTGCTGGTGGGCATGCGCGCCGTGATCATGGACGGGGCGGTGGTGCAAAGCAACTGCATCATAGCTGCCGGAGCGGTGGTTTTAGAGAATACGGTGGTGGAAGAAGGCAGCGTGTATGCCGGTATGCCCGCCAAAAAGATCAAGAGCATTGACAAATCGCTGCTCGAAGGGCAGGTGAACCGCATCTCGAAGAACTATATGATGTACGCCAGCTGGTACGACAAAGACTAACCCCACCAAATAATGACGGGAACCATCGCCTTCTCGAAAAAAGAAAAAATCGTTTTGTTCGCCTTGTTTGCGACAATATGGGCTTTTCTCTGGATAAAGGCCATAGTGGCTCCCATGACACATGATGAAGTGGCCACCTTCTTTTATTATGTGCAGAACCACCGTTTCCTGCCCTTTTTCACTCAGGCCGATGCCAACAATCATGTACTGAACTCAGCGCTGACCACTTTCTTTTATTCGCTTTTCGGACCTTCGCCGCTGGTGCTGCGATTGGGCAGCCTTATGTCGTTTGTCGCGTATTTCTGGTTTACGATTAAACTGTCTTCCCAAATAAAAGATGCTATCATCCGTTGGGTGTTCGTTATTGCTTTCACTTGTTCTTCGGGAATGATAGAATTCTTTGCCCTTTCGAGGGGTTATGGCATGTCGATGGCGCTGTTGTTAGGAAGCATTTACTACTTAATGCAGGCCTTCCGCACCAACCGACCCCGATATTACATTGCGTGCTTGTTATTTGCCCTGCTGGCTCTTTTGGCCAATCTTACCCTGCTGGTTAGTTTTCTGATCATCTTTGCATGGCTGTTGTTGCTGCACGGGTTGAAGTTCGAGGCCGGGATAAAAAGAAACAGCATGCTGATCGTTTCTTATCTTGTGTTGGCGGTGATCCCGCTTTGGGGATTCCTTAAGTATATCTTTTTGTTGCAAAATACCGGCGCCTTATATTACGGAAGCCTCAGGGGATTCTGGGCGCTGACCGTTCATACTCTTTCATTTATGTTCACCGGGCTCAGCGGGCAGGTGGTGCCTTTTGTGGTTTTATTTCTTTTCGTGTCCATGGGATTGATCTTTTTGATGGTATTGGCGAAAGAAAAGAGTTTGCCGCTGATTACCGATCCTAAACTGATCTTTTTTGTGCTGCTTTGCGGAAATATTGCTGCCATTTTGTTTATGGGAAGGATGATGAAGGTGAATTATCCCGAAGACCGTACCGGACTTTATCTGTTTCCGTTCTTTATCGGGAGTTTGTGTTTCCTCGCCGATAAAGCCCTGGCACTTTGGAACAAAAAATGGTTACTGTTGCTGCTGATTCCATTGTTGTTTTTCCCGGTGAATTTCCTGTATTCACTAAACTTCTCCCGATGTAATATATACGTAGAGGACCGTTTCCCGCAACGCTTTTTCGACAGGGTGAGTTCCGCGCACAGGCCCGGCGATTTTCCGGCTACTGTGGGCGGTAACAGTGTAAAACTGTTTTGCTGGACCTATTTCAATTACCGTAGTGGAGGAACCCAAAGCGCAGTGCATTTCTGGAATTTCCCTTCGACCGAGGAAGAATACCAGATAGTGCGCACAGACGAGATCCCCGCCTGGAAGAACTCTTATGACAGCATTGATTACGACAAGTATTCAGGCTTGCTGCTACTTCAAAGAAAAACCGCTTATACACGTGTATTGCTCGATAGTTTGAGCGTTTTTACACCTACAGAAATTACGGGTGAATATTTCGATCTGTATAGCTTCAAGGCTGACAGCCTGCGCGGCAAGACATTGTACGTGGGTTACAAACTAACGTTTTCTACGGCAGTGGCTCCTTTCAATACCAGGGTGGTTATTGATGTGGCCGACAAGGACGGCAAAAGCCTGGCTTACGAATATATCAGCCTGAACTGGCTTAAGCTGCATTACGAAGGCAATTCAACCAACTTCATCAACGGCATGCTTATCCACAAGTTGCCACCCGAAGCCGTGAGCATCAAATCGTATATCTGGAACCTCGAAAAGGCGACTTATTCGGTGAAGGGGAATGTTTATCTTTTTAAACTGGACCAATAGTTTTTAGACCCTCACTTATCGGTTGTTACTTCGTTTTTAACAGATTGTCCCCTGAGTTTGCCACCCGCATTAAATAGTTCAACCGGCACAGCCACTCCAAAGCCTAAGGCAAAACCACCCAATGCCAGACTTATTTCAGGCTGATCGCCATCGGAGGCAAGATAGATCGCGGCACTGGTTATTCCCAAACAGAAGGCTGTTATGGAGAATCCTGCGGCCAGTTTTAAACGCTTTCCGGCTTCGTTGTTGTTGTCAATTATAGTCTTCAGATCCTGGTTTAATTGCTTTTGCTTATTTCGCAGTGCGATGTTTTGGTTGAGCAGGTATTGCAGGGTGTCGCTGCCCGGAACCAGGACGTTTTCGACTTCAATGCCTGGAGGAGTATAAAATTCACGGTTTTCAGTTTCGGGTGTTTTATAGAAGATTACCCTTTCGACATCTTCGGTGGCCACGCGGTGGCGACGCATCTTGCCGTCTTCTAAGATTTCGTAATTCACGGTGACATCGCCCATCATATAGACCTTGCAGGGTATCCGGCCCCCGTTGATAAGTATTATGGTGTCTGATTGTGAATAGCCAGAGGCCACATTTACTATCAGTGCTATTATCCATAAACCCTTTTTCATTTTATTTTTTCGTGCATCAACGTAAAAACACCAGATTTATTGTTATTTCTCTGTTTTTTTTCTGCAATCGAAAGCCCAGGCAATAACTATAGAGGGAACTAATTTGGAGGTATAAAAGTTGCGCACCTTTTCTTTTTCGTCGGCGAAGGTCATGTAAGGGGTGTTCTGATAGTAATTTGTTTCGCCGTGCCAGGTGAGGGTTCGCGATAAATATTGAATATCGTACGAAACATCTATCCCCAGCGAAAGATGTTTTAAAATGGTTATGTTGACACCTCCAAAGGCCCCGATGCCAATACCCAGGGTGGGTTTATAGGTTGCGTTGCAATGGGTGGATTGGGTCTTTATGTTGTCCTCGTAATAGTTTACATCTCGGGTAATGGTTCCTTTCGGCAGTATGGTAAAAGGAACGTAAGCCCCGAAGGTGAATGTAAAGACTTTCCAACTGACATGAGTGCCGATGCCCAGGTTGATATTGAAGAATTTCTGTTTATACACTTGGGAGTAATCTCTCGATTCAATATACCATTGGGTGATATCACTGCTGTTTTCGGTTTCGCAGATCTGCATGTCGGCATAATTCATATCAACACGTATGAGAAAGGCCTTTTTGGCGAAGTATTTCTCGAAGAATATGCCAAGGGTGAGCGAATCGAAACGACCGGAGGTATTGTCGTTCGAGGTCTGGTTGGGGGTGTAGTTCATCATTTCGTGTGTTGTGTAGCTTGAATTAAGGGGTTTGAACCGTAAGCCTATTTTCATATCCTGGGCGAATCCGGGCAGAATGGTCACGGCAAGGGCAAGGGTCAGTAAGATCTTTTTCATGTTTTTTTATTTTAGGGGTTGTTTCTTTTTATTTAACCGCAAAGGCCACAAAGGCTTTTCGCAAAGAACGCAAAGAAATTCTTACATCTTTAACCGCAAAGGACACAAAGGTTTTCACAAAGGACGCAGAGTTTTTTTTAACTTCATTATTCACTATTCGTTATTCGTTATTCACTATTTCTTGCCACTAAGACACTAAGACACCAAGATTCACCAAGAAATCCTTCCTCACTTCGGTCTCCGGTCTTCGGTCTTCTATCCATTTAACCACAGAGTTACCCAGAGAGTCCTTCATTATTCATTATTCACTATTCGTTATTCACTATTCGTTATTCACTATTCATTATTCACTATTTTTTGCCACAAAGGCACTAAGACACCAAGAATCACCAAAAAATTTCGTCAGTTTTTCATTTCCACGGCCTTTTTCCATTTTTCTATTTTTAACCGCAAAGGACACAAAGGTTTTCACAAAGGACGCAGAGTTTTTTTTAACTTCATTATTCACTATTCATTATTCACTATTCGTTATTCACTATTCACTATTCCCTAAAAAAAACCACCCGGCCCCTTTCTCCCCAATGCTGCAAAGAAATTTATGGTGGCGGAAGCTGCCGGATGGGTGATATTCAAAAAAATGGTTACTTAAATGGAAAGAACGACTGCTGATTCATATTAAACAAAAAACGAGGAAACGAAAAGAACGGGAAAAAAAACCTAAATACCTAAAAACTAAATACCTAAATGCCTAAATCCTAAATGTCTATACTAAACCACCAATGCCCTGACTTTGGAGGCCAATATAGCGGCAGTGCCTTTTTTGCGTGGCAAATACACGGCAAAATACCAAACTGTTTTGCCCACATCGCCTTCGGTAAAGGTGACGGTAAATTTGCCATTTTTGGCGCAGCCCAGGTATTTCATATCTTTATAATTGTCAGGTGGTTGCTCGCCAAAAAACATATACACTTCCGTGTCTTTGGCATCTTCGGGCCTGGCAATTTTTTTGGTGATACTGTTCACCATATTCAGATAATGTACCAGGTGCGTACTTTTTACAATATCGTCTAATTGCGGATAACTGTTCAAAACCGTAGCCTCTGGTTCGGCTTCACCATCATAAACTCCTTTTACAAAGAATTTCAATTGTTTCACCTTACCCACATCAATGCCGGGAGCGGCTTGTATTTGTATGGCCCATTTATCCACAAAAATACCTTTCACTTTTTCTATGTCGGTATTTATTTGTTCGGTAAGCCCCATGGCCTCTTCGAGCAACAGGCTGCGTTTGGCGGCGTTGTCATCTATTCCGGTAAGGATAGATTTTACGGCAACCGGAGTAGGATCAATACCGGGCACAATAGTCGGAAATTCCTCCATGGCATTGGCTTTTTCTTTCGAATCTTTGATTATTTCAGATTCATTTAAATTCCCCTGGTTTGGGACTACAATTAATTTCTTATTCATCTTTTTTTGTGTCATTTTGTAAGATTTTTAAGTTAAACAATATGATCAATTAGAATGTGTGTTTTTATAGAATCAGAGGTTAAAAAAGTAAAACCGCAGTCTTTAATTATGATTTCCTGACATCCGGGAATCGTTCTCTGAGAGTCCGGAATCAAATCGAGACATCCGGGAATCATTCCCTGAGAGTCGGGAATCAAATCCAGACATCCGGGAATCATTCCCGGAAAGTCAGGAATCAAATCGAGACATCCGGGAATCAATCCCGGCTCTCGGGGAATCGTTCCCGGAGACCCGGGAATCATCATCGGAGATGCGGGATAGCCCCCTAAAAAGCATTGTGTGAAGCCGTAAGTACTACTATAATAGCTATTTATATCAATATTGCCAGCCAACAACCCAGCCCCTCCGCTTACAGAGGCATCTTCTCTGCTCTCCTGATTTACTGATATGAAACCTGCTGCCGCCACCGCTTTAGGGTATTAATGGTTTGTGGTAACAAATTTAGGGAAAGAAAAAACCCGATTTTGTAAAGAATCCTTTAAATTTCTTATACAGAATATTTACAAAAATAGTGGTTATAAACTACTGAAATAAAACAGTTTGTTCGGAAAATTCTTTGCCAATGGGTATTATCGGGCTTAAATCAAACCGTTTTTGAGGCAATACCGATTCATTTCGGCATCGTTCGCAAACTTCATTTTCCGCATGATATGATTTTTGTGGGCAGCCACCGTATTGTCCGAAATATTTAACTCATCGGCAATTTCTTTGTATAGTTTTCCCTGCGCCAACAGCAGCAGCACCGGAAATTCGCGTGCCGAAAGCACATCGTGCCGGTTAACAATCTTTTCGCTATGCGGCTGTTGGCTCAAAAATCCGCGCAGCCATTCCGAACGGTAAATTTCGCCTTTCATTACGGTGTTAATAGCCTTTATCAGCTCGCCGGGCGCTGCCAGTTTGTTCAGATAGCCCGATGCCCCCAATTTCAGGGTAAGCAGGGCATATTGCTCTTCGGCATACTGGCTCAGCATCAGCACCTTCACGTGGGGCCATTTCGTTTTAATTTCTCCCAGCAGTTGCAGCCCGCTTTTGCCGGGCAGATTGATATCGATCAGCGCCACATCGAAGCTATCGTTTTTAAGTTTCGCGAGGGTTTCGGCGGCATTGGCGGCTTCGGCCAGCAAGGTAAGATCGGGCAGGGTTGCCAGGGCCATGCGGACTCCGCTGCGGAACATTTCGTGGTCTTCGCAAATCAATATTTTCATGGGTTATACAGTTTCATTTGAAACGGGGAGGTCGACGGTTATGGTGGTGCCGCGGTTGCTG
The DNA here is from genome assembly GCA_964469155.1 of uncultured Bacteroidales bacterium. Taxonomy (GTDB): domain Bacteria; phylum Bacteroidota; class Bacteroidia; order Bacteroidales; family CAIWKO01; genus CAIWKO01. Next base: position 18,189 of record CAYXXU010000024.1, read on the forward strand.
CCGGGGCATATCTCGAAAGTGCCGTTAGCCGAAAGGGCTCTTTCGCGCATGCTGATTACTCCAAACGAAAGGTTCGAGGCTATCTGTTCGGGGGTGATGCCCCTGCCGTTGTCAGATACAATCAGTTCCAGATGGTCGTCGATGCGGTTTAGCCAAATATCAACCGTGGTGGCTTCGGCATGTTGCGCCACGTTGCTTAGCGCCCCTTTCAGTATTTTATAGATCACGAGCGAGCGTTCGGGGTCGGCATCAAAATCATCGTCAATATTCAGATAAATGGTCAGACGGTTGGCTTTGGCAAATTCGGCCACAAAGGTCTCCACGGCGGTTTTCAAGCCCAGTTCTTCGAGTTGCACCGACCGCAGGTCCGACAGAATTTTTTTGATGGTCGAGTCGGTATCAAGTATAATACCGATCACCCGGTCAATATCGGCCACCAGAGCCTTGTTGCGGATGTTTCCTTTGATCACCTCCAGGTTCAGTTTGATGGCGCTCAGCGGCAATCCAAACTCATCGTGAAGCTCATTGGCCAGGGTTTTGCGTTCGTTTTCGCGAATATTTTTGTTTATCTCGGTAATGAGTTTCAGTTGCTGGTTCAGTTCTACAAGTTGTTTATGATCTTTCGCCCGCTCGGTAACATCCTGATGTATCAGCACAAAGCATTCGGGCAGTTGGTCGGGGCCAAACACCGGAAACCCCACACCGTTGGTATAAACATCCACATCGGGATATTTCGGGTCGAGGCGGTGCGGATTGTAAAGGTTATCAGGAAAATTGACCGTTTCGCCGTTTTTCAACCATTGGATATGATATTCCAACCCGGCTTCCATCAACTGGCTGTCGGTAAACAGGCAGAAATCGGGACCGGGTTCAGCGCCAAACAAACGGGTAAAAGAGGCATTGGTCATAATATTCCGACCCTGGCTATCCACAATCTGAATAGAAAGGGGATTGTAATCGATAATATCCTGCAACATTTTTTCGGACTGGGTTACCTTCTGCAATTTCATTTCGCAGCTTTGATGCATTTGCCGCAGTTGCTCCAGTTTGGCTATCAATTGTTCCTTAGATTTGTCTGAATCTTTCATGAAATGTGAATTATTTACAAATGTAAATATAATTTGCCTCTGTTAATCTGCCGGAAGAAACAAATAAAAAGGAAATATTTTGGACGCGATAAAGCATTTTGCAAAAAAAGGAAATCGAACCAGGAAATCTATTTTGCAAAAAGCAGGTTTGAAAATTCAAAACTAATTGCCGCCGAAATATGAAATTTAGGAAATGAAAAAAATATGTAGGCCAAAAAATAAGTATTTATACCTAAAAACCAGCTTTTTTAAAAAAATTTGTATTTTTTTTAAAAAAAACCTTGCTTTTAATAAATATGTGCTTATATTTGTACTGATATTTAAAAAAATATAAAAAATGAAATCAACATTGAAATTAGATGTCCAGAAAGTCGAATTTGCTGCAAAGAAAATTCGCACCATTACACATCCTGCAAGAGTTCAAATTATCAAACTTCTTGAGGAAAACGAAAAACTGAATGTGACTCAGATCTACGAGAAACTGAACATACTTCAGGCAGAAACTTCACACCATTTAGCTCTTCTTAGAGAATATGGTATTTTGAAAAAAGTTAGACAGGGTAAAATGAGCATTTATTCGCTCAACAGAGAAACTCTGGAAAACATTGTTAAAATTTCAGAAGACCTGAGCAAAAGATAATCGAAGTTTTTCGATCGCTCTTTGTAACAAAAAAACATACTGTTGGTGCTTTCACCAGTGCCAGTGGTATGTTTTTTTGTTTTAACACACCCATGTGGAAGTCGGCAATCCGCAAACTTCAGTCTCCAGTCTCCAGTCCTCAGTCCTCAGTCTGCAAAATGAAGACTTCCCCGATTCTAATTCCCTTGTATGAAATCCTCTTAGTGTTTCTATGTGTCCTGAGCCTGTCCCGTACCGTAGGTCGGGATGTCTTAGTGGTTTTTTGCCGACTGCCGATTGCCGACTGATATCCTGGTCCCTGGGGCTTGGAGCTTATAAATTATCAGAAAGCCACACCTTTTCCTCTCAAAAAAAACAGTACCTTTATCCTCCAACTTAATTGTATGCACGTCAACGGAACCAACTACCGCACCGTATGGATGGAGAAAAGCTCGGTGTTCATGATAGAGCAGAACCTGCTACCCTTTACCTTCAAAATTTACGAATCGAAACATTACAAACAGACCTGCGAAGCCATCAAAACCATGATAGTACGCGGCGCCGGAGCCATTGGCGTTACCGCCGGATACGCCATGGCGCAGGCCTGCATTGAGGCAGGCCGTAACGACTATGTCCGGTTTATCACCGCTGCCCGAATCGAAATAGAGGCCACCCGCCCCACCGCCCGCAACCTGTTTCATGCCACCGAACGTGTTTTTCGTGCCGGTATGCAATGTTTCGAAAAAGCCGTGGAAGAAGCCGAACGGATTGCCCAGGAAGATGTGGATGCCGGCAAAAAGATAGGCGAATTTGGCAACGATCTCATAGAAGACGGTTGTAATATAGCCACCCATTGCAATGCCGGATGGCTGGCCTTTGCCAACTATGGCTCTGCCCTCTCGCCGGTTTACGAAGCGGCCCGTTCAGGCAAAAAAGTATTTGTATATGCCGACGAAACCCGTCCGCGCAGCCAGGGCGCCCGCCTCACTGCCTGGGAGCTGAAAAACGAGAACATCCCTCACATAATCATCCCCGACAATGCCGGCGCACACCTGATGTCGCAGGGCAAAATCGATATCATGATTGTCGGCGCCGACCGCATAGCCGCCAACGGCGATGTGGCCAACAAGATAGGCACCCTCGAAAAAGCCATAGTAGCCAAAGAATACGGCATCCCCTTCTATGTGGCCGCGCCCACCTCCACTTTCGACCTCAGTTGTCCTGAAGGAAGCCATATCCCCATCGAAGAGCGCAGCCCCGACGAAGTGCTGTATCAGCAGGGCCCTGACAAAAATGGGGCGCTGCACGAGATACTGGTCTGTTCGCCCGGTTCGGCGGCCCTCAATCCGGCTTTCGATGTAACTCCTGCCAAATACATCACGGGCATCATCACCGAGCGCGGCATCATCAAAGCCATGAGCCGGGACATAGCAAACCTGTTCAGCCTATGAGCGAAGGATATGCCGGAGTGAAATTCACCACCGTTTATAAGCAAAAAGCGGCTCCCCAGCATCCCGACCTCGGGATACTCAAGGATTGGTGCCGTATATTTCACGACAAAGGACTGGCCCCTCCTTATCCCGGCGGCTCGTATGGCAACCTCAGCTTTCGCACCCAACGCAATAGTTTCATCATCACCGGAACCTGCATCGGACTGAAGGATACTTTGGGCGATGATTGCTTTGTTGAGATACACGATTGCAACACCACTGCCAAAGAAATACTCATAACAGGCATCCGCCCGCCTTCGTCAGAAACCTTTATGCATTTCACCATCTATCAGAACCGCCCCGATGTGCAGGCCATATTCCACGGACATAATCAACAGATCACCGACAATGCCGCTTCACTCAATATCCCCGAAACCGCCTCAGAAGTTCCATACGGCACCGTCGAACTGGCCGAAAGCGTATTAACCATACTGCCCGGTAATGACTTTTTAGTTATTAAAAAACATGGTTTTGTTTCCATGGCCGCAAGCATGGCCCTGGCAGGTCAACAAGCCAACGATTGGCTTACAAAAGCATCCCTGTATTAAGTTATTGTGAAGCCCTGGTTAACTTTATGTGAATTCCTGTAAATCTTTCTGTAAAAGATGCCTTGCGGATTTTTAATTTCTATCTTTGTGCAAACAAGCCCTGATCATGGAGAATGGTGTTAAAATACTTTTGGTCGACGATGAGCCCGATATTACAGAGTTTTTGGGATATAACCTGAAACAGGAAGGATTTAAAGTGTTTACGGCAAACAACGGGAAAGATGCCGTACTAATTGCCAGAGATATACTTCCTCATATCATAGTACTCGATGTGATGATGCCCGGCATGGATGGCATCGAGACCTGCACCGAATTGCGCAAGCTAACGCAATTGAAACAAACCCTTATCATGTTCCTCACGGCCCGCGGTGAAGATTATTCGCAAATAGCCGGACTGGAGGCCGGGGCAGATGATTATATTGCCAAACCCATAAAACCCCGTGTCTTCGTCAGCCGCATCAATGCCCTGCTGCGCAGATACCAGGCAGAGCAACAACCCGACAAGGCCCCCCTCGCTATAGAAGGCCTGATCATTGACCAGGAAAAATATCTGGTGATAAAAAACAATGAAGAAATAGTGCTGCCGCGCAAAGAATTTGAGCTGCTGCTGGTATTGGCCTCCAGGCCCAATAAGGTGTTCAACCGCGACGAGATATTCGCTAAAGTATGGGGCAACGATGTAATTGTAGGCGAACGCACCATCGATGTTCATATACGCAAACTGCGCGAAAAGATAGGGATCGAAAACATCAAAACCGTGAAAGGCGTGGGATATAAGTTCGAGGTGAAATGAAAAAAAACAACCCAAGAGGCATTTCTTTAAGGATCGCGCTTTTCCTATTGCTTTTGTACCTGATTTTCGACTTAGCCTATTTTGTTTTCTTTTCAAAAGAACCATTTAACTGGTTGTTCCTGGCAATATCAAGCACCCTGCTGTTTATAGTGGTATATATTGTCGTCTGGCAGGCCATAGAGAACTTTATTTACAAAAAAATCAGGATACTTTACAAAAACATACACAACCTGAAATCGCCCAAACACAAGATAGTTGCCAATTCCGACTGGCTCGAAACGGCCGAAAAAGAAGTGGCTGAATGGGCCGAAGATCAAAAAAAAGAAATGGAAAGCCTGAAAAAACTGGAAACCTACAGACGCGAATTTCTGGGAAACGTTTCGCACGAACTCAAAACACCCATCTTTAATATTCAGGGCTATGTCCTTACTTTGCTCGACGGAGGATTGAAAGACGAAAGCATCAACCTGGAATACCTGCAAAGAGCCGAAAAAAGCATCGACCGCATGATTACCATCATTAACAACCTCGACGAAATATCGCGGCTCGAATCGGATGCGCTTATGCCCAATTATGAAAGGTTCGACATAATGTCGCTTTGTAACGACCTCATCGAGTTTTTCGAGATCAAAGCCGCCGAAAAAAACATACAAATCTTTATCAACCAGAACACACTGACCCCTTTTCATGTGTTTGCCGATAAGGAACTCATCAGGCAGGTATTATCAAACCTCATCGAAAACTCTGTCAAATATGGAAACGAAAACGGACGCACCAAAATATCCCTGTATGATATGGACGAACAGGTGCTGATAGAGGTTTCGGATACCGGCATTGGTATTGCGCAGGAAGACATTCCCCGTATCTTCGAACGTTTTTACAGATCAGGACACGGACGCACCATAAGTAACAGCGGCAGCGGACTGGGGCTGGCCATTGTAAAACACATTATCGAAGCTCATCACCAAACCATCAATGTGCGCAGCACCGTGGGCACCGGAACCACCTTCGGATTTACCCTGAAAAAAGGATAGACTGTTTTTGACCTTACAGGTTCAGTCATGATTTTTAAATAAAAAAAACACGCCACTGATTTTATGATCAGCGGCGTTTTTTATAATCGAAATCGATTACTTATTCTGTTATTAAAACCCTCTCAATATGCTGTGTTCTTCCGGTATACATTTTCACAAAATAAACACCCGGTTTTACTTTTACTGATAAAGGCAGGTTATAGCTTCCGGCATTCTGATTCTGATCAATTAATACTTTTACCCGTTTCCCGTTTATATCATACAAGCCGATGGTAACATCGGTCAGTTCGTTCAACGAATAATTGATGGAGCTTTGACTGGTAACAGGATTGGGAGAAACCGAAAAAACAGGCTTGTCCTGATTATCAGAAATCCCGGTATAGGTGGGCACCCAGTCAAGAACCAGATTAGTAAAGTTTCCGGAATTAGCCGGAGTTAAATGCACTGTTGAAGTCCCCTTGGTAAAAGTAACCGAGTAGGTGGGTCCGTTTGTATTCTGATCAGCCATTTGCATCCAGACCTGATATACACCGTCAGGAACTACTGTTGATGAAACATTTGTCCCATTCCATGAAATAGAAAAGGTCTTATGAACGGTTTGTGTAACTCCGGTGAGTGCATCAGTAGTATTTGAAGAAGAATTCGACACCCAAACATTGAGATATTGAACTCTGGAGTTGGCATATTTGATTTTTGTTTTCACAAAATTTCCTGAATTGTCTCTAATCCATACAGCCAATACAAATTTATTGGTATATCCTCCGCTTGGTTCTGTAGTGGTTACGCTAAAGGTTAAGGTTCCGGGGGTTTGCGCAAATATATCATTTGCGATAAATAACGGGCTTATCATTAAAGCTGCTATCAACCATGTGTGTAATTTTTTAAATTTCATAAATCTCCTTTTTTAGTTTGTATAATTTATTTACTATATCCTTAATTAATCATTAACAAAATCATAATAACTCGGTAAGTTATTATAATACTGTAAATTGTGGGGGCAAAAATAGTCACTTTTTTCAATTAAACAATATTATCGCTTTTTTTATTCCCGAATATTAATTATATTTGTAATAAACTCCAGAATTGATTCAAACCATAAACAAGCATCATGTCCGCAAAACCTGAAACCGAATATAAGAATATTGATGATTACATAGCTTCTCAATCGCCTCGGGCTCAAACTTTCCTAAAGAACCTTCGGAAAGTGATCAAAAAAACGGTCCCCGATGCTGAAGAAACTATCAGTTACCAAATGCCGGCCTTGAAATTTCATGGTTTATTGGTCTGGTTTGCTGCAGCCAAAAACCATTACGCGCTCTATCCTAAGGCAAATGTGATTGAGGCATTTAAAGACAAACTCAAACCTTACGGATTAAGTAAGGGGACCATAAGATTTCCATACGACAAACCTTTTCCGGAAAAACTGATCATAGAAATTATAGAATCCAGGGTGAAAGAAAACCTGGAAAAAATGCTTGCCGGAAAAAATGCAAGGGAAAAAACATAGCTATGAGCACTACTCCTCCTTACATTTTACTTTTCGACGGCATCTGCAATTTGTGTAATCGCACTGTGCAGTTTGTTATAAAAAGAGACCCAAAAGCTCTGTTCCGGTTCGCCTCTTTGCAATCGGATTATGGTCAGACCCTGTTAAAAAAGTTGGGCTTGCCGACTGACAATTTCGATTCATTTGTTCTCATAACGGGCAAAAAATATTATTTGCGATCAACAGCCGGACTTCAAGTATTAAAATTAATGGGTGGTGGCTGGAAACTGTTTTATGCCCTGATGATATTTCCCCGCCCACTACGCGACTTTGTTTACGGACTGATAGCCCGGGGCAAGATACAAGGTATTTGGTAAGCGGGATAACTGCATGGTCCCGACCCTTGAACAAAAGGAGCGTTTTATAGTTTGATGGGTGTTCTTCGGTCTTCACTTCAGTACTACCTCATCTATTATTTTCAGGTCTGTATCCAAGGCTTGTATTTGCAGGGTATTATTCACCACTTTTAGTACGCAGAAGTTATAGGTTTTAACATAGAGTTGCGATTCTGGAAGGTCCTTTGTTTTGGGATATAAAGGTGCACCACCGCCTGCAGTGGTGATATAATAGATATTATTGGCAAAGGCTTTTTCGTAGCAATGGTTGTGTCCGCTAAATACCACATCTACCCCGTACTTCTCAAACAAAGGAACCAGGATGTTTTTAATTTTCTTCACTCTGGTCTGGTGAGGTCCCGAGCTATATACGGGTAAATGCATCACCACAACACGAAAACGGTATCCGCATGATGACAGATCGTTCACCAGCCATTTGTATTGTTCCGAACCTACTGAATAATCAGAATAATTGTCGACTACCGTGAAATGAACCTTACCGATATTCACCGAGTACCATTTGCCGTTGTTGGGCATATTAAATTCGGACGACATGACCTCAGCATGAAGTTCGTGATTGCCAAAGGAAGGATAAAAGCGGCTACTATCGATGATAGGTTTTGAAATTTCGCGGAAAAGCGACCATGCCGAGTTCTTTTTGCCGTTATACACAAGATCGCCTGTGTGGAAGACCGCCACGGGCTTGAAAAGCATGATATCTTTTACAATGGCCCGGTGCACTTCATGATTGGTGCGGGTATCGCCAAACACTACTATGGCTGAATCGGCCTTGCTTTTGCTTTGAGCGAAGCAGGCGCTGAGGTTGAGTACCACAAAAACCGAAAGAATAAAACTTCTGAAAATGTCCATACCGCTAAATACTTATATTTGCAAAAATAAGTTTAAAACAGGCTATTTCAGAAAGCAATGATGAAAATAATAGCAAAATCTGTCAATTATCTCCTTTTTTTCCTGCTGCTGGGGTTTTCTCTGCTGCCTATGTGGGTATTGTACGGCATTTCGCGCTTTCTATTCCTGTTGTTGTACTATGTTTTCGGCTACCGCAGAAAAGTGGTGCGAAAGAACCTCGAAGGTAGCCTGCCCGAAGGCGCCGATGTCCGCAAGATAAGCCGTCAGTTCTATCTTTTTCTTTCGGAGATGTTTTTCGAGACCATCAAATGCCTTACCATCAGCGAAAAGAACCTGCTGAAACGAGTGACCTGCGATAATCCGGAGATTATGGAGGAGTATGCCCGTGAGAACCGAAGCGTGATATTTATGTCGGCCCATTACGGCAACTGGGAAATACTGATCTATGCGCTCAACCTCCTCTTCCCTCATTTGGCCATAGGCGTGGGGAAACCTTTATCGAACCAGACCCTGAATGTGCTGATAAACAACAAGCGCAGCAAAACAGGTATGAAGATCATCAATGCTACCAATATCAAGGAAGAGTTTGCCAAAGATAAGGACCGGTTGACCGCCAGCCTTTTCCTGGCCGACCAATATCCGGGAGGAGTGAAAAAAGGCTATCCTACCACTTTCCTGAACAAGGAAACCGATTTTATGTACGGGGCCGAGAAATACGCCCGGGAGTATAACTTCCCCGTGGTTTATGCCGATATAGAAAGGGTGAAACGCGGGCATTACAAACTCCACCTGATCAAGATTGCTGAGCAACCCAAAGACACGGAATACGGTTTCATTATGTCGGCCTATATCCAATGCCTGCAAAACACCATACTGCGCACGCCTCAATACTGGCTGTGGTCGCATAAGAGGTGGAAAAATATTCCGGGGTTTTACTCCTGACAGGAGAGACCACTAAGACACTAATCCGCCGCGGCGGACACTAAGTTACACTAAGAATTATTATTTAGCCACGAGCCATAAGTCACAAGTACCAGGAACCAAAGTACCACGTCATAAGGCAATAGCCACTATTATTGGCAGACAAGGAGCGGGGTGAAATTATTTTGTGTGGAAAAAGTTTTTATCCGTAACACAGCTTGGAGCCGTACTACGGATTTGTTATTTTGTAAATCTTTGACATTAAATGCGTTTACATAACGGGGACGATATGATGCAGTTCGGGGACGATGTGATGCAACACGGGGAAGAACTGATGCAATACAGGATTGAACTTTGACAGGACGGGAGTGAATATTTACAGCACGGGAGTGGACTTTAACAGGACGGGAGTGAATTGGTGCAGGACAGGGTGTCATATTTACAGTTCGGGATTTGAGTTGGACATGACAGGGTGTCATTTTTGCAGGGCGGGTTTTGATTTTGACAGGGCGGGGTGTGATATTTACAAGACGGGATGTTGCCGGAACCGAGGTTGTCTGAACTTTGATTTATTTGATTAAGGTGATTAGGAAGATGAATGTTCAACCTCCCGACCAAAGGTACGGGATAAACCTGACAGGGTTATTTTGGGCTGAAGCCCATGAAAGGAAACATAGTAGACCCCTACATGAATGTCAGCGATAGTGAATGAATATGACATTTGGGACTCGTAGAACCTTTGTTTCGCGAGGAAGGATGAGATGATTTGGCAGGCAAATGGCTCGCGGCGTGAGGGATTGGAGCGTAAAGCCCGGAAGGGAGCGTAGCGACCTGAGGACTTGCAGCGTAAAGCCCGGCCCCCGTAGGGGGACACGCCCTAATAATCATTAATAAAAATGATTACCGTTTCCCCAACAACTTCTTGATCTCATTCAATTTCATCAGCGCCTCCACGGGTGTCAGGGTATTGATATCGGTATTCAGGATATCATCTTTGATCTGCTCGAGCAGGGGGTCGTTGAGTTGGATAAAGCTGAGTTGATACTGGTCGGCGGCTGAGGTTTTGGCGGCCTTGCCTTTTTGGGTGAGCTCGCCTCCGCTATGGTCTTTTTCCAGTTGTTGCAGCAGCTCGTTGGCGCGGTCGATGATGCGCGGCGGCATACCCGCCATTTTGGCCACATGAATCCCGAAACTGTGTTCGGTGCCTCCCGGCGTAAGCTTCCTCAGAAAGATCACCTTATTGCCTATTTCCTTCACCGACACATGGAAATTCTTTATACGGTGCAGCGACTTCGCCATTTCGTTCAACTCGTGGTAGTGAGTGGCGAAAAGCACCTTGGGCTGAAACAGACGGTTCTCGTGCAGATACTCCGCTATGGCCCATGCAATGGAGATGCCGTCGTAGGTGCTCGTCCCGCGGCCAATCTCGTCGAGCAATATCAGGCTGCGCGACGAAATATTGTTCAGAATGCTCGCCGTCTCGTTCATCTCCACCATAAAGGTGGACTCGCCCGACGAAATATTATCCGAAGCGCCCACCCTCGTAAATATCTTATCTACCAGCCCTATGCTCGCTTTGTCGGCGGGAACATAACTCCCCATCTGCGCCAGCAGGGTGATGAGCGCCGTCTGCCTCAGCAGGGCCGACTTACCCGACATATTCGGACCGGTGATGATGATGATCTGCTGACTGCCGTTATCCAGCAAAATGTCGTTGGCAATATACTTTTCGCCGGCAGGCAGGTTTTGTTCTATCACGGGGTGACGACCGTTTTTGATGTCAATCACCAGCGAATCGTTGATCTCAGGCTTCACATAATGATTTCTGACGGCCACCTCGGCAAACGACAACAGGCAGTCGACCCTCGCCACCAGCGAAGCATTCAGTTGAATGGGCTGAATGTAATCGAACAGCGCCACCACCAGGTCGTTATACAAGGTCGTCTCCAGCGCCAGTATCTTCTCTTCTGCCCCCAGTATCTTTTCTTCGTACACCTTCAGCTCTTCGGTAATAAAGCGCTCGCAGTTTGCCAGCGTCTGTTTGCGGGTCCATCCCTCGGGCACCTTGTTCTTATGCGTATTGGTCACCTCTATGTAATACCCGAAAACATTATTAAAAGCTATCTTCAGCGAGGGTATCCCCGTCACTTCGCTTTCTCTTTGTTGAATCTGCAAAAGGTAATCCTTGCCCGAAAAGGCCAGCTTCCTCAGCTCGTCCAGCGCGTCCGACACCCCTTCAGCTATCACATTCCCCTTCAGCGCCAGGGCCGGCGGATCGGCATGCAGGTCGTGCTCTATGCGGTCGCGTATCATGCGGCAGGCATTCAGTTGTTCGCCTATCTTGCGCAGGGCCGTATTCCCGCTCTCCGTAAACTGAAGTTTTATCGCCTCCACCGATGTCAGCGCCCGTTTGATCTGCAGCACCTCCCTCGGCTGAACCTTCCCTATGGCCACCTTCCCTATCAGTCGCTCCAGGTCGCCTATGCCCTTCACCTCGCGGCGCAGTGCTTCAGCCTCTTCGCCCTTTCCTATAAACTCTTCTGTAATATCCAGTCTCTCCTCTATCAGCAGCTTATCCTTCAGCGGCATCACCATCCATCGTTTCAGCAATCGGCTCCCCATGGGGGTCAGCGTATGGTCCGTCACATCCAGCAGCGTCAGCGCATTCTCGTTAGCCCCGTGCAGCAGCTCCAGGTTACGTACCGTAAACTTATCCAGCCACACATAATGATCTTCCTCTATGCGGCTCAGCTTCGCTATATGGCTCACCTTGTCGTGCTGCGTCTCCGCCAGGTAATGCAGGGCCGCCCCCGAAGCTATCACACCCGCCTCCATCTCTTCCACCCCGAAACCCTTCAGCGAGGTCGTCCCGAAATGCTTCTGCAACACATCCTTCGCAAAATCCGGAGTAAACACCCAATCCTCAAACGTAGCCGTATAAAATTTATCCCCGTAGGTCTCCTTAAACTCCCTCAGCCTATTCTTCTGCACCACCACCTCCATAGGCCTCATGCTCTGCAGCAGGTTGTCGGCATACTCCTGGCTCCCCTGCGCCAGGTAAAACTCTCCCGTCGAAATATCCACGAACGAAACCCCCGTAACCCTGCCCCCCATATGTATACCCGCCAGGAAATTATTCTCCTTATGCTCCAGCACCTTGTCGTTATAGGCCACTCCCGGCGTCACCAGTTCCGTGATACCCCGCTTCACTATCTTTTTCGTAAGCTTCGGGTCTTCCAGTTGGTCGCATATCGCCACCCTCAGCCCCGCCTTCACCAGTTTCGGCAGATAAGTGTCCAGCGCATGATACGGAAATCCCGCCAACTCTATATGCGACATATAACCGTTCGCCCGTTTCGTCAGCACTATCCCCAGTATCCCCGAAGCCTTCACAGCATCCTCACCAAACGTCTCATAAAAATCACCCACCCTGAACAGCAGCAGCGCATCAGGATATTTCGCCTTGATCGCGTTATGTTGTTTCATCAGCGGAGTTTCCGCTATCTCTTTTTTCGGCTCGCTCAATTCGGGTAATTTTCAGGCAAAGTTAAATCTTTTATGAAGAAGTGTGGAGACTGTTATTTATTCTTCCTTTATCCCTTTATTGATCACCAATATGTAAAAATCGTTTTCCAGGGCAAGATAACCCTGTTCGTAACAGAAATGATATTCGGAGCCTTTCTGGGTTTTGTAAATGCTGGTGAAGTAGGTAAAGTCGAAGCCCTTGTCAGCGAGTTTCTTTTTGTGGACCTTGGTTTTTTCGGCAGCATTTAATTCCTGCAAAATGCGATGATTTTTTCGAAGGATGCTGTTTATATTGCGCACCAGATTTGTGGTATCACTGTTCAATTTGTTGTTGTATGCATTGCGGCACATATCGGAACAGAATTTTTTATCAATTCTTCCGCTGAATTCTTCTTGGCATTCGAGGCATTTGCGTTTTTCGGTCATGGGGGGAAGGGTTTTAGGCTGTGAGACTATGAGGCTATGAGGCTATGAGGGGTTAGGGTTTACTTAAGGCACGAATCAGAGAGCTTAATACTATTTCGGATTCATGGAGTTGGGCTTCGCATATTTTGACGTTTTCTTCCTTAACATAACCCAATCTGCTGGCTACACTGTATTGATAATTTAATTCTCTCAGGGAGCCAAAAGCAAATTCAAGAAAACGAAGATAGTCGGCCTGGGTTTTTCGGGCACACCCTTCCACAATATTAGAGGGGACCGAAATTGCAGCCCTTCGCATTTGTGAGGTTAATCCATACATCTCTTCTTTGGGGAAATCAAGTGTTATCCTATAAATCATCAATACTGCTTCGTCTGCCAGAGTAAACGCCTTTAATTTTTTGTGATCGCGCATAATTTTATTCTCCTATCTTTTAATTATTAATAACCAAAAGTCCAAATTCCTCTCCTCACAGCCTCCCTGCCTCATAGTCTCACAGTCTTCCAACTCACAGCCTATAGCCTCACAGTCTCATAGCCTTCCTAAAATGAAGCTACAAATATAGTAAAAATATTATCCGTTTACAAACGACTACAAACGACTATATCCGAATACAAATATTTAATAACCGAATCAGACTTTGGGGTGGGAGTAACTTTGTCTCATTAATTTTTAAAAACAAAACCAATTACAAACTTTTAATTTTAATTATTATGGAAAAGTCAGTTAACAAAGTTGAATTAAGCGGATTCGCCGGAAAGAATCCGGAAGTATTAACCCTGAAAAGCGGAAAGCAGATGATACGCTTTTCGCTGGCCACCAGCAACAGTTATAAGAACAGCCAGCAGGAATGGGTGCGCGACACTACATGGCACAATGTGGTTATGTGGGATAAAGTGGCCAAAGATGGTATCAAAAAGATCAGCAAGGGAAGTTTTGTGAGCCTGAGCGGTAAAATTGTAAACAAACAATATACCGACAAGAACGGCGTGAAACAAAATGTGTTTGAAATTATGGCTGTTGATTTTACCGTGGTTACTAACACCAAAAAAGAAGAACCGGTAACCGCTGCCTGAGTGTTTGGGTATTCCGCTAAGAAAGCCGCTTCCATGATGGGGGCGGCTTTTTTTATCAAGTCAACATAATTAGATCAAAAAAAAAGGCTTGCATCCGCAAGCCCTTTTCTTCATTCAATTTTATCTCTGTTAAAACTCCACCACAAATTCCACGCGGCGGTTTTTGGCACGGCCGTCCGGGGTTTTATTATCACCCACAGGTTTGGTGTCTCCAAACCCAAAAGCACTCAACCTGCCGGCTTCCACTCCCTTATTGATCAGGTAAGCCTTCACCGCATCCGCCCGCTTCTGCGATAAGGTCATATTGGCATCGGGCTTACCCACATTGTCGGTATGTCCGTTAATTTTCAGGTTATATTCCTTGTTTTCTTTCATAATGCTTACTACATTATCCAGTATTTTGAAGGAAACAGGGCGTATCACATCTTTTCCGGTCTCAAACTGTATTCCCTGCAATGCCTTCTGGAAAACTTCTATCACCTCTTTTTTCACCTCAGGGCATCCTTTATTGGCGACAGTTCCTTTTACATCGGGACATTTATCGAGTGCGTCGGTAATACCGTCTCCATCGCGGTCGGGGCAGCCTCCCAAGGAAGCTAGTCCTTTCACATCGGGACATTTATCCAAATAATCGGCAATGCCGTCGCCGTCGCTGTCAAGCGGGCAACCTTTGGTATCCACTTTCACCTTTGCGGGAGTATTAGGACAATTATCATCGGTATCGGCCACACCATCGCCATCAGCATCGGGGCAGCCCTGCAACGAACCTATGCCTTTTACATCAGGGCATTTGTCCATATAATCGGCAATACCATCGCCGTCCGTATCCAAAGGACAACCCTTACTGTCAACTTTCACACCCTTGGGTGTAGCGGCACACAAATCGCTGCCATCAATTACACCATCCCCATCGGTATCGGGGCATCCTTCAAATTTGGCCAGACCCCAAACCGTCGGACATTTATCCTTATTATCTGCAATACCATCCTTATCCGTATCCTTCATCTTACCGAAATTATAAGCCACTCCCAAACTATGCTGCATATAATAATCGTAGTACTTCGTACCCCAGTTATGATCCACACGGTCATAATCCGTAAAAATAAAATTGGTCAGGTACTGCAAGCTTATCATGGGGGCCACATGATAGGTTAATCCGAAACCTGTTACAAACGATTCGTCGGTCGATTTCACCTTATCACTCGTCCACCAGGGATTCTTGGTCGAAAAACTCTCAAACCCTACCCCGCCAAAAATAAACGGCTGCAACTTATATTTGTCATTTCCCAAAAACTTCAGCCTCACATGTAAATTGCCATGAAACATACTCGATTTAAACATTTTCTCAAGATTGGTTTCGTTTTTGGTTTTAAAACCAACATTCCCGTAGTTCATCCTGATCGAAATGTCAAAAAACCGATTCAGATAGCGCGAAATATCCAGGCCACCCATACCGTAAGTCCCGCCATTGGCATTATAAAACCCGTTTCCCAGGTCGCCGGCATACTCGTTAAACCCTCCGTGTATTCCAACACTCCATTTTCTGTCGACGGTTTGAGCATTTGAAATGCAAACCGAAGCCAGTAAAACTGCAATAAAAAATAATGTTTTTTTCATAAATTAAATTTTTTGGTTAGTAATTAGTTGATATTTAAACGTGTTATAATTTATTAACTGTTTTAATATTATATTCTAAGGTGTAAAAGTAATACAGAAATTTAAGTACTGCAAGTATTAGATGAAAAAAAAATTTTTGCAATGTAAAAGTAAATTGATATTTTTGTCTAACCATTTAAACAAAAAAATTATGAGCATAGTAAAAGAATTCAAAGAATTTGCCATGAAAGGCAATGTAATGGACATGGCCATCGGTATCATCATCGGGGCTGCTTTCGGCAAAATTGTAGCCTCCCTGGTTGCAGATGTCATCATGCCTCCCATTGGTCTGCTGGTCGGTGGCATCACCTTCACCAACATTGTCATCACCCTCCGCGATGCCGTCCTCGATCCCGCCACCCATGCCGTCGTTAAAGAAGCCGTGGTTTTAAAGCTGGGAAATTTTCTGCAAACTCTCTTCGATTTTCTTGTCATTGCCGCCGCCATTTTTATGATGATAAAAGGCATGAACCGGCTCAATAAAAAGAAAGCCGAACCTGCACCGGCAGCTCCTCCCGCTCCAACCACCGAAGAGGTCTTGCTTACTGAGATACGCGATCTTTTGAAAAACAAATAAAGGATTGGTTAAACTGCTAAATGGTTAAATTGTTATGAAAAAAACATTACTGATCTTACTCTTACTTTCGGGATCGTTGGTATTTGGGCAGGATCCCATCAACAAAGTTGCCAAACCCCTCGACCGCGACGGCCTCAATGCCCCCGACACCGTAAAACCCTGGACCATTCTCGGAACCGCCGCCCTCAACATCACCCAGGCAGCATTTTCTAACTGGTCGGCCGGGGGGCAAAACTCATTTGGCCTTGGCGCACTCTTCAACTTTAAGGCCGACTATAAAAAGAAAAAACACTCCTGGAAAAACAACCTCGATCTGGCTTATGGCTTTCAATTCCTCGGCCGTGGCAAAGCAGCCCGCTTCACCAAAACCGACGATAAGATAGAATATACCACTTCATACGGTTATGCTATATCGAAACACTGGGATGTAACCCTGTTGGCCAACTTCCGCACCCAATTCACCAACGGTTATAACTATCCCAACGATAGTGTGGCCATTTCAAAATTCATGGCTCCGGGTTACCTCGTTGCTGGTATTGGCGTCAACTATGTCCCCGCCGAATACTTCACCCTCTATATTTCGCCCTCAGCCGGCAGATTCACTTTCGTAACCGACAACACATTGTCAGATGCCGGCGCCTTTGGAGTTGAAAAAGGTAAAAACATGAAAGGCGAATTCGGACCCTATATGCGCGCAGTTTTCAATAAGGAAGTATTTAAGAACATTACGTTGAATACCTCCCTCGAAATGTTTAGCGATTACCTGAAAGATTTCGGTAATGTCGACATCAACTGGAACGTGCTCATAGGTTTGAAGGTCAACAAATGGCTGTCGACCACCATCAACACCCAGTTGATCTACGACGATGATGTAATGATAAAACTACCTTACAGCCAGGAGGGCCCCCGCACCCAGTTCAAAGAAGTAATAGGCGTTGGATTATCGTATACTTTCCATTAAGAGAATTAAAACACCCCCCTCACCAAAAACCCTGGTTCATTGCCGGGGTTTTTTATTATTTTTACACAGCCGAAAACCTTGCCAGCAGCATGAAAAAACTCAAAACATCCGAACTCAACCGCCTCAGCATAGAAGATTTCCAAAAATCCGTAAAAAACCCGGTGGCAGTAGTGCTCGACAATATCCGCAGCATGAATAATATCGGCTCGGTTTTTCGCAGTTGCGATGCCTTTCGGGTCGAAAAACTATTTCTTTGCGGCATCACGGCCACCCCTCCTCACCGCGAAATTCAGAAAACAGCTCTCGATGCCACCGAATCGGTCGAATGGGAATATTTTACAGAAACATCAGCAGCCATAATTTCTCTTAAAAAAGGTGGATTTAAGGTTTTTGCGGTCGAACAAACCGACCATAGTATTCTACTTAACAACCTTGACTTAAAACCAAATGAAAAAATTGCTCTTGTATTCGGAAATGAGATCAATGGCATTAGCGATGAAGCGCTGAAAGTCTGCGATCATGGATTGGAAATCCCCCAATTCGGGACCAAACATTCACTTAATATTTCTGTCAGTGTGGGCATAGTTTTATGGGATATTATTGCGAAATTTGACAAACAAACCTCTCGCTGAAAAGGGAAACAGAATCTTTTTTATTTTTTTATTGATTTTTTTCTGTATCTTTTTCTATATTTGCACCGTAAAAGTAAAATCTGAATAATTATAAACATAAAAAAAATCACCATGAAACACATTAGCATTAAAGTATTTATTGCCTTATTTTTGTCAGCCCTTATCTTTACCGGTTGCGGCTTGGGTAAAATGATAAAAAAATATCCAACGGTTAAATACACTGTAACTCCTGAAGTATTAGAAGCACACGGTGGAAAGATATCCGTAACCGTTAATGGGACTATTCCTGCAAAATATTTCAATAAAAAGGCCATTGTAAAAGTAACTCCTGTTCTGAAAAATATGCAGGGAACAGAAATTGTCAAATTAAAAACACTGACACTTAAGGGCGAAAAAGCAAAAGGCGAAGGTCAGACTATTAAATACAAAACCGGTGGATCATTCTCCTATACCGATGTGTTTACTTACGAGCCCGGCATGAATGCCTCCGAATTATTTGTGAATCCTTTGGCTACAAAAGGCAAAAAGGTTGATGTTTCATTACCCAAAGGTATTGACACAAAACTGGCCGATGGTGTAATTTATACCTCAACCCGCATCGAACGCGAAGAGGATGCTCAAATTGCAGATCACGGTTATGAGTTGGAAACCATCATTACCAAAAAAGGAAACTTATTTTTCGAGTACAACAAATCCAATCTGAATATGAGTCTTGCATTGAACAAAGACAAATCCCACAGTGATATTCGTGATGCCGTTTTTGCCTTCTTGGCAAATAACTGGAAAATTAAGAATATAGAAATCAATGCATGGGCTTCACCGGAAGGCGAACTGACTCTGAACCAGAAACTTTCGGACGAGCGTGGCAAAACAGGTAAAACATGGTTCGACGAACAGATAAAAAAACTGGTACTCAAAGACAAAAAATTGATCAATGGCACTCTCCCCACGGAAGTTCCTGCTAAAGGTGCTAAAGCAGCAAAAATTGAAGTTCCTCAACTTCCGATTACTGTTAATTCAAGAGGTGAAGATTTTGCCGGATTTATGACCGCATTAAATGCTTCAAATATTCCTCAGAAACAAACCATAGAAAATGTTATCAAGAACCAGGCCAGCAAAGCTGAAAGAGAAAAAACGATCAAAGATATGACCGTTATCTACGCCGAAGTTGAAAATATGCTTTCTGTTCTGAGAAGGGCCGAATTCGTAATCAATTGCTACGAACCCAAAAAGACCAAAGAAGAGATCATCATGTTGTCGACCACCGCTCCTGAAAAACTGGATAACAAAGAAATCCTTTACTCAGCAACTCTGACCGAAAACGTTGCTACCAAATACCAGATCTACAAATCAGCTACCACACTGTATCCACAGGATTGGAAATCATTCAACAACGCGGGCGCTTGCGCCATGTTATTAGGCAAAACCGACGAAGCTGCCAATTACCTTAACAATGCCAACACCCTGAACCCAAACAACGGACAGGTGCTTTACAATCTGGGTGTACTTGCTTTCTGGAACAAAAACGACGATCAGGCTGCCACTTATTTCAGCCAGGCCAAAGCAAAGAATGTGGATGTCAGCTTTAACGAAGCCCTTTTGAAGATCAGAAAAGGCGATTATGCAGGCGCTGTCAGTTCGTTCGGCGGGAAAAAATGCAAATACAACCTGGCATTGGCTCAGTTGCTCTCGGGCAATACCACCGCTGCTCAACAAACGCTTGATTGCACCAAGCCACAAACCGCTGCTGTTTATTATCTGATTGCTGTGGCTGCTGCACGCAGTGCCAACACTTCTATTATGTACGAATATCTGAAAAAAGCTGTTCAGGCTGATGCAAAATACAAAGCACAGGCTGCCGAAGACAGGGAATTCCTGAAATATCTGAAGGATGCAACCTTTCTGGATGCTATAAAATAATTTGACTTAACAAAAAGAAAAAACTCCGGAATTTCCGGAGTTTTTTTTTGCTTAAATTTAAAGTTCAATTCTTTGAATTCCGATTGGGTATTCCTGGAAAATCACATCCAAAATCTTCTGATAATCCGTTTCGTTGTGAACAAAATCTATCTGGTTAATATCCAGTATCAGTATCCTCATATCCGTTTGCTGGCGGATAAAATCAAAATAACCGGTCTGTATCTTTTCGAGGTATTCGTGTTCAATGTTTTGTTCGTAGCTTCTGCCCCGGCGAATGATATTGGTCTTTAATTTGGGAACCTTCACATACAAATAAATATACAGATCGGGCTTGGTCAGCGAATCGTTGATGATCTGGAACAGTCGGGTATAAAGCCTGAGCTCATCTTCGGCAAGTGTTTTTTTGGCAAATATCAGCGATTTAAAAATGAAATAGTCCGAAACGATAAACGGAGTGAACATGTCCTTTTGTATCAACTGGTCTTTCAACTGTTGATAGCGTTCTGCCAGAAAGGTCAGTTCCAGAGGAAAAGCATACTTGGAAGGATCCTGGTAGAATTTGGGCAAAAAGGCATTGTCTTCAAATTGCTCGAGTATCAGTTTTGCATCGAATTGCCTGGCAATCCTGGTCGCCAGTGAAGTTTTTCCTGCCCCAATGTTTCCTTCTATCGCAATATAATTATAGTTCATTACTTTGCCAGGGTTAATTCTGTTTTATACACACCGGACAAATCCTCACATTTCTCCAGCAATTGGTTTATGCTCACACCGTATTCAGGATGCACAAAATCGCCCATAATTTCCGAAAGGGGGAGCAGCACAAATTTACGATATTTTAAAAGTGGATGAGGAATCGTCAGTTTTTCTTTTTTCAACACCAGGTCATCATAAAAAAGTATGTCAATATCAATGTTACGTGGATCCACAGAGTTGGAGTTTCTTATTCGTCCGTGTTGTTTTTCAATGGCAAGAATATTGTCAAGCGCCGCTTCGGGAGTCATGGCGGTTGTAAAACAGATCACAGCATTTAAATACGAAGGATGATCTGTAACCCCCCAGCCCTCGGTTTCATAAACGGAAGAGATCAGAACGGGTTCGCCAAATAACAACTTCAGCGAAGAAACCCCTTTTTGCAAATACCCGATTTTGTCACCAAGATTACTCCCCAACGAAAAGGAAATCATATCCCAATTTTGCATCAAAAATAATTAATACCCTTACGGTAATCGAAATAGTTTTAAAAAAAATTTCGTTCAATCTGTAACATTTGTTTAAAGATTGTGTCTTATACACTGTTTTATACTAATTTTACAAAAGAAAATACAATTCAAATCTTAAAAATCTATTGCCATGAAACAATTTTTTAAATTTATGCTGGCCTCCATGACCGGCTATCTCCTTTTATGGATCGTTATGGGGCTCATCTTTTTTTCGATATTGGCCTCCATTGCGTCATTCGCCAAAAAAACCACTGTAGTAATTGATGACAAATCGGTGCTGACACTGAAGCTCGATCAGCCCATCCCCGACCGTACTTCTGACAATCCTTTCGGGAACTTCGACTTTGCCTCAATGCAGGCCAAAAAAATACAGGGGCTCGACAATCTACTTAAGCTGATAAAACGTGCCGCAAACGACGATAAGATCAAGGGCATTTTTCTCGACATTTCTGATATTCCTTCGGGCATTGCCACCATTGAAGAGATCAGAAATGCGCTGCTCGAATTCAAAAAATCGGGTAAGTTTATTTATTCATACAGCGAAGACTACTCGCAAAGAGGTTATTATGTGGCATCCGTATCCGATCAGATATATCTGAACCCCCAGGGCTCTTTGACTTTTAAAGGACTGGCCGCCGAACTGATGTTTTTTAAAGGTACCCTCGAAAAACTCGAAGTGCAGGCACAGATCATTCGTCACGGAAAATTCAAGAGCGCCATCGAGCCTTTTGTTCTCGACAAAGCCAGCGCCGCCAACCGCGAACAATATCAAAAACTGCTCGATGGTATATGGAAACAAATGCTCGACGGTGTATCGGCCGAACGTAAGATATCAATAGAACAATTAGCCCAAATTGCCGATAGCCTGAAAATTCAATTGGCCGCCGATGCAGTAAAATATAAACTGGTCGACAAACTGGTTTATCGCGACGAATTGTTAGACGAGATGAAAACCAAACTGGGGATTGATCAGGATGATGATATCAGTTTTGTTTCTCCGGCAAAATATCTGAAAAGCAAAGAAGGCAAGAACAAGGTGGTGATAGGAAAAAAGAAAATTGCCGTGGTGTATGCTATCGGGCAAATACAATCGGGCGAAGGTGATGAAAAGACCATCGGTTCGGAACGCATTTCTAAAGCCATACGCGATGCACGCAGCGACAGTTCTGTTCGGGCCATAGTACTCAGAATTAATTCGCCCGGAGGAAGCGCCCTGGCCTCTGAAGTGATATGGCGCGAAGTGGTGCTGGCACAAAAAGTGAAACCTGTTGTCGTTTCAATGGGCGATGTAGCTGCCTCGGGCGGTTACTATATTGCCTGCGGAGCCTCGAAAATTTATGCCCAGCCCAACACGCTTACCGGTTCTATTGGAGTGTTTGGAGTGATTCCCAACCTGGAAAAATTGTTTAAAAACAAACTGGGTATCACCTTCGATGTGATCAAGACCAATAAATACTCCGACTATATTACCACCAGCAGGGCCATGCAACCTTACGAAACCAAAGTGCTGACCAACCAGATCGAAAATATCTACCAGGTGTTTATCGGGCATGTGGCCGAAGGAAGAAAAATGACTACCGCACAGGTGGATTCCATCGGACAAGGCAGGGTTTGGACAGGCGTGGATGCAAAACGTATAGGCCTGGTTGATGAACTGGGCGGTTTGCAAAAAGCCGTTGATGAAGCCGCCAAACTTGCCGGACTGAAAGATTATAAAATAGTGAACTACCCCAAATTAAAAGATCCCTTCACCCAGATTATAGAACAATTAAAGGGCGATGATGCATCCACCCAGATAAAAACCATACTGGGCGAAAATTATGCTTATTACGAATACCTGCAAAATATCAAATCGCAAAAAGGCATACAGGCACGCCTGCCTTTCGATCTGGTGATTTACTAAAGAATACCTAATCATGAAAACCGGTGTCCGCTATGTGCGAGGCGCCGGTTTTTTTTGTGCACACAAAGTTATAGGAAAGATAGCCATGAGCCAATCGGAAAGTCGGCAGTATTCAGTCGGCAGTCGGCAATCTTTAGTCGGCAATTTGTAGTCGCAGTCGGCTGGCATGAGCCAATCTGGTTTATGTAATAACCATGCCGTGATATGCATTAACCCATATAACCTGTGTATTGATCCTTACACCCTTTGCATCAACCATTATGGCTTGTGTATCGATGATTACAGAGCTTGCAGTAACCATTACAGGGTTTGCATGAACCATTGTAAAACTTACATCGACCATTACCAACCTTGCATTGACCATGTCGGCTTGTGTATTGACCGCGTCGGCACCTTACAAGTCATTTTTCACCTTATGTAATCATGTAGTCAGCATGCGTATCGACCGCGTCGGCTCATGTAATTAAGAAATCTGTCTGTGTAATGACCGCGTCGGCTTATGTATGGAAGCAGAATGGTTGTGTATTGACAAAATCAGTTCGTGTATTAACGTCGTCGGCTAATGTATCGATGTAATCATATTGCGAGTGGACCGCGTCGGCTAATGTATGGCTGTAGATTGAGTGTGTAATGCAAAAATCACTTCATGTAATACAGTGAACTATATGTGTAATGCAAAAATCAGCTTATGTAATACAGCGGACGACATGTGTAATCCAAAAATCACATTTTGTATCAATAGAAATGCATATATATTTGGGTTTTTTCAGAAGAAATCCATAAACCCAAATTCCACAATAGAAAATTCCTAATGCGTAGCATTAGAAATAATATTACATAATTTGCCAGAAATTAAGATTTTATACTATTTTTTTTATTGCGGAATCGACAAAGTAAATGTAATCCCGACAAGTTTACACATAGTTTTTATTATACCAAAATGTCGGGAAACATTTACTAAATCGGGATAACCCCAACTAAAGCATTAGTTCGCATGCTCCTAATGCTTAATTTGGGATAAAATAATCTTTAGATTTTATTCGAAATGTAATATAAAGTGATACATTTGAAGTGGAATTTGAAATCATGTTGAATCAAAACCCTGAACAAATAGCCCGCGATCATATCGACAAGCAGCTTATTGCCTGTGGCTGGTTGATTCAAAGCATCAAACGGGTAAATCTGAATGCCGGATTGGGTGTGGCTGTGAAAGAGTATCTGACCGATGTGGGTCCGGCGGATTATGTGTTATTTATTGATGGAAAACCCTGCGGGGTGATTGAAGCGAAAAAAGAAGAGGAAGCGCATCGTTTGAATGTGCACGAAGGACAGGGAGAAGGCTATGCCCATGCCAGACTCAAACATCTCAAAAATGAACCCCTGCCTTTCGTTTATATCAGCACGGGAGAAGTAACCCGCTTCACCGACTTTACCGACCCCAAACCCAGGGCCAGGGAGATATTCAGTTTTCACCGTCCCGAAACATTAAGAGAATGGGTGAAACGCGACAAATCTCTTCGTAAAAGATTATTAGACCTGCCAACATTACAGACCGATGGCCTGCGCGATTGTCAGATCAGCGCCATCAAGAACCTTGAAATTTCGTTCAAAGAAAACCGGCCCAGAGCTTTGATACAAATGGCCACCGGTTCAGGTAAAACTTTTACCGCCATCACGGTTATTTACCGTCTGCTGAAATATGCCAAAGCAAAACGGGTTTTGTTTCTGGTGGATACCAAAAATTTGGGGGAACAGGCGGAGCAGGAATTTATGTCGTTTCTGCCCAATGACGATAACCGGAAATTTACTGAGTTATACAGCGTTCAAAGGCTAAAATCAAGCTATATCGCCACCGATAGCCAGGTTTGCATCAGCACCATTCAGCGTTTGTATGCTATTTTGAAAGGAACCGAACTGGACGAAGGTGCGGAAGAAGAAAATCCGAATGAACGGAAGTATCAGCCTAAAGAAATTCCACCGGTGGAATACGATGCAAAAATGCCCATAGAGTTTTTCGATTTCATTGTGATTGACGAATGCCACCGCAGCATCTACAATCTTTGGAAACAGGTGCTGGAATATTACGATGCTTTCGAGATAGGATTGACCGCTACTCCCGACAAAAGAACCATTGGCTATTTCGACCAGAACCTGGTAAGCGAATATTCGCACGAGATGGCTGTTGCCGATGGGGTGAATGTGGGATACGAAGTTTTTATTATCGACACCAAAGTATCGCAACAAGGCGCTACGCTTTGGAAAGGCGAATATATTGAACACCGCGAACGCCTGAGCCGCAAAAAACGAATGGAACTGCAGGACGAAGACGAAAACTATACCAAACAGCAATTGGATAAAGAGGTGGTTAATCCCAACCAGATACGAACCATCATCAGGACGTTCAAAGAATATCTGCCGCATATTTTCAAGGACCGTTACGATAAAAACGGAGTGTTTGAGGTGCCTAAAACCCTCATCTTTGCCAAGACCGACAGCCATGCCAACGATATTATTGATATTGTAAGGCAGGAATTTGCCGAAGAGAATAAATTCTGCAAAAAGATAACCTATAAAACCGACGAAGACCCAAAATCGGTTTTATCCGAATTCAGAAATTCCTATTTCCCGCGTATTGCCGTAACAGTAGATATGGTGGCTACGGGTACTGACATCAAACCGCTGGAGTGTTTGCTGTTTATGAGAGATGTGAAAAGCATCAATTATTTTGAGCAGATGAAAGGCCGAGGCACCAGAACCATTGACCTGGATAGTTTACGAAAAGTAACGCCTACAGCCCGTTTCACCAAAGATCATTTCGTGATTATTGATGCCATTGGGGTAACCAAAAGCCTGAAAACCGACAGCCGGCCCCTGGAGAAAAAGCCCGGTGTTCCCCTGAAAGAATTATTGCAGGCCATAGCCGTAGGTGCCAGAGACGAAGAATTGTTCACTTCTTTAGCCAATCGTTTGACGCGACTCGACAAACAGATCACCGAAAAGGAGAAAGCTCAGTTTGCCACAAAAGCCGGTGGAAAAAGCGTTTCGCAGGTAGTAAAAGATCTTTTGAATGCTTTTAATCCCGATCTGCTGGAAGAAATTGAAACGAAAGCCAGGAATGAAAATACAGGCGCAGCGCCTTCAACAATTGAAGCCATCATAAAAGCCAAAACCGAACATTTTCAAAACCAGGCAGCCAAAGTATTTACAGGCGAACTGAACGAATACATAGAAAATGTGCGTAAGGCACACGAACAAAAAATCGATCTGTCCAATCCTGATGAGGTAACACAGGTAGGTTGGGACAAGGAACATGCTTCGGCAAGCTCAGCGCTTATTGCTGATTTTACCAAGTGGCTTGAAGACAATAAGGATGAACTGACGGCTTTGCAGATATTTTACAACCAACCTTTCCGCCGGCGGGAACTGACCTACACCATGATAAAAGAAGTGCTGGAAAAACTGCAAAACGACAGACCCGGCCTGGCGCCTTTGAATGTGTGGCGTGCATACGAAGCTTTGGAGCAATGCAACGGCTCTCCGCGCAATGAACTCACAGCCATTGTTTCGCTGATACGCAAGGTAAGCGGATTGGACAGCACATTGACGGCTTACGATAAAACCGTGGACAAAAACTTTCAGGACTGGGTTTTCAGAAAACAAGCCGGAGCCACCAAGTTTAACGAAGAGCAAATGCAATGGCTGCGCATGATCAAAGATTACGTGATCAGCAGTTTTCATATTGATAAGGATGATTTTGATCTGAACCCCTTTAATGCTGCCGGTGGTTTGGGCAAATTCTACTCACTGTTTAAAGAGGATTATGAAAAGATCATTGAAGAACTGAATGAGGTATTGGCGGCATGACTTCGGATGGTGGTTGAGCGTAGCCGAAACCACATTGCACTTCGGCTACGCTCAGTGCCCACCGGTGGTTGAGACGATCCTTGAGCGAAGTCGAAAGGGAAGTCGAAACCACCACGAATATATGAACAACTATGAAAGGATACATGTACATATTACTCTGTTCAAACGACCAATATTACACCGGAAGTACTATTGATTTAGAGAAAAGGCTTGCAGAACATCAAAATGGCGAAGGTGCCAACTTTACAAAGAAATACCCCCCGGTTAAATTGGTATACTATGAAGAATTTCAAAGGATTGACGAAGCCTTTTATCGTGAAAAACAGGTGCAGGGTTGGAGTAGGAAAAAAAAGGAAGCCCTGATAAACGGAGAAAGCAATAAGTTGCACGATTTGGCAGAATGTAAGAATGATAGTCATTACTTAAGGGCGTTTCGGCTGCGCTCAACGCCCGGGTGACGGTGGTTGAGCGTAGTATTTGGGCACTTCGACTGCGCTCAACGCCCGAACAACTCGGTGGTTGAGACGATCCTTGAGCGAAGTCGAAAGGGAAGTCGAAACCACTTGGCACTTCGGCTGCGCTCAGTGCCCACCGGTGGTTGAGCGAAGCCGAAACCACCGACTAAAGCGAAGCCGAAATCACCATCTCCAAATAAAACAATACATTTGTAACATAAATAAAGGCAATCAAGCTAATCCAGACAAATGAGTGAGATAAAAGATATTCCGAAGCATTGGGAAATAAAGAAATTGGGAGAAGTATGTGATGTGCTTGATAATTTAAGAAAGCCAATAAATTCAACGGAACGCCAACAAAGGATCGCTGGTAAAAAGCAAAGTGAACTCTTTCCATACTTTGGTGCAACGGGTCAAGTTGGATGGATTGATAGTTATTTAACCAATGGAGAATATATTCTAATCGGCGAAGATGGAGCACCCTTTTTAGATATTTATAAGGATAAAGCCTACAAAATAAAAGGAAAAACCTGGGTAAACAACCATGCTCATATTTTGAAAGGTAAAAAACAGATTCTTACCGATGATTTTGCTCTTTACTATCTAAATTCAATAAATTATCGTCAATTTGTAAACGGAACAACCCGTTTGAAATTGACTAAAAGTAATTTAATAGAAATACCATTTATTACCCCCCCCCTCCCCGAACAACAAGCCATAGTAGCCAAAATAGAAGAACTCCTCAGCGATTTGGACAATGGCAAACAACAACTGCAAACCGCACAACAGCAATTAAAGGTTTACAGGCAAAGTTTGTTGAAATGGGCGTTTGAAGGGCGTTTCGGCTTCGCTCAACGACCCTCAAATGAGGTGAAAGAGGGGGAATTGCCGAAGGGGTGGAAATGGACAACTTTCGGTGATGTCTGCACTAAAATTGGAGACATAGACCATAAAATGCCAAAGCAATTAGAAAATGGTTACCCTTATGTTTCAACCAAAGATTTTACTGATAACTTGAAAATATCATTTGATAACGTAAAGTATATTTCAAAGGAGGATTATTTGAATCTTTCAAGAAAAATAAAACCCGAAAGAGGTGATATTATTTTCCCACGCTATGGAACTATTGGTAAAAACATCTTAGTTGATTTCGATAAGGAGTTTTTAGTGTCTTATTCTTGCGCTGTTATAAAGCCAGATAAAAAGCTGGTATTATCAAAATATGTTTACATGTATTCGCTTTCGCCAAAAGTTACCGAGGAAATCAGGGAATATACTGTTGAAACGACCCAGGCTAATGTAGGAATAGCATCAATAAAAAGCTTTGTTTTTCCACTTCCTTCACTCCAAGAGCAACAACTCATAGTAGATGAATTAGAAAGCAAACTGACAGTATGCGATAAAATAGAAGAAACCATCAGCCAAAGTCTGGTCCAGGCCGAAACGCTGAGGCAAAGTATATTGAAGAGGGCGTTTGAGGGGAGGTTAGTGTGAGCATAGATTAAACAAAATACTAAATAGGAATAAATAAGAAAAATTACCTTTGTAAATCAATAATTCAAAAAAATGGAACACTTAGTAATTAAATCACTTGGCCCAATTAATGAAGCTGACATTACGTTTGGAGATTTTACTTTATTGGTAGGGCCACAGGCAAGTGGAAAAAGCATTTTATTGCAACTTGTAAAACTAATTATTGATAGGTATAATATTCCATCAGTACTCAAACAAAATAATTATGAATGGGGAAAAAAGAACGAAAACTTTCTTGACTTATTCTTTGGAGAAAGCATGTCGGCAATTTGGAATACAAATACTAAAATTGAGCTTGATGGAAAAGAATATAAGCTATCGTCATTTTTATCCAAACAAGGAACAAGAGAAGGTTCAAGAACAGAAAAACTTTTTTATATTCCAGCTCAACGGGTAGTAACAATGAGTCAGGGGTGGCCAAGAGCTTTTGGAACCTTCGATATTGGTGATCCCTATGTATTAAAACAATTCAGTGAATCTGTTCGTGTTTTGATGGAAAAGGAAACCATAAATGGAGATAGCAAGCATAGTAATGTGTTTCCAAAGCCTAATCGAATCAAAGAACCATTGAGAAAAATTTTGGATGAAAGTATTTTTCATGGTGCTCAGGTAGAATCTGACAATACGAGTCTGAAAAGAAGATTTCTGTTAAAAGTAGGCGAAAGCAAACTGCCATTTATGACCTGGAGTGCAGGACAAAAAGAATTTATGCCCCTTCTGCTTTCACTATATTACCTAATGCCCGCGTCAAAAGTAAAATTAAAGAATGATATAAAAACTGTAATTATTGAAGAACCGGAAATGGGATTACATCCGAAGGCAATACAAGCACTTATGGTCATTTTTCTGGAGCTAATTTCAAGAGGATATAAAATCATTATTTCAACCCACTCTCCGGTACTTTTAGAATTGCTATGGGCCATGAACTACATAAAAAATTTCAATGGCAAAGCTGCTGACTTATTTGAATTGTTTTCACTTGAAAAAAATTATTCAATAGAAACCACTTTTAAAACTGTAATAAAAGAGAAGATATTTGCAACATACTTTTTTGATCAAGACAGTAGAGGGGTGATTGTTAAAAATATTTCCTCTCTTGATGCAGGAAGCGAAGATAAGGCTATTTCCAATTGGGGAGGACTTTCAGATTTTGCATGTAAGGCAGGCGATATTGTCTCAAAACTTGTTGCAAATGAGTCCTAGACAAAAGAAATCTATTACAAAGATGACCTTTAAACAAGCTGTTGAAGCAACTCCCGATGTGAGGATTTGTTATTGTGAAGGGAAACAAGCTATTCTAAATTCTGAAAGAAATAAAGTAGAATTAGACGATACAAGAAAGTGTGGTGGTAGTTTATTCATTGACGGATGCCTTATTCGACAAAATAAATTTCCGAATGATAATCGTTGGGATTATGCTATAGATTATAATAATGAAGTATATTTTTTTGAGGTACACACAGCAAGCACACGAGAAGTTAGTACTGTCTTAAATAAGTTAAGATGGTTGAAAGATTGGCTACACGATCACGCTCCTGAAATAAGTTCTTTAAAAGCAAAGTCTCCATTTTATTGGGTTCAATCCAACGGGTATCACATTCATCCAAATTCTCCGCAAGAAAAATTGGTCAGACAAAATGGGCTAAGACCTATTTCAAGACTTATATTAAAATAAATGAGCAACAACACATGCTCCATTGTATCCAAAGTCTGGTCCTTCTGTAATCCCCTTCGTGATGTAGGTGTGGGCTACGGCGATTATTTAGAGCAGAAGTACGATAAAATAGTAGAGACCATCAGCCAAAGTCTGGCTCAGGCCGAAACGCTGAGGCAAAGTATATTGAAGAGGGCGTTTGAGGGGAGGTTGATCAACTGCGAATTCTGAATTGTGAAAAATAATTGCACCCCATAAATCATAGTTTTTTGTTATCTTTGCATATTAATGTAATAATATTAAAATGAACAAGAAGGAGTCTTTTTCAAGAAAAAATAGTAGTAAAAACAATAAAGCAGTTGTTACTAAAAAAACTATTTCCGACGATTGGAAAGATTCTTTATCGATAACCTTTCTAAGAAAAGCTGCAAATGGCATAAAATTTTTCAATTACGTTCATAAAACCCCAATCATTTATTCTGAAAACGGAGTGATTTATAAAGTTGTTGATTCAGAAAAAATTGAATTAGGTAAAATAAAAACGATCAAAAGAAAAATAAAAGAAAACTGCTACACTATTGAATAATTAAAGTGTGAGTAAAAAGCTAAGAATATTTGCAGGTCCGAATGGCTCCGGTAAAACAACTCTCTTTAATAGGATTCAGGATTATTACCACTACAATACAGGTATCTTCATAAACCCTGATTTAATCGAAAAAAAATTAAAAGGGAAAGGAGAATTACACTTTTCTGACTTTAAGATTCATGCGACAAAAGAAGAATTAAAAGTTTTTTTTTCAGAATCAAGCCTTGCTAAAAAGGCTCAAATAAGCGTTGCGAACACATTTGAAGTGTCAGAAAATTCTGTTATTGTCAAAAAAGATGACATAAACTCTTACCTGGCCGCTATTTTATCTGAATTTATCAGGCAAAAGTTATTACTAACTGACAATACATTTTCAACTGAAACGGTAATGTCCGATCCTTCAAAAATTGAATTAATAAAAACGGCAAAAGCAAAAGGATTCAAAGTGTATCTGTATTATATAACTACCGAAGATGTTATTATAAATATTGAGCGTGTAAAAAGCAGAGTACTAAGTGGAGGGCATACAGTTCCGAAAGAAAAAATTATCAAAAGATATGAAAAATCATTAGAACTACTTTATGATGCGGTAAAATTTAGTGATAAGGTGTTTCTAGTTGATTCGACAGAACTTCCGAGCAGATTAGTAGCTGAAGTATCAGAAGGAAAGGTTACAATCAAAGCAGATAGAATTCCAAATTGGTATATTCATAACATTGAAGAAAAATTAATAGTAAAAAGAAAAAACAATTAGAGTAAAATTATGTCAACAAGTGCAATTGTTTCAAAAGTATGGTCTTTTTGTAATCCCTTGCGCGATGTAGGCGTAGGTTACGGAGACTATTTAGAGCAGCTGACTTACTTGCTTTTCTTAAAAATGGCGGATGAATATGCCAAACCACCTCACAACCGCAAACTGAATATTCCTGCAGACTACAACTGGGAGAGTTTAACCCATAAAAAAGGGGCCGAACTGGAATTGCATTATGCCACTTTGCTTCGTGAGTTAAGCACAGCCAAAGGAATATTGGGCCAGATATTTACCAAGAGTCAAAACAAAATTCAGGACCCTGCCATGCTTGCCAAGATCATTGATATGATAGACAGCGAACAATGGCTGGTAATGGGTGCCGATGTGAAAGGTGATATTTACGAAAGATTGTTGGAGCAAAATGCACAGGATGTGAAAAGCGGTGCAGGGCAATACTTTACGCCCCGCCCGTTGATACGTGCCATGGTGGAATGTGTTCAGCCCCAACCCATGAAAACCATTGCCGATCCTGCTTGCGGTACAGGCGGATTCTTTCTGGCAGCTTACGACTATATTGTAGAAAACAACAAACTGGACCAGGAGCAAAACAAATTCTTAAAACTGGAAACGTTTTTTGGAAACGAAATTGTTGCCGGCACCCGGCGATTGGCTTTGATGAATTTGTTCCTGCACAACATTGGCGACATAGAAAGCGATAATTTTATTTCTCCTGCCGATGCTTTGATAGCGGCTTCGCCCATCACTTATGATTATGTTTTAGCCAATCCGCCCTTCGGAAAAAAGAGTTCGCAAACCTTTACCAACGACGAAGGCGAACAGGAAAAAGACGATCTGACATACAACCGTCAGGATTTCTGGGCCACCACCAGCAACAAACAATTGAATTTTGTGCAGCACATACGTTCCATGCTTAAAACTACCGGACAGGCAGCTGTTGTTTTGCCCGACAATGTTTTGTTTGAAGGTGGGGCAGGTGAAACCGTTCGTAAAAAACTATTAGAAACCACCGACCTGCATACCATACTCCGTTTGCCTACCGGTATCTTTTATGCACAGGGAGTAAAAGCCAACGTGATTTTCTTCGACAATAAACCAGCCAGCAAAGCCCCATGGACGAAAGAGATCTGGGTGTATGATTACCGTACCAATATCCATCACACCTTAAAGAAAAACCCTTTAAACATTGAAGTGTTAAAAGACTTCATTGCCTGTTACCATCCTGCCAACCGCCACATTCGTAAAGAAACTTATAATGCAGAAACCAATCCCGAAGGCCGTTGGAGAATGTTTACTTATGAAGAGATCATTGCCAGAGATAAAACCAGTTTAGATATTTCCTGGCTCAAAGACAAATCCCTTGCCGATCTTGACAATCTTCCCGACCCCGATGTATTGGCAGAAGACATCATCGAAAACCTGGAAGCAGGATTGGCGAGTTTCAGGGAGATAATGTTAAAGTTAAACGGGAAAGAATAAATCAGCTATAATCGTGGTTCAGACCATTGAAGGTGTTGATTTGGATAAAAAAAATGAGGAATGAAAATAGAAGAGCTACATAGTATTACGGAAATAAAACCGGAAGATTGTTATCAAACCAAAGGCAGTCGTCCTGTTAGGGTATTGTGCAACGATTTGAATTATTATGTTTGCAAATACCATAGTGGTAAAGGATTCCCCTTCACATTATTTAATGAATATATTGCTGCCTGTTTTCTTAAAATCTGGAATCTTCCAGTCCCTGAATTTGCTTTTATAAAAATTAAAAAAGATCATATTCGTCAAATAAATTATCCATATCATTATTTCGATAATCTTTGTTTTGGTTCCAGTTATTGAATAGATTAAGCCCTGCCCGAAAGGAGCAGTAACCGAATAAAGGTAAATGAACAAAATTACTCATTCAAAATAAAAATTAGAAATGGAACGAAAAAGTAATGTTTTTATAAATTTTGAAAGTAACAGCTACTCAATTTTTTCACTTCAGGAATTACTTTCCAATGGTTGCAATGGCAATATTGTATATGAATTTCATAAAATTGATGGTAAAAAAAGCAAAGAGGGTTTGTCTTTTTTTAGGGAAAAGAACGTCGATAATTATTCAAATATAAATGCTGATTTTGATGTAGATTATTGGCCTGCAGACATTAGCTATGCAGTAGAAATACAAAACATTTGGTATTTTTCATTACATTCCGGAGACAACAGTTGTTGGGGAACTGCTCCAGCTGCGGTAACTGAATTTAGAAGCTTTTTGAAGAATAAGGGAATAAAAATTTTAGCAAAAGAAGGGCTACAAGAATGGTTAATGGATAATTTTCCAACACACCCTGAAACGGCAAAATAAATTTCTGAGAAATATTTTTCATTCAATGAAATAATCATTTTAGAGCTTCTGGAAAAATTCCATTTTACGCAGTCTATGGAGTAGATTACATCCACGGGGTTCACATCCGGGGATTCCCGAAATGGATGATTGCATTTTCAGACATCAAATTGCCTTGTTGACTGCCAATTATTATCTTAATAACCTGAGTTCGGGTTAACAAGATTCGTAATCGATTGAATTATCAATAATTATTTTTGCCGTAGGCAATAAATGACAATAAATGGGACAGAAACAATGAAATTATTGTCCGTAGGACATTCACAACGCATAAACGATATATCTCCTAACGGAGAAAAAAATCATTAAATCTGCATAACCTATTGACATTTAACTCCTGATGGAGTAAAGGAAAATAAATATCTCTTTTCTCTTATCCCGAACTCGGGTTAATAGACTACTTAATTTAGAAAGAGATGAATGTAATTGTCCAATGTGACATTTTAATGTAAGCATCTGCTGACTTTGTTATTGCGAAACTCATGGAAATTCAGACATAATGTAAAAGTATTATGAATATTCGCTGTTGGGGAAATATCTTCGTTGATTGAGTCTGCCGGGGTGGGAATATTTTTACGGCCCAATTAGTACATATAATTCCGAACTGACAAAACTCTGCCATTTTAGCATAAATATGTCAGTTCATTATAATATTCCGTTAAAATCGGAAATATTGTCATAAACCTTGCTACGATAGAGATGTTGTTGATAAAAAGTTGAAAAGAGGCCAAAGCCGCCACTTAACACATTATTCCGGGAAAAACAAATAAGTTTTGTTAAAAAATGTTAAGACTTTTTTTGGGTTTGGCAAAATAGTTGTTGGAAATATTTCAGAACAAAAAGGAATACCCGTTAATAAAAAAAGCCTCTTGTTGTAAAAGGCATAAAATATTAACCACCACAGATAACATTTTTATAAACCTTTAAAACAAGGAGGCAATGGCAAAATTATAAAAAATAAAACGAGGGATGCGGAAATTGTAAGATTTTTTTAATCCCTTTTTTATTACCCCCCAAACCTTATTTCAGGAACCCCGCCCGGGAAATTCAGGAGTAAATATGCGCTTCATCCACTTGCGGCTGATGGCCGCGGGCGATAGTGGAAATTTGAATTATAAACCTAAAAAAGATAAAAAAATGAATAGTAATATTACAAATACAACCGATATGGTTGATGAACTGATACTGGTATGCGACGGAAACTCCCCAGCCATCAGCAGTATTCCCGCTTTGGAAACAGCCTACACCGGGCTGAAAGCCAAAAGGGTCGTTATAAAAGATACTGCTATGCTTCAGGAGAATGTTATAACCGGTTATGCAACTCAGAAAAGGGTTGCAAAAGAGTTATGTGTCAAAAAGATACTAAAGGTATCGAAAAGCCTGGTAGCTTACGGACATATAAAAGGTGATAATCCTTTGGTAGAAAGCATGAAGTTTTCAGCTTCGGCGCTGGGGCGCATGAGGGCTGCCAAACTGGTGCTGGTGGGGTGGAATGTTTTTAACGCTGCCACGGCGCTTTCATCTGATATTGTAGATTATGGTACGGAAGCGGCTGACTTGTCGGCGCTTGAAAACGCTATCAAGGAATTCACCCTGCTGATACCTGAGCCCAAGGAAGCCCGCGACATCAGAAAAGGATGTACCGCTAAACTGAGGGTGCTGACCAAAGAAACCAACACTTTGCTGAAAAAAGTGATGGATCCTTTGATAGTGGTGTTGGATGAGGCATACGCTGATTTCATCGTATTGTATTTCAACGCACGCAGCATTACTGATGTGCACGGTAAGAAAAAGAAAGCCGCACCGGTTACCGGAGTTGGTATTCTTTCAGGAACCGTATGCAATAGTGAAGACAGTGGCGCCATTGAAGAGGCAAGTGTTACTATTGTTGAACCTGATCTGACCGTGACTACCGATGAGGATGGCTATTATTACTTTGAGAGTGTTCCGGCAGGAACCTACACACTTAAGGTGAAAGCAGCTACCTATCTCGACGAGACAGTGACTGATGTGGAGATACTTCCCAACAGTGAGGTGACCGTGGACGTTGCACTGAATTCGGATATGGAAGGCAGTGTTTAATTTCCATAATTAATTTTATTCATTTAATATGAAAGGCCTGCAGGAGACTGCGGGCCTTTTAGTTTTTTAAGAAATAATCCCAGATTTGTCATTAGGAATGGAATGAACTAATGGCAAGTGCGTAAGCCAGTGGGCTGTATCTGCCTGTCCCGATACACAGTGTCGGGGGGTTAATCCCGATTTAGTGTTTGTTAG
>CAYXXU010000025.1:0-18859 GCA_964469155.1 uncultured Bacteroidales bacterium
ATAATACAGCAATTTAAACAACAACTCCTTTTATCTGCTTAACCCGAACTCAGGTAAAACAGGTTTTATTTACTATTTTGGCAGGCCGTACGCCAGTTCCACTATGCGGGCCTCGCTTTGCCGGGCCATCAGGAAGCTGGCCTGCATCCATTCGGGAGGGCCATATTTGCCCATGGCATGGTTAGAAAAACCATAACCTTCGGTAGGGATGCCAAACAAATTTTTATCCAGTTGGCCGTCGTTGTCCACGTCGTGAATCACGGCAATGGCATAGTCGCCAAAAGGAAGGTTTTCGAACCTGACCAGCATTTCGCCGCCGCTGATCTTAATGACAGTGCCTTCGTAAACCACGTCGCCCATAAACTGGTCGGCCGAATTGAACAAAGCCACTCTTAAACTGCCTTCGGTGTTTTTTAATCCTTTTATCAGTACCAGCAAGGTACCGGTCTTACTGTGATCACATTTCACGGTGGGTTGTGCATACATGCAGGCAGAGATGATTACGATCAGGGGAATCAGACTCAGTGTTTTCATCTTTTTTTTGTGTCATAACGCAGGAGTTTGAAAATTATTGTACTTTTTTACCAAAATCGTAAAAAATAATTTACGGCCATCATCATTTCATTGTAAATTGATGCATTCCTCCTCATCTTACTTCACGGTTGGACTGTTCGGAATTCCGCTTCATCGGAGCCGGGAAGCCATAGAAAAAATTGTAGGGTTGGGTTTCAAGACGGGAACGGCAAAATTACCTCTTCGAGATCCATTCCGCCGGATTGCAGGTGAGTTTACCCTGCCACACTTCGAAATGCAGTTCGGTTTTGCTGTCGTCGTTGCTGGTGTTTATGATGCCTATGGCTTGTTTGATGGCCACTTTCTGGTCCTTACTTACCGCAACTGATTGCAGATTGGAATAGACCGTAAAAAACTCCCCGTGGCGTATGATTACGGCTTTGTTGTTGTTGGCAATGGTGATAACGCTGGCCACCACACCTGCAAAAACGGCCCTTGCCGTCGAGCCAGCAGAGGTAGAGATATCTATGCCGTTGTTTTTCACCTTGATGCCGTCAAGCACTGGGTGGGGATGTTCGCCGAAGGTGCCTGTGATGGCGCCTCGTTCCAGAGGCCAGGGCAGTTTGCCCTTATTGCCGGCAAAATTATCGGAAGCAATGATCTCTTCAGGCGTCATAACATTTTTCACTGTGGTGGTGGTAGTAACGGTCTTTTTGGTTTTGACGGCCGATTTCCTGATCTCATCGGAAATAGCCAACTCAATTTTACGCCTCAGTATCCGGGCTTCTTCTTCTTTTTGTTTCAGTTTTTTGCGCAGTTCGGCTTCGGTACTTTTCAGCTTCTTCAGGTCGGCATCCTTTTTTTCTTTTTCCTGTGCCAGCTTTACCTTTTCGGCCTCGCTCGAAAGCAACAGTTCCTTTTTGCTGTTCTTCTGCACTACCAGTTGTTTGTTGGTCTGCAATATCTGGTTGGTGGTATTGGATATCAGGTCGACCTGGTGACGCAGGTATTCGTTGTATTGCTGGAAATATTTCAGCCTCTTATGCGCCTGATTGAAGTCGGTAGAAGCGAAGATGAACATCAGACGGTCGAAAGAATTGCGGTTCTTGTAGGCATTGTATACCATCACAGCATACTCTGCCTTCAGAGCATTCATTTGTTCGGTGGAACGCTGCACCACTACTATATTCTGGTTGATCTTATTTTCAAGATCCGACATTTCCTCATTGATCTCGTCAATCAGGCTCTCGCGTTTGGCTATCTGGTTCTTCAGCAGCACCAGTTGGTTCAGCGATATGTTCTTGTTTTTTTTGGTTTCGTCAATCAGCTTACGGTAATATGCAATCTCGTCCTCAATCTGCTTTTTCTTGTCGATCAGTTTGTCTTTGGTTTGTTGCGATTGGGCGAAGGGATAAAATACCATTAACATAATCACTGTAAAAAAAACAGCAAAGACAGCGAACGACATTATTTTCTTTCCGGTTATCATGGATTGGGCAGGAAATTTTCAGTAAAAATAAAAAAATAATGCATAGGCGGTTTTAATGATGCGAAAAAGTACAAACATGGAAGTGTTTAAAAGGAGAATAAAACTCAATTAAAAAAAACAAATGACAAATAAATCCGAATTTCCGAACAGAATAAAATTCTAAACTGCAGACACTCTTTTTTTAAAAAAATCGGGATTTGTATTTGGTGTTTAACGATAAAATCCACAAACAAGTATGCAGGTCCCAATAAACCCGGATTCAGCAATAAGATTGCTGAAAGGATTCCCTTGTTTGAAAAATTGAGATATTAAAAGATTGGTTATTATTTGAGATTTGTGGTTTGGAGCTTATAGCAGGACCGAGAGTTAAAATGCCACCAAAACACCAGGGCACAAGCCCTTCACTTGTAGGACTATTAAAACAGAAAAGATTAATGAATCTTTTTTTCAGACTTCACTTCGTCGGTAGTTTTTACCCTGGATTTCCATTGTTGCAGGGTTTGTTTCCGGTCAAGCGCCAGTTTTTTCATGTCAACTCCGGGGTCGTTGTCCGCACCCTTACTGTTTTCATACTTATTTTCGGGTTCAATGTATTCCAGATATTCAAAAATGGGCTCTCTCATAAGCTATGATTTAAATTATGGCACAATAGAACGCCATGTTTCTTTATTCCAAATGTATTATGGGAACAAATATAGGTAAATCAAAAAGGAAAGTCAATATTTTTTTATTAAAAGTTATAAAAAAGTTTCAGGGGGTCATACAGAAGTCCTTTTCAGAACACATAAAGTATTGATAATCTTTAGAAAAACGTTCCGGATGGCGCCTCCAAAAATAATCGTACTTTTTTGGTTACGGCTACCTTTTTCGGCCTGTAATGCAAAAAAGGAAACACCATTTTTCTTTCCTTATCGTTTTGGAAAAACCGGCCCTGCCTGAAAGAACCCTCTCCCTTGTATTTGTAAAATTCATGATTATTATTAGTAATTTTGCACCCTGAAAAATCGAGCCTTTCTCAAAACAAAGCATTATGAAGATAATTATCCCCATGGCCGGTGTTGGCAAGCGCATGCGTCCTCATACCCTCACCATTCCCAAGCCCCTGATACCTGTTGCCGGGAAACCCATTGTGCAGCACCTGGTAGAAAGCCTGGTGAAGTCGTACGATGCTCTTCCCGAAGAGATTGCGTTTATTACCGGTAATTTCGGAAAAGAGGCCGAATGTAGCCTGCTGGATATTTGCCACGAAATGGGGATAAAAGGAAGCATCTATTATCAGCACGAAGCCCTGGGAACAGCCCATGCTATTCTGTGTGCGGCCGATTCGCTCGACGGAAACATCATTGTGGCTTTCGCCGACACCTTGTTTAAGGCTGATTTTACAATTGACACCCAAAAGGACAGCATCATCTGGGTGCATAAGGTGGCCGATCCTTCGGCCTTTGGCGTGGTGAAGACCAATGACGACGGACGCATTACCCGTTTCGTAGAAAAGCCAAAGGATTTCGTCAGCGACGAAGCCATCATAGGTATCTATTATTTCCGCGACGGCGACAATCTGAAAAAAGAACTGCAATATCTTATCGATAACGACCTTAAAAAGTCGGGCGAATATCAACTCACCGATGCTCTTGAAAATATGATGCACAAACAGGTGGCCTTTTATGCGGAACAGGTAGAAGAGTGGCTGGATTGCGGCAACAAGGACGCCACGGTCTATACCAATCAGCGCATGCTCGAGATTCTGAAAGACACCCCTCTGGTTGCCGACAGTGCCGTGATTATCAATTCTATCATCAAGCCTCCCTGTTATATCGGGGAGCATGTTAACATTTCCGATTCGGTGATAGGGCCTCATGTATCGGTTGGCAAAAACACCAATATCCAGAACTCTATCATAACCAATAGTATTATACAGGAAGAAACCAACCTGAACGACGCCAACCTGGATAATTCCATGGTAGGAAGTTATGTCGATTACAAAGGGAAGCTTTGGGAACTGAGCATTGGCGATTATACAAATTTAAAATAGCATTGCGAAAACCTCTCCAATGAAAAAACTCTCTGTTCCTGCATTTCTCCTGTTGTTTCTTATGTTTTTCCATGCGTGTAAAACCACCCACCCCATCGAAACTATGAATAAGGCGGAAAAGGAAGGCAAAAAGCTCACCCAGGAACAGCAGATACAGAACACGGCCCTGTTTATCGACGGGGTCCGTGAAAAAGAATTGGGAAATCCTGACAAAGCCATGGGGTTGTTTGCCCAATGCATTAAACAAAATCCTGAAGCGGATGCAGCCATGTACGAACTGGCCATGCTGAAGTATATGGATAAGAAATACAGCGAAGCCTTGCCCTATTCGAAGAATGCAGCGAGGCTGAGACCTGACAACAAATGGTATTCGCTTTTGCTGGCTCAGATATATATTGCTCAGAAAGATTTCGTGAATGCCGAAAAGGTATATAGGGTGGTTACGGAAAAAAATCCCAATGAAACTGAGTTCTTTATGGATTGGGCCGATATCTATATTATGAGCGCCAACTACAGCGAGGCCGTTAAGGTTTACAATCTCGTTGAGAAGAAAAAGGGAATACAACCCGAAACCAGCATTCAGAAGCAGAAACTATACCTGCAGATGGGGAAACTGAGCAAGGCCATCGAAGAGATGGAAGCCCTGATATCAGCATTTCCGAAAGAATCGCAGTATCTGGGGATGCTCGCCGAATTATATCTTTCGAACAGCATGCCTGTAAAAGCATTCGATCTTTATCAGCAGGTGATCAGGATCAATCCCAATGATCCTTATGTACATCTTTCGCTGGCCG
Source organism: uncultured Bacteroidales bacterium (assembly GCA_964469155.1). GTDB lineage: Bacteria > Bacteroidota > Bacteroidia > Bacteroidales > CAIWKO01 > CAIWKO01. The sequence continues at coordinate 4,829 of CAYXXU010000025.1, forward strand.
ATTATTACCGTATGCAGAAAGATACCGGCAAAGTGATAGAGGAGCTGAAACTGGCCTTAGGAAATAAAGAACTGGATATTGATACCAAGGTGAAAGTGTTGCTGTCGATTATGGACCTGAGCCCGCGGCTGACCGAATACAGGGATGTGTTGCCTGAACTTGGACGGCTGGTAACGGAGTCATCACCCGAAGAGGCCAAGGCTTACTCGATTTATGGCGACATACTGTCGAACAACAAACAATATAAAGAGGCCAGAGGAGCATACCGCCAGGTGGTGGAACTGGACAGCAGTAAATACGTCATCTGGCAGCAGCTTATATTGCTGGATTCGGAACTGAACGATAATGCTTCGCTTTTGTCAGACAGTAAAAAGGCGATGGATCTTTTCCCCGAACAGGCCGAACCCTATTTCTTTTACGGGATAGCCCAATTGCGCGTGAAGAACTTCAAGGAGGCTATTAAAGCCCTGAACAACGGAAAAGGATTTGTTTATAATGATAACACCCTCATGCTGAAATTCCTGTCGACCCTGGGCGATTGTTATTATAAGAATCAGAACTACGACCTGGGCTTCGAATCATACGAAAAAGCCCTGAGCATCGACCCCAACAATGCTTATGTGCTGAACAACTACAGCTTTTATCTGGCCCTGCAGAACCAGAACCTCAGTCGTGCCCTGCAACTGGCCGAACGGTTGAACTCGCAGAATCCGGATATCTACATGTACCAGGACACTTATGCCTGGGTGTATTACAAACAAAAGGATTATTTAAACGCAAAAAAATGGATGGAAAAAGCCATGTCCACAGGAGGCGATGCTGATGCCAGCATTCTTGACCACTATGGCGATGTGCTTTATCAAAACAACGAAACAGAGAAAGCAGTGGAATACTGGAAGAAGGCCAAAGCCGCCGGGATGACCACCGAAATTCTCGACAAAAAAATTACGGATAAAAAACTCTATGAATAGGACTATACCCATCATTCTAATACTGCTCTTTATTACTTTCAGTTTTTTTTCCTGTAAGACCAGCCGCCACCACGAATTGGTGCAACCCCTCAAAGAACAGGGCCCCGACTACCTGTTTGCCCAAATGAAAAAAAGCGAATTCAATTATAAGACCTTATCGTTGAAATTTTCTGCCGAGGTAGAATCGAACGGAGAGAGCAGCAGTTTTTCAGGGAATATATACCTGGTGAAGGACAGCCTGATGTGGATATCCATTCAGAAGTTTGGTCTGGAGGCGGTGCGTCTGCTGATCACTGCCGATTCGGCCAGGATGATCAACCGCATAAACAAAACTTATTTTATCAGCGATTTTGACAAGTTGAATGATCTGTTCAAAACCGATTTCGATTTCGATATCTTGCAATCCATACTTACCGGAAATGATTTTACGTATTACGAGGGCAATGTGTTCAAGGCAGGTATTGAGCTGAACAAGTGGTATCATTTAAGCACTTTGGGTCGTCAAAAAATAAAGAAATATGTTAAGTCGGAAAAGGATTACTCCATGGTGCTGATAGAAGATATGTGGCTTGACCCGAATACCTTTAAAATAGTAAGGACTACCCTGAAAGAAATCAAAACCCAGGACAGAAGAAAAATTGAATGTAGTTATTCGGATTTTCTAACCCTCGAAAACAAACTCTTTCCTCAGAAAGTGGATTTTGAGATCACTGATGAGAAAAAACTCAAAGGAACCATAACCTTTACCCGTATCAGTCCCGACAAAGTGGAAGCATTCCCTTTTAACATCCCTGCGAGTTATACGAAATCAAAATAACAGAATGGGTTAGCACCAAAAGACAGAATGTTTGATTTTCGAACTATTTTGTCAACTCGACTTTTTTGGTCACCGTGCCTTTGGAAGTTATGATTTTAATAAAGTACAATCCTTTGAGGCAGGCACTCAGATCTAAAACAATAACATTATTATTTACACTTGAAGTGTATAGGGTATTCGAAACTTCGCTCCCGACAATATTGTATACTTTAACCGAAACCTCATCCTGCAAAGCCAGGCCTGTCTGAATGGTAATCAGTCCGTCGGTAGGGTTGGGAAAGAGGCTGATATTTTTCGAAACATCGGTCTGTTCCACCCCGGCATCATCGATCCATACGTGAATGTAATTGGTCTTTGTTTCGGTATCGGTACCCGCCGAGTTAGTGCCGGTTAATGAAATGGTATAATAACCCGTATTGGCAAAGCGCATTTTTGCACTGACAGAAGTGGACGAAGTACCGGCAATATAGGTAACCCCAGCGCTGGGGCTTACCGACCAGGAATAATCCAATGGATTGTTAGTTGAGGTGTTTGTGAAGATCACAAAATCGTTGGGAGGCAGGCTGGTTTTGTTGGCAGTAAAATCAACCACTGGGGCAGTGGCAGGTTTTGGGTATATGTTGTAAACCGCTTCCTGATTTGTCGAAAAATTATTGGGAGTGCCGCTTGGGGTAATGGCGCTAACATATTCGTATCCGTTGGAACTGCCGCTCCATCCGAAATTAAAATGAAAATAATCGTTGTTGGTGCCCTGGTAACCATCGCAAACAAAGGCATGGCCGCCGAAAGTGGCATCCTGGCCTCCATAAAGCACCGGCCTCAGTGAGTCGAGATTGTTTTTCAGCATGGCTTTCCAATCGGCATCAGTAAACATGTCTTTATAAGAATAAGAGGCATTATAGGTAAAATAATAAACGAGGGAAGATGCGGCATTGGTTAAATAAGCCCCGGAACCATACACATCATAATTCATGTTAACCGAAACTCCGCAATGATACATTAAAGTAGCCACTGCCGAATTGGTAGAGACGACACTATTGGGCATTGCTGCCCAGTTATAAGTGGTGGCTCCAAAATTGGCCGTTAAGGTTCCAAAATTATTTTCAAATCCGTTGGCCGTGCTGTGGACATAGCTATGCGAACTATAACCGTGGGCAGGATACCCATGATATTTCATGATCATGGCCATGGCCGTAGCCACACAACCTGTGGGGCATTTATTGCAATCGCCTCCGCTCATGGTCGGACACTGGGCATTATAATAACATCCCTGATCCCAGGCAAGCGAACCCAACAGGGGTGCAACAGCCACTGCAGCCTTACTCAGGGGTACCGTTGAAGCCGAATAATAAGTCCACATATCGGTGATCTTTTTATCTTTAGCTACATTATATTGGCGTGCACCAATAATCTGACGTTCGTAATTGTTCATACAATAAACAAAATTTTCGGGCAGGTTGGCAGGATCATAGCTGCCTTCGAAGGAATAATGCAGCACAGGCACTGCACGCTCTTCGGCAGATACAATCACAAAACCCCGGTTGCCCGAAATATTAAAAACATAATATATCGCTTGCTGATCGTGGGTAACCGTAAAGTCCTGACCGAAGGTAATGTTGCTGTAATCAACTTGCCCTCCGATATTAGCACGTTCATAATACATGTTCTTTGCCACGGTGCGGGCAGTTTCTTTGGCAACGATCTGTGCCAAACTAATTTGTAAGGAAATGACAAAAAGAGAAAAGAATAAAAAGGTCTTTTTCATAAACGTGTTTTTGTAAAATGTGGTCAGCTCTGAAATAATGATGTTACTATGAAATATTACACATGGTTGGTATTCAACAAATCTCCATCACTGAAAATATTTTGTTTGCAGCGAAAATACGAAATTTATATTTCGAACCTTAAAACAACTAAAAATTTACCCGGTTAGCCGGCCTGAAAATCAGAGATTCTTAACCGTATTGAATTAAAAAAGCCTTGGTAAATTCTTCCAGATCGCCATCCATTACGGATTGCACATCGGAAGTTTCGACGCCCGTGCGCACATCCTTCACCATTTTGTATGGATGCATTACATAGCTCCTGATCTGCGAACCCCATTCTATCTTTTTCTTATTGCTTTCAATCTCGTCAATCTTTTCTTTCTTCTTTCGCATTTCTATCTCATACAACTGCGATTTCAACATGCGAATGGCCTTCTCACGATTCTGCAATTGCGAGCGGGTTTCCTGGCACTCTACTATGATGCCCGAAGGTGCATGCTTTAATCTCACGGCGGTTTCCAGTTTGTTCACGTTCTGACCTCCCGGTCCGCTGGAGCGGAACGTATCCCACGAAATGTCGGCAGGATTGATCTCTATCACAATATTGTCGTCAATGATGGGATAAGCATACACCGAAGCAAAGGACGTATGGCGGCGGTTGGCCGAATCGTAGGGCGAAAGTCTTACCAGGCGGTGAACCCCGTTCTCGCCTTTCAGATAACCGAATGCATAATCGCCTTCGAATTCGATGGAGGCAGATTTAATTCCTGCGGTATCTCCATCCTGAACACTGACTATAGTTACTTTATAGTTATTGCGTTCGCCCCAGCGCAGATACATACGCATAAGCATCTGTGCCCAGTCCTGGCTTTCGGTGCCACCGGCTCCGGGGTTGATGTTCACAATGGCGCCCATGCGGTCTTCCTCGCCACGCAGCATCTTCTTGAATTCAAGTTTTTCTATGGCTTTCAACGATTCGCTATACTGGGCATCCAGGTCCGATTCCTGTGCATCTCCCTGAATATAGAACTCCCACATCACCGCCAGATCTTCGTAGGAAGTTTTGGCTTTCAGATACACTTCCGTCCAGGTTTTGGTCTCCTGAATTACTTTCAAGAGCGATTCGGCTTTTTTAGGGTCGTCCCAGAATCCTGCTTCCAGAGTTGTTTTTTCTTCTTCTTTTAGTTGTAACAGTTTCTTGTCGATGTCAAAGAAACCTCCTCAGATCTTCGAGTCTTCTTTCCAGATCTTTAATTTGTTCTTGGGTTACCATTGGGTTTATTTTGGGCGCAAAGATAGAGTTTTTATAAGACCTAACAGGATTTGAAAACCTGTTAGGTCTTATTTATAAATATCAAGTCCTCTCCTTTGAAGTCCAGCAGAATTTCAGCATCGCGACTGATGTTGCCCGAGAGTATCATCTTCGACAGCTCGTTGAGCACTTTTTTCTGAATCACCCTTTTCAGTGGACGGGCCCCCAACTGGGGATCAAATCCCAGATCCGAAATATGATCAATAGCTTTTCGGGTAACCGACATTTTGATACCGTTGCTTGCCAGACTTCCGATAAGTTTGTTCAACTGCAGTTGCACAATCTGAGTGATCTCGTTACGTGTCAGGGGTTTGAACATAATAATTTCATCGATTCGGTTGAGGAATTCAGGCCGGATGGTTCGTTTCAATAGGTCGAAAACTTCCTTGCGGGTCTCATCAATTATGGCTTCACGGTTCTTTTCGGTCAGATGCTCAAATTTCTCCTGTATGATAGGCGAACCAATGTTAGAGGTCATGATGATGATGGTGTTCCGGAAATCGGCGGTTCTTCCTTTGTTGTCGGTCAATCGTCCGTCGTCCAGCACTTGCAAGAGAATGTTAAAGATATCGGGATGCGCCTTCTCAATTTCATCGAGTAATACTACCGAATAGGGTTTCCGGCGCACGGCTTCGGTCAGCATGCCGCTTTCGTCGTAACCTACGTAACCCGGAGGCGCTCCGATAAGGCGCGAAACGGTATGCTTTTCCTGATATTCCGACATGTCGATACGGACCATGGCATTTTCGTCGTTGAAGAGATATTCGGCCAGGGCTTTCGCCAGTTCTGTTTTGCCCACACCGGTGGTCCCCAGAAATATAAATGATCCTATGGGCCTTTTTGCGTCCTGCAATCCGGCACGGCTGCGGCGTATGGCATCGGCTATGGCTTCAATGGCCTCGTCCTGTCCCACCACCCGATTGTGAAGCTCTGCTTCCAGCAGCAGCAGTTTTTCTCTTTCGCTCTGAAGCATTTTATTCACCGGGATGCCCGTCCATTTCGAAACCACCTCGGCAATATCGCCCGCATCCACTTCTTCTTTTATCAGAGGAGAATCTTTTTGGGCCTGGTGCATAGATATTTTCAGTTCTTCGAGGTTTTTTTCGGCCTCTTTGATTCTTCCATAGCGAATTTCTGCTACTTTGCCGTAATCGCCAACACGTTCGGCCTGTTCGGCTTCGAATTTATAATCTTCTATATCTTTTTTCCTTTGTTGAATTTTTTCAACGATATCTTTTTCTGTTTGCCATTTGGCTTTGATCTTGTTGCGATCATCGCTGAGGTTGGCAATGTCTTCGTTTAGTTGTTTCAATTTGGCCTGATCGTTTTCGCGTTTGATGGCCTCACGTTCAATCTCCAGTTGGCGTATTCTGCGGTCGGTTTCGTCCAGTTCTTCGGGCACCGAATTTATTTCGAGTCGCATTTTTGAGGCGGCTTCATCAATCAGATCGATGGCTTTGTCGGGCAAAAAGCGGTCGGTAATATAGCGATGAGAAAGTTCGACGGCGGCAATGATGGCATCGTCTTTAATACGCACCTGATGATGGGTTTCGTATTTCTCTTTCAGTCCGCGCAAAATGGAAACAGAATCTTCCACGGAAGGTTCATTCACCATGACTATCTGAAAACGGCGTTCGAGGGCCTTGTCTTTTTCGAAATATTTCTGATATTCCTTGAGGGTAGTAGCTCCCACCGCCCTCAGTTCGCCTCTTGCCAGAGCGGGCTTTAAAATATTGGCGGCATCCATGGCTCCTTCGGAAGCTCCGGCACCTACGAGTGTGTGAATTTCATCGATAAACAGCACCACTTCACCCTCCGCGGCAATCACTTCTTTGATCACTGCCTTAAGTCTTTCCTCGAATTCGCCTTTATACTTGGCTCCGGCAATGAGGGCTCCCATATCCAACGAAAAAACCTTCTTCGACTTCAGGTTTTCGGGCACATCGCCTTTGACTATGCGTTGTGCCAGGCCTTCGGCTATGGCGGTTTTACCTACACCAGGTTCACCTATTAATATGGGATTGTTCTTGGTTCTTCGGGAAAGTATCTGCAATATGCGACGAATCTCGTCGTCGCGGCCTATTACGGGATCGAGTTTGCCCGATTGGGCCATCTGGTTGAGATTGATGGCATATTTGTTCAGGGCATTGAAACTTTCGTCGGCTGACTGGGAGTTGACCGTGGCTCCTTTGCGCAATTCTTTTATGGCCAGCTTCAGGTCCTTTTCGCTGACACCGGCATCTTTCAATAACTGCGAAGCGGTATCGCCGGAACTCAACAAACCGATAAGGATGTGTTCGACTGAAATGAATTCGTCGTTAAAATCCTTTAAATAGGACGCTGCCTTTTGAAGAACCATATCTGCTTTTGGCGACAGGTAAACATTACCGCCTGTGACCACCGGAAAGCGTTCTATCATTTTGGTCAATACCGAATCGAGGGCGGAAATATTGACGCTTAGCTTTTTCAGTATGTAGGGAGTCAGATTATCATCGGTCAGTAAAATGGCCTTGAGCAAATGAGCGGGTTCAATGACCTGTTGCTGACGCGACAGCGCCATTTCCTGAGCTTTTGCCAATACTTCCTGGGCTTTGAGGGTGAATTTACTTAGGTCCATGGTTACATTTGTTTTTTAATGGATCATCAAATTAAGCACCATGAGGATTTTACTATAAAAACCGGAAAAAATGTCACTGAAAGCCACTGAGGATAAGACATTTTGGCATTTTTGAGGGGATATGCTTTTGGCATTTGGGCTTTCAGGGTTCAAAATAATTGTTTCCTTAGTGAAAATGTCGCAGCGTTTCTGCTTTTTGATGTTGAGGAGGACGGGGAATACATACGCCGCGGCGGACCCCGCCAGCGAGGTTGCCTGCATTTATAGTACGGATGGGACCAATGCGGGAGAAAGCAGGGCCAATTGGATAACCGTAGTAAGGACTGGAGCCGTGCTACGGGGTTTTATTCACCGGGTGACTTGGAGTCAGCCGGTGAAGTTGCCCGGTGAAGTGATTTAGTTTTCTTTTTCGAGTAGGAATTGGAGGGGGATGGTTTCGGTGGATTTGATGGTGAAGGTGAAGTCGAGTTTTTTGTATGTTTCGAGAAAGAGGGTGCCCTGGTAGGTGGCGGGCGGGATTCCGGTCTTGAGCAGTCGACCCAGATTGTTGGTGGTGCCAATGAAGTTTAATGAAGGAATGGATATCTGGACGTTGGCAAGCGGATTGGAGGTGAGCTTTTCGAGGACGGTGATGTCGAGTGCGGATTGGGGTGTGATCTGTTGTAATTTAATATCAATGCGAACGACTTTTTTGTCATTGATGCTGATGTTTTTGCGGATGTCGGTGATGTAGCCCTGGAATTCGGAGGTGAGGGTGTAGTTGCCGGAGAGGAGGCTGTAGAAACGGGAAGTGCCACGAGAAGAACTTTTGCGGACCTTTGAGGCCAATTCGTTTGACATAGTGGCTGTTACCTTTTTTAGAATGGCTGCTGTTTCGGCATCGGTGTATTTGATGATGATAGAGGTGGTACGCGCTCCTATTGGTTTTCCGACATGAGCGGCCACATCGATGATATGGGCCTGATCGGGTAGATAGGAGTGAAAAATGCGGACGATGGCGGCTTTGATGACTTCGGATTCGGCAGCTATTTGAGGTATGCGATCGGTGCCGTCGGATTTGCGCAGTTCGATGGCAACTTTGGGAGCTGCCAGCACTGCCTGATAGTTAGCGATGGCTTCTTCCATTTCGGTGATGTCGGCAGGCTGGATGTTGGTGAGCAGGGCGATGTTGGTTTTTATGATCTCTTTTAGTTCTTCGCAACGGGTGGCAATATCGGCATCGATTAAATTGATAATTGATGAACGTGATACCGTTAGGGAGGCAGTGAGATCGACTTTGCCGAGCTGGCGAGCTTTAACGACGGCACGATTGACATATTTTAGGATGATGTCGACCAGGGTGTTCATGATGGCTTCTTTGTTTACGGCCAGATTGGACAGATCTGCCAGGTTAATGGCTTTTGCTTTTTCGAAGCGAAGGATGATGTCGTCGAGATTGGCACGTTCGGTGACGGCTTCGGGGATGAGGAGCAAAGCGGTGTTGTTTAACTGACAAACATTTTTTACTCTGTAGAGAGCGGCGAGGACAAGTTCGTAAGTGGTTTTCATGGCTTTTGTTTTTTAATGATTTGAATTTTATTGTTTTACGGTTTTGTGTTTGTTGAAAATATGTACCCGATTAAAAAATAATGGTACCCGGTTAAAAAATGGTGATACCCGGTTAAAAAATATTGGTTCCTGGTTAAAAAATAATGGTACCTGGTTAAAAAATAATGGAACCCAATTAAAAAATATTGGTGCCCGGTTAAAAAATATTGGTACCCGGTTAAAAAATAATGGTGCCCGATTAAAAAATAATGGTGCCCAGTTAAAAAATAATGGTGCCCGATCAAAAAATAATGGAACTCCGTCAAAAAATACTGTTACCCTATAAAAATCTTTTGACACCCAATGGAATGTGGGGGATATTGTGGTATTATTATTTTGACTACTAATCATTTATTCTTGGGTTTTGAGATAATATATAAAACCTGAGACGTGAATTGGAGAAATGAGATGATGTTTTTCCATGACTCTGTGGTTTGTATTTTCGACGATACAAAATAACAATCCCGGATTGTCAACTTTTGACAATGGAAAAAAAATTAAAAAAAAAATATTTCAGGATGTTAAAATTGTTTGGATGAAGCCCCAAACAGGTATTTCAGAAATTTACAATCGATATAGAATTCTAAAAACATGTATACGATTGCTTACAAAAACATCATTTTTTGAGTTTTTTGAGAGACTGGTGTATGCGTTTTTGTAAAAAAACGATAAAACTTTTCGGTTCAATTACCTCGATTTCGTCCATAAGTCCTAACACAAATCGACCGATACCCTCAAAAGTGCATACGGAAGTTTGGAGCATCCATTCGCATTCATTTTTATCGATTGGCGTGAGGTATTTTGAAGATAAGGGATATTCTTCCATTAATAAATGCGCCGCACGTGTTTTGAGCTTTAACTTTACTGGAGTTGTGGTTTCGTCGTGCATACGGAAAATATCAATGAACCCCGCTTTGTGGTTAGCCGCCCGCTGCCATTCAGTATCCATAATATGAACCTGCCCGATACGGGCAATTTTGAAAAGTTTGTTTTTTTGACTTTCGGGCTCGTAGCACCATAGTTGAATATAATTAGTGGTAAATTCGAAAGGCTCGACGATACGATCGCGGACGCTGTGGGAATTGCCTGAAGCATAGTTGCGCAAGATAACTTGTTTGCGTTGCATGATTGCCTCTATCAGGTTGTTGACATTGCCGGAATCTTTGAGGTTGACAACTATTTCGGCCAAAATTTTGTAATCGTAAACGGTGTAAAGTTTCTTTTTCAGGTTTTGCTTGATCAAAGTGGTTTCGTCGATACTTTCGATGGCATGTTTGAGAAGATGAGCTTCTTCATCAGTAAAGTGGATGAGTTCGCTGATGTCTTTGATGAATGGAGAAGAACGGTCGATGCGGTAGATTTCGTCGTTATTCTTTATCACCAGACCCGCTTCGCGAAAGGTGTCGATATAGCGATAGACGGTGCGACCCGACTTTTCGATTTTTTCGCCCAACTGATCTATGGTGAGATTGTGATTACCAGCTAACAAGAACATAAGGCGAAGCATACGTTGGAATTTGGGTTGGTCCATGGGTAAGATGTTTTAGACCCGCCTGAATGACTTCAGTCGGGCAGGTTTATAATTTTAGATTTGTGAGATAAAATTATATGTTTTTTTGATTTGCCAAAAGAGAAAAGTACAGATTATAGTTTATTGGGCGACCGGCCGGTTGCCCCTACATTTGTCTGAACCGCTGATGGATTTGATTAAATGATTGATTTGATTAAGAACCCCTCTCCGGCCCTCCCCTCCCGACACTACGTGTACGGGACAGGTAAGAGAGGAGAGAGAAGGAGGCAGGAGCCTTAAGGAATAAAAAAGGCCGAGGTTGGAACCTCGGCCGAACAGGGTTAAACGCACCCATATTATTCTTCGATTCCAAAATATTTGTTTCCTTTGCCCCCGCATTTGGTATAAAAAGGGTCTGTCGCATCTTATCACGATCTCATGATTTTCCACTTCCATAAAATACTTTCATTTATCATCATTACCTTCGTGGTTTGCGGTTTTTGCTCAGGCCAATCCATCAGCATTTCGGTGAAAGACGCTTCCAATGGTCCGCTTCCGGGAGCTGTGGTTCAATTAATAAAAGCCAAAGATTCCTCGCTTGTCAGCAACATCACCAATCCATCGGGTGTGGTGAAGTTCGATACCAAACTCAACACCCTCTATGCCATCAGGATCAGTTATCTCGGTTTTCAAACCCTGAAGGATACCCTTACCGTGAAAACCGATCGTCAGAAAGCCGAATATAAACTGTCCGAAAAAGTCATCACCATGGGCGAAACCACCATCACGGCCCAGCGCCCCCTGATGCGCCAGGAAGACGATAAGATCATTGTCGATCCCATGCCCCTGATCAACAGCAGCACCAACACCCTCGAGATGCTCGAAAAAGTCCCCGGCCTCTATGTCGACCAGGACGGCAGCATTTACCTTAGCAGCACCATGTCGGCCAGCATTTATATCAATGGTAATGAGCTGAAAATGGACAACGAAGATATCGCCACCATGCTGCGCAGCCTCCCGCCCAATAGTGTCGAACGTATTGAAGTGCTGCGCACCCCTTCCACCAAATTCGATGCATCCAGCACCGGGGGCATAATCAATATTGTGTTGAAAAAGGGCGTGAAGATAGGTCTGACCGGTTCGGTGAACGTGGGCATGAACCAGGGATTCTACGGCAACCGATTCGCAGGTTTCAGCCTCAACAACAGCGGAGCCAAAACCACCAGTTATCTCAACATAAACTACAATCATAACGACCTGAGAGATCTTACCCATAATATGCGATCATTGGTTCATGACACCAGCCTGCACCAGTCTGTGGTCAGTCGCCAGCAAAGCGAACAGGGATACCTGGGCTACGGCATCAACTTCGAAGCCACCAAAGGCACCAGTCTGAGCTACGATGGCCGCGTAAATGCCAATTTCCCAAAATCATCTGCTCAGAACATCAGCATGGTGAAAAACAACTCTAATGCGCTGCTGTTTGAAAACGACAACCAAACCAACAACAAGTCCGATTTTCTCAACATTCAACAAGACTTCGGCGTGAAACGCAAATTCGACACCCTGGGCTCCGAACTGGCTACTCAGCTTAACTACAGTTTCAATAACAACCATCAGGCCCAGGAATATCTTTCAAGTTATTCATTTCCTATCGTCATCGACAAAAAAGGCAACGGCACCAACAAACAACAGCGGCACTACATTGTTTTCCAGTCTGACCTTACTTATTTGCTTGCGCATAAGGTGAAGCTGGAAACAGGCATCAAAAGCTCTTATCAGCATTACACGAGCACCTCTGACTATTTCATCGACCAGGGCGGAACCCCTGTAAACGATAGCCTGCGCACCAACGCCTTCAACTACCAGGAAAATATCAATGCTGCCTATGCGCAGGCATCGGAAACCTTTGGCAAATGGTTCACCCTGAAGGCCGGCGTGCGTCTGGAGCATACTTATATGAAAGGCCATCAGACCATTCCCGCCGACACCAATTTCCTGGTGAACCGCGTCGACCTGTTCCCATATGTATACCTGAGCCGCGAACTGCCCAAGATATTCGGCATCAAGCTTTCGGCCTATGTGATCTACCGCCGAACTATCACCCGCCCGGACTATCAAAACCTCAATCCTTATATCAAAGTGTTCGACGATTTTTTGTACGAAACCGGCAACCCCGCCCTGAAACCGCAGTTTACCGACAATTACGAACTCAACGTCAGTTTCAACGATATGCCCATAGTGGCTTTCGGGCAAAATTTTACGAAAGATATTTTCTCGAGCGTAATTTATCGCGACGCAGCTCATAATAACGTTGCCATTCGCACTTTCGATAACCTGGGACACAGTACCGAAAGCTATTTCCGACTGATGGTGGGCATACCGCCCGGCAAAAAGTATTTTTTCGCTTTGGGCGCCCAATACAACTATTCGAACTACAAGGGCGTTTACATGAACGAGGATTTTACTTACCGCAGAGGCTCGTGGCGGCTGTTCACTTTTCATTCGCTCAACCTGTTCAAACAAACCAAGATCACCCTGAGCGGTTTTATGATGATCAACGGGCAGATGAATTTTTATGAACTCAAAAACTTCGGGTCACTTAACATGAGCCTTACCCAAACCCTCTTCCACAAACACCTCAGCATTACCCTCAGCGCCCGCGACCTGCTGCACACCATGGTTACGCGATTTGAAATGAACCAGCAGGGCATGATGATCACCGGCGACCGCTATACCGACAACCAGCGCTTTGGCATCAATATACGCTATAGCTTCGGCATGCATAATAAAGAAGATAAAAAGGGATTCGGGGAACCGGAAGGGGAGTTTTGATTTAAGATTTTAGGCTTGCAAACACCAATTCCGCTTCAAAGCCTTTGGAAATAAGATAGCGGGCTACCTTTTGTTTTTTACGGTAGGGGTCGGAGTCTTTTACCTCTTTTGATTTTTTTGTGATTAGGGTTTGGAGGGTGGCAGCGTATTCGTTTTCGTCAATGGTTTCCAGGGCGTCAGAAATCAGTTCGGAGGGAATTTTCTTCCCGCGAAGTTCGTAAGCGATTTTGTTGCGGCCCCAGTGTTTCAGACGGAATTTGCTGCTTGCAAAGGTTTCGGCATAGCGGCGGTCGTTGATAAATTTATCGGCGGTGAGAGAGGCTATTATTTTAGGGATGCGTTCATGGCTGACGCCCCATTCGCTGAGTTTTTGAATCACCTCCGAAGAACTGCGGTCCTGGTAGGCACAAAAAGATTGCGCTTTGGTAAGTATGGTTTTGAGGCCGGAGAGGGAGGGGTTGGTGTCGGTCATAGATTAGGAGAATGCTCAATAATCAATACTCAATTTTCAATGTTCAAGTAGAGGAGAATAATCAATATTCAATGCTCAATGCTCAAGTTTTAGGAGAATGCTCAATAATCAATACTCAATTTTCAATGTTCAAGTAGAGGAGAA
>CAYXXU010000025.1:18959-53573 GCA_964469155.1 uncultured Bacteroidales bacterium
GAATAATCAATATTCAATGCTCAATGCTCAAGTTTTAGGAGAATGCTCAATAATCTATCAAAAGAGAAATCACAAAAATCAAAACACAAATAACAAATAAATTCCAAATAATAAATTCAAATATCCAATGCCGTTTAACCTGGTTTTGAAAATTGTTTTTTTACAAATTGATTATTATTTGTCTTTTGTTATTTGTTTTTTAGTGCTTCTATTCTCAAGTATAAGAAAACCACTCAGACACTTAGTACACTTAGAAACAACAAGAAAAACTAAGTGAAACTTAGTGTTCTGTGTGCCTTAGTGGTGAAAAAAATATTCAATGCTCAATATTCAATGCTCAAGTTTTAGGAGAATGCTCAATAATCAATACTCAATTTTCAATGTTCAAGTAGAGGAGAATAATCAATATTCAATGCTCAATGTTCAATGCTCAAGTTTTAGGCTACCGGATGAAGTGTTTCCAGACATCGTTGAACACTGCAAACACCATCAGAGCTATCAGAAGTACCATGCCCACAACCTGTGCGCGTTCGAGAATCTTTTGGCTCACCTTACGACGTGTTACCAGTTCCCAAGTGGTGAAGATTACGTGTCCGCCGTCGAGTGCAGGAATGGGCAGTATGTTCATGAAGGCAAGTACCACAGATATGAGCCCGGTGATGACCCAAAAACGGTGCCAGTCCCAAAATTCGCCGTATATCTTCATGATGCCTATAGGACCCTGAATGGATTCGCTGGCGCTTTCTTTGCCGCTGAATATTTTGCCGAGACCGCGTACATTGGCCCAGAGGTTGCCCATGGCATCTTTCACGCCATAGCGGATACCTGCTGTGAGGCTGTATTTTTTAAACTGATAGGGCGCCTTGGAGAAAATTCCGATATAGCCGGTGGAATCAACAGTGAGCGAAAGATTGATGGTATCGTTGCTCCTTAATGCAATCAAGTTACAGGTTTTGCCTTTCATATTCCAGAGTATCTCTCTGAACGACCCATAAGTGGTGACCAGGTTGGTATCGAGCGACAGAACTTTGTCGTTCTTTTTCAGTCCGGCTTTATCGGCCGACATACCGGGAATGATACTATCGATCTTATAAGCAAAATTGTGGGCGTCGATAAAAAAATCTCGGATTTTTTTGTTATAGATTCGATAAAGAGTATCGGGAACGATTATGTCCATTGTTTTACCATTGCGGTCGACGGTGATGGTTGCACCCATCAGTACATTGGCCGAAGTGACATCCTTAAAACGTTCGAGCGTTTTACCGTTTATCTGAAGAATCTTGTCGCCAGTTACAAACCCAATCTCCCGGCCTGAAGGATAGGCATATATGCCATCGCTGATCTGGGCGGTGGGGAGATATTCTTTTTCGTAATGCAAAATGACACCGGTAAAGATGATGATACCCAAAATCAGATTCATTACCACACCGGCGAC
Source organism: uncultured Bacteroidales bacterium (assembly GCA_964469155.1). Classification (GTDB taxonomy): domain Bacteria; phylum Bacteroidota; class Bacteroidia; order Bacteroidales; family CAIWKO01; genus CAIWKO01. The sequence goes on from CAYXXU010000025.1 coordinate 20,395, forward strand.
CATTACGATGAGCCTTTGCCAGGCGGGTTTGGAACGAAACTCCCAGGGCTGTGGAGGGAGTTTCATTGCCTCTTTGTCCATAGACTCGTCAATCATGCCGGCAATTTTCACATAACCACCAAAAGGCAACCAGCCGATGCCATATTCGGTATCGCCTTTTTTGAATTTGAAAAGCTTGAATCCCCAGGCATCAAAAAACAGGTAGAATTTTTCGACCCTTATCTTAAACGCCCTGGCAGCAAGATAATGCCCGAGCTCGTGAATAAAAACCAATATCGACAGGCCCAAAATCAATTGGGCGACCATAATCAGAGTTCCCATTATTTATTATTTTTTATTATTTCGTTACACAATATTCTGGTTTCCTTATCACTTTCGAAATAGTCTTCGAGGGAGGGGTTTTTCAGGAAACTTGCTTTTTCCAGGCATTTTTCGTTGGTTAGCGCAATTTCCGGGAAACTTATTTTATCTGATAAAAAAGCGTTGACGGCTACTTCGTTCGCAGCATTCAACACACAAGGTGAATTTCCGCCCTTTTTCAAAGCTTCATAAGCGAGTGCAAGATTACGAAATTTTTTGGTATCGGGCGGCTCGAAAGTGAACTGAGAAGCGACACTGAAGTCGAAGCGCGGAAAGGAAGTCGCCACCCTGTTGGGATAGCCCAGGGCATACACAATGGGCAGGCGCATATCGGGCAGGCCCATTTGTGCCTTGATGGAACCATCGGTAAACATTACCATAGAATGAACGATAGACTGGGGGTGTATGACCACTTCAATTTTTTCGACCGGAACATTGAACAGCCAGCGGGCCTCAATTACTTCCAACCCCTTGTTCATCATGGAGGCCGAATCGATGGTGATCTTGCTGCCCATGACCCAATTAGGATGATTCAGGGCTTCGGACTTGGTAATTTCTGCAAAAGATTCCAGAGAATGGTTGCGAAAAGGACCGCCAGAGGCCGTTAAGATGAGTTTTTCAATTTTATTATGGAATTCACCGGCCAGACATTGAAAAATGGCAGAATGTTCGGAGTCGACGGGGTAAATATTCACAGCATTTTCCCGTGCAGTACGGGTGATCAGATCGCCGGCCACGACTAAAGTTTCTTTATTGGCCAGGGCCACCGGCTTTTTATGTTTTATAGCATTTAAGGTTGACCGAAGTCCGGCAAAACCGACGATGGCGGCAAGGACCATATCAATGGTTTCCGATTCAACAATTTGTTCCAGGGAATCAAATCCGCCAAATACCTTGATGTCGTAATTAAAGAGAGCTTCTTTTACCTTTAGATATTGCTCCGAACTGGTAATAACCACTGCGTTGGGTTGAAATTCTATAGCCTGCCGGATCAGGAGGTCAGAATTTTCGTGAGCAGTGAGTACCTCGGCAGAAAAAATGTCGGGGTGCTGACGTATCACATCCAGTGTCTGGGTTCCAATCGATCCGGTGGATCCTAATATGGCAATTCTTTTTTTCAAAATTAAATCAATGATCTAAAAGGACATAAATTCTTTGGGATTAACCGAACTGCCGTTGTGCCATAGTTCGAAATGCAAGTGGGGTCCTGTTTGAAGTTCACCAGTCTCACCCACAATGGCAATAGGGTCGCCGGCTTTAACATAATCTCCTGTTTTTTTTAACAAAGCAGAATTGTGTTTGTAAACGGAAACCAGATTATTTACATGTTGTATAGAAATAATATAGCCGGTTTCTAAGGTCCATCCGGTAAATAAAATGGTTCCATCGAGGGTTGCCTTAACGGCTTCGTTCTTTTTAGCTGCGATATCTATCCCAAAATGCCCTTTCGCCGAGTTGTACCCATTAACTACCAAGCCTTTGACAGGAGTAAAAAAGAAAAAACTGCTCATTGAGCCAGCGCCTTCGGTTTCGGAAGAAAAGGTCAGATTATATTTATCCATATTTTCAAATTCGCTGCGCAAGGCCGAATCTTCCGGTGAAATTTTATAATCAAGGTTCTTATATTTAAAAATAGCAGTATCGCCGGGTTTGGTCATATTCTGCTGAGGGAAATCACGTCCTTCGATAACATAGCGCAAATTCTCCAGATATAAATTTCTGCGGACAATTTCCTTTTCCATTGAATCGGTTTTCAGTGTCAGCTTAAAAAGTTCGCGCTGCATATTGACATCACCATAGCCAGGTATAAATTCCCTTAATGGAGTATAGGCAATAATAATACTTGTGGTGAAAATTAATATCATAATTGCAGCCCCTCCGACAACAAAAACATTCATTCTGGTAAGACGGAAAGAAATTTTACGCTCAAACGTAGAATCGTTCATGATAACAAGACGATACTTATCATGAAGCTTTTTTCTAAATGCCTGCCAGCGTGTTAATTTCTTTGAGTCCATGGGTAAATAATTCTGCAAATATCCGAAATAATTGTCAATTAATACCTTGATAATACTTGAATTTATTGTTTTACATCAATTCTATTCCTGAAATTATGATGTTTCTACTGTCAGTCAAAGCGCAAAACATTCCATTGTAAATCTGATGTCAATGTGGAATTTATAGCGACACATGATGCAAAATAACCTAAAAAGTAAGGGTTTTTAAAAAAAATAAAATAATTTTGTAAAAATTAAGTTACTCTGTTTTAAAAACCTTAACGTGTCAAAAAAATATCTGTTTAAAACGGCGACAATAGTTTTCTGTTGTTTGATGCTGTTCTTTTTTTCCTGTTCTACAAAAAAGAATACGTTTACCAGAAGAGCCTATCATAATCTGACTGCCCACTACAACGCCTATTTCAATGGAAAAGAAGCCTTGAAAGAGGGAACCACGGAACTGGCAAAAAAGAACAGGGATAATTATACCAAAATATTGCCTGTTTTCGAATTAGGCACCAAAAGTGATGCCCAGTCAGTATACAACTTTATGGATCGCGCCATAGAAAAGGCATCCATTGTAATTCAACGACATTCCATTTTTATAAAAGGAGTGGAACATGTGAAGTGGATAGACGATGCATTTATGCTAATAGGAAAATCTTATTATTACAAACAGGAGTACGATCTTGCCCTGCAAACCTTTAATTATGTATTAAATAAATACAAAGACAGCGATATCAGATATGAAGCCATAATATGGAAAGCCCGGGTTTTAACGCAACAGGGAAAAATTGATGATGCAGAAGCAGTTCTTAATTCTATTGAAAAAAAGATCGAAAAAAATAAGGCAAACCGTGCAGCCGAAAAAATGTTTCCGCTTGCTTACGCTGATGTAATGTTGAAACAGCAAAAATTCGAACAGGCTATTGAGTATTTGCAACAAGGCTTAAGGTTGAACAAGCCGAAGCGCACAAGAACAAGAATTTGTTTCATTCTGGCCCAGGCTTTTCAGCGCAGCGGAAATGCCCAACAAGCAAATAAGTATTATAAAAAGGTATTAGGCATGAATCCCATTTACGATATGGAGTTTGCCACCAAGATCAATCTTGCCAAAAATTACGAAGTTACGCTGGGAGGAAGCCATGATATAAAAAAACAACTGGCCCGCATGATCAGGGATGAAAAGAATAAAGAATACCTTGATCAGATACATTATGCACTGGCAGAAATCTATCTGAAAGAAAACGATCAGGAAAAGGCCATCAAGCATTTAAAAAAATCGGCACAAAAAAGTATTTCTAACGATTATCAGAAATCTATCTCCTATTTAAAACTTGGCGACCTGTATTTTGCTGAACCCGATTACAGAAATGCTCAAACCTATTACGACAGTTGCATTATTACACTTCCAAAAGATTTCCCAAATTATCAGTTGATTGATAACAAAAAAAACACCCTGAACGAACTTGTTAAAAATCTGGATATTGTTGCATTGGAAGACAGCCTTCAAATGCTGGCTAAATTATCTCCCGCCGAGCGCAGCCAGAAGATTCAGGAACACATTAACCAAATTATTAAAGAAGAAGAAGCGAAAAAACAGGCAGAAGCTCAAAGGCTTTATGAATTATCCCAAATCCAGCAAACAAATCAAACCAACAACCAACCCACAACCGGTTCGTGGTATTTTTATAATCCTTCTTCCATGAGTTTTGGGTTCAATGAATTTGTCCACAAATGGGGAAACCGCAAGTATGAAGATCTCTGGAGACTTAGTAATAAAACGGTTACCGAATTCACCAATAATGAGACTAATGAAGATATAGACAGCAGTCAGATTGATGGAATAAAAAAGGAGATTAACATAAAAGACCCAAAAACCTATCTTTCACAAATTCCCCTGACTCCTGAAGCCATTGAAGCATCGGACAAAAAAATAAGTGAAGCCCTGTTCAATATCGGGGTTATTTATAAGGAATCATTGGATGAATTGGATAAGTCAATAGAGGCATTCAATAAAATCGAGAAACGGTTTCCTAACAGTAAAAAAACACCAGCTACGTATTTTAACTTATTTCAAATATACCAGGAAAAAGATGAAAAGTCCAGAGCCAATTATTATAAGGACCTTCTCATTACCAATTTCCCGGAAAGCGATTTTGCAAAAATGATTTCTGATCCTGACTATTATCAAAAACTGGAGGCAATTAAGGGTCGTTTATCCGCATTTTATAAAGAAACCTATTTGGCATTTAAAGATGGAAAATATAATCAGGTGATAAAAAATGCTGACAGCGTTATACTTTTGAAAAAAGATGTTGTTCTGACATCAAAATTTGATTTTTTAAAAACCTTATCCATTGGTAAGACCCAACCAAGGGAAATCTTTATTACCGCACTGAAAGGCATTGTGAAAACCTATCCGGAAACAGAAGTAAAAACTGAGGCCCAGAAAATTCTGGATTTCTATCAAAACCCCTCAAATATTACAACAACCCAGAATGGAGGTGTTGTCAAAGATAGTTCAGGCACAGTAATACCAAAAGATGTACTTTATAAATTTGATCCCGCATCTTTCCATTTTTACATTGTTGTTTTTGATGTAAAAAATATCAGCATCAACGACATGAAGTACGCATTTTCAAATCATAATTCGAAATTATTTTCTTCGGTAAAGCTGACCATCAACACATTATTTTTAGATGACCGGCACGAAGTACTGAATGTAAGTCGTTTCGAAAACAAAGATGAGGCTTTGAATTATTTGCTTTCAGTTGAAAATTCGCCTGAAATTCTCGCGTTGCTTGGGAAAACAGAATTTCAGCATTTTGTTATTTCAGCAGCCAATTATCCTGTCTTTTATAAAAACAAAGACGTTGGTAAATACATAAAATTTTATAACGAGAACTACTCGAAACAATAATCTTAATTATAGCGTATAACGCTTCAAATCAAAATTATGGCAAAAAACATTGAAGTTGAATCTCCGGTCATCAACATTATTGGTAATGGAACCATTATCAAAGGCGATATTAAAGCCAGTGGCGATATGCGAATCGACGGAACTTTAATTGGTTCGGTAACTTCAAAAGGTAAGGTCGTGGTGGGTACAACCGGAATTGTTGAAGGTGAGATAATCTGTCAGAGCGCTGATTTCTCTGGAAATATCAAAGCCAAAGTAATGGTTGCCGAATTATTGGCAATGAAAGCATCTGCAATTCTTACCGGCGAAGTGTCAACAGGAAAAATATCCATCGAACCGGGGGCGAAATTTACCGGAAGCTGCAATATGAATGTTCCCGCAAACAAAATAATTGCAGAACCACCAACCGTTAATGAAAAAAACCAGCAACCCGCTTAATAACTATGCAAAGTATTCCAGCATTGCTCTGCAGATGCTGGTGATAATTGCCGGGGGTGTTGTGGGGGGATATTATCTGGATAAGTGGATAGGAATTAAGTTCCCTGTCTTTACGGTTCTGTTTTCCTTTTTGTCAGTTTCCCTGGCAATTTATATCTCTATCAAAGACTTTCTAAAAAAGTAAGCCAACATGCAAAAATCATTACTTATTAAAATCCTTGTCTTTTCAATAATACTTGAAATGATTGCCATAATCTTTTTCGTTAGTATGCCGGGGAAATATGTTACCCAGACTTTACTTTTTCAGGTCCCTTTCTTTTTTTCTGCTTCCTTTCTTGCCAACAACTATATGTTGCGTATGTCGACCGATAAAAACCCCCATAAATTTGTCAGAGCCTTTATGATGACCACTTTCTTGCGGTTCATGCTATATATTATCATCATCGCAACCTATGTCTTTTTATTCAGAAGCGATGCCGTAAATTTCCTGATTACCTTCTTTATTCTGTTTTTCCTCTATTTGATCTTTGATGTTTATTTCTTATTGTACGGTCTGCCGAAAAAATAAATATCAATGTGGTTCATTTGTCTCATTTTTTGAAAATTAGACTGTTGATTTGCGATACGGATGAATCTCCTTAATTTTTTACGGATAGATTTTATAAAAATCCTATATTTGCATTTCTAAATTTTTGAGGAGAAGATGCAATCAAAAACCTTTAAATCAGCTGCTTATTTTTGTTTATTTTTTACAATTATACTATTTTCTTTCTCAAAACCAGCTTTTTCTGAAAATGGAGAGGGTTCAGGGGAGAAGAAAAAGGGATTCAATGCTGGTGAAATGATCATTGACCATATTGTGGATGCCCATGAATGGCACATAGGAGAATTCGGGCATAATCACATTTCCATTCCCTTACCCATTATCCTTTACGATAAAGGTAAAATCGTTGCCTTTATGTCAAGTCATTTTCATCATGGCGCCGAAACTTATAAAGGCTACAAATTGTGTCTGGGCGAAAATCTAAGCGAGAAGGAAAAAAAATATAAAGGCAAAATTGTTAAGGTTGATGAGAAGGGCGCCCTGATTGAGCCTGTTTCGGTTCCACTTGATTTTTCCATTACCAAAAACGTACTTTCATTATTTATCAGCGTGTTTTTCTTGACATGGATATTCGTTTCCATGGCCCGCAAATACAAAAAAAATCCCAATTCTGCCCCGAGCGGATTTCAGAACATGGTAGAACCCCTGATTTTATTTATCCGCGACGACATTGCCAAATCATCCATTGGGGAAAAGCGTTACGAAAGATACATGCCCTTTTTGCTCACCATATTTTTCTTCATTTTCTTCAATAACTTATTGGGATTGGTTCCTTTCTTCCCTGGCGGAGCCAACCTGACAGGAAATATTGCTGTGACTATGGTCATGGCTCTGTTTACTTTTGTCATTACCACTTTCAGTGCCAACAAACATTACTGGAAAGAAATTTACAATGCTCCGGGAGTTCCCTGGTGGCTTAAATTGCCTATTCCCCTCATGCCTTTGGTGGAAGTTATCGGAGTTGTCACAAAACCTTTCGTATTGATGGTCCGTCTCTTTGCCAACATTACAGCGGGTCATATCATTGCTCTTGGATTTATTAGCCTGATCTTTATATTCGGAGCCATCAACCAATGGGCCGGTTACGGATTCTCTATTGTCTCGGTGTTCTTCTATATTTTCATGGGACTACTCGAATTACTGGTAGCCTTCATTCAGGCTTATGTTTTCACCTTATTATCATCATTATACATTGGAATGGCTTCGGCCGAACATCACGAAACAGCACATTAATCACTCACTATATACAAACTAAAAATCAAAATTATGTCACTCATGTCAGTTTTATTACAAGCAGCCGCAGATTTCGCCCCTATCGCAAAAATGGGAGCCGGAATTGGTGCCGGCATTGCTGCAATCGGAGCAGGTCTTGGTATTGGTAACATCGGTAAAGGAGCTATGGAATCAATCGGAAGACAGCCTGAGGCAGTTGGCGACATTCGTTCAAATATGATTGTTGCTGCAGCTCTCATCGAAGGCGTTGCTTTCTTTGCAATTGTTGTTTGTCTTTTGATATTATTTATCTAATAAGACAGAATGGATCTTTATCCGGTAACGGTTGGTTGCCGGATAAAGATTTTTAGTACCATTTAAAATAAAAACTATGGAACTCGTAACACCCGGAATTGGACTTATATTTTGGATGACCTTGGCCTTCCTTTTCCTCGTTTTAATACTGGGAAGGTATGCCTGGAAGCCCATCATGAAAATGCTGAAAGAGCGTGAAACAAAGATTGATGAAGCATTGCATGAAGCTGATAAAGCACGTGAAGAAATGAAACTTCTGAAGTTTAGCAACGAAGAATTGCTGAAAGAAGCCAAAGAAGAAAGAGACGCTCTGCTACGCAATGCACGCGAAGTAAGAGAAAAAATTATCGAAGAAGCTCGCGGAAAAGCCACCGAAGAAGCCAACCGAATTGTTGAATCGGCCAAAGAAAGCATTCATTACGAAAAAATGCAGGCTCTTACCGACCTCAAAAATCAGATCGCTACCTTATCCATCGAGATCGCTGAGAAACTCATTCAGCAGGAACTGGAAAAAGACGACAAGCAGAATAAGCTGATTGGAAAGTTTTTAGATGAAGTTAATTTCAATTAACCTATAACCTAATCCATGAGACCAGGAAGAATAGCCGGCCGATACGCAAAAGCATTGTTCGAACTTGCAGGAGAGCAAAACATCCTCGAGGCAGTTCATAACGATATGCTTGCCATAAAAAGCATATGCGAATCGAACCGCGATTTCAAACATTTACTCGAAAGTCCTATCATCAGTCAGGGGAAAAAGACTGCCGTTTTTAAGGCCGTTTTTTTCGACAAGGTCAACCTGATGTCGTATCGTTTTTTGGAGATCATCATCAAGAAGCGTCGCGAAGTGCTGGTGGCTGAAATTGCTCAGGAGTTTATTAATCTTTACAACGACTTCCTTAACATCAAGGCCGTGGTGCTGAAAACAGCCACCAAAGCCAATGATGCCATGGTGGCCCATTTTAAAACGGTATTAAAGGAACAACTGAAAGCAAATATCGAATTGGTTGAAGCCGTAAATCCCGCTCTGGTGGGAGGTTTTGTGCTTACCTACGAAGACAGGCAATATGATGCCTCCATTCGCAGGAACATCAACCGTTTGAAAAAAGAATACAATATCAACATTTACGAATCTAAATTTTAAAATATAATGGCAGAAATAAAACCGGCAGAAGTATCTGCAATTTTACGTCAGCAGTTAGCAGGATTTAATTACGAAACCGAGCTGGAAGAAGTAGGTTCGGTGCTTCAGGTAGGCGACGGTATCGCACGTATCTACGGCTTGTCCAATGTCGGCTCGGGCGAATTGGTAGAGTTCGAAAAAACAGGTGTGATGGGCGTGGTGCTCAACCTCGAAGAAGACAACGTGGGTGTGGTTATGTTGGGTGAATCCGACAACATTGTAGAAGGCGATGTGGTGAAACGCACCCGCAAGATCGCTTCTATTGCTGTTGGCGAAGGTATGCTCGGCCGTGTAATCAACACCATTGGCCAGCCAATCGACGGTAAAGGCCCTATCAGCGGAACCCTTTACGAAATGCCTATTGAGCGCAAAGCTCCCGGCGTTATCTTCCGTCAGCCGGTAAATCAGCCCTTGCAGACCGGTATCAAAGCCATTGATGCCATGATCCCTATCGGTCGCGGACAGCGCGAACTTATCATTGGCGATCGCCAGACCGGTAAGACCGCTATCGCCATCGATACCATCATTAATCAAAAATCATTTTACGAAAAAGGCGAACCCGTTTATTGTATCTATGTGGCCGTTGGTCAGAAAGGCTCATCGGTTGCCAATATTGTAAAAACCCTCGAAGAAAAAGGTGCTATGCCCTATACTGTTGTTGTAACGGCAACGGCTTCCGACCCGGCTGCCATGCAGTTCTATGCTCCTTTTGCCGGAGCCGCTATAGGTGAATTCTTCCGCGATACGGGCCGTTCCGCTCTTATAGTATTCGACGACCTTTCGAAACAAGCGGTGGCGTATCGTGAAGTTTCTTTATTACTCCGTCGTCCTCCCGGTCGCGAAGCTTATCCGGGCGACGTCTTCTATCTCCATTCAAGATTGCTGGAACGTGCCGCACGTATCATCACTTCCGATGAGATAGCCAAAAAAATGAACGACCTTCCCGAGTCTATCAAACATCTGGTTAAGGGTGGCGGTTCGCTGACAGCTTTGCCAATTATCGAGACTCAGGCCGGCGACGTTTCGGCTTATATTCCTACCAACGTGATCTCCATCACCGACGGTCAGATATTCCTCGAAACCACCCTCTTCAACTCGGGTATTCGTCCGGCTATCAACGTAGGTATTTCGGTTTCCCGTGTGGGAGGTAGTGCCCAGATCAAATCCATGAAGAAGATTGCAGGGACCCTGAAACTCGACCAGGCACAATACCGCGAGCTGGAATCTTTCTCCAAATTCGGTTCCGACCTCGATGCTGCTACCAAAGCCGTATTGGACAAAGGCGCCCGTAATGTGGAGATACTGAAACAGCCGCAATATACGCCTATGCTGGTTGAACATCAGGTGGCTATCATCTATTGCGGTACCAAAGGCTTGTTGCAAAAGGTTCCTGTGAAGAGCGTCATCAATTTCCAGGACGATTTTCTGCATTTCATGGATGTGTATCATCAGGATGTGCTCGAAAATCTTCGTAAAGGAGTTTTGACAGACGAAATGACCGCAACCATGGAAAAAGTGGCTAAGGAAATTGCTTCCAAATACGAAAAATAGTTTTACCAGAAAAGAGTACATCTACTGAAAATTAATATCGAATGCCGGGATTAAAAGAAGTCAGAATACGTATTGTATCTGTTAATAATACCAAACAGATAACAAGTGCCATGAAAATGGTGTCGGCAGCCAAGCTTCGCAAGGCGCAGACAGCCATTCTGAAACTACGTCCGTATGCCAACAAACTCAACGAACTGATCGTTAACCTGAGCAGCAGTGCCGATGTGTCGGACGAGGTGGTATATTTCAAAACCCGTCCCGAAAAGAAGGTGCTGTTGGTGGTGGTTTCTTCCAACCGTGGCCTTTGCGGAGCTTTCAACTCCAACATCATGAAAGCCGCCGTAGCACACATTCAGGAAAACTTCACACAACAACATCAGGGAGGAACTCTTGATATCATTACCATAGGGAAAAAAGGTACCGAGTTCTTCGCCAAACGCGGATACCGTTTGACGGAAAACCTCGACAGTATTTACGAAAAGCTTTCGTACGAAACTGCCGGAGCCGTTGCCCAGAAGCTGATGGACCTGTATGCCAAAGGAACTTACGACCGTATCGATATAGTGTACAACCAGTTCAAAAATGCTGTTACCCAGATACTGAAGGTGGAGCCTTTTCTGCCCATTCGCAAACCCGAAACTAAGGCCAACACGGTTAAAACCAACGTCGATTATATATTCGAACCTTCGCAGGAAGAAATTCTGACCGACCTGGTGCCTCGTTCTTTAAAAATTCAGATCTATAAAGCCATTCTCGACTCCTGGGCTTCAGAACAGGGTGCCCGTATGTCGGCCATGCAAAAAGCTTCCGACAATGCCGACGAACTGATCAAATCGCTCAAACTGTCGTACAACAAAGCCCGTCAGGCCTCCATCACCCGCGAGATCATTGAGATCGTGAGCGGAGTGAATGCTTTGAAAGGGTAGTTGGAAGTTCGGAGTGGGTAGTTTGGAGTTCGGAGTATTGAGATGAATGGTTAAATTGGTATATTGCTAAATTATTGAAAGAAAAAATGACAACGAATGACAATTAATGACAACAAATGACCTAATGACTAATAATTATCATCTTCCTAATAGCCTAAACACCTAAAGCCTAAATGCCTTCAATAAATCATAAATCATAATTCTAAAATTCAAAACCATGTTAACGAAAAAAATGGAAAAAGCATTGAACGACCAGGTGAATGCCGAGTTGTTCTCCTCTTATTTATATCTGGCCATGTCGGCCTGGTTTGTACGTAAAAACCTTACGGGTTTTGCCCACTGGATGTTTGTGCAGACACAGGAAGAAGCCGCCCACGCCATGATGTTCTTCAATTATATCAACGAGCGCGGAGGCACTGCCGAATTCAAAGCCATAGCCAAACCGGAAGTGGACTGGAAAGACCCTATCAAGGTGTTCGAAGAAGTGTTAAAACACGAACAAAAGGTATCGGGCCTGATCAACAATCTGGTGGATGTTGCCATCTCAGAAAAAGACCATGCCACCAACAACAAACTGCAATGGTTTGTGGCCGAACAGGTAGAAGAAGAAGCCAATGCCTCTGAAATTCTTGAACACCTGAAAATCATCGAAGGCAAAGGACAGGGACTATTATTGCTGGACCGCGAATTGAAAATGCGTGTTTTTGTGAATCCGTTGACTCCGGGAGCCGCAGTATAATCCTATTATCTTCTTTTCAATAGCCCCGACATTTATGTCGGGGTTTACAATACCATCCCAAAAGGGCTTCAGCCAAAACTACAAAAGAAGGTTATCCTTCATCTACAGTCGGAAATTCGAATCTTATGGCAAAGGTATTTTTTGCTTAACCTTTGAAAAACCTCAAGCCTTCGATAAATTCAAAATCGGAAACATTATTGGTTACCAAAGGATAATTGTTAACCAGCGAACTTGACGCAATAAAGCAATCAGCTATATGAAGGTCACGGTTTTTTGAATTGTATTTTTTCATCAGTTGCATAGCTTTCTCGCAGGTCTCAACATCGATTAAAACTTTTGAATATATCTTAAGCTGTTTTTCCAGTTCCTTTTTTCTTTCTTTGGTTTTCGCACCCATATAAAGCTCCATCTCGGTAATACACGAAATGGCAATTTTATCTTTTATACTGTTCAAAAGATCTTTGGCTTTTTTATTACCCCTGAAAACATCAATAAAAATACAGGTATCGACCAGATATTTTACTTTCTCCACGACTCTCTTCTTAACTGTTTTGCATCAATATCCAATTGGCTCCATGTGCCAAAAAGCAAACAGGGATCCCCTTTTTCTTCAGCCTCAATAATTCTGGAAGCGGGTATTTCTGAATCTTTACTTTTTTTGGCTTGTAAACCCAACGATTTTACAAAGCTAAGAAATGCCTTTTCAAAAAAAGAATCCTTTATATTTACAATGTAAGTGCTCATTTGTTAGCGTTTTTTACAAAATTAAACAAAGATTCTCAAAACGCAGGAGTTTTGTATTATTCTGTTTGGTGTTTTTGTAAACCCTCTGACAGCGGGAGCAGCGGCATGCTGTTATTGTCCGCTAAAGCTCACCCCATCAGTAATCCAAAAATAAAAGGTACGCCACAAAGGCTCAAAGACACAAAGAATTCACCAAGAACCCCATCCATTGGTCACATTCGTCCCAAATGTCATATTATAAAATAACCCCACCAAGCCTGCCCGACAACAGCGGCATTCACCAAAAAACCGCCCCCTTGCTCATGACATGGTAGCCTGTCACGTACTCTATTGAGTCGGGAACTAAGCAAGGGCATATCCGCCGGCAAGCTCACCCCGTCAGTAACAAAAACATACAAAAGACTGCCACCAAGGCACTAAAACACAAAGATTCACCAAAAAATCTGCCCAATCTGCTTAATCCCGGCTCAGACATTTTTCCCTTCTAACCCCGTAGGGGTGAAATCTTGGTAGCCCCGGGCATCGCCCGGGGTAAAACAACAACCCCAAAACCAAGCCCCGTAGGGGCGGCATTATAATACGTCGTAGCTCGCCCCCATTATTCATTTTCAATATAACATTCTTAATTCCTGCAATGTTATTATTTTAAAACGCACTGTTTCTTTTGAAAAACACAATTATATTATTAAGAAACGTACTGTTATTATTGAAAAACACACTTGTTCTGTTAAATTACGCACATCTTCTATTAAATAGAAATAAAATTTTGCAGATTTATCTCGGTTTTATTCTTACCTTTGCCTAAAAATCAATGTGCTATGATAACCCACATCGGAAAAAAGATCAAATCCGTTTGCTACGAAAAACGAATTTCTGTTCCCAAACTGGCCGAAAAGCTTGGATATAGCAGTCCGGGTTTATACCGTATGCTCGCCCAGCCCGACATCTCGCTCAGCATGCTTCAACGCATATCAAAAGAACTTGACCACAATTTTTTTCAGTATTATTTTGACGATTCCAATCCGCTGACAAAGGCTGAAAAAGTAGAACTTACAAACAAGGCAACCCTGTTGGAGCACGAAAATAAGGCCCTCAGATATCAGTTAAATGTTATAAATCAAACCAACAAAGTCCTTTCTGAACAACTTCAGCATTTTCTGGATCAAAACAAGTCCTAGTATTTATTGATATTTATCAATAACGATTTTATCCTACCCCCATGTGGGAAGTTCTAATTACGCACCAAAATAATCGACCACATCACGAACTTCTTCTCCGTGAATTCTCTGGTTATACCTCCTCAATTCCAAACTCAAGGCACTCCAAACTGTAAACTTCTCCAAAATAATATCCTGACAAAAAATCTCTTTCAAAAAAAATACCTATTTTTGCACCCTCAAACAAAACTTTATGGTTAAAGCGGTTTCGATTTTTTCAGGCAGGGCCACGCGCTATCTTTCCGAAAAAATTGCCAGCAGTTTTGGGCAAAAACTGGGCGATGTGTCTTTTGCATGCTTCAGCGACGGCGAATTTCGCCCTTCCTTCGACGAAACCATACGCGGCAACGAGGTGTTTATCATACAATCCACCTTCGCCCCCGCCGAAAACCTGCTGGAACTTTTTATGATGATAGATGCAGCCAAACGTGCCTCGGCCCGCCACATCATCGCCGTCATCCCTTATTTCGGATTTGCCCGCCAGGACCGTAAAGACATGCCCCGCGTACCCATCACCTCAAAACTTTTGGCCAACCTGCTCACCACCGCAGGCATCGACCGCCTCATCACCATGGACCTCCACGCCGACCAGATACAGGGCTATTTCGACGTTCCCGTCGATCATCTCTATGCCTCCTCGGTGTTTGTTCCCTATCTGAAAAACCTCAATCTCGAAAACCTTACCATGTCGTCGCCCGATACCGGCGGAACCCGCCGTGCCGGTACCTACGCCAAGTTTCTGGATGCCGAACTCGTGATCTGTTTCAAACAACGCCCCAAACCCAATATGGTCGGCAATATGATCATCATCGGCGATGTGGAAGGTAAAAATGTGGTCCTGGTCGACGACATCATCGACACCGCCGGCACCATCACCAAAGCAGCCGATCTGATCATGGAGCAGGGTGCCGCCAGCGTGCGCGCCATGTGTACCCATCCCGTGCTATCGGGCAAGGCTTATGATAAGATCGAAAAATCGGCTCTTACCGAAGTTATTGTTACCGATACCATTCCTTTGCGTCAGGAAAGCAGCAAAATAAAAGTACTCACCACAGCCGATCTCATCGCCGATGTTATCAATAGTGTGGTTAACTGCGAATCCATCAGTTCGCATTTTAAATTTACAACATTACAATAAACAATTCATATTAATCAAATTAAAAAAAAGTACAAATTATGAAAGTAGTATCAATGAGCGGTTCTCTTCGCGAGAACGTAGGGAAAAAAGATGCTAGGAAAATCCGCAACAACGGAGGTGTTCCTTGTGTGATTTACGGTGGTAAAGAACAAATTCATTTTTCCACAGATTCAAAAAGCTTCCTGAAAATAGTCTTCACCCCGGAAGTTTGTTTTGTTAAGATCGATATCGATGGTAAAGAATACAACACCATTCTGCAGGATATCCAGTATCATCCTGTAACCGACATCGTATATCATGCCGATTTCATGGAATTCAGCGATGACAAACCTATCGTCATGAATGTTCCTGTAAAGGTCGTCGGTGTTGCCCCAGGTATCTTAAAAGGGGGAAAACTGGTTCAGAAATTCCGCAAACTGAAAGTAAAAGCTTTGCCGGCCAATATGCCTGAAGCCATTGAAGTAAACATCAACAGTCTGGAGATTGGTATGGTTGTTAAGGTGGCAGACATAACTTCTGATAAATATACTGTTCTCGACAACAAGAACAATATGATCATTGGAGTTACTGTTACCCGTGCTGTTGAAGAAGTTACACCCGCCGCTGCTGCTGCCGCCGCTGCACCTGTTGCTGCTCCTAAAGCCGAAGAAAAAAAATAATCTGACATCTCAATTCAAAAAAGCTGTCCGGTTATTCATACCCGACAGCTTTTTTAATATTATTCAAAATGTTCACCTCTGAATCAAAAAAATTTCTGATCTGTGGTCTGGGAAATATTGGTGATGAATATGCCAATACCCGCCACAATGTGGGTTTTTTGGTTCTCGAAGCCCTGGCATCTGATCTGAAAGTTAGTTTCACACCGGGCCGGCTGGCTTCCGTGGCAAAAGCTAAATTCAAAGGAAAGAATTTGCTGTTGGTAAAACCCAACACCTATATGAACCTTAGCGGAAAAGCATTGAAATACTGGATGACCACCGAAGATATTCCTTTAGAGAACGTTTTGGTGGTGGTTGATGATATTGCATTGCCCCTGGGAACCCTCCGCATGAAAAAAAAGGGTGGCGATGCCGGACACAACGGCCTGAACAATATCATCATAAACCTGAACACCGAAGAATTTCCCCGCCTGAGGATAGGCATAGGCAACGACTTTGCCAAAGGCTACCAGGTGGATTATGTGCTGGGCAAATGGACCCGTGCCGAAGAAACCGTGATGATAGAAAAGATCAAAAAAGCCATCGAGGCAATCAAGAGTTTTATATTTGAAGGAGCCGACAAGGCCATGAATCAATATAATAATTAACCATTCAGGGAAGAAAAACAATTATGGAAAACAAGCGCCCTTATATTTACCTGCCTATATTTTTTGCGTTGACACTGCTGCTGGGAATCTTCCTGGGAACTCTGCTGATTCCTTCTTTTTCAGGAAAGAGCGGTCTTTTTTCATTCAGTTCAAAATCGTACGACAAGTTGAATGATGTATTGAATTACATTGAAAACGACTATGTAGATACCATCAGCCGTAATGCCCTCACCGAAAAAGCCATCAACGGGGTTTTGCAAAGCCTCGATCCGCATTCGGCCTATATCAGCGCAGATGAATTTAACGATGCCAACGACCCCCTGATGGGAAATTTCGATGGTATTGGCGTTCAGTTCCGCGTGATCCGCGATACCATTACGGTTATTAATACTGTGGCCGGAGGCCCTTCCGAAGCACAGGGTTTGATGGGCGGAGACCGTATAGTCAAAATCGATGGAAAAAATGTGGCCGGCATTAAAATCAAAGATGCCGAAGTAATGAAAAAACTCAAGGGACAGCGTGGGACACTGGTCACAGTGAGCATTTTCCGAAAGGGTCAAAAAAAAATAAAAGATTATACCATTACCCGAAATGTAATCCCCACTTATTCGGTTGATATTGCCTACATGACCAATGCCACTATCGGCTATATAAAACTCAGCAAATTCTCTGCCTCCACCTACGACGAAATGGTGGCCGCCATCAGCAAACTGGAAAAGCAGGGCATGAAGAAACTGATACTCGATCTGCGCGGCAACGGAGGCGGATACCTGGATGCAGCTATCAATCTTGCCGATGAGTTCCTGGATGACAAGAAACTGATTGTATATACAGAGGGCACTCACAGAAGCAAGAAAAAATATTTTGCAAAACGCGACGGGCTTTTCGAAAAAAACGAACTGGTTGTGCTGATTGATGAGTTTTCTGCTTCCGCCAGCGAAATTGTTTCAGGCGCTATTCAGGATAACGACAGGGGTCTTATAATCGGAAGAAGATCGTTTGGAAAAGGCCTGGTTCAGGAGCAAATACAATTAGCCGACGGTTCGGCAGTACGCCTGACAGTAGCCCGGTATCATACCCCCACAGGCAGATGCATACAAAAACCCTATAACGGCAATATTGAAGAGTATTATATGGAGTTTTACCAGAGGCTTATGGAAGAAGATGCTGAAATAATTGACAGCCTGAATTTTTCTGATACCATAAAATACAAAACTCCCATGGGCAAAATCGTTTATGGAGGTGGGGGCATCATGCCTGATATTTATGTGCCCAACAAAACCGAATTTCTTTCAGCCTATTATCGCAAACTGCTCAATAAAAACCTTATCAACGAATTTGCTTTCGATTATGCTGACAAGCACCGTATCGCACTTAATGCCTATGGTTCGGCCAGAAGCTTTATCGCTTATTTTACTGTAACTCCAAACATCTTTAATGAATTTGTTGATTTTGCAGAAACCAAAGGAGTGGCCCGCGATGAGGCAGGCATGAAACCGGCAGAAAAAACCCTGCAATCACAACTGAAAGGCGCCATAGGGAGAAACATTTATGACGATGCTGCTTTTTACCCCGTGATACTTCCGGCAGATAAAGTTTTCGAAAAAGCGATTGATGTGTTGAGTAAATAATCCGGATCATAGTTAAGTCATGGATTCCTTGTTTTCAAAAGCCATCATACTAAAGATCCTTAAGTTCGGGGTGGTGGGCTTATCGGGTATGGTGATCGATTTTTCAATCACGTACTTTTGCAAGGAAATCCTTAAAATACACAAGTATGTTTCCAATGCTATAGGATTTACCTTGGCAGCCAGCTGGAATTATCTCTTTAACCGCATATGGACCTTCGAAAGTCATAACCCGCACATGGGATTTGAATTCTTCCGGTTTTTCATGGTTTCACTGATAGGGTTGGGAATAAATACCCTGATATTATGGCTGCTGGTCAGTAAGTTCAAGCTAAATTTTTACCTATCGAAACTGATTGCCATAGCCGTGGTGATGGTTTGGAATTTTGTGTTGAACCTGATGGTAACTTTTAGTTAGTTGACCAGATTTCTGCATATAATAAAGACATACTATAACAGGGCAAAACAATAAACCTTATTTTTCTTCCTTAACCTTAGTAATACAAAACTTCCCGAATAAAAAACCTTATTAGCTTATTAGGGAGGAATAAAGTAATAAGGTTGTAATAAGGGTTTATCTGTTTTTTTACTAAGGTTAAAAAGGGAGGGTTGTTTCAGATTCAGTCATTGAAATAAATTCGGTCATAAGGTCTCGAATTCTTCAACTCTTCTTTATACACCTTTTTTGCCATTTTCAAATGCAGGGCAAGTCTTTGTCGTGGGCTTATTGATCTCCAAAAGGCATAATTATTTTCCTCCTGTTCTTCCATTGAGGACACGGTCAATGACGGGCTTTCACCGGTAATGTATAAAGGAAAAGACTCCTCAATTATTTCCTTATTTGTTTTCTTTTTATACACAAGAATCAATTCTATTACAAAGATAATGCATCATTTTTTATCTTTTATGGCATATCCTTTTTCTCCGGCTCGTCTTCGTCCCAAATCACATTAAAGTCATACTTATCTTTGGGCTTGTCTTTGGGGGTTTTGTTTACGGTGCTGTCTTTTTTAAACCAGCCAAATTCGCGGTTCAGTATTTCTTTCAGGCTTTCTTTTTCTTTTTTAATATTCGTATTAAAATTGACTCTCATGCCTTCTTTGTCCAGCGTATGATAAATGGGGTTGTCAACCGTACCCGTGATGCGGAAGAAGTACTTTTCTTTATGCAAACCATCGTCTTCTATCTGACCGATATCGTCTGCCTGGGTTACGGGTTTATTGCCCTTGCCCAGTTGCGAGATCAGTACGCTGAGATGATAGTCTATGGTCTGGTCAAAACCATGAGTGCCGTTCATTTTAAAGTTTATGGCGCTGCTGTTGATCTCCATTTCAGGAATGGTAATCATTTGATCTTTGATCTCTATGGTGTTTTTCAGCGTCTGAAACTTCACATGCGAAAGATCTCGGCCCTTGAGGTATTTGGTAAGCCCGTTCAGGGGTTCGTAGTCTATCAGTTCTCCGTTTTCTATGCTTATGTTGGCTTTTCCGTAAATAGTGGGTTTTTCTACCTTTAGCTTGTTCGACCATATAGAAGCGAACTGAACATTGGCAGTAAGCACCCCTTTGATATTTTTATCTTCCAGACTCTTTTGACCGAAGTTGCCCAGCTCTCCAAACAGGCGCTGCACATTAACTTTATTGATAGAAGCATCGCAACTGATCAGAAGCTTTCCAGGTTTCGATCCGTCTATCAGTCCGGTAAAACTTATTCGCCCGTTCATAGCCTGAAGCGAAATGTCTTTGGCAACGAACTGTTTGTTCCTGAGGGTGACTTTTCCGGTGAGATTGGTAGCCGTAAATTTATTGAAGGAAAGCTTATGAACCTTCAGATCGAGATCGAACTGTATGTTGCCGGGCAAATTTACCTGGTAGACCGTGTCTTTTTTGGTCGAGGAGGAAGATTCTAAAAGTTCGGCAATATTTATGTTTTGCGATTCTATGCTGGCATCGATCAGCATGCTCTGATTTTCGAGGAAGAGATAAGGCAGGATATTCCTGAAATTGCCCTTTAGCAGAAAATCGGACGACATGCAGTTACCGCTGAAATTGCGCGATTCGATATCGTTGTTGTTGAAAACAAAGGAACCGTTTACATTGGAGAACTTTTGCTGCAGGCCTTTCAGCACAATTTCAGCATTAACAATATCGAGGGTGCCCGTGGAGGTACTGCTGATAAAATCGCGGACCGTAAAGTTGTCCATGCTCTCTACTATCCCTTTGATCTCTGTATTTAGTTTCAGCCGGCCGGAAGCCGATTGAACCGTATCTGCTTTCACAAAAAGAAAAACATCTTTCAGGCTGAGGTCGGCTGACAGTTGCAGGTCGAGTTGGGGGCGGTTGAAGTTACTTATATTCAGACGACCCGAAATATTGCCATCGTTCAGCGCGGAGGTAAACCCTGAAATATTCAGCACAGAGGTTTCCGAACTGTGTTTGGCGCCATTGGTGTAGGTGGCCGTAAATCCCACACGACTTAGTGCTACCCCTGTGGTTTCGCGCACAATATCGCCCCCGCTCAGACTGAAGCTTGCCGTAAACAGGGGATTGCTGTTTTCTCCTGTATAACCCTTTATGCCGGCCAGGAAAGCAAAATCTCCCTTACAGTTGTAGCCATCGAAAGCCGACTTATATTGTGAAGGCAGTTCGTTGATAAAAGATTGTAGTTTCATTTTCTTTCCTTCCACATTGAGGTCGAGCCAGGTGATGCTGTCGGCATAAGATATTTTGCCTGTTACGCCGAACTTCATTTTACCAATGTTTGCATAACCCTCCCTGAACTCAACATAGTCGTTGTTATTGTTTACATAAAGCGTTACATCCAGATTGACGCTGCGGTTGGCCACATAAACATCCTTTTTCGACTTAATCTGGTACACATACAGGTTGCCATCGATGTTCATCAAAAAGTCGGCATCCGAAAACTTTCCTTTGAACAATACCTCGCCGGCAAAAACCTTAAAATCCTGATGCAGCCTATAATCGACATAATGGATGCTGACCCTGTTCAGGAGCACCTTTTGCAAACCAAAAGTAAATTTGGCGGCGACGGTGTCTGCGGAAGGTTTCCAGAAATGATAATTATCGGAACGGTCTTTATAAATCTTTATTTTAATGCGTGCATCGTCAACCGCTATCTTCTTTATTTCGTATTGACCGAAAATGATATCCCAGATATTGAACTGCAACGAAACACTTTTGGCTTCAAGCAATTTGCCTTTTTTCCCTTTGTCCTTTATGGCATCCATAATGGCCACATTGTGAAAGGTGACGGAGGCATAGGGAAAGTCTTTGAAAACCGAGAATTGTATGTCGCGTTCCACATTCCCGACCACGATTTCGGTGTTCAGGCGCTTGTTGAGTTCGTCGATGATGACATGCTTAACTGTATCTTCGTAGTAGTAAGCAATAAAAACGGTGATGAGTCCCAGCGCCGATAAGGTGATCAGCAGTGTTATGGCTGTTCTTTTCAGACGGCGGACAATTTTGGGATTTTTTATCCTGAAACTAATCGTATTCATTAGTTTTTTTACAAAATTAGTGTATCAATTGCTGAATAACGCAGTTTGTGTGTTTTTTTATACACAGGGGGGTATTAATATTTTAGCTAATAATGGTCATTGGTTGTCATTAATGGTCATTCATTGTCATTAGTTGTCATTAGTGGGAAGGCTTTTAGGCTATAGACTATTTGACTATTAGGAAGTGCCTAAAGTGCCATGAGTTTAAAATTAACCACATAGACACATAGAAACATAGAATACTGAAGAAAGCATAAGACCACATAGAATGGGAGTGCCTTGAGCATTGAGTATTTTCTTTTTCATTGATGCTCATTAGTAGTCATAAGTGGTCATTAATGGTCATTTGTAGTCATTGATAATCATTCATGGTCATTGGTTGTTTGGAGGAAGCGCCGGAGCAGGGTTGTGGGGCATTGAGGCGGATGTAAATAACTGTAGGAATAGTACATACTGATTTGCACCCTGCTTTTCAGAGACTATCCCGCATCGGGGAAAATGATTCTCCCTAAAGGGGGAACGATTCTCCCCAAAGGGGGAACGACTCTCCCTAAAGGGGGAGCGGCTCCCCCTAAAGGCAGAACGATACTGCCCGATGCCGGAAAAAGTATTTATCGAAATGATAACGCAAACAATACCACAACAGAGATTTGGGATATCAATTGTAAACTAATATTAACTAAACAACTCAACGAAAACCATATTGATATTAGCCCCCTCACCAAAGGTCTGTGTTTTATAAATCTAACTTCAAAGGAGTTAGCATAGTAAGGAAGTTCATAAAGAAATGAACATTGCACAACCAAAAAGGCTGGGGCAAAGGCAATGGCTATTTTATGGTCAGGTATCCTTACAGCTTTTTAGTAAGATTGTTGATAAAAAAACGATCTGTTACCGAAAGCATCTTTACAATTCGCATAATTTTGAAAAAAAATTGTAATGAAACGTGTAATTGTTCTTTTTACAGGAATTTGCATGATGCTTTTCACCTCCAATGCGCAAAATAAGGAAACTATTTTGACGAAGGTTAACCAATCGGTGGCTCAGCTAAAAGCCGATGTGGTGATTGGCAACGGGGTTTGCATTGCTCCGAATATAGTGGTTTGCCCTATCAGCTCTATAGGAAAATACTCTTACGGACAGGTGAGGCTGGCCAACGGCAAATATTATAAGATACTGGGGTTTACCTATGCCGATAACGATAATGATTTCGTTTTGCTGAAGATAGAATACGACAGCGCCACTCCCATTAAAATGGCCAATTATACTCCTGTGATAGGACAAAAAGTTTACCTGGCCAATCATAATAATAAGGGGGTCCTTCAATTGAGTGAGGGGCGGCTGATAGATATAAAAGATTTCGGAAAGGTGAAACTTATCGAAGCGACCTCTTCGTCGCAATTCAGATCGGGGGGGCTGCCTGTGATGGATTCGCTGGGAAATATGGTCGGATTGTCGGTGATGCCCCCAATAGTTGATTCTACTTTGAACTTTTCTGTTCTTGCCGATCTTATCCAAAAAGCTTCCGCTACCGAAGAAAACTTCCGCAAACTCGATATGCTGCAACCATTTATCGAAACACTGAAGCGTATTTCATTTAAAAGCACCCAAAAGAGTAAGGCCGTTACCGAGTTTCTTGATCAGGGAATTGTAAGGCTCGACAACAAAGACTATAAGGGCGCTATTGAAAAATTCAATATGGCCATTCGGATCAGTCCTATGGATGCCGATGCCTTTGCTTTCAGGGGGCAGGCCCGCAGTTTATTGATGCAGTATAAGGATGCAATGGCCGACTTTAATAAGGCCCTGGAACTTCAGCCCGACTACGCCGAAGTGCTGGATATGCGTGGCGTTTGCAAGGCCGAGCTGGGCGATATGAAAGGCGCCTGCGAAGATTGGGAACAATCGTATCAAAACGGATACAATCCTGCTTTTAAGTTGATGGAAAAGTTCTGCGATATAAAATAATTTTCTAAGAAATTATTGTTGTGCGCAGCCTCTTTCTTTTTCTCCTTTTACATTTCTGTATAACTTTTTCTTTCGCACAGAACGTGCTGCCCAAAAACTACTTCAGCCTTCCTTTGGCAGGAAAGTATTTCCTTTCGGGCAGCTTCGGCGAATTGCGTCCCGATCACTTTCATACCGGCATAGATTTCTCCACCAAAAATAAGGAGAATGTCGAAGTGCTGAGTATTGCCGGCGGTTATGTTTCGCGCATCAAAATATCGGCCACAGGCTATGGAAAGGTCATCTACATTACCCACCCCAATGGGTTTGTGTCGGTGTATGCCCACCTGGGCGCTTTCAACGTGGTGGTGGACGATTATGTGAAAAAGAAACAATACGAACAACAAAGCTTCGAGATAGAGCTTTTTCCCAACCCCGCCCTGTTTCCTGTAAAGAAATGCGACATCGTAGGCTATTCAGGTAATTCAGGATCATCCAGCGGACCCCATCTTCATTTTGAGATACGGAGTGAACGTACCGAACATCCCATCAACCCCCTGTATTCAGGCATGTTCCCGCCCGAAACCGAAAAGCCTTTTTTTGAAACCCTCGCCCTATACCCTGCAGGAAGCAACAGCCTGGTGAACGGTCAAGACCTGCCGTTGATAATCAGCCTGACAAAAGGCAAAAAAGACAAGAGTCCGCTGGTGAGCGACACCTTCAGAGTGCAGGGCAGCATTGCTTTTGGGATGGAGGCATACGATAAGTCGAGTGCCGAAGGCAATTGTGGTATATACTCCGGAGAAATACGGATAGATTCTGTTCCATTTTTTAAGGTTAGTTTCGATTCGCTCAGTTTCGACGAGGGTCGCTATGTGAATACCCTGAAAGATTACAATGCCTATTTAGCTGGTGGTAACAAGATCGTACAAACTTATATTGCCCCGGGCAACCGATTGAAGCTTTACCCGCTGATCACCCATAACGGCATGTATTATTTCAGCGATACCAATTATCATATCATAACCTTCATCGCCAAAGATTTCTATGGCAACCAGGCCGTACAAAATATAACCGTAAGATCTCAAAAGGCCCTTCCGGTCAATAAAACCAATGCAGCATCTGACCTGCCTCTTTACCGCTACGGGCTTAAGTGGCATTTCGAAGCAGGCAAGGTAATGGTTGATATACCCGATGATGCCCTTTATGATTCCGTCTATTTCGATTATCGCCTGATGAGGGGAACCCGTCAAACCTGGTCGGATATTCATCATATTCACGACGCCTCCGTGCCTATACATTCTTTTATTTTGCTGAAGATCAAACCTGACACCCTGCGGCCCGGAATTGACCCTTTGAAACTTACTATAGCCCGTCAGGTTAAAAACAGCTATACTTACGTGAAAAGCGAATGGGCAGGAGGCTATCTTTCGGCTAAGATACGCAGTTTCGGCAACTACTGCATAGTGGCCGACACCATTTTGCCGGTAATAAAACCTGTGGGCACTCTTCCCAACAGGAAAATAAATCCGGGTGATCTTATCAGGTTCACCATCAGCGATGAGTTTTCAGGCATAGACACTTACAGGCTCACCATCAACGGGGTGTGGGTGCTGGCCGAATACGATGCCAAGAACAAACTGCTTACCTATACAGCCGAAGCGGTACATTTTACCAAAGGAAAGAACACCTTAGTGCTGACAGTAACTGACAAAATGAAGAATCAGAGTGTGTTCGGGGCAACGGTGCTATATTAGGCGCCATCCGTATCAAGTAATCACAACATAGCCCTTTTCAGTTGGCATTATGAATGGTTCCCGAACCGGTGATGTTGCTTGTGATGTTGGGGGTTCCCTTAAAATACACATCGCCGCTGCCGCTGATGCTGACATTGAGCAGGCTATCGGCGGTTACCCGGCAGGTGCCGCTGCCGCTGATGCTGATATTGGTGATATGTGTCAGCATATTAAAAGCATGTACATTGCCCGAACCGCTGATGGATATTTCCTGCTGAGGCGCAACCCCGGTGAGCATTATATTGCCCGAACCACTTATGTCGGATATAACCTTTGCGTTGGTGTTGCACTTGGCGTCGATATTTCCTGAACCACTGATCACTGCCGAGAAGTTACCCGGCGATTCGAAGGTGTTGGTGGTAAACAGGTTTCCCGAGCCGCTCAGTATGATGCGTCTGATCTCCGGCACACTGATATTGATCCTGATCGGTTCGTGCTTCCCCAGATGTTTCTTTTCATCAATGGTGAGAATTCCGTCGGCCACTTCCAGCGTAATATTGTCGATGATGTTGGGCTGTGCCTCAATTTCAACCGACTGCAGGGGCGCCTGCGTTAAATAAACGTCGGCCTCAATGGTATTGTCAACAGCCGTAAAAGCGCTTACCTGGAAAGTTTCGGTAACCACATCGCCTTTTCCTTTGATCTTGCAGGAAACCACTATTGCTGAAGCCAGCAACAGGCAAAGGGCTGCGGTAAATAATCGGGTTGTTTTCATTTTCATGGTTTAATTTTTTATCGTCTATTCCATTATTATCTTCTCCGTCCCCACAAAAAAAGCCCCTCCTTTCTCCCCCAAAAATCTTCCTATTTTTATACAAATATAATAAGGATTCTGATTAAAATCTTAAACCCAAAGAAAATCAAAAAAAAACCTGATCCCGGATGCTTTGTCAAAGCCATTCCGACCGAAAAACCAATATGGGGCGCCGATAAAAATGCAATGATTGAGGATTATAACAACATCGCCTGGATCGATTTGTAACTGATGTTCGGGAAATTGATAATGATGTTCAGGAAATTGACAATGATGTTCGGGAAATCGATAATGATGTTCCGGAAATTGATAATGATGTTCCGGAAATTGATAATGATGTTCCGGAAATCGATAATGATGTTCGGGAAATCGATAATGATGTTCGGGAAATCAATAATGATGTTCCGGAAATCGATAATGATGTAAAAAACAACAAAACCGCCTTGTCGCAATGAAAATCGGATTACAACAGACGCATTAATAGTGTTTTATGCCTATTGTTGGGCTTGATGTTGCAAGGCTTGATTATTGCGCCAGGCCGAAGGGGTTTGGCCCGTGACGAGCTTAAACTGACGGCTGAAATTAGAGTGTTCGCTAAATCCCGACATTTCGGCTATGCGCATGATAGAATAGGAGGGGTGCTCCATAAACAGCTTTTTCGATTCTTCTACCCTGAGTTGGTTGATCCAGCCATGAAAATTTACTTTTTCTTCCGCATTGATTAGCGAGGAGAGTGTAGTTCGGCCTATTTTCAAAAACTGAGCCAATTCTTCCAGGGTGATGCCTTCACGCAAATACAGTTTTTCGGCAACTATAGCCTCCTTATATTCGGCCCATAACAGGCTGCTGCGCTTATTTTTTACCTGTTGAACTATTTCTGCGGGTGCAGAAGTCAGCACAGGTTCAATAATGGAAAACAGTTTGTTGTAATTCAAATATTTGATGGCGAAACCGAAATAAAACACTATGAGGGCGGCATTAAAAAAAACATCAAACTCCTTATAAGGAAAAACCTGCAGGGCCAGCGACATAAGCCCTATGGTGAGCGACGAAAAAAAAGCGTAGCGCAACCACTTCAATTGCAAACGCAGGGTTCCCGAGAAAAAATCTTCCAAATGACGCAAATAATTTCTCTCTTCCTTGAAAAACAGATAACTGAAATATCCGAGTTGCCCTAAAAAGAACACAAAAAACAACAACCTGACCACCGATGTGGGATGTGCCATCCAGACAACAAAATCAACCAGGTTTACAAGGGGTTTGTCGCCGAAAATGATCAGGAAAAGGATATGGATAATGGAAAAAACAGCAATGGGAATAAGGTTTTTTATAATGCGGCGGTAAGTAACAAAGCCGGGATTAAAAAGCGTGATCATGGTAAAAACGAACAATACCGTCTGAACGGACGATATCAGCAGATCGATGAAATTAAAATAATCGGGAACATCATTGGTAAGATCGACATAAACCACGTACGAATTGAGCAGGGCAAACGAATAATAGGCCCCCGCCAGTATTTTTAAAGATATTTTATAGTTTTTAAGCCCCGGGCTGCCCGGAACGGGTATTACCAGAAAAACACTGCCCATTACAAAAGTGGTTAAAATCAGGGCAAGATTCAGCAGCAGGTACATGAGTTCTGTTAGGTTATTGCAGTAGTAAAAGTGGCAACAAATATAACCTAAACAATTGTAAAATTTATCAAAAATCAGGGTTTTGTACGATTTGATAAGTTTTTTACACGTTTTGATAATTTATTTGTACGCTTTGATAATGCTTACACCCCTCCGATTGCTTTATTTCGTTAGTGGTTAAATACCAAAACACAGAATAGGTAAACCACCTTAATCCTCTTCCGGACAACTAACAAATTAATTTTAAAAAAACGCAATTAATTTATACAACCTAAACCAAAAAAACATGAAAACAAAAACATTACTTTTTGCATTATTAATGATGCTTGGCATCAACCAACTGGCCACGGCCCAGGTAACCTTTCAAAAAACCTACGGGGGCAGCAACGACGAAGAAGGCTATATGGTCAGGCAAACCACCGACGGGGGCTATATTATTTTGAGTACTACCTATAGTTTTGGCCACCGATCGGGCGATATTTACCTGATAAAAACCGATTCCTGGGGAAATACCCAGTGGAAAAAAACCTATGGAGGAAGCGGTACAGAATATGGAAATTCAATTCAGCAAACCACCGACGGAGGATATATTGTTGCAGGATTTACCGATAGTTACGGCAATGGTAACGGAGAGGTTTATTTAATCAAAACCGCTGCCAACGGCGATACCTTGTGGACCAAAACCTATGGGAACCCCAAAGGGGTAGGCAAGAGTGTTCAGCAAACCAGCGATGGCGGATATATTATTGCCGGAGGCAACGCCTCATGGCCCCTGGATATTTATGTGGTGAAAACCACAGCAACAGGCGACACCTTATGGACAAAAACATATGGTGGTACCGACTCAGAATTCTGTAATTCTGTGCAGCAAACCACCGATGGAGGTTATATTATCGGCGGGAGTTCCAACAGCTTTGGCTCCGGCAATTTTCAAATGTATTTGGTCAGGACCGATGCCAACGGAGATACCCTGTGGTCAAAATCCTATGTAAATGCATTCAGTAATGACTATGCCTATGCTCGGCAAACCAGCGATGGTGGTTTTATCATTGCTTGTCCTATCAGTATCGCGCCAGGAAACCAGGATTTTCATTTAGTCAAAACCAACGCAAGTGGCGATACCGTATGGACAAAAACCTATGGAAGTACCGGTAATGAATATTTGTCTTCCATCCGTCAAACTGCCGATGGTGGATATTTGTTGGCAGGAAGTACTGTTGCCGTGGGAGATAACACAGGCAATATTTATTTAGTGAGGACGACTTCCACGGGCGACACCCTTTGGACCAAAAACTATGGAGGAACGGGCGATGATTGGACTTATTATGGAGAGCAAACCGCCGACGGAGGATACATTGTCAGCGGTGCCACATTTGATAGCAACACAGATTCCACTGACATTTATTTAATTAAAACCGACGGCAACGGCAACAGCGGATGCAATCAGGGACACACCCCAACCACAATAGGCCATGTGGCCATGCAGGTGGTTAGTTGTGCAACCATTGTAACGTCACCCGCAACCTCTGTTAGAGGCACAACTACCATCATAAGCAGCGGCGGCAGCGAAACCACCATTTGCACCACCTTTGGCATCAACGAAACCCCAACGGCTAATGCTTTCACCCTTTATCCCAATCCCGCTACTTCAAATTTTACATTAGAATTAAGTTCGGGATTTGGCGGTGCCAATGTACAAATATTCAACGCCCTCGGTGCATTGGTGTATGAGCAGGCCATTAGCCAACCGGCAACTACTATCAATATGCATGTTCCTGCTGGTATCTACTTTGTGAAAGTAAGCGACAGGGAGAAAATGCATACCCAGAAACTCATTATTGAGTAATTAACTACCAACCCCTAACCATTAAAACAAAACATAATGAAAACAAAAAAACTATTTTTCGCAGTATTAATAATGCTATGCATCAGCCAACTGGCCACGGCCCAGGTAACCTTTCAAAAAACCTATGGCAGATCCAGTTATGATGCTGCCAATTACGTTCAGCAAACCAGCGACGGAGGATATTTTATGGCCGGACTTAGCGCCGATCCTGTTACTAATTACATGAAAATTTTGTTGATCAGAACCAATGCAGGAGGAGATACCCTGTGGACAAAAACTTATGGTGGAGTAAGTAACGATTACATAAATTCAGCACAACAAACCACCGACGGCGGATTTATTATTGCCGGAAATACCACTAGCTTCGGTGCAGGAAATGGCGATATATATTTGATCAAAACTGATGTAAATGGCGATATAGTGTGGACAAAAACCTATGGAGGAACAAATATTGATAATGGCTTCAACGTTCAGCAAACCGCCGACGGAGGATATATTGTAGCCGGAAACACCACTAGTTTCGGTGCGGGAGCCTATGATATATTTCTGGTTAAAACCGCTACCAATGGCGACCTGGTTTGGTCGAAAACCTACGGTGGTGTAGGTATGGATTTTGCAAATTATGTTCAGCAAACCAGTGATGGGGGATATATTATTACGGGACAAACCAATAGTACGGGTGCTGGGGCTACAGATGTCTTTTTAATCAAAACCGCTGCCAATGGAGATACTTCGTGGGTAAAAACATACGGAGGGGCAATGTTAGACGTTGGTTATTCAGTTCAACAAACCATCGAGGGTGGGTATATTATTACCGGATATACCCAAAGTTTTGGTGCGGGTAGCTATGATGTTTATTTGATAAAGACAAATGCCACAGGAGATATATTGTGGACAAAAGCCTATGGAACCAATGGAACCGATGTGGCTATATCAGGCCAACAAACCGGCGATGGCGGTTATATTATTACCGGGCAAACCAATTGTTGTGGTACAGGTGACTACGACAATTATGTAGTTAAAACAACCGCAGACGGAGACACCTTGTGGACCAAAGCTTACGGCGGGCCTAACGATGGCGTTGATGGACCCAACGATGAATGGGGATATTCTATAATGCAAACTTCCGATGGTGGTTATATTATCGGGGGTGGAACGCATAGTTTTGGTTCGGATTCCACCGACTTTTATTTGGTCAAAACAGATAATCTTGGTAACAGTGGCTGTTTTCAGAAAAATACACTAACAATTGTCAGTAACACAACCACTCAAATGTCAGGTTGGGCCGCTGTTGTGAATACTGCGGCAACTATAGCAAACACAACGGCAACCACTACCGGCAAAGGCCTAACGGTTCATTCTGTTTGTACTACTTATGGCATTAACGAAACCCAAACTACAAACTCATTCACTCTATACCCCAACCCTGCTACTTCAAATTTCACCTTAGAATTAAGTTCAGGCTTTACCACTGCAAAGGTGCAAATATTCAATGGCCTCGGTGCATTGGTATATGAGCAGGCCATAAGCCAGCTATCAACAAATATTAACCTGAGTGCACCTGCAGGCATCTACATTGTGAAAGTAAGCGACAGGGAGAAAATAGTTACGCAGAAACTCATTGTTGAAAACAAATAATTAATCATTAATGTAAACAAAATGAAAAACACAAAACTCATCTTAACCGCCTTTGTATTGCTGGCATTTGCCACGGCATCTATGGCTCAGGTACCCACTTATGTCCCGACGAACGGACTGATGGGCTGGTATCCTTTCAGCGGAAACGCAAACAATCATTCCACAAACCATTATAATGGTATAGATACGGCAGCAATGAAGACAATGGACAGATATGGCGACACTGCCTCGGCCTATTCCTTTAACGGTATGCATTACATTATTTTAGACAGTAGCGCTAATCAAAGTTATTCGCAGGGTATGACGTTTTCTGCATGGATTAATCCTTCAGAGACAATATATAATGCCAGTATTGTAGATAAAATGCCATTTTCCGGCGGAGGCAATTATGGTTTCAGAACCTGTATTAGAGCCAATGGCGAAATATGGGCAACAACCGGAACCTATGACAATGGTGAAGGAGCGGCAATCGCTCTGGTCAATTACGAAATAAGCAGATGGTATCATGTGGTGGGAACATACGCACTGGGCGATAGTATCAGGATATACATCAATGGTGTTTTGGCTAATACAGCGCCATCAACAACCACTTCGCTTACCAATAACACGGACATTGAAATTGGTTCCGGAGATTACACCTTTGGTTACGAAGCATTTTTTGGCTCAATTGACGAGGTGGGTATTTGGAACCGTGCCTTAACTCCGGCAGAGGTAATGTCATTATTCACATGTAATGTGGCCCCCCCGGCTTATGTGCCTTCAAACGGATTGTTGGCCTGGTATCCACTGGATGGAAACGGACACGATTTTAGCATAAAACATAATCATGCTTTCAATTCCGGTGCTACTTTTACCAACAACAGGCACGGTGATGCAAATGCTGCTGCCGATTTTGACGGATCAGCAGATATGCATGTGAATAGACCCACATTCCTTTTCAGTCAAAATGGCAAATTCAGTCTTTCTGCCTGGGTAAAAAGAGACACGTCAGAAACAGGGGGAGTTATTATGATGACAGAACCTTTAGCAACAGACGATTTTTTTGTTTATTTAACCGCTTACGATTCTATTGGTTTTTCTGTGGGAAAACAGGGAACGGCCTGGTCGGGAATCAGCAATTGTCCAATTACCCAAAATGCCTGGGATAATTACATTGCCACTTACGATTCGAACAGCCTGACGCTTTATAAAAATGGTGTGTATTTCGGAACAAAAACGGTTTCTTTTACCGACGCAACAACTGCTTATATGCCTTTATATATAGGCTCCGGTATAGGTGGGGGATCACTTACCGGACAGTTAGATGATATCGGCATTTGGAACAGGGTGCTTACCCCTGCCGAAATATCAGCATTACAGATAGACGATTTATCAATTGCCTCAAATGCATCCGGCAAAGACAGCTTCATTAATGTTTACCCCAACCCTGCTACTTCTAATTTCACATTAGAATTAAGCTCAGGCTTTACCTCTGGCAATGTGCAAATATTCAATACCCTCGGCGCTTTGGTGCATGAGCAGACCATAAGCCAGCTATCAACAAATATTAACCTGAGTGCACCTGCAGGCATCTACATTGTGAAAGTAAGCGACAGGGAGAAAATGCTTACGCAGAAACTCATTGTTGAATAAACTGGGGAATCTTTGAACAAAATTCTCATCCGGTGACTTGCTGCAAAGCAACATAAAGTCACCGGATGATTTATTTTATAGTCTCCCCTTATAAATGATATAAACAATTAGATGTCAATAAAATAACAAAC
>CAYXXU010000026.1:0-53508 GCA_964469155.1 uncultured Bacteroidales bacterium
TTTGTAAGATTTTCAACACAAATGCCATGTAAGAAAATCTAACAAACACTCCCATAGGGATTCCTACGGAATAAATCGGGATTAACCCCCCGACACTGTGTGTCGGGACAGGCAGATACAACCCACTGGCTTACGCACTTGCCATTAGTTCATTCCATTCCTAATGACAAATCTGGGTTGAATGATTTTTTTTGACACCGTAGAAAATAATTCCCCGCGGGCAGCGTTGTTTTTTTATCCCACCCGGATTGCGCTGCGCTAAATCCGGGCGAGCGTAAACTATATCAATAATTGAAATCTTCGGGTTCGCCGCAGAGTTTGCGACCCAGTTTTATCTGTGACCAGATATTAAGGGTAACGTCGTTTTTGAGAAAACGGGTCCAAACTTCGCTAAAATTGTCGCCCCGGCCTATGCCCGTTTCTTTTAACATTTTATATTCTTCATAAACAGCATCAATTTCGGCATAAAGTGATTGGTTGCCATATTGACGTGCACAATTCAGAATGGCTGTGCGCCAATCGCTATGGGCAGGCATAGCCACAGGGCCATCGGCCTGTAAGAGTTTTTGAACTGCCTCCCATACCATATCGTCACCTATGCTAAAGTCATCTTTGTCGGGTACTTCTTCGAGATGTTTGTACTGCTCATAATACAAACGAAACAACTCTCTGAAATACGGGTCGGGTTCAAATTGCTGAGCGTATTCCATATTATTTTTAAAGGATCTGTGGTAGGCCGGTATGTGAACATAAGGCTTGAAGTTTTTGCGGGCCTGCTCCCTTTCTTTCTTAATAATATTGCTATTCAATGCAATCTGCCGGTAATATTCATCCTTTTCGCCCCGGGTGTTGGGCAGCAACAGCAGTTGTGCCGTGCCCATGTGTTCGTCATAATATGCATACCAGTCGGGCATTTCAACATACTCCCCTTCCTCATCCCTCTCCATGATATCATCATAATTTTGCCAGTCTGTGTATTGAATAAGGACCTCGGCACTTACCTGAGGCAGATTGAGAAACTGCTTCAAAATCATTACTTCCTTAGGGCTGACATCGGGAATAAAGGGGCAGGAATTGATTTCGAATTCCCAGAAAAGAAAGTCCCACGAAGTGGAAATTTCTTTGATACTGATCTGATTGGCCCTCCACTGAAGTTGCAGGTTGAACAGTTTTTTTTGCTTAATGATCTTAAACAAGCGTTCGGCCTGCTGATTTTTCTTATAGTCTTTGTTGTGAAAAATGGGTTCGGTGTAGTGCTCATAATACTTTGCAAGTTGGGCTTTGGCTTCGGCATAGGACAAAAGAAATGTTTTCACCGAATCGGGATCGTACTTGCTGAAATAGGCATTATGTTCGGTTTGATTCAGAATTTCATCGGTAAATTCCTTTTTAAGGTGTTCAAAGAATAATTCTTTTTTGAAGGTCTCGGACGGAACCTTGTCTTTGGCATATTTGAAATGGGTAAAGTCCATGGTTTTGAAGTATCAATTAATAGGGAAGCTAAATTACAAAAAACATTGTTCACTTACACTTCACCCCCGGCAAGCCCTCTTCTATCTCCACCGTCTGCCTTGGGCGATTCGTGAATTGCTCCTACAAAAATTATTCAAATTTGGCATGGGGAAGGTTGTTTACCATATCGACGGTTTGGATGGAGACGTTGATGATGGATAATAATAAATCCAGAATATACCTCGGATTGCCTACCTCGGTGGCCCAATCGTTGGGGTCGTTTTTGATGCCGCTTTCTTTGTGCGTGGTCACCTGGTAGCGTTCCATGATCCATTCTATGGCGCTTTTGCCATTGACGACATATTCGTAGGCTTTGGCGGGGATATTTTCTATGGTGATTTTGCTGTTATAGATGATGGTGTCTTTTTGGTTTTTGGAGGGGAAACGCATTTTGGAGACCTGATAGTCATCAGATGACCTGGAGTCATCGGATGACTTAATAACCCTGGCTCCTTCATAAGGCGGAACGGTTTCGTAGTTGATATGCAGATCGGCGAGTTTGCGGCCGGCTTTGCTAAAGGCCCAGAAATCTTTCACATCCTCTACCAATGGCAGGCGGGGCAGCATTTTTTTCAGGTCGTTGGCAAATTGAAAAAACGTTTTATTTTTTGTAATCTTTTTATTATTTCCCCTCCACAATCCCAATCTCCTCCTCCGTTAATCCATACAACTTATACACTATGGTAACCATAAGTTCTTCAACTTAAATAATCCCAAGCTTGTTCTTCATTACCTTTTTTTATATCAATGGCCTCACAAATTGTTGCATAGTGCAAGTAATTTACATGGGCACTTTCTGTGTAATCCGCTTTTTCCGCACTTTTATACCAATCATAATAATAATTTTGAAGCTCCTTCAGCTTATCAAAGGATAATTGAACAAGCTTATCAAGATTTTTATCTTTATTCGCTTTTGCTTTCTGAATTGATTGCTGATACCTGTCCATTATTTCCCCTCCACAATTTTTATCTCCTCCTCCGTCAATCCATACAACTCATACACTATCGCATTGATCCTGTCCTCGCAATAATCAATCTTCGACTGTATCTGGTTGAGGCGGCTTTCGAGTTTGCAGTCTTGCTTTTCCTGGTTGAGTTGGAGGAGTTGGTCGACTTGATTTATGATTTTATCATGATTAGATTTTTCCTCTTGTATACTAAAATCAATATTTTTAATTAGAAGTTTCTCGAAATATTTGTAAATCAACTGATATCCATTTTGAATTTTCGTGCAATAAGTTGATATCATATACCATCCTAAAGAAGAATTTAAAATTGCTAAAAGATATTTATCATTCTGAGGAATAATCCAAATGGAATTATTACAATAACATCCGTTTTCATCCCATACAAAACATGGCTTTACCTGAAAAACCTGATAGATAATCTTGGGATTCTCAAATTCATCATAATAATCACATGCCCGAAGTTCCCAGCAATAATCACCTTTATCAAATCGCTTTTCCCCTTTTGCTTTATACGGTTCTAAATAATTAGCAATAGATGGATAGTATTCTTGTAGCCATTTCCATGCATTTTTTGGATAATTCCCTTTTTTATTTGTATATCCCTTTGGAAAGAATATTAGGTATTTATTAAAATTTACAGGTTGATATCTTTTAATATCTCTACCAGCAAGAAATGGCTTAATAACCTCAGTGTTTTTATAATCTTCAACAATTAATTGGTCTTTTGTCGACTCATCAATAACAAATGCTTCGCTTAAACCAGTGAGTACACCACGATAAATTTTACCATCTACATATTTACCCAATGGCTTTGAGTTTTGTTTTAACTTATCTAGAAGGTTGGTTTCAGTTTCTGATGCCAGATTCCAACCACTATCGTCAAGACTATTTTTAAGAATCAATTCTCGGTTTTGTTGCACATAATTTTGCAATGAATCGAAGCTCAATGATTTTACATTGGTTACATCAATACTGCCTATATTTTTAGACGGCTTCCCTGCAATTAGAATACAAGGATAGGTAGTAACAGATTCGAAAACCTGTAAATCGCCAAAATCGATTATCTCATGAATAGTTTGCTGTTTTAACCATTTGCGTAATGGTTCTCCATAATTAGCACGCATCCATTTATTCGCAACGATGATTCCAAAAATACCATTGTCATTTAGCAAAGTTATACCGCGTTCAATAAAATAGCTGTATAAATCCGCCATGCCATGGTAAACACGGTAGCGAAGTTCGAAATAGTTTTTCTGAATGCCCAATAATTCTTGTCGAACATAAGGTGGATTGCCTATAACACAATCAAAGCCTCTGCTCACACCATATCTTTCTTTTGGTTCCTCAATTTCGTCTTTAATTTTTTCAATTAAATTATTGGTGTCTTTTTGTAATGCCTCAACCTTTTTTACATGATATTTTAATTCCTGATTTGGATCAGCAGGTTTGATTTTAAATACTTCCGGAAATGCCTTTTGCCAGTTAAATGGTTTGGTTTTTCTTTCGGTTTCAAAAAGATCACCATCGTAATAATCCGTATCAATCAAACTATTCCCATCCTAAATATTATTATCAAGCGTGGGCAGCACCCTTTCGTTAAACATAGAAAACTGGTAGGCAATAGAAGCGGAAGTTTCGCCTTCCAGGCATTTCAGCAGCAAACTCAGTTTGGTTACCTCTACGGCGTTGACATCGATATCGACACCGTAGATATTGTTGAGCAGGATGCGTTTCTTTTCGGCGGTGGTGAGGTTGCCCTGAGGTGTAAGAACCTCACCCCCGACCCCTCTCCTAGATGAGAGGGGAGAGCGGGCATTGTAGTAATTTTTGTGCCAATCGAGCAGGTACTGAAAAGCACCTATGAGAAAACTACCGCTGCCGCAGGCGGGGTCGCATATCTTTATTTCGGCAACCTGGGCAGGGGTTTTGCCCTGGATGAGTTTGCCCACGGTGTTTTGTACAATATAATCCACAATATACTGAGGCGTATAATACACCCCGCCGGCTTTGCGCACTTCGGGTTTTTCTTCTATTTTGGTGAAGTGAGCCGGAGTTACGCGAATGACCTTGCCGAGAAATTGTTCGTAGGCGCTGCCCAATATTTCGACCGACAACACCGAAAACTCGTAAGGGGAAACCGGGTAATAGAGTTCGTTGATGATGGATTTGACGACTTTGTTTTCGATAAGCAGAGAGGAACAGATTTGATCTTTTTTGAAATCGAAAAGGCCGGAGTTGTATTTATCGTCGGCCAGGATGAATTGTTCGAAGAGGTTTTGGTAATAGCCCCCCTGGCCCCCCTGAAGGGGGGTAGCAGACTCAATGCATTTCTGCAAATTGCCGTAGGGTTCAATGCCGCGGTCTTCGGCTATGCGCAGGAAAATAATTCGGTCTATTGTTTGTTGCACCGCAAAATTGAGTTCGTCTTCGTCAAGGTGATGATTGTTGCGACTGATGCTGGAAGCTAATTGTGAGCGCCAGTTGTCCAAAGATTGTAGAAAATCTTTATCTACAGTGGCCGTTCCTTTTTTATTAGCGGTGCCTTGCAGAAATTTATCGAAACTGCCTTTTAAGACTTGTTCTTTTGAAAATGTATCCCATAGAAAGTCGAATTCTTTCAGGTAATCGTTAAAATGAATGTAGCGGATGCGTGCGACGGATGCTTTATCGTCGGGTTTGGGTTTACTATTGCAATCGTAAACAGAAAATTCTTCGAAGTCGGTAATGACACAAATGCTGAGTTTGGCGCTCCACCCATAGCGGCGCACCTGATAAGCCGATTGTACACCTTCTTTGATATCGACACTGGGTTTTTTGGCTTCGACAAAAAACAGGCGTTTTCCGCCGACCAAACGAAAAGAATAATCGGGGGCCTTGGTGGCACTGCCCACTTTTACCCTGTCTTCGTGAATTACTTCGCGATATGCTTCGGCAAAACCCTGCTCGTTGTCGATGTCCCACCCCAAGGCTTTGAAGAAAGGATCGATAAAATCGCGACGTGTCATTGTTTCATTATAATCAACCCGCTTATAAGATTCGAATTGTTGGTTGAAACGCTGAACGAGTTCGGAGATTTTTTGGAGGGCGGATTCTTTGGTGGTCATGTAGGTGATTTTTATATTTATTAATCGGGTGAACTGGAAGTTTCCGATCCCGATGAATTGGGATACGGGAAAGGCTACCCGGTTAAAGGGAATACAAATATAAAATTTTATCGATTGTGGGGGGAGGATTATTTTGAAATTTCTAATTTTAATAGCGCAGTTGCGCATCATCCCATTTGCTAATTGTCCCTCCTACCTAGCCTTATATGAAAGTTATCACTCAATTAGATGGAATAAGCGCCTATTTGTCAATGCCTAAATTATCAACCACAATTTGGTCCCATTTTTCCAGTTCCTTTCTTCAAACGTTCAGCTCCGGGCACTACGCCCTTCAGACTTTTCCTTCGGTAGTTATTTTTCCCCGGTCTTTTCCAGTTCCTCCCAAAACTCCAGCGCCCGGCGGGTGTGAGGTATCACAATGGAGCCGCCTACCAGGTTGGCTATGGAAAAGATCTCGAAAAGTTCTTTTCGGTTCATGCCTTGTTCGTGGCATCGGATGAGGTGATATTTGATGCAATCGTCGCAACGCAGCACCATAGAAGCCACCAGCCCCATCATCTCCTTGGTTTTCACCGGCAGCGCCCCTTCGGTGTAGGCGTTGGTGTCGAGGTTAAAGAAACGCTTCAGCACCAGGTTGTCTTCTGCCAACAGTTTGTCGTTCATGTTGGCACGATAGTCATTAAAATCTTTTACGGGGTCGTTCATATTGTTTTGTTTTTGAAATGGTTATTGAGATAAAAAATTTTTTCATAAAAACACCTATGCTTCCGCCTAAACCCATAATTTTGCAGCCTGTAAAACTTATACCATTGTTACATGAAAATAGGAATACAATCAGACGAAGTCGCAATTGTACTCCTATATTGAATGTGCAAACGGTAGGAATTGTCTATTCACTTATACACGACTCAGATGCTAAAAATAAACTCACATCCAATACTCGAAGTAAAGGATACTCCAAAAGTAACTTTTTTATTTGAAGGAAAAAAAATTGAGGGTCACAGCGGATTCACCATTGCTGCCGCCCTTCACCAGGCCGGATTTCCTGTTCACAGCCACTCACTGAAGAACCGCGAGCGAAGCCTCGAATGTGGCATAGGCAAATGCGGCGCCTGCGAAATGCTGGTCGATGGCAAGATCAAACGTATCTGCATCACCACCGTGGATGGTATTCACGAAGTCAGCGAGATACCCAGGGATTACACCCCCGAAATTGTAGCCACTGACCACAGCCAGGGCTACAAAGTTTATAAGACCGACGTGGTGATCATAGGCGCCGGTCCGGCCGGGCTGGCTTGCCGTGAAGAGCTGAACAAGCACAACATTGCCAACATAGTGCTTGACAATAACGACAAAATAGGCGGTCAGTTTCTAATGCAAACCCACCAGTTCTTCTTTTTCGAGAAAGAACTGAAATTTGGCGGCATGCGTGGTTTTGACATTGCCACCACCCTGGCCGGCGATAATCACGATGGTATTATGCTGGATGCCACTGTATGGGATATTCTGGAAGGAAAGCGTGTGGCGGTTAAAAACCTGAAAACCGAAGAAATATTTTTTGTGGATGCCGACCATCTGGTGGTGGCTACAGGCGCCGTGCCGTTTATGCCTGCTTTCGAGAACGACGACCTTCCCGGAGTGTATACGGCTGCCGTGGTGCAAAAAATGATGAACAACGAATTCACCCTGCTGGGCAAAAATGTGTTGACAGTGGGTGCGGGAAATATCGGATACCTTACTTCTTACCAGTTGATGCAGGCCGGCGCCAGGGTTAAAGCCATTGTTGAGGCCATGCCAAACGAAGGCGGTTTCCCGGTTCAGGCCAACCGGGTGCGCCGTTTGGGCATACCTGTTATATTATCGCACATACTGATTAAGGCCCTGCCCAACGAAAACCACGACGGTATCGTAGGTGCCGTGGTTGCCGAATGTGAGAACTTTACCCCCATTCCGGGCACCGAAAAAATAATAGATGGAATCGATGCCATCAATATATGCACCGGCCTGGTGCCTGATGATCAGTTGCTGATAAAGGGAAATGAAATATTTGGCCGCAATTGTTTTGGTGCCGGCGATGCCATTCGCATTGGCGAAGGCACCAGCGCCGTGGTTCGCGGCAAGCAGGTGGCTTTTGAGATACTGAACGAAATGGGTGAGCGTTTCCATTACGACGATTATCTCGAAACCTCCAAAGAATACATTGATTCGCAGCAACACCCCATCAAGGTGATAGACGACGTTTATATGCCCGATGCCGAACGCATGCAGGCCAAGCCTTTTGTACTGATCGACTGCCTTTACGGGTTTGCCTGCAATCCCTGCGAATTTGCCTGCCCGCATGGCGCCATTACCAAAACATCTACCAGTACTGTCCCTGCCATCGATTTCAACAAATGCATTGGTTGCATGGATTGTGTGTATCAATGTCCCGGCCTGGCCATTTTTGGTTATTCAGTGAAGAAGGATTGGTTGTTTTTGCCTGTGGAGTATCATGTGGAAGAAAAGTCGGAAGTATTCCTGGTCGACAATAACGGCAAAAAACTGGGTGAAGGCATCATTGAAAAGGTGTTGAAAAAACCGAACAAAACCGACATTGTACGTGTGAAATCCCTTACTGTTCATGGCGAGGCGCTTACCGGTGTGAGAGGGTTCATTGTAAAAGAAAACTTTCCCGAAGCGGTCAGCTTCCAGAAAGCAGAGAAAACCAAAGAACTTGAAAAATATATTTGCCATTGCGATGATGTTACTCTAACCGAGATACTGGATGTGATAGGCGACCGGAAATTTATTTCGGTGGATGAGATCAAGCATACCACCCGCCTGGGTATGGGCGCCTGTCGAGGGAAGAGGTGCATCCGGCGCATGAAGCAGATGATGAAGAATTATGACATCTCCATTGTGGGCGAAGCTACCCCCCGCGGCCCCTTATCGAACCAGATTAATTTCGGGGAGCTCTATCCTAAGAAAGAGCAGGATGATGTTATTGTTTACAATCAGGGCATTACACCCGAAGTAGTCAAAGTGGCTTCGCTGGTTGCCGGCGGAGGTATTGGCGGCAGCGCTTTGTTCCGTTACCTATCGGAAGCCGGAATGAAACCTGTGATGATCAACTACGGCAGGGGTGCCTCATGGAGGAATATTGCCGGAGGGCGTCCGCAATTCAGTCTGCCGGAAATGGCAGATATTGCCGAGCACAACCTGGATATTTTTAAAGAATTACAACAAAAAAGGAACATTGATTTCCATCAGACGCGCTATATCACTTTTGCTCATGATGAAGCCACCTACAAGACCTGCGAAGATTCCATGTCATGGTCGGATGCTTATATGGTGGGTCCGAAACAGTTTACGGAGAAGATTTCTCCTTATCTGAATCCCAATCTGGATAAGTATATGGGAGCCCTCATCACACACAATTGCTGGCAGGCTACTCCGGGCAGGGTTATTGACCTGATACGCCGCATAGGTATTGAGAACGGAGGTTCGGTGCTGGAAGACTGCCAACTGATCAATGTAAGTAAAGAGAATGGGGTGTATAAAGTGCTGGTTCGCAATCACGAGAAGAAGTACATAGAATACCAGACGGAAGTGTTTGTGAATGCTCTGGGCCCTGAAGGAGAGAAATTTGCAAAGATGCTGGGCATACAAACCGGGCTGTATCCGGTGAAACACCAGGCATTCATTACCCGCCGCCTCCCCATGCTGGGATTGGACAACCATCCTCTGGACATGCTGATAGACCGCAGAAAATACAAGGGATTTGTGGCCGTTTACGGTCAGCAACTGGCAGAAACCGGGCAGATCATTGGCTGTGCTTCTCCCGCTTACGATCCTCAGGAAGCCGATAAGAATCTTAAGATCAACTCGAAGGAATTTCTTGAGATAGCCACCGAAACCTTTGTGGATTGGGTGCCCCAGCTTTCGTCGGTGGGTTTCCAGGCGATATGGGCCGGTTATTACATAGAGCCTCGTATGATTATCGACACGGAACTGGGTTTGTTCCTGGGTTTGAGGGGACAGGGTTTCATGCTGGGGCAGTATCTGGCAAAGATCTATGTAGATCAGTTA
This sequence comes from uncultured Bacteroidales bacterium, assembly GCA_964469155.1. Taxonomy (GTDB): domain Bacteria; phylum Bacteroidota; class Bacteroidia; order Bacteroidales; family CAIWKO01; genus CAIWKO01. Next base: position 9,653 of record CAYXXU010000026.1, read on the forward strand.
TGCGGCAAAAAAGTTCCGGATTATTTCGGCAGGCTTAAGCTGAGCGGCGACGGACTCCCGGAAAAAGCTTTTAAGTAGAGCCATAAAGTTTGCCCCCATTCATTATTTATCATTATACTTTAAAAAAAAGTTTTAACTTTGCAGACTTTTAAAAAAAACTGCAGTTGTTGTGAACCCTCTAAAGGATTATATTATACAGTTTTCGGGGCTTTCAGAAGGGATGCATTCTTTTGAATTCGTTGTTGACGATACGTTCTTTAAAGCGTTCGAATATTCTGAAATTACTGACGGCAAAGTGAAGGTAGCCATGCAACTCGACAAGCAAACCACTATGATGATCATGGAATTTGCTATCAATGGATATATTACCTGTGTTTGCGACAGATGCCTTGAGGATTATCAGCAGGAGATTGCAGGTAATGAGCGGATTATTGTGAAGTTTAGCGATGATAAAAGTGAAGAGTCGGACGAAATAAAGGTGATATCGCCTGCTGCTTTTGAAATTGATATCAGTCAGGACGTATACGAATTCATCAACCTGCTTTTGCCCATTAAAAGGGTACATCCGGAGGATAAAAAGGGAAAAAGTTCGTGCAATCCTGAAATAATAAAGATACTGAATAAATTAAATGCTCAAAAGAAAATAGATCCCCGTTGGGAAGAATTAAAAAAAATATCATTTAAAAATTAATGTCATGCCACATCCAAAACGAAGATTTTCTACCACAAGAACCGCGAAAAGAAGAACTCATTACAAAGCAGAACCTGTAACTTTTGCTGTTTGTTCAAATTGCGGTGCTCCGGTTGTTTACCACAACGTATGCTCTGAATGCGGTTTCTATAAGGGGAAACCAGCAATTGAAAAGACTGAAACAAAAGCGTAATCATTTCGTTAGTCTCAGCATTAAATTAACCTTTTCGCTTGATGTCGAAAATCAAAGCAGCAATAACCGGTGTCTACGGATTTGTTCCTGAGTATGTATTGACCAATGAAGAGTTATCGCGTATGGTTGATACTTCGGATGAATGGATCATGGAACGCATTGGTATCAAAGAAAGGCACATTATCCGTGAACCGGGAAAAGGCTCATCCTTTGTTGGCGCTGCCGCTGTAAAAGGGTTGTTGAAAAAAACAAATACTCATCCTGAAGAAATAGATCTGCTGATCTGTGCCACGGTTACTCCCGATCTGCAATTCCCTGCTACTGCCAACATCATTTCTGATAAAGTTGGTATCCGCAAAGCCTTTAGTTTTGATCTGAATGCCGGTTGTTCCGGTTTTTTATATGCGCTGACCACCGCTTCAAAATTTATTGAATCGGGAACGCATAAAAAGGTAATCGTTGTTGGTGCTGATAAAATGTCCTCCATCGTTGATTATACTGACCGATCGACCTGTCCGATATTTGGCGACGGCGCCGGAGCCATTCTGCTGGAACCTACCACCGAAGATGTCGGGATCATTGATTCCTTCCTTCAATCCGATGGTGTGGGTATGGTACATCTGCATCAGAAAGCCGGTGGTTCGGTAAAACCTGCCAGCCACGAAACCGTTGATGCCCGCGAACATTTTATCTATCAGGAGGGGCAGGCGGTTTTTAAATGGGCGGTTTCCAAGATGGCAGATATATCGGCTGATATGATGAAAAAGCATAACCTGTCAGCAGATGATCTTGACTGGCTGGTTCCTCATCAGGCAAACATGCGTATTATTGATGCAACAGCCCGCAGAATGGGACTTCCCAGTGAAAAAGTAATGATCAATATTGAAAAATATGGCAACACCACGGGAGGGACCTTGCCACTATGCCTCTGGGAATGGGAACCCAAACTGAAAAAGGGCGACAATATCATTCTGGTGGCTTTTGGCGCCGGATTTACCTGGGGTGTAACCTATATGAAATGGGCTTATAACGGGAATTAATGACCAGAGCTATTAAGCAATGAAAAGCTGTTTCTGATAAGAATCAGCTTTTTTTATGGATTTGCATTCGCTTTAATCTTTATATTTGTTTCTTGTAAGTGCCTTGGCAGAATGGAAAGAAAGAAAATTCTTATTATTTATTTTTCTCAAAGCGGTCAGCTTCGTCGTATCGCGGATTCTGTTATTTTACCATTACAAACTGCCGGACATGAAATTACCATAAGAGAAATCGTTCCCGATCCTCCCTATCCATTTCCATGGACCTCTGACGAATTCTTTGATGCCTTTCCTGAATCCTACGCTGGCATTCCCTGCAATATAGCCTCAATGAACCTTCCTGCTGAGGAAATATTTGATCTTATTATACTGGGTTATTCGCCCTGGTATCTGTCGCCTTCCATTCCCACCCATTCCTTTCTTCAATCGGATGAAGGCCGGTTGTTGCTGAAAAACAAAAAGGTTATTACCGTCATTGGTTGTCGCAATATGTGGCTGCAGGCCCAGGAAAAAATTAAGAGATATCTGTTGGCGACCGGCTCTGAATTGGTTGGGAATATTGCCCTGAGAGACAGAAACCCCAATCTGATCAGCGTTATTACCATCATAAGGTGGTTATTAAAAGGGAAACAGGAAAAGAGCCGTTGCTTTCCCCGTGCAGGAGTTTCGGATGAGGATATTAGAAACGCGGCAGTTTTCGGGGAGTTAATTAAAGAAGCCGTTGAGCAGAATAAGTTTGATGCGCTGCAGGAAAAGCTTTCTGCAAAGGGAGCGACTGTGATCAGTCCAAACTACGTGCTTTTCGAAAGAAACGGGTCGAGCATATTTAAAATATGGGCGAATATAATTCTGAAAAGGGGCGGCAAAGGCGATAGAAAACGCATAAGAAGGGTGCGTTTTTTTAAATGGTATCTGATAGCTGTTTTGTTTTTGATCACCCCCCTGGCCAATGTAATTTATGTTTTCATTAAATTGTTTAAAAAGAAAAAGATAAGACAGGAAATACAATATTTCTCGCAAAATTACTATACAGGAGGAAAATAGTTTCGTACTTTTATCTCCCCTACCAAGCGTACAAATGAAAAACGTCTATATCACCAACTTGTCGAAATTTCTTCCTAATCAGGCGATTCCTAACGATAAAATGGAGTTGTACCTGGGGATGATAGGCAGCAAACCTTCGCTGGCAAAACGGCTGGTGCTGAACCGCAATAAGATCCGGTCGAGATACTATGCTTTAGACACGGAGGGAAATCCGACCCATACCAATGCTGAAATGACATCGCTTGCCATACAGGGACTATTGACGGAAGGATTTACTACCGATAAAATTCAGTTGTTAAGCTGTGGAACGACCTCGCCCGATCAATTGTTGCCTTCACATGCCGCTATGGTTCACGGATGGTTGAAAGGGAACCCTATAGAAATTGCCGCTTTTTCAGGGGCCTGTTGTACAGGAATGCAGGCATTGAAATATGGTTATATGTCGGTGGCTACGGAGAATACGGAAAATGCGGTTTGTACAGGTTCGGAAAGGCTTTCTGCCTGGCTGAGGTCAACCAAATATGAAGGAGAGGCTGAAAAAATTGCCCGTCTGGAGGAAAACGGATACATTGCTTTTGAAAAAGAGTTTCTCAGATGGATGTTATCCGACGGAGCTGCGGCAGCTTTGCTTCAAAACAAGCCGGGCGAGGGCCTCAGCCTAAAAATAGAATGGATAGAGGTGGCTTCCTTTGCCAATAAAATGGATACCTGCATGTATGCCGGCGGGGAAAAACAAAAGGACGGAAGCCTGAAAAGCTGGCATGAGTTCGAACCTCAGCAGTGGGTTGAGAATTCTATGATGTCGTTGCAGCAGGATGTGAAACAGTTGGGGTGCCATATTGTTGAGTTGGGGCAGGAGTTTCTGAATGAAATTGTTAAGAAAAGAGGTCTGGATGTTGATCAAATTGACTATTTCCTGCCCCATCTTTCTTCCGATTTTTTCCGCGATAGTATTTGCCACGCGCTGGTAAGGGCGGATATGGAGATTCCTGAAGAAAAATGGTTCACGAATCTCAGTACTGTTGGCAATGTCGGTTCGGCCTCTCCCTACCTGATGCTGGAAGAACTGTTTTATTCGGGCCGCCTGCGAAAAGGAGAAAAAATATTGATGATGATACCCGAAAGCGCAAGGTTCTCTTATTCCTATTGTCAACTAACTGTTTGCTGAACATGAAAATCGATGAGGTTCCCCAGGATGATGCCGGCTTTTTAAAAGAAGGAAAGGTTCGTGATGTTTGTTATGCCACCGATGAAACGGGAAAATACACCCAGATATTGAGCTTAGGATGGGATCCGAAGAATGAGGCCATAAGACAGGCCTGGGATCAGATTCATGCAAAGGCAGAAAAAGTCAGGCAGAAAGTATTAAGTGGTAAATTAAGTCCTTTGGCTTTTCACATGGAACGTTGTATGATGAACTCAACCTTACTGTCACAATATACAGGATTTTCAAGAATGAAAGTCTGGAGAGACCGGAGACCTAAGGCCTTTCAATTGCTTACCCGGGAACAAATGGTTGCTTATGCTGAAGCCCTGAATATGGATGTTGACACCCTAACCCTTATCTGATGAAAATTGAGTTCACTCATAAAATGGCTGCCCATTGCGAGAACGGTACCACCATGAACCTGCTGAATTTTCATGGGATTAAGCTTAGCGAGCCTCTTATTTTCGGGATAGGTTCCGGTGCATTTTTTTCCTATATGCCCTTTATCAGGGTTAATGGCATGCCGGTAATCTCTTTCAGAAACTGGCCCGGCATTATTTTCAGCCGCGCTACTTCAAAATTGGGGGTTTCAATTGAAAGAATGAAATTTAGTAATCCTCAGAAAGCCACCCAACAATTGGATCAGTTAGTTGAAAAGGGTGTTCCGGTCGGTTTGTTGGTTGGGGTTTTTCACTTGCCCTATTTCCCGCCGGAATACCGCTTTCATTTCAATGCTCACAATTTGGTAGTTATTGGCAAAGAGAATGGACGTTATTTAATCAGCGATCCGGTGATGGAAAATATAGAAACGCTCTCCGAAAAGGAGTTGGAGCGTGTGCGATTCGCCAAGGGAACCTATCCTCCTAAAGGAAGAATGTATTGGGTTACGGCGAAGTCAGGAGAATGCGATATTGAGTCGGCCATCCATAAGGGTATCCGGAGAAATTGTGAGGATATGTTGCGCATACCCGTTCCGCTTTTTGGGGTAAAAGGGATACGGTACACTGCCGGAAAACTTAAAAAGTGGGATCTGAAATACGGAAAGGAAAAAGCGTCGCTGCTGACGGGGCATTTTATCCGTATGTTGGAAGAGATAGGTACCGGTGGTGCCGGTTTCCGGTTTATGTATGCTGCTTTTCTTCAGGAAGCCTCGCAGGTCTTGAACAAACCTTTGTTAAATGAACTTTCGGGTGAGATGACCCAAATTGGCGACAACTGGCGGGAGTTTGCCTTTCTGGGAGCCAAAAATCTCCGCAACCGGGGAGTCCCGCATACACCTTACGCCGACCTATCGCAAATACTGATAAGCATTGCCAATAAAGAAGAAAGAGTATTCAGGGAGCTGGACAGGGTGTTCAAATAAAGTGATCGTATTATAGTCCCCGCTTCCATTCGGGTCGCAATCCTGCCTTGTCTGGCCTTTCTATGGCCTGTGCCAGATTATCGAGCATGATCTGTTTGTCACGGCCAAGCACTCCGTTCAAAACAAGATAATTCGAAGCATGATCGCTGCGAAATATGGTGGAGTTCAGTTCGGTTTTCACAATGAACATCTGCATTTCTCTTAACAGGTCGCTTATTTCCATAGGCACATAATCGCCTTCAAACCTTGCTTTAAAATGCTTCAACCCGAAAGGAAAACTCAACACTAAAGACGAAAGTAATTCGGGCTGAATCATATTCACTAAACGTGCCGTATGTTCGGCATGTTGACGGCTGTAATTCAATCCGCCCAGTCCGTTCAATATCATCAGCGATAGTTTCATTCCGGCTGCTTTTGCCTTCAGCAATCCATCCAGGGTGCTGTTGAAAGTTTCACTTTTATGGTTCATTTTCAGTACCTCATCATCGCCCGATTCAATGCCGACATAGATGGTTTTCAGGCCGGCATTTTTCAATTCAATTAATTCCTCAATGGTTTTCGAGCGAAGGTCGCCGGGCAGTGCATAGGTCGAGATGCGGTTGGCTTTTGGAAAGTGCTTTTTAATAGCAAGCAATATCCTCAGCAGTTTATTGGCCGAAAGCACCATAGGGTTGCCATCGGCCAAAAATATCCTGCGGGTATCAGGTACAAGGGATGCTGCTATTTCAATTTCTTTCACCACCTCCTCTTCGTTGCGCACCGAAAAGTGCTTGCTGGTGTACATTTCGCAAAAAGCACAATGGTTCCAGCTGCAGCCATAAGTGATCTGAAATATCAGCGAACCTGCTTCCGCAGGGGGGCGAAAGAGCGGCTCGTCATATTTTATAGGGACGGATCTCCTTAACATATTTATGGGTCAATAAAATACAAAACTAACCAAATCTTCAGGTCATGTGAACATTATTAGCAATAAAAATAAAACCCTCTGCCAGGATTTTCCTGTTCAGAGGGTTTAGTGCAAGTAGTTTAGAAATTTCTGTAAAATTACAAAATTTCAAATAAAAAAAACCTCTGTCCGGTAAATTTTGAACAGAGGGTGTTTTCCTAAACATTTTTGAATTTATAAAAAGAACGAGATGACAGGGTAATGTTTAGAAAAAGATTTTATTGTGCGATGATCCATTTTTTTAAATAATCCTCCGTTCCAAATGATCCGGAACGGAGGATCAACGCTACTTATTATAACCAGTTGCCCTATGAACGGTAAAATCTCTTTTTTATTGTGCCCTGGAAAAATTATTTTATTTCCGGAGCGAACTTTTAATAAATGATGAAAATTCCTCCAGGGATTTCAATCAATTATTATTTTCAGTTGAAAAAAGTAGTACCTTTATGGAAAGGTTAATAAAATATATTATGAGTACATTATTCGATTTCAGAGCAGCATTAATCGATGGCAGCGAAATACTCTTGTCGGATTACATCGGAAAAAAAATATTGGTGGTTAATACAGCCTCAAAATGCGGTTTTACGCCTCAATATGCCGATCTGGAACGATTGTATCAAGAATTTGGTCCCGACAAATTTGTGATATTGGGGTTTCCGGCCAACAATTTCCTGTGGCAGGAGCCCAAATCGAACGAAGAAATAGCCCAATTCTGCTCTTTAAGGTATAATGTCAGCTTTCCGATGTTCGCTAAAATATCGGTCAAGGGAAAGAACATACACCCCATTTACGAATGGCTCACCCAAAAAGAAAAGAATGGTGTTGCCGATGCCAAAGTGAAATGGAACTTTCAGAAATTTATGATAGGCCCTGATGGGAAATGGTTGGATGTGGTTGCTTCGAAGGAGAATCCTTATTGTGAAAAGATACTCAATTGGTTGAAATCATAAAAAAAGGCAGCCCGCAAGGGGCTGCCTTTTCTAAAGAATTAAGGAGAATCAGAGTTTTACCACTTTCCCGCTTATAATTTGTTCGCCATCGTAGATGGTATACACATAAACTCCTGAAGGTAGGGATAATTCGTTACGATTCATTTGATTTTCAATAACAGGAAAATAGGCTATTTCTTTTCCTTCCATGGAATAGATTTTTAGTATCGGATTTTTCAATGATGTGTTATTCAGATCAGCCAACAATTCGCTGCCTGAAAAATAAACCGTTATAGCACCTAAAGGAAGGGTTTGAATTCCGGTAACGTCAGTAACTATAATTTGCACCTCGTCAGAAGTTACAGTAATGCCACTGATATGACTTTCGCAGATTACATAATAAGTTCCTGCAGTATTGAACAGTGGAGTATAGCCTGTATTGGTTTCTGCCGGTGAAAATGAACCGTAAGGTCCACCGGATACAGTTCCAAATAACCATTCACGCGAAGTTCCTGCCGGGTATTCTGTAACGTTGACAGTTGTTCCGGGGAAGGTCATATCAATATTTTGAGTGATCATTGGCGCAATTGCATTGTCCACAACGTCTATTTCGACCTGATTTGAAGTTTTCACAATACTGTTGGGGAAAGTGGATTCGCAAATGATGAACCATGTGCCATAAAGGGAAAAATTGGGAGTCAGTGAAGTGCTTGTTTGTGCAGGAGCAAATGATGTATAGGGTCCACCGGAGGTAGTTGCATATTTCCATTCGCGCGAAATGGCTGTTCCAGTTTCTGTAACATTAAGAGGGTTCCCGTTTGCGCCAACTTCAATGGTTTGGGTTGCTCCTGCAGTAACCGAATTCGAAGCCAGATAGATCTGCAGATCGCTTCCGTTATTAGCGGCAGTAAGTGCATAGTTGGACGAGACCACCCGAACCCGGTAGCCGCTTCCGGTTATGGTTCCTGCCGGAATAGTTCCAGTAATGGTTCCCGAAGTGGTGGTGGTCAATGTTCCTAAAGTAACCGGAGCAGCAAATGAGCCGGTGGCATCCGATAATTGCGCCGTTACCACGTTTCCTGAGTACATAGTTCCTGTGAGGGTAAAAGGAATACTGATAGAAGCCCCCTGTGATGAAGAAACGTAATAGGTGCTTGTGGCAATATTTCCGGTGGTCAGGGTGGGATTGTAAACCATCTCCATATCATCAATGTACAGACTGTCGCCTGCCGATCCGCCGCCGGGAGTGCTGTTGGTGGTCATTGATATCAAAATGTAAAGTGGAGTCGTTGATGCTCCAGCATAAACAAAAGGTATGCTTTTGCGTACCCAAATTCCGTTGGTTTTTGTAAAGTTTAAAGTGGCATCACCAACCAAGTGAGATGTCGAACCACCATCAGCCGGATCACGAACATCATAGGTGTCATGAATTACGGCATGAATTCTTGCCGTTTCAGTCAGGCTGTTGCTGGCAGGTTTATATCTGACCCAAACAATCAATGAATCGGGATGGCCGTTAAATGGATGCTTAAAGTTGGCATCACTGGTTTTAGTGAAATTATAATTAGCGGAATTGGTTGGGGAAGTGCTTCCCATATTGATCTTTCCAGTGGTAAGGTTTCCGTTGGCTATGGTCCCCAACTCGTTGGTTGACCAGATGACCACACTGTATAGGCCTGTTGTGCCGGGGCGTATTACATCAGAGCGGTTCAGTCTTTGTTTTTTTCCGAATTGGGTTAGAATGGTTGCGTCAGCAGTCATAAATGAGTTCCAGTTGGTGGGTTCTACATTGGATGTGCCGAAACTGTCGTAGGTTTCAAATCCTCCATTGTTGATAGTGGTTTGAGCAATTGCAGCATCTGAAATATAAGTCAGGCAAAAAGTTGCCAATAGTAGTGATCGTAGTTTCATTTTTAGTTTTTTTTAATTAGTCGGCAAAAGTAGGCTTTTTTTTCAAAAAAGAGGCTATAAAGGGCATAAGAAAAGGAAAAAATTTTTTTTCTAAATCGTTCAGGTGGGGAAGAAAGCCGGAAGTGAGGGAGTTAGTGTCGTAAGTCCACCCTTTGAATTAGTTGGGGGGAGACAGTCGATACGATATAAAAGTAATGAAAGAAAAACGGACCAAACGCGAAATAATCGGACCAAACGTGAAATCTATTTGGTAATGTCAGAAATCCATTTACCCACATATTGCAATACTTCGGGGGCAACGGTTTCTTCTATATCCACATATTCGGTGGGAGAGCCGGTGGTGGCATGCTGAAACAAATGGTTGAGCCCTTCGAATTCTTTCAGGGTGAAATTTTTATTGCCTGCTTTGGTCAGATATTTCTTTATGGCTTCGAGATCTTGTTTCGGCGGAACCTGAAGGTCTTTACTCCCATTCACGGCCAGTACCGGGCATTTCACCTTTGCCAGGTATTTCGAAGGATCGCTCTTCAGAAAATAGCGGAACCAGGGTGTCAATATCTGGTATACCGACTGAACCAGTTGTTTCTTATCGAGTTCATATTTCTTAATGGTTTCGGGGCTTAGGATTTTCCAGTATTCGTCGATGAGGACACGCATCTTAACCGCCGCTTTCTTGTCGTCTTTTTCTTTGATGGCAATGGCATACATCTTCTTGTTAAGTGCGGTGTTGGCATCGATTTCGGCCTGGGGGGTGGAGTCGGCTTTTTGTATGAGATCGGATTGCAGCAGCAATATCTCTTCTCCTTTCAGTCCCGGTCCGGCCAGCATCACCACAAAGGCTACATTCTTATTGCGGGCAGCCACCATGGGCGCTATCATCCCTCCCTCGCTGTGTCCCATGATGCCTACTTTGGCGGCATCAATGCGTTTGTCGGCAAGCAAATAGTTAAAGGCGGCTTCAGCATCCTGTGCAAAATCCAGGGTAGTTCCTGTTGTGAAAACACCTTTCGACCCTCCGGTCCCTCTGTCGTCGTAACGCAGCACCGCTATACCCTGGCGGGTTAAATAATCGGCTATTACCCAAAAAGGTTTGTGTCCCAGCAATTCTTCATCGCGGTTTTGCGGACCCGAGCCGCTAACCAGCACCACTGCGGGAAATTTCTGCTTTCCTGCAGGCAGGGTCAGGGTTCCTGCAAAGATTATCCCGGTTTTGGGATCGGTAAAACTCACTTCCTCTTCTGAATAGGGATAAGGTTTTTGGGGGGTTTGCGGACGGTTCATCTGCGGAAGTTTTTCTACCCGTGCCAAATTCAGAGGGAATTTACGGCCCTGTATCCAAACGCCCTTTAAAGTATCGGCATTTTGATTGAGTTTGCCTTTATATTTGGCCTGTATATCTTTACATTTGACAACCAGTGTATCATTGAAAATGTTGGTTTCCTCCACTTCAATTTTCATCACTCCCTGATCGGGACTCATCAGAAAAGAAGTGAGACCGCCTGATGAATCGGAAACGGACAGGCCTATGCGAAGTTTCGCACTTCCTAAATTCAGGGTTCCGAGCCATTGGTGGGTGTAACTGGAAAGTTCCTGGGATAAGGCAAGGGCAGAAAGCAGGGTAAGTAGGGTGGTGAAGAGGGTTTTTTTCATGGTTATAATTTTATAAAACAAAAATACACAGTATTTATTTCCTATTCACCACTCAGGGAGATTAATTAAAATGTCTAATTTTGTAAAAAACCCGCAGCCAGAGTGACTCACAAACCCGCGAAAAGCGCCTTAAAAGTTCAGGAAGGTGTTGAACAACCGTCATCAGTAAATGCTGAAGCCGTTAAAAACCTGGGAAGGAAAAAACCTTTGAGGTTCTCTACCCAACAATTGTTTCAGGGGATACTGCAGGGCAACATCACCCTGCTCAGCAAAGCCATTACCCTGGTGGAAAGCACCCTGCCCGAACATCAGTTGCTGGCGCAGGAACTATTGACGTTGTGCCTGCCATATTCCGGAAATTCAATAAGAGTGGGTATTACCGGAGTTCCCGGCGTGGGAAAAAGCTCGTTCATTGAGGTGCTGGGCAAATATCTTACAAAGCAAAAAAAGAAGATTGCGGTACTGGCCATCGACCCGAGCAGCTATTTGTCGAAGGGGAGCATACTGGGCGACAAGACACGCATGGAAGAACTTTCAACGGATGCCAATGCCTTTATCAGGCCTTCGCCCGCAGCAGGAACCCTGGGCGGAGTGGCGCAGAAAACATGGGAAACCATAATTTTGTGCGAAGCGGCAGGCTTCGAGATCATTTTTGTGGAAACCGTTGGGGTGGGGCAGTCGGAAACCCTGGTACATTCCATGGTCGACTTTTTTCTGCTGCTGATGCTATCCGGCGCAGGCGACGAACTGCAGGGCATAAAACGCGGCATCATGGAAATGGCCGATGCTATCGTGATCAACAAAGCCGATGGAACCAATATCCACAAAGCACAGCAAGCCAAAGCCGAATATCAGAATGCCCTGCACCTGTTCCCGCTTCCCGATTCCAAATGGTCGGCCGTGGTTACCACCTGTTCGGCACACGAAAAAACCGGTATAAAAGAAGTCTGGAAAATTGTGACCGATTATATTGACTTTACCAAAGCCAGCCATTATTTCCAGAAAAAACGCGCCGAACAGGATATACAGTTGATGCATCACACCCTAAAAGAAGAAATACTCAATCATTTCTACCGAAACCCACGGGTATTGAAAAACATCAAAAAGATCGAAAAAGACATCAGTGAAAAGAAGATCACCTCGTATAACGCTGCCAGAGCCCTAAGCCGTGTGTATTTCGGAGGGCTGAAAAACATGCCTGAAGAAAAAATTTGAAAAAAATTTTCACACAATTACAATAATCTGTTTATAATTTACGTTATGGGGCGAAATGTCTCTATATTTTTTTATTTTTGTTCATTAAACTCAATCAGAAAATGAAAACATTGAAATTGATCACCCTAAGTCTGGTCGTTATATTTGCGACCGGCCTGTTCTTTTCTTCCTGTAAGAAGAAAGAAACCCCTACCACTTATAGCTATCGTTCTGCTCAGGATAATGCCAAAGCCGAAGGCATTTTCAACAGGTCGTACAGCCAGATATCCAAGGCTTCGCGCCAGGTGGGAAGCAAAACAACCAATGATACCATTATGGGGTGTCCTACTTTGTATATCAGCGGCAACTGGGGCAACTGGACTGTGGTACTCGATTTTGGCGACTCATGCGTGGGCGACGACTACATCATCCGCAGCGGAAAAATTATTTCGCATTTAGTGGGCCTGTATGTCGATTCCAATTCAACAGTTACTTCTACTTTCGACAACTATTACGAAACCATAAACGGCGTGCCCCACCAGATTCAGGGCACCCAAGTAATCAAAAACCTGGGACACAACCAGGCAGGACACCCCCATTTCTCGGTCGATGTGACCGGCGCCAGTATCACTTATGCCGAAGGAACCATACATTGGACCTCGCAACGCGAAAATGAATGGATTTCGGGATATAATACCTACCTCAATCCCTGGGACGACGAATACAATGTTACCGGTTCGGCCAACGGAACCGATATCAATGGAGCCGCCTTTACGGTTAATATTACGGCTCCGCTGTTGTGTAAATTCTGTACCACCATCTGGAGTTGGGTGGTGGCTTCCGGAACTCTTGAAATTCTCAACACCGGATATCCTACCATTACCGTCGATTATGGAACAGGAACCTGCGACTGGATAATTTATGTTACCATCAACGGAACCACTTATACCATAGTTTACGCCTAAGCATTATCAATTTTGGGCCCGCCCCGTGGAGGCGGGCTTTTTTTTTGAATCACTGCATCCATGAAAAAACTTCTGATCATTTTAGCCGTAATTGTCCTGCTATACCTGATCTTATGCCTGGCGGTATATTTCCTGCAACAGAACTTTATCTTCTATCCGCAGAAAGGCTCAGAACCCCCGCCCGAAGACCTGGACATACAGGAGCATTGGATAAAAACAGCCGATGGCGAGCAATTGCATGCCTGGTGGATGCCTGTCGACACCAATGCCTTTACCGTACTGTTCTTTCATGGAAATGCCGGCAATGTTTCCCGTGGAGAGAAACGTATGCGCTTGCTGCGCGAAATGGGGTTCAACGCCCTTGCAATTGATTATCGCGGTTATGGCATCAGTACCGGGAAAATAAAAAGCGAAAAAGATATTTATGAGGATGCCCGCGCCTCGTATGAATACCTGCAAAAGACTTTACAGATAGAAGAAAGCCAAATAATTATCTGGGGTTGGTCGCTGGGAGGGGCGGTTGCCGTTGATCTGGCGCAAAACAAAAAATGCCATGCCCTGGTCATGGAATCAACCTTTTATTGCCTGAAGGATATGGCAGACCGTACGTTTTGGTTTATGCCCAATCGGTTTACCATGAAATATCATTTTACTTCGGGCGAAAAACTTTCTAATGTCGGATGCCCCGTTTTGTTCATTCACAGCCCTCACGACGAAACCGTTCCGTATGCCCAGGGCCAAAAACTATTGGCAAAGCACAGCGGAAAAAAGAAATTTATTGAAATTACCGGCGATCACAATCACGGACTCTTCGATTCGCAGCAGGCATTTATGGCGCAAGCCCTGCCTTTTTTGAAATAAAAGAAAAAATAATCGCCACTAAATCACACACACGAAGAATGCACTAAGAAAAGAATATTAAAAAAACTTTGAGTATCTTTGAGGCTTCGGGTCTTTGTGGCTATTGCTTTCAATCCATAAACCATCATGAAAATATTAAATTACTGAACCCTTCCTGTTATGAAAACCATAAAAATATCCTTAGCCCTGTGCTCGCTGCTTTCGTTGATCTCGTGCGGACCCAATAAAGAAGCCGAAGAAAAAGAAAAACGCAAACAGGATTCGCTGATGGAAATTCAGCGCAATGCCGCCCTCAACAATGCCGAACAACTGCTGAACGACACAACAACCACTGCATCAGATAGCATAAAAAAATTATAAGGACCATTTTTATAAATAAGGCTTTCATTTTCATACCTTCCGCATGTCGATTGCAAGCCAATCAGTTGCGTACCATCAGGGTGTCAAAACAATTTAAATTGTTGCCACAACATTTGAAGTTCTTGCCACAATATTTGAGGTTCTTGCCACAACATTTGAAGTTCTTGTCGCAACAATTGAAGTTCTTGTCGCAACAATTGAAGTTTTTGCCGCAACAAATGAAAAGGAAATCATTTTCCCTGAATTTTTTTTGCAGGGATTTTAAGGCTTTTTTTGCACAAAATAAACCATCCAGACTATTGTAAGGGTTATTCAAACAGCCACTTATGCCAGCCTCGCTGTTCCACGCATCAGTACATGCGCTTATTGGCGAAGCAGCCTTGCAGGCTGAGTTTATTTCCTCCTGCTTTTCTAATCTTTGAATTCCCTCCACTTCTTCTGTCCCCCCTCTCCCTCAAAAATATTTTTTCCAAAAAAAGTCTGATATTTATCAATAAGAAGTAATTTCGCAGTCGGAAAGCAAAACAAATTATTCAACAAATATATTATCAGCATTTTAACATAATTAACGATATGGAAAAGAAAAAGAAATTTATTACCTGCGACGGAAATTATGCGGCATCATACATTGCCTATATGTTTACCGAAGTAGCCTGTATCTACCCCATCACCCCTTCATCCAACATGGCCGAAAACATCGACGAATGGGCAGCAGCAGGAAAAAAGAACATTTTTGGCGAAACCATCACCTTAACCGAAATGCAATCCGAAGCAGGCGCTGCCGGCGCCTTACACGGAGCTCTCCAGGCAGGTTCCCTGGCGGCAACCTATACCGCATCGCAGGGCCTACTGCTTATGATACCCAACATGTACAAAATATCGGGCGAATTATTACCCGGCGTATTGCATGTGTCGGCCCGCAGTCTGGCAGCACAGGCATTATCCATTTTTGGCGACCACAGCGATGTAATGAGCACACGTCAAACCGGCTTTGCCATGCTGGCCACCGGAAGCGTTCAGGAAATCATGGATATTGCCGCAGTGGCACATTTAACATCCATTAAATCAAGAGTTCCTTTCCTTCACTTTTTCGATGGATTCCGTACCTCACACGAAATTCAAAAGGTAGAAGCTCCCGCCATGGAAGAACTCGCAGAACTTCTCGACCGCAAAGCCCTTCAGGCATTCCGCGACCGTGCTCTCAACCCCGAACATCCTGTAACACGCGGAACCGCTCAGAATCCCGATATTTACTTCCAGTCGCGCGAAGCTGCCAATAAATACTATGATGCAGTGCCCGACATGGTCGAAGACTATATGCAACAGTTGAAAACCATCACCGGACGCGAATATCACCCGTTCACGTACTATGGTGCCAAAAACCCCGAAAACATTGTAATTGCCATGGGCAGCATCACCGAAACCCTCAAGGAAGTGATCGATTATCTGGTCGAAAAAGGCGAAAAAGTAGGGTTAATTTCGGTTCATTTATATCGTCCTTTCTCCGCAAAATATTTCTTCAAAGTATTCCCTGAATCCGTAAAAAGAATCACAGTGCTCGACCGCACCAAAGAAATTGGTGCCAATGGCGATCCTTTATATCTTGATGTGGAAGACCTCTTCTACAACCGTCCCAATGCTCCTCTGATTGTTGGCGGTCGCTACGGATTAAGTTCCAAAGACACAACCCCGGCCATGATGCTTTCGGTTTTTGAGAACATGAAACTCAACGAACCTAAAAACCAGTTCACCGTCGGTATTGTAGATGATGTTACCTTCAAATCATTACCCCTTTTACCCGAAATCAGTGTCGCCCCCAAAGGAACTTACGAAGCAAAATTTTATGGAATAGGTGCCGACGGAACCGTGGGTGCCAACAAAAACTCCATCAAGATCATCAGCGATACCACCGATAAATATTGCCAGGCATATTTTGCCTACGATTCCAAAAAATCGGGCGGTATCACCGTATCGCATCTTCGTTTCGGCGACAAAGCCATTCGTTCGCCCTATCTGGTAAACACACCCGATTTTGTTGCCTGCCACGTTCCGGCTTATCTCGACAAGTATGATATGCTGAAGGGATTAAAAAAAGGAGGCACTTTCCTGCTCAACAGTATCTGGGATGCGGAAGAAACCAAAAAGCGTTTACCTGACCACATGAAAAAATTTATGGCCGACAATGATATTAAGTTCTGCATAATCAATGCTACTAAAATTGCCGAAGAAATAGGCCTGGGAAACCGCACCAACACAATCACCCAAACGGCTTTCTTCAAAGTTTCCAACGTAATTCCTTTCGAATTGGCTGTAAAAGAAATGAAAAAGGCTATCGAAAAAACCTACGGAAGAAAAGGCGACGACATTGTCAAAATGAACATTACCTCCATCGACAAAGGATACGAAGAAATTGTTGAAATTCCTGTTCCCGCTGAATGGAAAAACATTACCCTCAAAAAAGAAGTCTCGAAAAACGATCGTCCTGATTTTATTAAAAACGTGTTCGATCCCATCAACGCCATGAAAGGCGACGACCTGCCTGTCAGTGCATTTTTAGACAGAGAAGACGGAACCTTCCCATCGGGCACTACCCGTTTCGAAAAACGCGGCATTGCAGTAAATGTGCCTGAATGGATCCCTGAAAATTGTATTCAGTGCAACCAGTGCGCCTATGTTTGTCCTCATGCTGCCATTCGTCCTTTCCTGATGAACGATGATGAAATGAAAAAATTACCGGAAGGGACAAAAACTCTAAAAGCTATTGGTAAAGAGTTTGATGGCTTACAGTTCAAAATCCAGGTAAGTGTTTTAGATTGTACCGGTTGCGGCAATTGTGCTGATATCTGTCCTTCTAAAACCAAGGCTTTGGAAATGAAACCTCTGGGAACCCAGGAAGCCGAAATTGCAAGATACGAATTCATGGACGACAAAATCGGCTACAAAACACAGGGCATTGATATTTTCAAGACCTTTAAAAACAGCCAGTTTGCACAACCATTGTTCGAGTTCTCGGGTGCCTGTGCCGGTTGTGGCGAAACTCCCTATATCAAACTGATCACACAGCTTTACGGCGACCGGATGATAGTAGCCAATGCCACAGGATGTTCTTCCATCTATGGCGGATCTGCTCCTTCCACCCCTTATTCGGCTAACAAAGACGGGAAAGGGGTTGCCTGGGCAAATTCATTGTTCGAAGACAATGCAGAATATGGTTATGGTATTCAGATCGGAGTAAAAAAACTACGTGAGCGCATAGAAAGATTAATGACCAATGGTCTGGAATCAGAGTTGTCAGCCGAAACGAAAGAAGCATTCAAACAATGGATAGAAGGCATGAACGATGCTGAAAAATCAAAAGTAGCTTCGGAAAATGTCATTAAATTGATCGAAAAGAGCGAAAACCCCATTGCCAAAGAAATATTAGCATTGAAACAATACCTCATCAAAAAATCGGTATGGATATTTGGTGGTGATGGTTGGGCTTATGATATCGGTTATGGCGGTTTGGATCATGTGTTAGCTTCCGGAAGCGACGTAAATATTCTGGTACTGGACACAGAAGTATACTCAAACACCGGCGGACAGGCATCCAAATCAACTCCTATAGCTGCTGTAGCAAAATTTGCTGCCTCAGGCAAGAGAATACGCAAAAAAGATCTGGGCATGATGGCCATGTCTTATGGATACGTTTATGTGGCACAGGTTGCCATGGGAGCAAACTATGGTCAGTATTTCAGGGCGCTGAAAGAGGCCGAAGCTTATCCCGGCCCATCCATTATCATAGCCTATGCTCCCTGCATCAACCATGGTTTACGTGCCGGCATGGGAAAAACCCAGGAAGAATCGGCACTGGCCGTAGAAGCAGGTTACTGGTCGCTTTTCCGTTACAATCCTCTGTTGGAAGCTGAAGGAAAAAATCCATTCATTCTTGATTCAAAAGAACCGAAATGGGAAGAATTCCAGAACTTCCTGAATAGTGAGGTCAGGTATACATCGCTGAAAAGATCGTTCCCCCGCGAAGCCGTTGAATTGTTCAAGGCGGCAGAAGAAAATGCCCGTTGGAGATTTAAGAGTTATGTGCGTATGTCAGAAATGGACTTTACCAAATAATCGAACCGTATTAATAAAATTATTAAAAACTTAATATTATGGCAAACCTTGGAATAAAATATATGGGGTTGGAATTAAAAAACCCTATTATTGTCGGTGCCAGCAATCTGGTAACAGATGTAAAGAATCTCAAAAAGATAGAAGAAGCAGGGGCTGCGGCTATTGTGTATAAATCGCTTTTTGAAGAACAAATACAACTGGAAGAACTTCAATTAGATGAAGATATCAGAGAGTATACTGAGAGAAATGCAGAAATGCAATCACTTTTTCCTGACATAAAACATGCCGGACCGGTTGAATATTTAATGAACCTGGAAGAAGCCTGTAAAAGTGTCAGTATTCCTGTAATTGCGAGCTTAAATGCCATGTATGAAGACACATGGGTTGAATACGCAAAAAAGATTGAAGAAACCGGTGTCGCAGGTATTGAACTGAATTTCTACAATACCCCGGGAAGCTTTGATACTCCGGCAGCCGATATAGAGCAACAGCAGATAGATGTTTTAAAAGCCGTAAAAAAGGCAGTTAAAATACCTGTTTCGGTCAAGTTAAGTCCTTTTTATACCAACATTTTAGAGTTTGTTAAAAAACTTGATGATGCCGGTGCTGATGGATTTGTATTGTTTAACCGCTTATTTCAGCCGGATTTTGATCTCGACAAAGAAGAGCTTCATTTCCCTTATAATCTGAGCAATAATGAAGATAACCGCCTGCCTTTACGTTATGCAGGACTTCTTTACGGAAATATTAAATCTCCTGTATGTTGCAATACCGGAATCTTCACTGGGTCAGATGTTGTTAAAATGATACTGGCCGGTGCCGGATGTGTTCAGATAGTCAGCACTCTTTATAAAAACCAGATCAGTTATATTTCCAAAATGCTTGATGAAATGAATAACTGGCTTGATAGGAAGAACTATTCTTCGGTAGAAAGTGTTACCGGAAAATTATCAAAGAAAAACTCCAAAGATCCTTTTGCCTTCAAACGTGCACAATATGTTGATATCATTATGAAGTCGAATAATATCTTTAAAAAGTATCCTTTGGTTTAATGCCATTTTCTTATACGAAATCCCCTTGACAATAATGTTAAGGGGATTTTTTTTGAAAATTTGCACCAGCAATGATGCTTTTTCATACCTTTGTTTAAAATTATTCTAAATAATATACCCAATAATTCAAATGGACTTTGCCCAACATCTATGACCACTAACATCGATTATTCGATCAACTACATTTGCTAAACATAGCGCAAAGTTCAGATAAAAGGCTGCCGAAAGGCAGCTTTTTTTATTTATCCCGGATTTGTCATGAGAAAAGAAAAAAGTGCATAGGGGTAAAAAGGGTCTTGGGTGTATTCATGTATAAGATAGAGAAATTTTATTAATTTTGGTTGCTCATTGGTGCTAAGTAATTGTTGGACTGTTTTTATGTCAAAAAGGATATTCTTGTCTATAATTTTGTTTTTCTTCAGCACCATTCAGCTATTTTCTCAGGGGTCCAATGATTTTTATAACATAAATACGGTCAGGGATATCCGCATAGTTTTTAAAGAGCAAAATTGGGACGAAATTCTGGATAGTTTATTTATCAACTATGGTGAAAGTGCAAGACTGGAAGGAAGTGTAACCATTGATGGATATTTCATTGACGGTGTTGGGGTTCGATATAAGGGTTATAGTTCCTGGGATGTTGATCAGGTTAAAAGTCCTTTTAATATCGAACTTGATTATAAAAATCCCAATCAGAACTATCAGGGTTTTACTAAATTAAAATTAAGCAATGTTATTCGCGATCCCTCCTTTATCAGGGAGGCATTATCCTATGAAATAATAAGGAAGTACATGCCGGCCTCACAGGCTAATTTTGCGAAGGTTTATGTTAATTGTGTTTATATTGGCTTGTATACAAATGTGGAGGCTGTTGATAAGGTTTTTGCCTGGAAACGATATGGTTCTGATGGAAACAGCTTTTTCAAAGGAAGTCCAGCGCATCTCGAATATCCTTATGGTGAGAATGCCAATCTGGCCTACTCTCATGGTTCTGATTCTTTGAATTATATGCCATATTACAAATTGGAATCAGATTATGGTTGGAGCGACCTACTTAAGCTGATTTATATTCTAAACAATGATACTGCCAATATCCCGACCCTCTTAAATATTGATCGTGCTTTGTGGATGCATGCATTTAATTATACTCTGGTTAATCTGGACAGCTACATAGGATATTCTCAGAACTATTACATGTACAAAGATGATAACGGAGTATTCAACCCTATAATTTGGGATTTAAACATGTCATTTGGCAGTTTTAGAAATACTGATGCTACCACACTTAATCTCACCATTCCCAAAATCAAACAACTTAATCCTTTACAAATTCTAAATTCCAACACGTTTTCGCCCCGACCCCTGATAAAAAACCTTTTGTTGAACTCTACCTACAGGAAAATGTTTCTGGCTCATATGCGCACTATTGTGAATGAGAATTTTAAGAATAACGAGTATTATGTTCGGGGAAAACAAATTCAGGCATTAATTGATCCTTATGTACAGGCTGATACCAATAAGTTTTATTCCTACACCAACTTTATTAAGAACATCGACACCACTGTGGGTCCGATTTCAAATAATTATCCCGGGATAAAGGACCTTATGGTTGAAAGAATTGCTTATTTGGATACATTTCCCGGATTTAATGGATATCCTGAAGTTAATGAAATAAAACATCAGCCGGAAACACCTGCTAAAGGTCAGGAAACATGGTTCACTGTTAAAGCAAACCATGCAAATAATGTATTGCTGGGATATAGAAATAACAGCCGGGGAATTTTTCAAAAAATACGGATGTTTGATGATGGCAACCATAATGATAGCCTGGCTGGTGATCACATTTATGGCGCAGGAATAATTCCAAACGGAAATATCGTGCAGTATTTTATTTATTCTGAAAATGATACTGCGGGAATATTTTCACCAGAAAGGGCTGAATTTGAATTTTACGGTTTTCAGACTAAAATGGATAAGGGGGATGTGGTTATTAATGAATTCAGTGATAACTGGATAGAACTGTTCAACAATACTAGCGAAGCTATTAATCTTTCAGAATCGTTTTTATCAGACGATGATGCTTTTCTTTCCAAATGGTCATTTCCTGATACTTCGATTGCTGCTAAAAAATATTTGATCGTTAGAACAAATGAAAATGTCACATCTGCATTGCATACCAACTTTAGATTACAAGAAACCGGTGGGGGCATTTATTTTTCAGATAACAATTCGCTAATCCTGGACTCTATTATTTATGGGAATGAAGTTTCCGGAAAGTCAATGGGTCGGTATCCGAATGGGATTGGTCCATTTGTGTATATGCAGCCAACATTTTCGTATTGTAATAATTTAGGCACCACTGAAGAATTGGACTTTTCATTATATCCCAATCCTGCAAAAGAAAAAATATTTATTGAGCTTATTAATTCGGGAAGCCCCTTTTCTGTAGCGATAATCAATGCTGCAGGAAAAACAGTGCAAAACGATGAATTTAATATCGCCAGAACTTCAATGCCGGTGATTAGCAAATCTATTGACATTTCAGCCCTTAGCCATGGGGTTTATGTGCTACAAATAATTTCCAACGAAAAAATTCTAACCAAAAGATTTATCATTATTTAATTTAGTAACCTTTTTATATACATAAAGTTAAACGAACAAATAAATATGAGAAAAACGATTTTAATTGCGATTTTAATTTTTTTATTTTTTTATTTTCAAAAAGTGAATGCGCAGCAACAGCAGATGTACACCTTTTGCACCGGCAGCAGTTATGGATATCTGTTAGATACTTCTGCTGCAAGTACTTCCTCATACTTTGCCAGATGGAATATCGGTACAACCGGATATACCGCACATTTCCAAAACGACACCATTTATCAAGGGTCAGGATCGGGTTCCGGAACGGGGGGATATGGTTCAGTGAAAAAATGGGCATGTACCGGCACCTCTACCGCCACAACTGTATGGACCTATACAGCATCCTATATGCATCACGATCTCTGTCCTATGCCCAATGGCAATGTACTGGTTTTGGTTCGTGAAACAAAAACTTCAGCTCAGGTAACTCAGGCAGGAGGCTCAAGTGCAATTTCAATATCTTCTGACATTATCAGAGAAATAAAACCTACTGGTGCCACTACCGGAACAGTTGTTTGGGAGTGGAAATTGTGGGATCATTTGTGCCAAAATTATAATGCATCAAAAGACAATTATGTATCTTCCATTTCAGCTAATCCACAATTGTGGAATATCAACTGTAATTTAACTCCAGACGGTTTTCATCCGAACGGGCTTGATTACAATCCAACTCTTGACCAAATAGTGTTCAGTTCGCATAATAATGAAGAGATATTTGTCCTAGACCACAGCACCACCACAGCTCAGGCCGCAACTCATTTGGGGGGGAATTCAGGAAAAGGGGGTGATTTTCTGTATCGTTGGGGCAAACCCCAGAATTATGGATGCACTTCAAATGGAAATGGGGTCACACTTAATACTATACATGATGTCCGTTGGGTTTCCTCAACCAATCTGAAGTGGCCCAATTATATAAGCTTTTTTCACAACAATGGAGGGGGGGCTGTGCAGGCCGTTCTGCATCTGCCACCTTATAACGGTTATAACTATTCCTATACGCCTGGTAGTGTTATTGGGCCAACTTCGGCGGTGTTACCTGCAGTCCCAAATATCACAAATGTTCCTTCAATGGGTGGCTGCATGGCCTGTGATAATGGAAATATTGTAATCACAAAACCGAATACCGCATTTTATGAAACCAATGGTATTTCACCAACCTCCTTGCAAACCGTATCTGTAGGTACAGTTCAGGCTGACAGACTTAAAAAATGCGATGTAATATCACCCATACCAACCGCTTCTGCAACAGCATCAACTGCTTGTGTGAATAATACAATAACATTAAACTCTTCTGCAATTGCTCCATTACAAACCAGCCCTTCCTATACTTATTCCTGGTCATCCATTCCTTCCGGATTTACTTCTTCTTCGCAAAATCCGACAGTTACTCCCACTACGGCAGGAACTTATACTTATATTGTTACAATAACCAGTGGCGGTTGTTCCAGCACCGCTTCTTTAAATGTAATTGTCAGTCCTTGTACGGAAATTGAAGAAACACCTGAAGAAAAAATTACTTTGAATATTTATCCAAATCCTACAACCGGACTTATTAATCTGAATGAAGAATTTGTTCTCAGTAATAATTTTGAAGCCATTGTTTGCAATTCTTACGGTGAGGTTATTGTTTCTGTGAAAAACAGTAGCAATATTAATCTGTCGGAATATGCAAATGGCATATATTATCTGATTCTTAAATCAGAGAATGGGAGTGTTGAAAACAAAAAAATAGTTTTAATCAAGTAATCAGAAACCAATTTAATAATACATACAAAATCATGAAAAAAATATTTATTTCAATAATTTTTCTTTTAGCAATGGGCAAGGTGGCTGTGTTAAATGCACAGTTTATTTCAACTCATTACAAAACCGGCAATTGTGCTTTGCAAAGCGATTATGTGATGGGGGGAGTGGCTGTTGATACCAACAATGTTAAATGGTTTGGTACCAATCAGGGTGTCGCAAAATTCGACGGAGTAACATGGACGGCATTTACTTCTGCTGATGGTTTGCCATCAGATATAATTATCTGTATTGCTGTAGATAAAAACAATAATGTATGGGTAGGCACGGATGGTGATGGTGTGGCAAAATATGATGGCAGTGTTTGGACTACCTATACTATTACTGATGGATTATGCGATAACGGTATTCATTATATTGCCGGTGATATTAACGGAGATGTTTGGTTTGCTTCATGGGGTAACGGGGTCTCAAAACTTAGCGGAACCACATGGACCACTTATACAACCGGTTTGCCTTTGGACGGCGGTGTTTTGGCTGCGGTAAATTTTATTACGGTTGATGGCTCTGGTAATAAATGGTTTGGCACCAGTAAGGGGATTTCAAAATATGATGGGAGTACATTTACAACTATCGATCAGACTGTGGTGGATAGTTTGGCAGATAATATTATTTATTCAATTGCTATAGATGCGGCAAACAATAAGTGGATCGGAACTCAATACGGCATGACTCAGTTAAACAGTTCGAATGTATGGGTGAAAAATTACAGAAAGATCAACGGACTGTATAACGATGCTGTTCAGGATGTAGATATCGATTCTCAGGGTAATTTATGGCTTGGCTTGTACACAGATTATAATAACGATGCCGGTATTAGTAAGTTCAATGGTTCCGGCTGGATTTCACAACAAATTGATTTTCCGGATTCCGTTTCGGCAGATCAGATATTCCGATTGGCCGTCGATAGGAATGATGACGTATGGGTTGCAATGGATTACGGAGTGATTAAGATTGATCATTCCAGCGGAATCAATGATATCAAGGAAAATGCCTCCCTCAATGTTTTCCCCAATCCTGTCTCCGATCATTTTACCGTTACTGTGAACAATGCAGGCAATCAAAACCCTCAGGTGGTTGAAATTTACAATACTATCCGGAAAGTTAAAGAGATTGAAATTCCGAACAATATCACATCGCTGACCATTCGAACAAATGATCTGGCCAATGGATTATATTTTGTGAAGATTGGAAATATTACCCAAAAAATTATCATCAGCAGATAGTTTTACCCATTAATAAATGCCAGGTTCAGTTATCAGAAATAGTGTGTTGCTTTTACTTTCATTAATTAATGTCAATTTAATTTTTGGACAAAAGTTTGCTGTTGTTTCTGATATACATGGCGCCTATCCTGCCACCCAGAGTGTTTCGGATCTTGTGAAAAGCTGGAGCCCCGATTTTATTATTACCTGTGGCGATAACCACTATGCTGCTGCCAATGATATTGATAGCCAGGTAGGGCAGTATTATCATGATTTTATTTCGCCCTATTCGGGCGCTTATGGGTTGGGCGATAGTGTGAATAGTTTCTATTCTGCCTTGGGAAATCATGATGTTGAAAGCGGTGGAATCAATTTCTATCTGCCCTATGTTAATTTGCCAGGGAATGAAAGGTATTACGATTTTGTGAAAGGATATGTGCATTTTTTTTGCATCAACAGCAATTTGGATGAACCTGACGGATTTACCGATACATCTATGCAGGCACAGTGGCTGCACAACAAGTTAGCAGGCTCTACATCCTTATATAATCTGGTGTATTTTCATCATCCTCCGTTTTCATCGGGTCTGGTGCATGGAAGTACTTCTTACATGCAATGGCCGTTTAAACAGTGGGGTGCATCGGCTGTTTTATCGGGACACGATCATATTTATGAACGCCTGAATATAGGGAACCTGCCTTACATTATTTGTGGCACAGGAGGAGGTGGGCTGTATGCCGTGAATCAAATTGCCGGGAGCCAGTTCATTGACAATACTAATTACGGCGCCTTGCTGGTGGTTGCAAATGCAGATAGTCTTGTTCTGAAATTTATCAATACCAGTGATTCGCTTATCGATACGCATTATATCGCTCCTGCTATACCTGCAGGGGTTGCATTTCGTGGCAATGGTGGGGCACGTAATGTCAAGGTGTATCCTAATCCAACTTCCAATAGTATTTCTATAAGTTTTCAAAACAACCAGCAACCCTATTGGTTGACTATTGAGGATGTTACCGGCAGAATTATTTTTACTAAGAACTATATTGATAATAGTAGTAAATTTGAAGTGGTCAGACAGGATATCGATGTAAGTGCATTTGCCAAAGGAAGCTATGTTTTGACATTGAGCAATCAGGAGTATACTGTTACCCATAAAATTACAATTAATTAAACGGAAAATAAACCATAATGAATACTTATAAAATGAAAAAACTGCTGCTGTTCGTTTTGCCGCTAATTATCGCGGTAATGATATCTTCCTGTGCCAAGGACCCGGGTGTAGGAGGAAATGCTTCCATACATGGAAAAGTATACGCGAAATATTATAACAAATATTTTACGGTGCTTTATGGTGAAGGCTATGCCGCCGACAAGGAAGTTTATATTATTTATGGCGACGACCTTGACTATGGAGATAAAGTAAACACCAATTATGACGGAACGTATGAGTTCAAATATCTACGCAAAGGAAAATACAAGGTAGTTACTTATTCAAAAGACTCAACGCTTACCATTCCTTCGGGTACGTATGCCGTGATTGAGGAAGGCGAAATTACCAGCAACAAACAGAGCCTTGAATTGCCTGAGCTGAAGATATTTGATTAATAGTAAATGTATCAGAAATGAGAATGAAAAAGTTACTGTTACTGCCTTTGTTTTTTATTGTTATTACTACTGTTACAGCCCAAAGTAAAAAGGCTATCCGGGAAAATAAGATCGGTTCTGAAACTTCAACCATTACCCTTTCGGAAAACGGAAAGGAGGTTACATACAAAGATTCGTATACCGTGTATGACAAAAATGGTAATGTTATTGAGCAGACAGAATACAGTAAAGATGGCAGCATAAAAAGAAAAGAAACCAATAAGTATAATGCCAGTAAAGATAAAATAGAAGAAGTGGTTTATGACGGCAAAGATAAAACGACACGGAAAACCACTTTTTTCTATAATCCGAACGGGCAGAAAATAGGGGAAATAGAATACGATGGTTCAGGAAAGGTCATCAAACAATGCATGATCACTTATAATGCTGATGGTTTTAAGACAGAAAAGAAAACCTACGATGCCAATAAAAAGCTGATATCTACCAAAAAGTTCACCTATAGTGCAAAATAGCTGACGCCCGATAAATGAAAGACCTGACCGAAATATTACTGGAATTTACACCCATTTCATTAGCCGAAATGGATAGCGTAAAGCTGATGAACAGGTCGGATACCAAGTTTGTTTTTCGCAGCGAATTGCTTCCTGAAATTCTGGAAAAGCTCAAAGATGATTATTTTGCCCTGGAGGTGGAGGGTGTGCGCAACAGCAAGTACGAAACCGTTTACTACGATACCAAAGATTTTATGTTTTTTCATCATCATCGTCGTGGTAAAGCCAATCGGAATAAGGTACGTTTACGTACTTATATTGAATCGGACCTGCATTTTTTTGAGATCAAGAACAAGAGCAATAAAGGAAGAACCATAAAAAAACGTATAAAACGAAAAGAACAAAATGTGGTTATTTCGAAAAAAGCCAATGAGTTTTTGCTGGAAAAAATCAGGCTCTCTGCCAACGATCTTTTGCCCACCGTATGGGCTAACTATTCCCGCATTACCCTGGTCAACAAATACGCCACTGAAAGATTGACCATAGATACCAACCTGTATTATAAAAATGATACCAGGGAAAAATCCCTTCCCGAACTGGTTATTGCAGAGCTGAAGCAGGAAAAGAAACAAAAATCAGTATTTTCGGGGCTTATGAAAACCCATCACATTAAAGAGGTTTCCATCAGCAAATATTGTTTTGGGGTGATTTTTTTGTACGAAGGCATACGAATGAATAATTTCAAGCCAAAATTATTAATATTAAATAAAATTGTATCATGACAACCATCAAAAACATTTTGCTGATCGTTACCATTGTTCTTTTTAGCCTGCCGGCGTCAGTAACGGTAGCTCAGCCAATATTTCAGGATAACGCCTCTGAAACCGTGCAGGTTGACGAACCCACTAATACCGTCGATAAGAAAGATAAAAATAAAGATAAAGACAAAAATAAGGATAAAGATAAACTGCAGATCGACGAAACGTTTTACATTAACTTTCTTATCAATCTGGCCACAATAATTCTGCTGATCGTTTTTATCTATTATCCCAATTATAAGAACAAGGATGTGTTTTTTACCTATTTCCTGTTCAATATTGCAATTTTTCTGCTTACGTATCTGATGAACCAGATAAAAATATCGATGGGGGCGGCCTTTGGTTTGTTTGCGGTGTTTTCGATGCTGCGCTACCGCACCGAAGGCATTTCGATGAAAGATATGACCTACCTGTTTCTGGTGATTGCCGTGGGTTTAATAAGCGCCATTCAGCTTGAACATTACCAGTTGGCAATAATCAATGGAATAATTGTGTTCTTTACTTTCATGCTCGATGGGAATATTATTATGAAACGAGAGTTTTCGAAACGTGTTCAATACGATAATATCGACCTGATAAAACCCGAACAAAGAGAAAAACTGATAGCCGATCTGAAACATCGAACCGGGTTGAACATCAAACGCATTTCAATCCTGAAGATCGATTTTATGCGCGACCTGGCCGTGATTGATGTTTTTTATCATAATCATAAGAACGGAAAGAACCATGATATATCAAGCGTTGATACTATTGTAAGTTCGAACGATTAATTTTCAAAACATGCCATTGCGGTTTTCTAAAATAGTAATCCCGGTAATCATGCTCTTGATGAGCATTTCGGCCTTTGCCCAGTGGAACGATGCCCAGTTGTGGACCAGCGTGACACTTGAAAAAAAAATCATCAAACAACTGTCGGTATCCATTTCGGAAGAAGTGCGCTTTTCGGATAACATTACCGAAGTGGGTAGTTTTTTTACCGATATCGGACTTACTTATAAGTTTCATAAGAACTGGCGTTTGTCGGGCGATTACCGTTTTACTAATAAGATACGCCTTGATAATTCGTACAGCAAGCGCCATCGCTATTATTTCGACCTGTCGTACCGCAGAAAGTTCTACCAGTTCACAGTGATGCTTCGCACACGATTTCAATCGCAATATAAAGATGTGAACAGCAGCGAAACCGGACATTTGCCCGAATATTACTCGCGCAACAAGCTTACGCTGAAATATAATATTACCCGCACCATTTCGCCCTACCTGACGGCCGAAGCTTTTATTCCGCTCAACAATCCTAAGGTGCAGGGTATTGACAATATGCGCTACAGCCTGGGTTTGGAATGGGAGTTTGTGAAGAACTCTACCCTGGATGTTTTTTACCTCATACAACAGGAATACCAGGTGAAAAACCGTGAGCGCGATTTTGTGGCAGGGATAGGGTATTATTATTCGTTTTAAAGGAACAGCCTTTTCAATTAAATTCCCGGTATGGGATGCGCAAAGAATCCAGCAGATCCATAGTATACATGGTGTTGCACTCCACCAGGTAAAAACCATAGGGGGTGGGAAGCTTTTTTATAGACTTGAATTCTGATGCAAAATCGCG
The DNA here is from genome assembly GCA_964469155.1 of uncultured Bacteroidales bacterium. GTDB lineage: Bacteria > Bacteroidota > Bacteroidia > Bacteroidales > CAIWKO01 > CAIWKO01. Next base: position 39,337 of record CAYXXU010000026.1, read on the forward strand.
CTGCACATCTATGATCAGTATAGTCCGGAAAATTGATCTTTTGGCGGCTACCAGGCGCCAGGTTCTTCTTTCACTTTCGGGTCGCAGGGTGTTGGGAAACGAATCGGTGCAGGCCGGGCATCCGTAATTAAAAAAATCGTAGCTCCAGTGGTGAGAAACAATGACTAACTCCACACAGTGGTCACGGCAAATGGTTTTCAGGTTGTTACAATCGTCTAATATCTGCTGAACAGTTGCTATACCTATCATGTGATTTATTTTCGGATTGGTATTTATTTTAACCGCCGCATTGAGATTGACGACCTGATAGGCGAAAAAGGAAAAGGGTAGGAGCAGAAGCAGGTATGAAAGCTTCGACTTAATGATATCCGGAAAAAAAGAAAGAGATACCCCCAGCAAAACCGGTAGCGCCAGATACATACGGGAATAAGAAAAGAAAACAGAGACGGTGCCATCGTGCACCTTGCTTATTCCGAGCGTGGCAACGACCATAAAAGGGATGAGGGCTACCGTTATGGCTTCTTTATATTTCTTCTTCCAAAACAGAAAGGCGCTGATGATGAAAAACATGATGAGCACCGAAAATCCGGCTTTCCAGGAAAAGGGTGTAACCTGGTTGAAATACATATTAAGATGGCCCAGGGAGGAAAACACCTTTTGAAGGGTATAGGTCATATCATATTTATGGACAATATAATCGGGATGCAACACATAGAACCAGGCTATCAGAAAATGTATGAAAAATCCTGAAAGCAGTCCCAGGGAAGTAAAAAGATAGTAATATTTGTTTCTTACGTTATACAGGAATAAACAGACCAAAACCGGCAGTGAAAGCAGAACGGAATTGGAATTGACCGTAAATGCGAAAACTGCCAGAAAAGAACTCGCGAAAAACCACCCCTTTGATTTTGGATAGAACAGACCTATACATGCCAGCGAACTGAAGAATATGCCGTTTACAAAACCTCGGGGCATTGAAGTTATCAGGGAATATTCGGCGGGCAACAGCAAGGGAATTGAAAGAATGAGAAATGATATTTTGGGCGAACGTTTCAGGAAAACCAGCCACGAAATGATAATATAGGGAAAGAGCGCCAGGAAACTGGTGACCAGGGGCAGGGTTTTGTGAGCCGGTATGCCCAGTTTGTATAAAGGAATGCCCAGCAGGGCTTCGAGCATGGTGGAATATGATTGTCCGTAGAAGCGCGGCTCGTAGAACAGGCCCTTTGAATAGTTCTTTAACCCGAGCCACATAATGCTTTGGTCGCTGTCGGTGAACTGAAAGGCGAAATCGTTCAGCACCAAATAGCGGAACACTATTACCAAGACCAATAATACCAGGTATATGAAGCCGTCGATCGTTTTAAATTTATTCAACATTTGAAATGCGTTGATAAAGCCGGATTTATGGTTTGAATTATGTTTATCTTTATTTAAAGACCAATTTAAAACTGGAAACAAATGTATACTTTATTATTAATAAAATGGCAAATATGAGTAATAGATGTTGTTTGGTTGTGACAAAAAACTAATACGGCAGCATTGATAATGTTTCGCGATGTTTTCTTTCCTTTGTAATACGATTCTTCCGTAAACAGGCCTTACAGGTCTTATTTATTGTATGATCAACTTCTCTTGCAGATAGTTTTTTATTTTATTGATGATGTTTCGGCTTGTTTTCATCAACATCTTGTTTTGATTTCACATCATCTCCTTCTTATATCGTACGAAATAAAAAAATACTGTAGTGAAAGGCTCACTGACAAAGTTGTCGACGACACCGACAACGTTGTCAATGGTTCCGACAACGCTGTCAACAACACCGACAACGTAGTCGATGATACTGACAACGTTGTCAACGAAACAGACAACGTCGTCAATGATGCTGACAACGTTGTCAACGATACCGACAACGTTGTCCACGACACTGACAACGTTGTCAATGAAACCGACAACGTTGTCAATGAGCGTTTATGCCTTAATAAAAAGTATTGTTGTGTTGAATTGCTTTGTTGTACATCCCTATATTTCTCTTTACAATGAGAACATTTTTCTTTTTATAAGCAAACAAAGCAGAGGTATCTTGCTGTCTTCCTTTGTAGGATACAAAAAAACCGGATAACTCAAGATACTGAATGAATAGAGCATGATCAATAATAGATAATAGCAGGAAAGAAGAAAAACTATGCGCTAAAGATCTTTTCCAGATGCGATACTTATAATGAAGAAAGGAAACAATTTTATTTACTCAATTACCAGCTTTTTGCACTCGACTCCGGAAGGGGTTTGTATTTTAAGCAGATAAAGTCCGGCTCGCAGTGTGCTTACATCTAAATCTATCTGGTCTTGACCCTGGAAAGTATTATACAATATTTTTTCGCCGTTTAGGCTGAATATACTGATGTTGGTTTCTTCTGAAAAGGAATTGCTTGTAGTAATAGTGATTTTAGTTGTGGCGGGGTTGGGGGAAATGGCAAAGGATTGATTTTGATAAAAAGGAACAACGGTATTAATATAGTTTGGATTTTCTTTCAATATGATTCCATTTTCTCCAATGACGAAAACATTGCCGTTAGGCGCCTTATAAATCTTACTCAAGTTCAGATTTCCGGAGTATTCAATTGTCCAATTCAAAACGTAGGGTCTTATTTTGTAAATATTTTTTCCTATAATATAACCTATAGAATCGTTAATAAACATCGCTTGATTTATTATATCAATATAGGGGAAATTACCGATAAGTTGGATATTGCCACCTCCATTTGTTGTTTTCTCTATTGAGGCATTTGAAACAAAAAATGCGGTATCTTTATTAATAAAAGAAGGATAACGTTGAAAAGAATTAAAGTATTGAAAAACTGATGACCAGTTCTGGCCCTGATCATTCGATTTTAATAGTGAATAACCGCCGGAGGAAGATAAAGAACAATGATAAGGTATAATGTCTTGTACATATTTGGTTGAAAATACAAGACTATCACTAAAAATAAATAAAGGACTCAAATATCCTCCTGAAGAAAGAGATATCTGCGTTGAGGTATCGGCATTGAAAATGGTCCCAATATAATCCCTATGGACAGATGCAAAGAATAATCCATCATTACAATAGTCTAAATGGGGTTGGGTAAATATGCCTTTTAATGAAGAAAAATAGTGTAGATAGCTAATTAATAAGCCAGGATTAACAAATATTTGCCAGGTAGCTCCACCATCGCAACTTCTATAAATACCATCTCCCGCTGCATAAATAGTGTCGTTACCAACATTAGTGATAACACGAAAGGTGTTTGATGCCGGCAAAGAAGCGCTTAATGACCATTGATTACCCCTATCTGTTGTTTTCAAAACCACGCCAATTGAACTGAGAATAAAACCTGTAGAATCGTTCGCAAAACAAATATCAACCAGATTACTTGTTGTGTTTGACGGGATAGGCTGCCATTGTGCAATTGATAATGTGAAAGAACCAAAAAAAAAGAGAAAGAGCATAATAATCTTTTTCATAACAATCCTTTTAAATGAATGAAAGAACCTTCCTTGAAATAATCTACAAATCTAATCAATAAAGATTTATAATACATCAAAGCATTAAAAAAAATTATTTATTTCGCAGAGAAACGCTCAGGCTTTTTTCTTAATGGAAAAAATTACAAAAGAAATGACAAAGCCCACCACCGACCATAGCAGGGTGGCTACTGCCACATCAATGATCAGTGCTTTTGTATTCAGGAAGGTGGTGCTCATAGAGTATACGCCGAGATCGGAAGATGCTGAGATGAGCAATCCGAGTATGGCCGCAATTTTTATCCCGTCGACTATGTTTTTTACTTTTGACCAACTGATTGCAATGGCTATAAGATAGGCTGATCCGAGGTTCGATAATATCAGCGCCCACCAAACCATTTCGCCCATGGGCCGCGACAAACGATTGTCATAATTGTCCAGCATAAAATCGTGCAACAAAATTCCATAAACCAGCCATCCGAGCAGAAAAAAAGCCAGTGCACCGGCTAAGCCTCCGTAAATGATCCTGTGTGTTCTCATGTTTTGGGTGTTATTAATGATTTCTGTTGTAAAGATACCATAATTTTTGCCGAAAACATAGTCTTTTGTGTGTTTTTTTGCAGAAAGGGGGGGATTTTATTTGATTTGGTCAAGCCATTGCTCAATATTATTGCGGTTCCTTAGCTCAACCTCTATGATCTGTTGCACGGTGGTGTTATACTTTTTTGCCAGAGCATTGTGTCGCCTGAAGTACATATCGTTTAGCGAAAGTTTTTTAATGGCATCATAGTCGGGATTGCTGTGTCCGGGGAAATAAATGTTGTAGAGGGCATCAACAAATCCCCAGAAACCATAGAAAGTATTCAGTTCGGTGACGCCTATCAGTATCACATCCTGTTTCTCCACTTCCTTTTGCAGGTCGAATTCTTCGGCAATGTTTTTCCCATTCCATATATCGGGCCATATCCCGGTGAAATAATACCAGTACTGATGTTGGGTATATAAACTATCTACTATCTGATTGCTGATAAACCCCCAGTAATAGCTGTCGCCAATGGTGAGGAGCTTGGGTTTTATTTTGTCGGGTTTGGTATGGAAGGTGATCTGAGGGTAGCACATTTCCATGTGCGGAAGTTCGAACAAGAGGTTGAGGGTGCCTTCTATATCGAAATCGGTATCTTTCAGTTTATCGGTTACGGTATAACTGTTCCACACCAGTTCGGGCATATCAATGCCCCTCAGATGCTCAATATAGTCGGCAATGGTGTCGGCGGCCTTATACATGCCATAGTGGCTCCAGTGCACTCCGTAGGTAGCATAGAGGGCATAACGTGAAGTATCTTTCATGCCGCAGAACCATGCATTCAGATCGAGGCAGTTGATGTGTCTTTTCGGTGCATTCCCTTCAAGGTAACGCATGTTCGACATACTGCGTTGTTTGGGATGGAACCTGTCGGGGATGTATTCGGGGTAAAAACTGGCCTTGCCGGGTTCGAGCATCAGTATCAGGTCGGTTTGGCTTGCCTTTTTCAAAGTGTCCTGCACCAGTTTGGTACGGCGCAGCAGTTCATCAAGGAATTTTTCGCCAAGGAAATTAAACCCGGTATAGTCAAGTATGTAGCCCATTTCGTAGAGGCAATTGTTTTTGCCTACCACCACATTCGAAGCTTCGGTCTTTTTGAACAATGTATAGTTTATCTGGTTGTTGGTGCGTATCAGTATCTCGCGCAGACTGAAACTGTCTTCAACCCACTTGTTGTATTTCTTCTGGAAGGATTCGTCGGCCCAGGTTTTCCAGTTCAGCGTATCGGGGCGTTTTTGGGTTGGGAAATATCCGTTCAGGGGCTTAACTTTGAACAAATGGAAACTTTCTTGCAGCAAAGGCAGGAAGAGCAATCCCATCAGCAGCACGAACAACGATATTTTGATGGCTTTCTTCATGTCAGAATCTGAAATAAATGAAGGGATTAAACCCTGAAGCAGCAGTTCCGGCTGCCCCTACTATAAAGATCAAAACGGAGAACACTCCCAGGGCGATAAGGTTGCGGAACTTTTGATCGGTACTGAATACCTTCATCTGCCAGGCTTCGGCATTTTTGACCGCACCAAAGAAAGAAAATAAAATGGCCAATGCCAGAATAAAATAAAAACGCTGATCGAATACCAGGTCGGTAGAGGCAAAAGAGAAGCTGAACATGCGCCTCAGGTAAAAGCCAATGTGTTCAATGCTTTCGCAACGGAACAACACCCAGCCTATCAATGTCAGGAAAAAGGTAAAGAGGATGCTGGGAACTTTGCCTATCTTTTGTAATACCTTTAACAGGAACAGCCGGTCCATGATCAGGAAAAAGCCATGGAAGGCGCCCCACAATATAAAGTTCCATTCGGCTCCGTGCCAGAAACCTGAAATCAGGAACACAAAGCTCAGGTTGAAGTACATGCGCGCCTTCGACACTTTGTTTCCTCCCAGCGAAATGTAAAGATAATCGCGCATCCACCGGCTAAGCGACATATGCCATCGACGCCAGAAATCGGTTATACTTTGCGCGGTATAGGGGTTGTTGAAGTTCTCGGGAAACACAAAGCCCATCATGCGTGCCAATCCTATGGCCATATCGGAATAGCCCGAAAAGTCGAAGTATATCTGGAAGGCGTAAGCTACGATTCCCAGCCAGGCAAGCGGGGTGGTAAGATCGTCGAACCCCAGTGCCATTATTTTATCGGCTTCGGCTCCCAGCACATTGGCGATGAGTATCTTTTTGGCCAGGCCGATCACGAAGCGGAAAAAACCCACCAGTTTATTATCGATGCCGTATTGGTAGCTGCGGTCCTCTATCTGGTCTGATATCTCGTTAAAGCGTATGATGGGGCCGGCAATCAGTTGGGGGAAGAACAAAATGTAAAGCGCATAGTTAAGTATATTCTTCATAGGCGGTTTCACCCCACGGTACACATCGATGATGTAGCTCATTTCGTGAAAGGTGAAAAACGAAATGCCTATGGGAAGGGCCACCTTCAGCCAGTGTATCTGCGAAAAGCCCAGCTGAACCATGAGGTCGCTGACATTTTCCACGAAGAAGTTGGAATACTTAAAGTAAATAAGAATGCCGACATTGATACTGATGGCCGCGGCCAGCAATATTTTTCGCTTCAGTCCCTGCGAGCGGTGAATGTAGCGGGCAAAAAGGAAGTCGCCTACGATGGAGGCAAAGATAACAAAGATGAAAAGAGGCGCCCCCCAGGCATAGAACACCACACTGGCAAGCAACGCCACCAGGTTCTTGAATCTTTTACCAACAATGAAATACAGTAATAAGGTTACCGGTAAAAAATAGAACAGAAACAGAATACTGCTAAAAACCATCCCGCCTTATTTCGTATAGATTATCCTTCCAAAAGTAATGTTTTCATTCTTTACAAAGCGATAATAATATACGCCGGAGGATAAGCTATTACGACCTTCACCCGTCCCGTCCCAATACAAGGTGTGTTTTCCCTGCGGGGCTTTTTCTTTTGTCAGGTGGTTTACCACCCTCCCATTCACATCCAGGATTTCGAGCGAAATATCCGATTCCTGTTCCAGGGTATAGGTAAAAGCGGTCTGTTTCGAAAAAGGATTGGGATAAACCTGCAATGCATTGGCATCAGCAGCAATGCTTCCTGTTCCGGTCGGGACGTAGACATGGAAAGTAACCGGAATGTTCACCGTATCGGTAAAATTATAGGTAAGCCTGATATTGCTGTTATAGGTATCGGCATCCAGCCCCCAGGAACTGAAGTGCAGTTTCATAGAGCCCGAGGCAGCAGGATCGAGGCTGCTGTAATTTACTTCGGGTGTCAGCCAGGTGTTGTTTCCGTTTGACGAAAAATCAGTGATCTCGCACGAATACATCAGCATGCTTCCCGAATTATTATTGTTCAGCACCACCGAATCTATGGCCAGCGAATCAATGATCATGGTTTTGACGATGGAATTCGGCGATTGGGTTACGCTCGACCCCAGTTGAATGCTGGGCGGAAATACGATATAATCGAGCCACGCACAGTCTTCACCGGTACTAACGGAATAGTCTTTTTTATACATCCACTTAAAGGTATGAGAGCCTGCGGTAACCGGATATTCATAGCGCTGCCAGGCAGTAACCCCATCCCATCTGCTTTTTTCGGCTCCATCGATGAAAAACGCCAGAAAATCGTAATCGGTATATCCGGCATGAGCTTCGCAGGACACCTTACGGTAAAAACTCATGGTGCCGCTGTTCAGAATGTTCAGATTTACCGTAATGGTCGATTGTTCGTTGTCTGAAACGCTTCCTGATTTAATACAGTAAGCGCCCTCATAAGGTAATTGTGTGCTGATGAACCATAAAGAATCGCCGGATGAAACCCAGGGGAATTTCGTGAAATCAGCCGTCTCGAAATCTTCTGCATTGCCTCCTATCTGGATGGCAAAAAATTTATGAGCCACATAATTCCCTGTGGCCTTCAAGGCTACATTGAAAACAATGATGTGTCCGTCGGGAACGTTATTATTCACATGGACAATGAAAAATGCATTGGAGGAACTGCCGCCGGTTAAACTTGAAATATAAGCCGAATCGCTGGCAATAGAGGTATACGGATCGTTGGTGCTTAAAATAGCATTCACATTATAAGCTGTGGCCCCGCCAATATTCTTTACTTCCAGGATAAGGGACGCGCTTTCGCCCGGTTCAATGATGTTATTGTTCCCGTCTGCAATAGTGATCCCGCCCAGGTCGAGTATCAGCGAACGCACCGGCAGGTTGATACTGATATTAAAAGTGTCGGTGGTGTTATAAACCATAAGGTTCATGGGAATAATGTGATTATCGCTCACGGTTGTATCCACATTGAAGGAAAATGCATTCAGAAAGATAACCGAATCGTCGGGGGCTAAATTACCTGCGACTTCTGTACTGTCCACCATGGACACAAAGTTGTCGGAAGTGGACAATTTCATTTGCGCATTGCTGATCTGCACGCTTCCAATATTTTTCAAGGCAACGCTCAGTAAAACATTTTCCCCGGCATTAATAATTGAATCGGCTCCGGCAACAACCTTATAGGTCACCAGCACACCGCTGGTGTTAAACAGCAAGGTTTTGGTATTGGTAATAAAATTATTGTCGGTTACTTTCACCGGGATGGGTATATTGTTGTATTCGGCCATTACCGTGCCTGACAAAATACCATTGTCCGATATCTTAAGCCCCCAGGGAACAGAAGCCGGAGTGAAAATGATGAGTTTGGTAGCTGTATTCGAAAATAGTTTTCCGGAATAGTTGGTGAATTGATAATTCACATTGTCGCCGCGCGTCACAGCACTGACAAACTGGGTAGTGTTGGCCACCGAGATATTTCCGTAATACATTTCTATCACTCCCGAGGGATAAAGTTTTACAGCCACGTTCACGCTGCTTCCGCTTTGGCCGGCAACATAAGCTTTCCACCTGATAATAACATACTGGCTGTTTCCTTCATACCAGAAATTATCGGTTCCTCCGAATGAAAGATCGACGTAAAAGGGAGCAATGATCTTTGTACTTTTGAATAAAACGTTTTTATCAATTATGTATGGCCAGGTGAACAACTGGTTGTCGAATTTGATGAAACCGTCAGGGCTTATGTAAAGTTTGTTAAACTTCTCGTTATAGTAAGGAAAATCGAAAGGCAGGTTTTGCACGGCATAACCTGATGAATTGGCCACCAACACCTGTGCTGAAGTGGTTGGGAAAGTACCGGTGGTATAGTTTAGTGAAAAGTCGTGAGCAAAATCCCAATGATAAGGGGTGGAGCCTCCCGAAGCGTTCAGTTGAACCGAATAGGGCAGGCCTATCGAAGCTTCGGGCAGGGTATTGGTGGTGATGTTTACCTTGCTGAAGTTAACCATACGACTCACCGATAAGCGGGTAGTATCGTTATTGGTCAGGTTCACATTCACCGAGGGACAATCGACCTGGGTGGTCCCGTTAGTGTAATCAATTAATGAAAAGCTGTTGATCTGCCCGGTAGAGAGACCTGAAGGATCATTCTCGGCCACCTGTAAAAAGTATTTGGCGTTTTGTCCGGGCTGAACATAATTCAGCAGGGGGCTGACATCCAGTCCGAATTCAATGGTTTTGGCAGCCTCGGTGGTATCGCCCTGCATAAAATAATCACCCCCCTGGAAATTGAAGATGGGAAGTTCCAGCACATACTTAGGTCTGTTGTCAGCAACATTGGTAGAAACACCGGCGGTAACTTTAATTTTATTCCGGGAGTTGTGTTTAAGCTGTATTTTCATGGTAAGCAAAGGGTTATAATTCTGTTTCACATACTGTACCGAAACCCTGTTGTTCCATATTCCACCCTGGCCAATGGCATCTGCCAGCGCCTTGTACATCATATAGCAATATCCACCATTACCCCAGTTGGGTCCTGAATATCCGTTGATGAACTTCAGTCCGCCAATTTCCCAGTCGTGCATATCAACCACCCCATCGGCATTGATGTCAATATGGTTGGTATAATGTCCGTCGGAATTAAAATCAAATCGGATAGAATCATTGTAACCTACTATTGTCCAGGTATGGCTTGGACTTCCGCCCCAGGTCGACATCAGGGCTTTTCCGCCCTCTTCGGTTCCGGCAGGCAGGGTAGTGTTAGGACTGCCATATTGGGCATAAAAATTAGCCAGCCCCCCAACTGCAGAGCCATCAAGATGATTGTGTATCCAGTTCTTTAGTATCATCAGTCCTTCCGGGGTTCCAACCTGAATGTTGTATCCGGTAAACAAACGGTTATGCATGGCATTATAATAGAGGTTGTAACCCGTCATCCATCTTTTCTCGCCTCCCGTCCACAGGTTGCCACCATAGTCGGTAACATTGGGTGTGCCGCAGGTGCGCAGTATTTCCCAGGTATCGTAATAACTTACTCCGGTATAATTGTATCCGTTGTTCATAAAGTTCCAGGCAAAATGGGTTACATAACGGTTGTCAGCCAGTAACGACGAAAGGTTACGCAGGCGGTTGATCTCAAAAGTGAAATCATTGGCAATACTGGCCGATTGTCCGCACTCATACCCTCCCTGCCAGGTGGTCTCTATCATATAGGGCAGGGTGGAATTGTCAACTTTATAGGGCAGGGTGGCCTTCAGCACAGGCTGAAACTGTTCCGGTTCCAGATCCGGTAAAGAAGCTATTTTTATCAGTTCCTTGTCGGTAAGCATAGGAAGGTATCTCGACACAAAACGGTCGGGATGTTGCAATGAATCCAATGAAAGTTGCTGGGAAAAAGACGTATACGAAATTGACCAAATGAATATAAGGAAAAGTAAAGTAGAAATTCTTCGCATAATTTTCAGGGTTTACACGCAAAAGTATGGAAATATTTAATTAGCAGTGCATAGTTTTGAATAATTTACAGACTGTTTAAAATTATAAAATATGGTTATTTCATGTTTTTTGCCACCAAATTAACAAATCACAAAACCTGACCTCCCGACATTTTGTTTTCGGGAAAGGCTAATCCGCTAAACGGCAGACATTAGTTCGCGAACCTCTAATGCTTAATTCTATCAAACTCGTAAAAATTTGGCTTTGCCTCAAAGAGTTTTTGTTCATTTCTTTTGCCTGTCCAAAAGAAACGAACCAAAGAAAAGGACAGAAAATATATATCGAACCTTCGCACAGGCCACTCCCTGACACCGACATATTTTCCGGCCGGCCCACTTTTGTTTCTGCGAAACAAATCAGTTTGGACAGGGCAGGAGTATTTATGAACATTTTTAATTATTGAAAACCACGGGTTCTTAAATTACTTTCAGGTTAGATATTCCACTTTTTTGATGTATTGAAATTTGGGATTAATTGTATTTTTGTGAAAAAAAACATGAGACTCGTTTTTGCAACCAACAACAGGCATAAACTGGAAGAAATACGCCACATGCTGCAACCTACCCATATTGAGATACTGAGTTTGCAGGACATTGGTTGTTCGGATGAAATTCCCGAAACATCGCATACCCTAGAAGGCAATGCCGTGCAAAAGGCAGAGTATATTTTCGATAAATACAAATTGAATTGTTTTGCCGACGACACGGGCCTGGAGGTTGAGGCCCTGAATGGCGATCCGGGAGTGTATTCGGCACGTTATGCCGGCGAAGCCTGTAGTTTTGAGGACAATATCGATAAACTGCTTTTGAATATGCAACACGTAAAAAACCGCAAAGCCTGCTTCAAAACGGTCATTGCCTTAATACTCGACGGAGTGCAGTATCTTTTCCTGGGAGAGGTTGCGGGTGAAATTCTTTGGGAAAGGAAAGGGACCAATGGTTTCGGCTACGATCCGGTGTTTAAACCCCTGGGTTATGAACAGTCGTTTGCCGAAATGGATGCTGCGACCAAGAACGGACTTAGCCACCGCTATCATGCAACCCATAAATTGAAAGAGTTTTTATTAAAAACAAAAGAAGGTAAATGAAAATATTACTATTGGGATCAGGGGGCCGCGAACATACCTTTGCATGGAAGATCGCTCAAAGTCCGTTACTGGCAAAACTTTTTATTGCCCCGGGCAATGCCGGCACCATGCAGCATGGCGAAAATATAAACCTTTTGCCCACCGATTTTGAAGGGATCAGGCAATTTGTAAAAACCAATAACATAGACCTGGTGTTGGTTGGACCGGAAGATCCTTTGGTGATGGGGATATATGATTTTTTTCTTTCGCATGCCGACATTCAGAACATTCCGGTGATAGGCCCATGCAAAGACGGCGCACAGCTCGAAGGCAGCAAGGATTTTGCAAAAGCTTTTATGGTAAAGAACAAAATTCCCACGGCCGCCTACAGAACATTTACCCGTGAAGAACTTCAGGAAGGATATGAGTTTATTGATGCTTTAACTCCCCCATATGTTTTAAAGGCTGACGGACTGGCTGCCGGAAAAGGAGTGGTGATACTGGATAATACTGACGATGCCAAAGCCGAACTGAATCGCATGCTGATCGGAAAGAAATTCGGAGAAGCAAGCACAAAGGTTGTGATCGAAGAGTTTTTACAAGGGATAGAATTATCGGTTTTCGTGGTTACGGATGGTAATTCATACAAGATATTGCCCGAAGCCAAAGATTATAAGCGCATTGGTGAAGGAGATACCGGGCCGAACACGGGAGGAATGGGCACCGTATCCGGTGTGCCTTTTGCCACAACCGGATTCATGAAAAAAGTGGAAGAAAGGATCATTATTCCTACCATTGAAGGATTGAAAAAAGACAACATACATTACCAGGGCTTTATTTTTATTGGCTTAATGAATGTGGGCGGCGATCCTTATGTTATTGAATACAATGTACGCATGGGCGATCCCGAAACCGAATCGGTACTTCCCCGCCTGAAGAATGATTTTGTGGAGGTGTTACTTGCCATGGCGAATGGCACCCTTGAAAATATGACCTTCGACATCGATAAAAATGTAACCGCCACAGTAATGCTGGTCTCTGAGGGTTATCCGGGGGCTTACGAAAAGGGAAAAGAGATTTTCGGGCTGGATAAAATCAATGAGAGTATAATTTTTCATGCCGGAACGGCAGTAAATAGCGAAGGAAAAGTAATTAGCAGCGGCGGCAGGGTAGTGGGGGTTACTTCTACAGGGCCCACGCTTGAGGAGGCCATTCAAAAGTCTTACCGCAGCATAAAAAACATTAACTTTACAGGGAAAAAATTGCGCTACGATATAGGGCAGGATATTTTATAATACCAACCATAAAAAGTGATTCTCCGCTTATTTAAAAACAATACCAGCATTCAATTTGTTATCCTGCTGATAACGCTCATCTTGTTGTGGTTTCAGGCTTTTATTCATCCCACCCCCATGCCGTTGCCTGAATTGATCACGCCTGCCTGGGGTTTCCTGTATCATCTGCTCAGTGGCCTGCCGGTATTGTATACCCTGCTGGCCCTGTTTCTGGTATTTGGCGGATCGCTTTTGTTGAATGCATTGCTTTCAGATTATGGCCTTACGCCTAAAAACTCCTACCTGGCAGCCTTTGTTTATATGGTTTTAATGAGTTGCTCTCCGGATTACCTGACCTTATATCCGGTTTTGGTGATCAATATTTTCATTATCATCTTATTGCGGATGATATTCATTGTAAATCATAAGGAGGATGCATTAAAAGAGATATTTGGAGCCGGAATTTTAACGGCATTAAGTTCTTTATTCGTATTTAAATCTGCCGGACTATTTGTCGGGATATGGTTATTCCTGGTAATACTCAGGGTTTACAACTGGCGTCATTGGGTAGCAGGCCTTTTTGGCTTTGTTTCTGTTTATTTGTATGTATTTGCCTGGTACCTGTTCACCGATCAGCTCCTGGCAAAGTTTCAGTTATATGGAACGGTTATCCGAAGCATACAACTGGTACACCCGATAATCCATTTGTCGGTTTATGAGTATATACTGCTATTTACCATTCTGTTCCTGCTGTTTATTGCCGTGTTACATTTTTTATTCAATGTGAATGAAAAACTGATAAATATTCGCCGGATTTCGCTGGTATTGTTGTGGCTGCTGATAGTATCGGCAGCTTCTGCCTTATTTTATATTACAGTTCCGGTATTCGATTTTTCTTATCTGTTACTGCCGGTCGCTATTATGGCCGCAA